>CANSKO010000016.1 GCA_947647505.1 uncultured Roseburia sp. | reverse complement strand
TCTCCCACTAAGTGGGTCGCACATCTGTCAGAAAGCATTTTTCAAACACGCTCTAAAGCAGAAAAAAGAAGGGACGCGAACGGATGAAGTATACAATAAAAAAAGAGAAGAAAAAGAAACTGGATAAGCAGGAAGAGCTTTTGAAGAAAAAGAGCCGTTTCAAACGGCTGATTGCAATGGGGATTGTTCTTTTTGCGCTTCTGATCCTTCTGGTTGTATTTGAGGAGCAGTTGTCCGATGAACAGATCCTGGATTATCTGAAATTTATGACAGTCATCTGCTTTCTGGTTTTCTGGAAGGCAAGCTGGAAAAATGAGAAGAAAAAACAGGGAATGGCGCTTCTGTCGCTCATAGTCATGCCGGTAGTCAGCTTTTATATATTTGAGACGGTTTCCGGCAATTTTAATGCCATTATGGAAAATACGGCCGGAATCATTCTGTTAAATGTATGCATTTATTATTTGCTGTATATGGCGGTGTTTGCGGCGTGCAATCGGGCCAGGATCACGGTAATCCTCCTGAATACGCTGCTTTATCTGCTTGCGGTGGCGAATGCATTTGTGGTACAGTTTCGGCATCTTCCGATTCTGCCTGCGGATGTCCGATCCTTTTGGACGGCGATGTCTGTGGCCGGAGAATTTCAATATGAGGTTGCCGGGGATATGGTGATCATGGGGCTTCTGACGCTTCTTTGCAATGTATGGATGACGAAAGTGGAATTGCGCCTGTCGAAACGAAACGTGAGGGTGGGCTATTGCGCAGCGGCGATTTTTTGTATATGGGGGAGTTTATATGGAATGCTGTCAGGAAATCTGCTCAAGATGGCAGGACAGGAGGGACTGGATTTTTTTATCATAAATAATACATACCAGAAGGAGGGCTTTATGGCGTGTACGATGCAAAGTATTCGCTGTATGCGGATTGAGAAGCCAAAGGGCTACTCCGTGCAAAAAGTACGGGATGCGGTGGAAGGGCCTGCGCCTTCGGCGGAGCAGAAGACGGTGCAGACGCCGGATAATGTCATTGTCATTATGAATGAATCTTTTGCGGACTTATCCGTTCTGGGCGATGTGCAGACGTCAGAGCCGATGTTTCCCTATATAAAAAGCATGGCGGAAGATACGATGCAGGGATGGGTGTATACGTCGCAGCATGGCGGCGGAACAGCAAATTCGGAATGGGAATTTCTGACAGGGAATACCACGGCATTTCTTCCGAAAGGCGTTGTGGCGTATCAGTTTTATGTAGAGGAAGGCGATGCTTCGCTTGTGGAACAGATGAAAAAGAATGGGTATAAGACGATTGCCTGGCATCCTTACAAAAAAGATAATTACAGAAGGCCAAGAATATATGACATATATGGGTTTGATGAATATTACGGTATAGAAGATATCAAAGTTTCAAAATTGCGCAGCTTTGCTTCAGACGAGTCGAATTATCAGGGGATCATTCAGATGTTTCAGAACAAGCAGCCGGGAGAAAAACTGTTTGTATTTAATATTACGATGCAAAATCATGGAGGATACGCAGACGAGGCGTATCAGAATACTGTTTCTCTGACGGATTGTCCGGGAGAGTTTCCGGAGGTGGAGCAATATTTGAGCCTGATGCAGGAATCGGACCGGGCATTTTATAATCTGATCCAGTATTTTTCCGGCGTAGGGGAAAATACATTGATTTTGATGTTTGGAGATCACCAGCCGGGTCTTGAAAGTGAATTTTATGCGCGGATATCCGAAGAGGAGAGCCAGCTGGACGTCGTACAGAAGAAAATGATAACGCCGTATGTAATGTGGGCCAATTATGAACTGGATGTGGAGATGGAGGAATATCTCAGCTTAAATTATCTGGGAAGCGATCTGCTTTTGTCTGCCGGCATAGATCTTCCGCCATACAATCGTTATTTGCTGAACTTACAGAAAAAGATGCCGGTGATCAATGTAAACGGATTTATGGATGAAAATCGCGTGATGCATGCATTTGACGAGCCGGGCGAATATCAGGATCTGATCCATACGTATCGCATGCTGCAATACAACAATCTTTTTGATGAGCGCAGCCGCGCGCAGGATATTTTTAATTAAGGCGTTTGCATTTTAATCTCGGTTTAATCCGGCGCTGCTATCCTTAGTGAACAAAAGCCTGTCAGTTTTGCGCTGCTGACAAAAAATCCCATCCAAATGAAGCTTTCAAAAAAAGGAAAAACATGCTATACTAAAAGATAGCGAAAATCAGCAGCAGATACAGGAGCGGAAAATATGGTCAAAACGACACTTATGATAATGGCAGCCGGCATTGGCAGCCGGTTTGGAGGCGGAATCAAGCAGCTGGCCCCGGTTGGGCCATGTGGAGAGATCATTATGGATTATTCCATTTATGATGCGATAAAAGCCGGATTTGATGAAGTGATCTTTATCATTCGCCATGATCTGGAAGCGGATTTCAAAGAAATCATCGGCAGACGGATTGAAAAAGTCATTCCGGTCAAATATGCATATCAGGAGCTTTGCGATCTGCCGGCGGGCTTTGCGGCGCCAAAGGGCCGCACGAAGCCGTGGGGAACCGGACAGGCTGTGCTTGCCGCTGCAGGACTGGCAGAGCATCCGTTTGCGGTCATCAATGCGGATGATTATTACGGAAGGGAAGCGTTTGAAAAGCTGCATGCGTATTTGTCGGATGACAGGAAAGGTCCGTCGGATGTATATGAAATGTGCATGGCGGGATTTGTTTTAAAAAACACGCTGAGTGAAAACGGCGGCGTGACAAGGGGCGTCTGTGAAGTGGATGGGGATGGAAGCCTTTTAAAAGTGACGGAGACTTATGAAATTCAATGGAAGAACGGCGTATTATGCGCGCAGGATGAGAAAGGGAATCCTGTAGCCGTAGACGCGAATCAGCAGGTATCTATGAATATGTGGGGACTTCGGCCCGACTTCTTTCAGGAGCTTCGGGCAGGATTTGAAACTTTTTTGTCGGAACTTTCGCCGGAGGATGTCAGGTCAGAATACCTTTTGCCCAGGATTATCGACAGGTTGCTCTCCGAAAAGAAGGCGAGCGTAAAGGTATTGGAGACGAAAGACAAATGGTTTGGCGTGACGTATCAGGAAGACAAGAAAAGCGTGACAACGGCCATTCGGGGACTGATCGAACAGGGAATGTATAAGGAAAGACTATTTGAGGTGAACTGATGATGCAGAAGAAGAAAAGAACACGAATCCTATACGTCATAGCGGCTGCTCTGTTGCTGACGGGGCTGCTTGCCGTAACAAATCCGGTGCAGACGCAGGCGGCGGATGCAAATGTAAAAATCAAAACCTGTAAATTAACCAGCGGCGGCAGCAAAGTCACAGTGAAGGCCAAAGTGAAAAAAAAGACGGCGGCCATGGGCTCAAAACTGTATCTTCTGGCTTTAAACGCCAATAAATCCGAAACAAAAAAATTGAGCGCGAAGCCCATTGCGTCCGTAAAGGCCAAAAAAGGAACGGTGACGCTGAAAGCGGGCTTTAACAGCTCCATGCTGTATCAGAAATTTGCGGTCGCATATAAAAAAGGCTCCAAATATCAGATACTTGGCGACGCCAGCTATCTTACGAATCCGGAGGCGCTCGCCACATATACGGGAAGCGGCCCGGCTGTCACGTCGAAAAAGGGGCTTCAGGTGGAGGATCTGGACGACTCGCTCTCGCTTGGCGCGCAGCATGTCGTAATCAACTGGACGTTAAACTCCCTGTTGAATCAGAAAGCGACGAATCAAACGTCGTTTACCTACAAAAACAAAACGTATCAGATTGATGCGGATCAGCTGAAAAAGCACGATGAGCAGGTGCAGGCCTACAATGCGGCCGGCGCGCGGGTGACGATCATCCTTTTACTGCCCAAAGACGGCGCTTCGACAGGCACGTCCGCCATGCAGTTCGGCGGAGACAACTATACGCTGTATTCGTCGATTAAGACGTCAAGCAACGCGGGCCGTCTGACGTTTGAGGCGATTATGGATTTTCTTGGAAAGCGCTACGGCACGGCGGAGCGGCTTGTATCCGGCTGGATTCTGGGCAATGAGGTCAACAGCCCGTACATATGGAATTACGGCGGCAATAAAAAGCTTGCCACGTATATGGATAACTACGCGAGAGCGTTTCATATCTGCTACAATGCAGTAAAAAGCGTCAATAAAAACGCCAAAGTGTACATCAGCCTGGATCACAACTGGAACAATGACGCGGATGGCTCCGGAAAGCGGTATTTTACGTCCAAAGCCACGCTGGACCAGTTTTACGCCAGCCTGAAGGCGAAAGGGGACATTGATTTTCAGATTGCCTATCATGCGTATCCGCAGGGCATGTCCGATCCTGTTTTCTGGGATGATTCGACGGCGACGAACTCCGTCAACGCAAAGATTGTGAATTTCAAAAATCTGGACGTGCTGACGAAATACGTCAAAAAGAAATTCGGCAAGAACTGCAAGATTATGTTGTCGGAGCAGTCGTTTAATTCCAGCAGGGGAGAAGCGGTGCAGGCGGCCGCCTATGCCTATGCCTATTATATGAGCGAAGGCAATTCGATGATTGAAGCCTTTATTTACGGCAGGGAATTCGATCATCCTTCCGAGACGAATCTGGGCTACTATTGGGGACTGTGCAACAATGCCCGCGCAAAGCGTCTGGTCTGGCACGTATTCCAGTATATTGACTCAAAGGAGTCGTTCACGTTTACCGATCCTCTGTTGCGGTATACCAACCTTAAAAAATGGAATAAAATCAAAAACTTTAAAAAATCAAAATGCACAAAAATGGCGTCAAAGCTGAAAAAAGCCGTGATTACAAAGACAGAATCAGAATCGACGACGTCACTTAAACTAAGCTGGGATCGAATCAATACGGCGGATGGATATGAAATTTATCGTGGCGGTCAGCTGATTGGGACTGTTACATCGGATACGACGGTATCTTATACAGATAAAAACCTTACGCGGGCCGGCGTATATCAGTATCAGATGCGCATGTACAAAGAAGCGCCGCAGTCGGATAATCCGGATAAGCGGGTGAAGATTTATGGAACGATGTCGGATCCGGTATCGGTAAGAGTAACGACCGGACAGGTGGAGATCAACGAGAGCAACTGTGAAGTTTCCGGCAATCGAATCAAGATCGCCTGGAAAAAAATGACGGATGTGGATGGATATGAAATCTATCGTTCGACGGCGAAAGACGGCGCGTATGAGCTGGTCGGGGCAGCCGCCGGAAGCAAGGGTTCCTATACGGACAGCGACGCCGGTAAGCTTTCCGGAACGGTTTATTATTACAAAGTCCGGGCGTATATTACGGCAGACGGCGTAAATTATTATGGTGAATTTTCCGAGCCTACGGAAAAACAGGCGCTGATTCAGCTTACGGCGGGCATAAAAGACAATAAAGTCGTGCTGAACTGGATGCAGTGGCCGAATGCAGTTCGGTATCGCGTATTCTGCAAGCGCAATATTGACGCGGAATACGTCAGGGTAGGCGGCATTGGAACGAATGCTTACAGCATGACAAAATATAAAGACGCAGCGGGCAATATGGTGGACTTTGTCGTTGGCGTAACGTATTGCCTCAAAGTGCGGGCCGTCTATGCGGATGATTCCCTCAGCAAGTTTTCGAATGAAGTGGAGCTTGTGATTACAGAACCGATCTACGAAACGGAAGAGCCGTCACCGACAGAGCCGTCGCCAGGACCGGAAGAGCCATCGCCGACAGAGCCGTCGCCAGGGCCGGAAGAGCCATCGCCGACGGAACCGTCGCCAGGACCGGAAGAGCCATCGCCGACGGAGCCGTCGCCAGGGCCGGAGGAGCCATCGCCGACGGAGCCGTCGCCAACGGAGCCATCACCGACAGAACCGTCACCGACGGAGCCATCGCCAACGGAGCCATCGCCGGGCGAACCGAAAACGGCGGCGGGCCAACGTACGGAGTCTGAGCCGGTGCAGGCGGCGCCCGCTCCTCTCCGGTCTGCGGTTCTGGAATCGAATGCATATAAAAAGCAGACAGTCGGAAAGGCGGGTGAGACAGTACGTGAAAAGAAATATCTTCTGTATTTGCCTGGCAGTCCTGTTTATGATTGGGATTATGGGGAATATCAGCCATATACATGCCGTCGCGCGGCAGTGGCCTCTGACGGCAGAAAGAACGGGTGAAGCGCAGGATGCGCTTCTCTCCGTGCATCCATCGCAGGAAATGGATGATTTTCATATCCGGGCTGATGGGGACGGGATGGTAAGGATGATTCCGGAGCTGTCACGCGGCGTCGCGTTTTTGCTGCTGGCCGCGCTTTTGCTGCTGTTTTGCATGCCGGAGGCGATACGCGACGTTTGCTTTCAAAAGAAAAAGATCCCTGTGTTTCATGTGATTTTGTTTATACACTGGAAGGATGGCAAGAAAAAAACCTGTTCTGCGCAAATGGCATAATCAGAACAGGAGGGGATTTCATTGGAAATTGGTACGAAATACAGAGTATTATCGATTGATGAAGAAAAAGAAGTGCAGTATTTTCTGAAAAAGAAGTTTTTGGAGCGGGGCTATCGGTTTTACGCCGCGCAGGATGGAAGAGACGGACTTGCGCAGTTTGCATATGGATGTCCGGATCTGGTGCTTTTGGATCTGGCGCTGCCGGATATGGATGGAATGGAAGTCATACAAAAGATACGCGCGTTGTCAGACTGCCCGCTGATTGTGATTTCTTCCCGGAGAAAAGAGAAGGACAAGGTGCTTGCGCTGGATGCGGGAGCGGACGATTATATTACGAAGCCGTTTGGAACGGAGGAGCTGATGGCGCGGGTGCGCTGCGTGCTGCGGGTTCGCAGAAGGCGTTGCGGACAGGATGCGTTTCAGCTGCAAAATTTAAAGATTGATTTTGAGAAGCGGCTTGTGACGGCGGATGGCGCGCGGGTGCATCTGACCCCGGTGGAATACCGGATCATTGAATACCTGGCGTCAAATTCCGGGAAACTGATTACGTATCCGATGCTTCTGGAAAAGATCTGGGGGCCGTATGCGGCAGAGGATAACAAGATCCTCCGCGTCAATATGACGAATATCCGCAGAAAGATTGGCGACAATCCCACAAAGCCCCGGTATATTTTTACGGAAGCCGGCGTTGGCTACCGCATGGCGGAATCTTCGGACTGCGGCTGATCGGATTTGTGGAAAAACACCTCGTAGATGTTCCATGCGAAGCTTACAAAAATGATCAGGCAGCCGGTTGCCGCGATTACATAATCCAATACGCTGCTTAAATGCACGGGAACGCATCTCCTTTCCTGAGTTGTTGCATTCATTATAGCGGATGGATGGCAAAAGAAAGGAAAAGCAGCCTGATTTTGATGCAACGCTTGCATAAAAGAGCGGAAACTTGACATATTTTTAACAGAGAAGCGTTTTGGAAGCCTGATCCGAAACGCTTTCTTTGCGTCTGTTTTTCGAAAAATGATTTCTGCGTATTTGACATGCTGTGCATTTGACGGTATAATAAAATGATTTACAGGGGACGGGTGGAGTTTTTAGGATGGGAGATGGAGGCCTGGATGCAGGATAGAGTAAAGCTGACAGTGATTATTCCCTGTTACAATGAAGAGGCCGCGCTGCATTATTTTTATGATGAGATGCAAAACGTGATGCAGGAAATGTCCTGTGCGGAATTTGAGCTGCTGTTTGTCAATGACGGTTCCGGAGATGGAACGCTTTTGGAATTAAAGAAGCTGGCGGAAAAGGATCAGCGGGTAAAGTATATCTCCTTTTCCAGAAATTTTGGCAAGGAGGCGGCGATTTACGCGGGGCTTTCGCATTCTGACGGCGATCTGACGGCGATTATGGATGCGGATTTGCAGGACCCGCCAAAGCTGCTGCCCAAAATGTATCGGGCCATTGTGGAGGAAGGGTATGATTCTGTGGCGACAAGGCGGGTGAGCCGCCGGGGTGAGCCGCCGATACGGTCGTTTTTTGCCCGTATGTTTTATCGTCTGATGAACCGCATATCCAAAGCCGATATCGTAGACGGCGCAAGGGATTACCGCCTGATGAGCCGTGCATTTGTGGACGCGCTGCTTTCCATGGGCGAATACAACCGCTTTTCGAAAGGCCTGTTTGGGTGGGTCGGATTTGAGACGAAATGGCTGGAGTTTGAAAATGTGGAACGGGTGGCCGGCGAGACGAAATGGTCGTTCTGGAAGCTGTTTTTATATTCTATTGACGGAATTGTGGCATTTTCTACGATGCCGCTGTCGCTTGCGGCTTTTGTAGGCGTTATGATGTGCCTGATTGCGGCCGTTGCGATTGTGTTTGTCATCGTGCGCCAGATTGTGTACGGCGGATCCGCGTTCGGATGGCCTTCGATGGTCTGCATTACGATTTTTCTGGGCGGCATACAGCTTTTGTGCATCGGAATCCTGGGCTCTTATCTGGCGAAAACGTATCTTGAAGTCAAGAAGCGTCCCATTTATATTTGTAAGGAGACGAATCTGGAAAGGAAAAAAGAGCCAAATGATAGCGGAAGCGGGAAAACGGATATGGAACGGAATTGAGAGCCTGGCATTGTGGCTGTTCTCCCTTTTATATAAAATGCTGCGTAAGGAACCGACAAAAGAGGCAAAAGAAGCATATTTGCAGTTTGTCCGGTTTGGGCTGGTTGGCGTCAGCAATACGGCGGTCAGCTATATCCTGTATGCAGTCAGTCTGGTTCTGATGCGGTCCGCAGGGATTCTGGCCGGATATGACTATCTGGCGGCGACCGGCGTCTCGTTTGCGCTGAGCGTGCTGTGGTCTTTTTTCTGGAATTACAACTATGTATTTACGGTGGAAGAAGGAGAGAAGCGCGCTGTTTTTCCGGCGCTTGTCAAAACCTATATTTCGTATTCGTTTACCGGATTGTTTTTAAATGGCGCTCTGATGGTGTTCTGGGTTCAGGCGCTTCATATTTCAGAATTTTTAGGGCCGGTGTTGAACCTGTTGTTAAGCGTTCCGATTAATTTTGCAATCAATAAATTCTGGGCGTTTCAAAAACAGTGAGTTTGCAATGGAAAGGCAGGCATTATGATAAAAAGCATAGCGTTGACAGCAATATTTCTGGGCGCGCTTCCATTTCTGCTGGGACTTTTTTATTCGCGCTTTACAGAAGAGGAAAAGGACAATCCCCTGTTTCATATGGCGGCTGGCTATGTGATTCTGTTTGGATTGTTTGAAATTCTGGCTCTGCCGATGATTTTTACGCATCAGTCGCTGTCTTTGCTTACGTCTGTTTACGTCGGTCTGCTGTCTGCCGCTGCTGCGGTCTCCCTGATCCTGAATTTCAGACGGCTTTCTTCAATCGTTCGAAGCGTTTTTCGGGAGGTCCGGCATTTTACGCTCTGCATCTGGGCGCAGCTTCTTCTGATTCTGGGACAGGTTCTGTTTTATGCCCGTTATCAGTATCAGAATGCGGATGATGCATTTTTTGTGGCGGCGTCTTCTACGTCGCTTGCAACGGACACGCTGCTCGCATATCATCCCTATACCGGGACGGCCTATGCGGCGCTTCCATCCAGATATGCATTGTCGCCGTTTTACATCTTTACGGCGGTTGTCGGGAAAGTGACGGATACGCATCCGGCTATTGTTGCGCATACGATTTTTATGATTGTGTTTCTTTTGCTTGCATATGCGGTATATGCGCTTCTGGGGCAGATTTTGTTTTCACATGACATGGAAAAAACAGGTTATTTTCTGTTGGTTTTGTCTGCGTTGCATATCTTTTCCGCCTACAGTGAGCGGACGGCGGGGCTGTTTCTTCTGATCCGCCTCTGGCAGGGGAAGGCGTTGCTGGCTGGCGTGCTACTGCCCCTTGTGCTGTATCTGACGCTGCGGATGCATCTGCCGCGCGGCCAAAAGGAGGATTTGGATGGGGAGAAAAAGACGCGCCCTGCGGACTGGCTGCTCTTAGCGGCCGCGATGACCGCCTGCTGCATGGTATCTTCGATGGGCATTATGCTGGGGGCAGTCATGCTTGGACTGCTTGGCATCCTGTTTGCATGGAGGAGGCGAAGCGTGCGTCTGCTTGTGTGCATGGCGCTCTGCTGTCTGCCGAATCTGATTTGTGCGGGGATCTATCTGCTGATTAGGTAGGAGGTATGGTTTGAAAGAAACGTTTGAAATTGTCCTGTCCATGTACGATTCCTACAACGGGACGGGAATGCAGATGGCGTTGTTTTTTGCCTGTCTGATTTATCTGTTTGTACAGAAAAAGGAGAAGGAGAAGCGGTTTCTGTTTCTTGGATATGCGCTGTTGTTTTTTATCGTCTGCTTTTTTCCGGTGACGGCCAGAATCATTATGCGCGTCTGCATTGGAGAAGAAGTGTACTGGAGGATGTTCTGGCTTCTTCCCTCTGCGATTGTAACGGCGTATACGGCGGTACAGATTCTGATGCAAATGGAAGGAAAGGCGAAGCGGCTGCTGCTGTTTGCGCTGTTGCTTGCCGTCATTGCGCTGACCGGTACGAATGTATATAACGACACGGTTTTTGAACGAAAGCAAAACTGGTACAAGCTGCCGCAGGACGCAGTCGATATCTGTGATCTGATCCGGCAGGACGCCGATGCAAACGGCATCGAGCGCAAAAAACTGATTACGGTCAACGATCTGGTGACGCATATCCGCCAGTATGATGCGACGATTCAGATGCCGTACAACATCGAATCCATTCGGGGCAAACGCGCAGAAACGGGGAATGCGGAGGAGATTTTTCGGATTATGAGCCGGCCGGAAAAGGATTGGGCGTCACTGGCGTGGTATGCGGCGATGGAAGGCTGCAATTATCTGGCGATCCCGACGGAGGACGGCGTGGCAGAGACGCTCTTTTCACTTGGCTATCAGGAAATCGGCGCAAATGCGGCGTATCATGTCTATCGAAGAGACGCAGAGCAGGCGGATTATGCGGGGAAATGGCTGATTACACAGTATGGCGGCGCAGACGGAAATCCGCTGATGTTTTATACGATGCAGGATGAGGAAGGACACCTGATCGTGGTCGACGGAGGCTGGAAGGAGGACGCCGATTATGTGCGGCGGGTGATCCGCGGGCTTGGCAGGAAGGTGGACGCGTGGATTCTTACGCATCCGCACAGAGATCATGCGGGGGCGTTTACCGAAATTTATAAAAAGCCGGGCAAACTGAAAATAAAAAAAGTATATGCGGTTGATATGGCGCCGCCGGAAGTTTGTCTGGAAAAATCCCCCTGGGATGAAACGGAGGTATACGAGACATGGCAGACGCTTGACATCGCGAACCTTCAGTATGTGCATGCCGGCGATACATTTGAAGTAAAGGGGCTTTCGTTTGAAATTTTTAATGCATACGATGCGTATGTGGACGCGCTTTCGAATGACCTGCTCAATGACGGCTCCATGCTGTTTCGCGTGACGGCGGTCAACGAGTCGATGCTGTTCTGCGCAGACGTCGGCAAACGGATGAGCGATTATCTTCTGGAAAAATATGGCGATGCGTTACAATCCGATTATATCCAGATGGGGCATCATGGAAACGGCGGGCTGAAGGAGAGCTTTTATCGGTCGATCGGGGCAAAGGCAGCGTTTTTTGACGCGCCCGACTGGTTGATGCAGGATACGAGCGGACGCTATACGACAATGAAGAACACGTATCTGATGGCGGAGTGCGGTGCAAAGATCTACAGCTTTTCCACGACGCCGAACCGGATTATTTTGAATTAGAAAAAGAGAGGAGAACGCTATGCTGCAGGGAACAGTTTTTGGAACGGCATTTTATCTGCTGGCGTTTTGCGCCTGTGTCGCGATGGTATACCGATTCCGTAAATCCTGCAATCCGATGAACGGATTGATCTGGGTGACGCTGTCGTTTCTGGCGACGATCTGTATGGGAGGCATTGCAGCCGGAATCGTCAGCATTGTGCGCATTCCGGTAAATCTGTATTCGATGGGCGTCATCTATCTGGCGATTGCGCTGCTTTTGTTTTACTGGACGCGCAAAGAGGGCATGACGCAGAAGTACCGGTGGGAAACGTTTGACTTTGTCATGCTTGCATTTGTGACGGTTGCGGTTGCTGCGATCAGCCTTACAATTTTTACGCCGCAGCTGCAATATTGCTATTACAACAGCGATGCGGGGCTGCATCTGAAGGAAGCGACGGATATTGTGCGCGCGCAGTCTGTATCCAAGATGTATCTTCTGCACTTGCAGAATGCGATGATCATTGAAATGATACAGCCCTTTGTCCGAATTGCAGACTGGTACAAGGGCTATATCCTGGCCGACTGCTTTTTCCTGTGGATGGAAACGCTGTTTTTTGTGGCGATGATCCGGCGGTTTGCAAAAACGAGGGCGTCAAAGGCATTTGCATTTTTGATTACGGCGGCCTGGTTTATGGGCTATCCGTTTTTGAGCTTTTATTATTCGTTCGGCTACTGGGCGATGGGGAGTATGCTGGTCGGCTATCTGGCCATTGTGCTGCGTCTGTATGAAGAGGCGCAGGTGGAACGTAAGCTTACGGTCTTTTTGCTGATGCTGGGCTGTTTTGGCGTGGTGACAAGCTATATGATGTTTGCGCCGGTGGCGTTTGTCGCAGTCTTTGCTTATCTTGCGATCATAGCCAGGCGGGAAGGAAAGCTGCTGTCGCGCAGAAATGCGCTGCTTGCGCTGCGCGTCTTTTTACTGCCGACGGCAATGGGGCTTTACTACTGTCTGTACGGATTTTTTATTTCCTCCGGTACAAGCATTGCCGGCGCGCTTTCCAATCAGGGAGGCATCTATACCGAGCTGTATATGGATTTCTTCTGGACGCTGTTTCCTACGCTGTTTTTCCTGATTCATTCGTTGAAAAAAAAGAAAATTTCGCCGGATCTTCTGTTCTTTGGCGCGTATCTGGGCTTTACCGGCGTTATGCTGCTTTTGACGCTGACGCACCATGTCTCCACCTATTATTATTACAAGACGTATTATCCGCTCTGGACGTTTTGCTGGGTTCTGACGATGAAGGCGGTATGTGTAATGCTGCAGGAGGCCAAAGAGACGCTGGCGGCGTACTGCGCGCTGGCGGTCGCGTTTGCGGCTCTTTGCTTTGGGCGGATCGAGTACAAAATTGTAACGTCAACCGAGAAGATCACGGGAGCCATGCACAGTACGGCGTTTTTTACGCTGTATCAGATCGACTGGGCGTTTCTGACGAGCGAGCACAAAGGGCTTGACAATGCTGTGTTTGATCTGTTTCAGTATGTGCAGGATCATCATGCGGAAGAAAACATGGTTCCGCTTATGACGGAAACAAACGATTATGGGCAGACGTATCTGTACGAAGGCTCAAGCGCGTTTGATTTTCCTGATTTTTATGAATGGAGGCATACGACAGAGGAGCTTCGCCAGGCGTATTATGACTGGGACGTAAAACATACCGTCATGATGCGGGGCACGCAGTTTGAAAAAGAGCATGGGAAGCGTGTGCTTTCCGATCCGAATGTAACGGTCGAGTTTGAAAATGAAGCGGGTTATGTTCTTTCAATAGAGTTGTAAAAAAGGAGAGTTGCAGTGAAAGAAGAGAAGATGTTGCGGAAGCTGGCGGATGAGGAAAAGAAAAGGATTTCTACAGATCTGGGCGATCTGGCGAAATACCTGGCGTATACGCATGACGACGGACCCGACGATGTGGAGCAGGAACCGGAAAGGCGCGGCATTCGCAAGCTGAAGGGCACGCCGGTCTGGACGCTGTTATATCCGGCGAGAAAGGCTTACCACGCGGCGCGGTATCTGCGTCAGAACGGGGTGGTCGGCACATATCGAAACATAGAGCACGCGCTGAAAAACAACCGTTATGCAAGACGCGAGGAGGCGCGCCAGTTTTTGATCCGCATTATGCCCTCCGTGACGCAGAAGCAGCAGGAGGCGGAGACAAAATTTAAAGAAGACCATAAGTTCAGCGTGGTAGTTCCGATGTATAATACGCCGGAGCTGTATCTTAGAGATCTTCTGGAGGCGACTTTGTGGCAGACGTATCAGAACTGGGAGCTTTGCCTTGCGGACGCTTCGGATTCGGATGACGGGCATTATGAGGAAATGATAAAAGAGTTCACAGAATACGACATACGGGTCAAATACCAGAAGCTTCCCAAAAATGAGGGGATTGCGGGCAATACAAATGCCGCTATCCGCATGGCGACAGGCAGCTACATTGCGCTGTTAGATCATGACGACTTTCTGCATCCTTCTGCATTGTTTGAATGCGCAAAGGCAATCGAAAAAGAAGGCGCGGATTTTATCTATACGGATGAAGTGACGTTTGAAGGGATGGATCCGGGCAGCATTGTCACATATCATTTCAAGCCGGATTTTTCCGTAGACAATCTGCGGGGCGTCAATTATATCTGTCATCTGTGCGTTTTCAAAAAAGAACTGCTGGATAAGGTGGGGATGTTTCGGCCCGAATATGACGGAAGTCAGGATCACGATATGATTCTTCGCCTGACGGATGCGGCGGAAACGATTTGCCATATTCCCAAAACGCTGTATTTCTGGCGCTGCCATAAAGAGTCGACGTCGATGAATCTGGATTCCAAATCGTACGCGATCGCGGCCGGAAAGAAGGCGGTAAGCGAAGCGGAGCGGCGCAGGGGATATCCGGCCAGGGTGCACAGCGCGCAGATCTGCAAGACGCATTATCGCATGGAATACGAAATCGGTTCGCCGGATATTTCTATACTGATTGACGGAAGCAAAAGCGGGATAGATAAAATGGCGCATACGCTGGCCGCCGTTGAAAAAATTGCCACGTATCAGAACTATACGGTGGAATGCGTCGCGTCGCAGGAGGAATTTCTGGAGGCGTTTCGGCGCGCGGGCGGGACGTACGTGCTGATTCTTGCGGCTGGCATTACGCCGGTAACGCCGTCGTTTCTGGAAGAGCTTCTGATGTTTGCGCAGCGGGATGACGTTGGACTGGTCGGCATGCAGGTTCTGGATGAAAAAAATCTGATTTTAAGCTCGGATCTTGTGATTGGCGATTCGGAGGATACGCTGGCGATCGAGGTCAATCGCGGCGGGCGTTACGATGCGCCGGGGTATATGGGCAGAAATTACTACGCCCACAATGTTTCCGCCGTATCCGGCTGTGCCTGTATGGGGAAAAAAGAAGAGATCTTTCCCTATTTTGCGGAAGCGGACGCGTCTGCGACAGCCGGCAGAATGTTAGACGTCTGCTTTCGGCTGCGGGAAGTGAACCGGCAGATTGTATTAAATCCGTATGCATTGTGCAGGATGAGAAAAGCAGACTGGAAATGGAATCTGACAGAGGCGGACCGGCAGGTTCTGCTGGCGACGTACAGAGGGCAGGTGAAACAGGGCGATCCATTTTATAATGAAAATTTTTCGCTGGAAGAACCGTGGAAGATGAAGAGGGTGCCATATGCTGAGCAGTTTTGATCTGGAAGGAAAAAACAGGGCGCAGAAGGCGGCGTATTATCTGCGCTATTACGGAGCGGCGTTTACCGTGAAAAAAGCGCTGCGCAAGCTGGGCGTGCCCGTCAACGAGGAGTCTGCGTATATGACATGGTGCAGACATCATAACGCGTCGAAAAAGGAGCTGTCGGCGCAGAAGAAAAGTGCGCGCGCGAAAGAGTATGCCTTTGTCATCGTAGCGGAGGAAGGCGTCGATGTAAAAAGCGCCGGATGGCAGGAGCAGACCTGCAAACGGATTTCGTTTGCCAGAGTGACGGGAAGCAGCACGATTTCTGATCTGCTTGCACGGGCGGACGGGGATATTTTCGTGTTTTGCGGGGAAGCGGTTCGGGTTCGCCCGGAATATCTCTATGAAATTTCGCTGGCGGCATCCGGAAGGTATGAGCGGCATATCAGCCGGATTCGCAAAGGAAATGATCATCCGGCGGATCTGCTCTATACGGATGAGGACAACTGTACAGGCAAAAAACGCAGCCGTCCGTTTTTCAAACCGGATGCAAGCGAACAGCTTTTATTAAATTTCCCCTATCTGGGACGCTGTTTTGCAGTCCGAAGAAGCCTTCTGGAGGCAATGGAGCGGAAAGGCGCTTCGGTTCAATTTGCAGGAAATGACTGGTACGATCTGTCCCTGCAGGCGTTTCGGCATGCAGAGCATATCCTGCATCTTCCAAAAGTCCTGTTTTCTAACGTTGTAACAGAAGAGGCGCGCGGCAGCTTTACACACAGCGTAAAGCCGGAAAACGCCGGCTGTCTGCGGCGCTGGATGACCGAAGAGGGGATACGGGGGACGGTGGAAGCGTCTGATGTGCCAGGCTTTTTTCATATTCGGCAGACGCTGGAGCAGGAGCCTCTTGTCAGCATCATTATTCCGAACAAAGATCATCTGGAGGATTTGACGCTGTGCCTGAATGCGCTGAAACGGAGCGATTATACGAATTTTGAAATAATTATTGCAGAAAATAACAGTGAGCGGGAAGAGACGTTTGCATTTTACGAAGCGCTGGAGCGACAGGATAAGCGTGTGCGCATTGTGACGTGGAACGGAAGCTTTAATTATTCTGCGATTAATAATTTTGCCGTACAGCGCGCAAAGGGGGAACTGCTTTTGTTTTTAAATAACGATACGGAATGCATGGACGCCTTTGCGCTGCGCGAGCTGGTTGCTTCTGCATTAAAGCCGGGCGTTGGGGCTTGCGGCGCAATGCTTTACTATGGAGACCGCACGATTCAGCATGCGGGCGTTATCATTGGCATGGGCGGCTTTGCGGCGCACGCGCTCTGGAGCCTTAGAGACCGGGACGCGCAGGGCTATCCGTTTGCTCTGTGTGAACGGGAGGTCAGCGGCGTGACAGGCGCGTGCTTTATGGTACGGCGGGCCGTATACGAAGAAGTGGGCGGCATGGAGGAGGATTTTGTCGTGGCGTTAAACGATGTGGACCTTGCCATGAAGATTCGCGCCGCCGGATATAAGATTTTGTTCAATCCGTATGCAAGACTGTATCATTACGAGTCCAAATCCAGAGGTTATGAGGACACGGTAGAAAAACAGGCGCGGTTTCAGACGGAGATCGACCGCTTCCAGTCGAAGTGGGAGCGGGAAATTACGGAAGGCGATCCTTACTATAATCCGAATCTGACGCTGCACCGCGCGGATTATACGATGGATCTGTAATGGTGGAAAGGCAGATGCAATGGAGAAGAAATCAACGCTTGCAAACATTTTTTATAACAGCTTTGGCACAATGTTTTACTATGGCTGCCAGTGGCTGACGACGATTCTGGTCGTGCATCTTTCCGGCTTTTCCGACGCCGGCGTATACGGCATTGCCATGACGTTTACAGCGGCGTTTGGCATTATGGCCCTGTTTAATACGAGGCAGTACCAGGTTTCGGACGTGTACGGGGAATATTCGGACCATACGTATATCCGGTCCCGTCTGTATGCGATGGCCCTTTCGTTTCTGATCTGCGCGGCGGGACTGCTGTTTAACGATTATACGCCGTATCAGTGGGGATCGATTCTGATTTATATGATTTATAAATGCGGGGAAGCGTGGATCGATGTGTATCATGGCATTGACCAGAAGAACGGGCGCATGGATTATATCTGCTATTCCTACGTTGCGCGCGGCATTCTGATGCTGGCCTCCTTTTGCGGCGTGCTGTATCTGACAAAGAATCTCGTTCTGGCGATCGGCTGTATGACGCTTACGACGTTTCTGACGGCGTATCTGTACGACATGCGCGTGGCAAGGCGTTTTCTTGTCCCGGATGCCGCAACGGATGGGGCGGCCGTTAAAAAGCTGATGCTTGCAATGGCGCCGCTTGTGGTGGTAGCCGTGACAAACAATCTTTCCATTTCGCTGCCGAAATATTTTCTGGAGCGTTACTATGGGGATACGGCGCTGGGATATTATAATTCGGTTGCAACGCCAAGCATGATCGTGCAGGTGGGCGCCAGTACGGTTTTCATACCGCTGATTTTGCCGCTTGCCGACCGTCTGAAGGAAAACGACAAAAAGGGCTTTGTCGATATTTTGAAAAAAGTGGCGATTGTCTTTTTCCTGCTTTCGATTCTGGCCGTCGTGGCGTCGGCGCTGCTTGGAGAGTGGTTTTTGCTTCTGGTGTTTCCGGAAGAAATACGCGCGTATACGTACCTGTTTGTGCCGATTATTTTTTCGACGCTTTTGATTGCCGTCAATGCGTGTCTGTTTCCAGTCTGTACCGTGCTGCGGGAAATCAGGGGACAGACGGCAGTCGGAATCGGCGGATTGCTTTCGTCATGGATCGCTTCCATGCTGCTCGTGCGTTATTACGTTATGGACGGCGTTGTGATCGCACTGTTGATAACGCTTGCGATTCAGATTATAATAGAGGTATACTGCATATACCGTAAGATGCGAAAATGGAAGGGAGCCTGAAATGGATAAAATAGCGGTACTGATTCCCTGCTATAACGAAAGCAGGACGATTCAGAAGGTAGTGGAAGATTTTAAACGGGTGTTGCCGGAGGCGGTCGTGTATGTGTATGACAACAATTCGACGGACGGCACGGATGCGATCGCCCGCAGGGCCGGGGCCATTGTGCGGTATGAATACAAACAGGGAAAAGGGAACGTCATCCGCAGAATGTTCCGCGATGTGGAAGCGGAATGTTATATTATCATCGACGGGGACGATACGTATCCGGTGGAGGCCGCGCCGGAGCTGATTCGCCCGGTGTTCGAGAAAAATGCCGATATGGTTGTGGGAGACAGGCTTTCCTCCACCTATTTTACGGAAAATAAGCGGGCGTTTCACAATTTCGGAAATTCTCTCGTGCGAAGAAGCATCAATCGGCTGTTTGATGCGGATATTAAAGATATACTGACGGGTTACCGGGCGTTCAGCTATCTGTTTGTAAAATCGTTTCCCGTGCTGTCAAAGGGCTTTGAAATTGAAACGGAAATGAGCATTCACGCGGCGGATAAAAATATGCAGCTGGAAAATGTGATTATTGAGTACCGCGACCGGCCGGAGGGAAGCGTTTCCAAGCTGAATACGTTCTCCGACGGGTTTCGGGTGCTCTGTACGATCGCAAGAATGTACCAGACGTACAAGCCGATGCACTTTTTCGGACTGCTTTCTATGGCGCTTGCCGTGCTTTCGATTCTGTTTCTGATACCGATCATGGTCGAATATACGAAGACCGGACTGGTGCCGCATTTTCCGACGCTGATTGTATGCGGCTTTGCAATGCTGGCGGCCATGCAGTCGTTTTTCTCCGGGCTTATTTTAAAAACCATGGGGCAGAAGAACCGGCAGGATTTTGAAATGGAACTGCATCATCTGAAAATACAAAAAGAGGAACGGTCAGGGGAAGCGTAAATGAAAGTATATATTTGCCCGAGCTGCGGCTGGATTCGGGTCGTATCAAGAAGAAAGAACGTCGAGTGCTTCAAATGCGGCGAGCAGGAGATGGCCGTCACGAAGCTTTCCCATGAAAAGATAGGGGCTATGTCGGAAGAAGAACGGAAGAATTACGCGAGGACGTGGCTGTATCTGCATGGCGCAAGAGAAGAATAAGAAATACTTTCCTGCCATCCGGCAATCAGGAGGTGGAACGTTTTGTATAAAAGGGAACGAAAAAGCTGGTTAAAACATTTGGATTTTACAATTCTCGATATTTTTTGCATGCAGCTTGCGCTTGTGGTTGCCTATGTCATGCGGCTTGGATGGCATCTGCCGTATTTTAACGAGCCGTATGAGAGGCTTGCGGTCGCTATGGCATTGATTGATATCTGCGTCGTATTCTTTTTTGAACCGTATGCCGGGATTTTGCGCAGAGGGCATTTTCAGGAACTCAATTCGTGCATTACGTTCTGCACGATTATATTTGCCGGCGTTTTGGCTTATGAGGTTGCGACGAAGCAGACGGAGATTTATTCCCGAAAAGTCATATTTTCCTATTGGATCATTTCTATGGCGTTTGTGTATGGCGGAAGAATTCTGCTGAAATACCTGATTCGCAGCCGGATGAAAAAGGAAAAGAACCTTTCGGTTATGATACTGGTGACAACGGAAGAATATGCGAGAGAGGCGCTGATGGAATTTGCGCACCTGCCGTATAAAGATTTCGTCGTATCCGGCGTCGTCGTCGTGGACAGAAAGCTGCGGGGCGCGAAGATCTGCGGCGTGCCGGTCGTCGCCAATGCGGATGATTTTTATGAATATCTCCGCAAGAACGTAGTGGATGAAGTGTTTATCAACGGCAATACGAGGGAAAGCTCGCAGGCGCTTGCCAATGAGCTTTTGGAGATGGGGCTGATCGTGCATTTTAATCTGGTGCATATGAATGCGCTCGCGCCGAATAAGGTAGTGGAGAAATACGGCAATTACATGGTCTTAACCTCCAGCATGAAAATCGCTTCGCCCAGACAGCTGTTTGCCAAGCGCCTGATGGACATCGTCGGAAGCGTGATCGGCCTTTTTGCATGTGGAATCGCTTTTTTTATTTTTGCGCCGATGATTAAAATCCAGTCGCCCGGTCCTGTGTTTTTTTCACAGGTGCGCGTGGGGAAGAACGGAAGAAAATTCAAGCTCTACAAATTTCGTTCGATGAATGTGAATGCGGAGGAGCAGAAAGCGTCTCTGATGGGGCAAAATGAAATGTCGGGACTGATGTTTAAAATGGCGGATGATCCGAGGGTCTTTCCGGTGGGAAAGGTCATGCGCAAATATTCGATCGATGAGCTGCCGCAGTTTTTTAATGTGCTGCGGGGCGATATGAGCCTGGTCGGCACAAGGCCGCCGACGCTTGAGGAATTTGACCAGTATCAGATTCATCACAGAGCAAGGCTTGGCATTAAGCCGGGGATCACGGGCATGTGGCAGGTCAGCGGCCGCAGTGACATCCGGGATTTTGAAGAGGTGGTCCTTTTGGACACGCATTATATTTCGCAGTGGAGCATTGGACTGGATTTCAAAATACTGGCGAAGACGCTGCAGGTGGTGATTACGGGAAAGGGTTCGGAATAACGGCATGAATCTGAAATATCAATACGGGTATGCGGTCAGCCTTCTGAAACGATATGGGATACGGGGGCTTTACAGGAAAATACGGGAGCGGAGAAGCTCGCCCATGCTTTCGTATGCAAAGCATTACAGGCGCTATCTGCCGACGGAAGAGGAGCTTCGCCGACAGATGGAAGAGCCTCTTTCGTACAGTCCGCTGATCAGCATTGTCGTTCCCGCTTATGAAACGAAAGAGGCGTATCTGCGCGCGCTTTTGGAATCTGTGCTGGCGCAAAGCTATGCAAACTGGGAGCTGTGCATCGCAGACGGAAGCAAAACGGAGGCGGTGGCGTCGTGCGTGCGCGCCTATGCAAAGAAGGATGCGCGCATCCGCTATCTTGCGCTGGCGGAAAACGGCGGGATTTCAGAAAATACAAACAGCGGATTTGCAATGGCAAACGGCGCATACATTGCGCTGATGGATCACGACGACGTGCTCGCCGGAAACGCGCTGTATGAGATGGCGGCATGCTTAAACCGTTCTTATACAGAAGAAGAGCGGGCATATGCGATGGTGTATTCGGATGAAGATAAAATAGACAAAGACGGCGCGCAGCACAGCAGACCGCATTTCAAACCGGATTTTAATCTGGAATTTCTGCGCCACAATAATTATTTCTGTCATTTTCTGATGTTCTCCGCCGCTTTGCTGCAAAAGACGGGCGGACTGCAAAAGGAGTACGACGGCGCGCAGGATTATGATTTCGCGCTTCGCTGTGTGGACGCGGGAGCCATTGTCCGGCACGTGCCAAAAATCCTGTACCATTGGAGGATGCACGAAGGCTCAACGGCCGGAAACAGCGCGGACAAGGCATATGCGTTTGACAATGGCTGCCGCGCGATTGAAGCGCATTTGAAACGGCGAAACGAGCCGGGAGCTGCGTCTGTTACGCCTAATCTTGGCGTTTACCGGGTGCGGTATGCCCTGCGGGGGGACTATGCGATTACCGTCGTTGCAGAAGAGAAGGAGCAGCTTCGGCGCATTCGCCGCCATTATCAGAAGGAAGGCGCAGGAGACGGCGCATATCGCCTGAATATCCACTATATGCGGATTGACTCGTTTCAAAATGCGATTGAGAAGGCATGCGTCGGAGAGTATATCCTGTATATTCGAAAGCAGGTTAAGGTCAGGCCAAAGGGACTGATTGAGACGCTGCTTGGAACGTGCCAGCATGCGGCGGTCGGCGTAGTGGGCGCAAAGCTTTTAAACGAAGCGGGGCGCGTTGCATCCTGCGGCGTCCTTTATGACGGGGACGGCAGTCTGATTGGCGCCAGCGGAGGGCTGCCGGCGGAATACAAAGGCTATTTTCTGCATGCGGCGATACCGCAGAACGTCAGTGCGCTTTCGCTGGACTGCGCCATGTTCAAACGAAGCGCGTTTGCAGACGCAGGCGGCATGGAAGAGGCGCTGGATGGATGGTACCGGGATGCGGATTTTTGTTTTCGCCTTGCAGAGCAGGGCTATGCAGCCGTCGTGACGCCTGAAGCGACGGCGGTTGTGCGCGGAAGGAAGCGGGAGGAAAGGGCGGAGGACTTTTCGCGCGAGCGGCAGAAGAAGCTGTTTCTGGACAGATGGGAGCAGAAGCTGGCAAAGCCGGACCCCTGCTACAACTGCAATCTGAGTCTGAAACCGAACCACACATATGCGATGAAATAACGGGCGGCAGCTGGCCGTCTGTCTGTATGGGAGAATGTAAATGCGGGATGTGTTTATTATTGGCAGCAAAGGGATTCCGGCGAAATACGGCGGATTCGAGACGTTTGTCGAACAGCTTACCAGAAGGAAAAAAAGCGGGGAGCTCCGCTATCATGTGGCATGCATGGCAGAGCGCTCCGGAGAATTTGAATACCAGGGCTGCCGATGCTTTCCGATCAGGACGCCCCGCATCGGCCCCGCGAAGGCGGTCTGGTACGATCTGGCGGCGTTTTGCCGTTGTCTGCGCTATTGCAGGGCGCATAAGGCAAAGCGGCCGGTCGTTTATGTGCTGGCCTGTCGGATCGGTCCGTTTATCGGCTTTTTGAAGCGCAGGCTGCATAAGATGGGAGGCCGTCTTTATGTCAATCCGGACGGGCACGAATGGATGCGGGCAAAATGGAACCGCGCCATCCGCGCATACTGGAAATATTCGGAAAAACGCATGGTAAAGCATGCAGATCTTCTGATCTGCGATTCCAAAAATATCGAACGGTATATCCGGACGACGTATGAAGCGTATGCGCCGCAGACAAAATATATTGCATATGGCGCGGACGTTTCCGCAAGCGGTCTGCCAGATGGGGACGCGCAGCTGACCGAATGGTATCGGAAATGGGATCTTGCGCCGTTTTCCTATTATCTGATTGTGGGAAGATTTGTGCCGGAGAATAATTATGAGACGATGCTTTGTGAGTTTATGCGTTCCGGGACGGACAAAAAGCTGGCGATTATCAGCAATGTGGAAGAAAATCCGTTTTTCTTTCGCTTAAAACAGTCTACGGGGTTTGATCGGGATAAGCGGATTGTGTTCTGTCAGACCGTCTATGAGGAAGCGCTGCTGAAAAAAATTCGTGAAAATGCATGCGCCTATCTGCATGGACACGCGGTAGGCGGTACGAATCCGTCGCTGTTAGAGGCGCTGTCCGGCACGCAGGTCAATCTTCTGTTTGACGTGGGATTTAACCGGGAGGTTGGCGAAGACGCGGCGCTTTACTGGACGAAGGAGCCGGGCAGCCTGTCGGAGCTGATTGCGCGGACGGACAGAATGGGGCAGAAGGAGCGGGATGCGTTTGGCAGCAGGGCGAAGCGGCGCATTCTTACAGACTATAGCTGGGATGGGATTGTAAAAGCATATGAAAAAACATTTCTGGAGTAATGCGCATGAGTAAGGTCAGGATATCCGTAGCCGTGGCTGCGTATAATGGGGAACGTTATATCAAAGAGCAGATCGATTCTGTTTTGCAGAATCTTTCGACGTGCGATGAAGTCGTCGTATCCGACGACGGATCATCGGACGCGACGCCTGCGCTGGTAAAGGCATATGAAACTTCTAAAATTCCCGTTTATCTTGTGCAGGGGCCGAAAAAAGGCGTGAAGCAGAATGTAGGCGCCGCCCTGTCGCATTGCCGGGGAGATTATATTTTTCTGGCGGATCAGGACGACGTATGGACGAAAAATAAAGTGGAAAAGGTCATGGAATTTCTGGGGAAGAACGGCTGCACGCTTGTCTGCCACGATGCGCGGGTGATGGACGCCTCGCTTACTGCAGAGAAGATGCCGTCTTTTTTTGCGTACCGCGGTTCTAAGCCGGGATTCTGGCATAATCTGATCAAAAACCGTTATATGGGATGCTGCATGGCGTTTGACCGGCGTCTGCTTGCGTATGCGCTTCCAATTCCGGAAGAAATTGAAATGCATGATCAATGGATCGGTATGATAAATGACCTGAAATATGGGCACAGTATGTTTATAAAAGAGCCGCTTTTGCTTTACCGCAGACATGGCGGAAATGTCTCGGATTTTTCACACGGGACGCTTTTGGAGATGATAAAAAAGCGGTTTGTGCTGTTTTGCGCGCTTGCAAAACGTCGAATGGCGTGGAACAAATGGTAAATTTTGTGAAAATTGTACAATTCCTTTCTGATTCGGAAACATTGACAGAAATTGAAAAAAGTTATATATTTTATAAGTGTTTGTCAAATACTATAGCTTCAGGCGCAGCGCGTGTCTGAAAGAATGGAGTTGAAATGGGTACAACAAGAAAAAAGAAAAAAAGGAAAAATAAAATTATTTTATTTGCAGTGGAAATCATCGTTCTGATCGCGCTGCTGGCAGGCCTGTTTGTTTATTCTAAGCTGAATAAGGTTGAGAGCACAGGAGAGATCAAAGAAAAGGAAGTCAACATCGAGCTGGATTCTGAGACGGCGGAGGTGCTGAAGGGATATACGAATATCGCGCTGTTTGGACTGGATAACCGGGATACCGGAAAATACGACGCTGGAAACAGCGACTGCATTATGATCGTAAGCATCAATAACGATACGAAGAAAGTAAAGATCGTATCCGTATACCGCGATACGTTTTTGAATGTCAAAGAGGATACGTACCGAAAAATTAACGCTGCCTATGCATACGGCGGCCCGAAAGGGGCGATTGCCGCGCTCAATAAGAATCTGAATCTGGATATTGTCAACTATGTTGCGGTGGATTTTGGCGCGCTGGTTGAGGCCGTGGATCTTCTGGACGGAATTGAGCTGACGGTGACGGATCAGGAAGTGCAGATTATGAATGACAATTATATTGACGAGATTAACCGCGTTACGAATCATAATACGAGCAAGCTAAGCGGCGGAGGCACGTACACGGTAGACGGCGTCCAGGCTCTGGCGTACTGCCGCATCCGTCATGGAGGCGGAGATGATTTTAAGCGGACCGAGCGGCAGAGGGACGTGCTTGCCAAAATGATTGAAAAGGCAAGAGGCTCCGGCATTGCGACGATTGGAAGCATGATTAACAGCATGATTGATCAGATTTCGACGAGCTTTACGAGCTCGGAGATGCTGAAGCTTGCAAGCGACGTGATGGATTACGAGCTGGAGGATACGCACGGATGGCCGTTTGAGCTGTGTACCGGAACGTATGGCTCACAGGGAGCCCTTGTTGTGCCGACCGATCTGGAGACGAATGTAAAGGAGCTGCATGAATATCTGTTTGACGAGAAGAATAATGTAGCCAATACGGTGCGGGGGATCAGTGAATACATTGTGGATTATACCGGCTGTACGACGAGCGCTACGAGCAGATTTGACAATCCGCTGACGGGCGACAGCAATACGAGCGCTACGGATACGACGACGATGCTGCCGGAGGAGAACGATCCGGAATAGAGAGGCAAAAAGGTGAAAGATGAAAAACAGCATCTTTCACCTTTTTTGCACGCTATTTTCACAAAAGCAACACAAATTCACGCTACACTTGCAACAGAAAAGACAAACATATAAGATCAGGCATATGTCAAAAAAGGAGTTTGGGATATGGAAGGATTTGAACAGCAGGAACGTTACCCGTGGGAAGAGAATATCGCCGTGCCGGAGGGAGGAGCGGATCCGGAGGGCGCAGCGCCCGCAGACTATGCATACGGAGAAGTGGAAGAGCCGGATGCGGGGCAGCAGAATATGTATGAAGGCGGCAATGCCGACGACGGCTGGTACCGCGCGTATCAAAAGCCGCCAAAGCAGAAGAAAGAGGGCGGCGGCTTTGGCGTAAAACTGTTAAAATGCGCTGCGCTGGCAGTCGTATTTGGACTGCTTGCCGGTTCCTCCTTTGTGGGAACGACGCATTTCTTTGGAAAAGTTACGGGAAGAGACGCCGCGCCGGAGGAAGAGGCGGCGCCGTCCGGAGCCGATCTTAGCATTGCGGCGGAGCCGGAAGCGGTGGGGCAGCTTTCCGCCGGCCAGAAAACAGGCGATTCTGCGCCGCAGAAGACGGGAGCCGTTGCCGATGTATCGGGCATTGTCCGACAGTCGATGCCTTCCATCGTGTCGATTACGACGATTGCCAGAATGCAGGCGCCAGGGTTCTTTTTCGGCCGGGGGCAGGAATATGAAAGCGAAGGATGCGGCTCCGGCATCATTATTAGCCAGGATGAGGAGAATCTTTACATTGCGACGAACAATCATGTCATTGCGGGCGCGCAGACGCTGACGGTTCTTTTCTCCGATGAAACGGCTGTAGACGCGCAGGTGCGGGGAACCGACGCCAGCAGCGACCTTGCCGTCGTCAGCGTTGCGTTAAACGATATTGAAGACGAGACGAAGGAAGAAATCCGCGTTGCGACGTTTGGCGATTCGGATCAGCTTAAGATCGGTCAGACGGCAATCGCCATCGGCAACGCGCTTGGTTATGGACAGTCTGTCACGACAGGCGTGATCAGCGCGCTGGACCGGGAGGTTACGGTGACAAATGAGTCGGATGGAAGCACGATTACAAACGATCTGGTACAGACGTCAGCGGCAATCAATCCGGGAAACAGCGGCGGCGCGCTTTTAAACGCAAAAGGAGAAGTCATTGGAATCACCTCCGTCAAGTATTCGGAGACGGAAGTGGAGGGAATGGGCTATGCAATTCCATCCGATACGGCGATTCCAATTATCCGCCAGCTGATTACGAGAGAAGTCGTGCGTGGAAGCGACAGCTCGTATCTTGGGATTTCCGGCGTAGACGTGACGCAGAATGTGTCGGACACCTACAACATGTCGCAGGGCGTATACGTCACACGCGTCGTGGAGGGCAGCAGCGCGGAGGAAGCCGGCATCTTGCAGGGCGATATCATTACACGGTTTGACGGAAGAAACGTCAAATCAATGGATGAAATGATGGAGCTGATGCAGTACCTTCCGGCAGGAAGCGTTGTGGAAGTGGAGATTTCCCGTGCGCGGAACGGAGAATATGAAGAGCACGTTCTGGAAGTGACGCTGGGGAGTAAAAATTAAATCGTATGATTTGCGGAGACAAGGGACTTTCTGGCAATGCTGGCATGAGGTTCTTTGTTTCCGCTGCTTTTCTTTTGGGCGGCGTTGTATTATAATGAGGAAATAAAGAAGAACAAACATGGAAAGAGGTGGGAGGATGAAGCGGCATCTGGGAATGCTTGCGCTTTGCGCGTTGCTGCTGCTTCCGGATGAGGCGCAGGCTGCAAAGCTTTTGTTTCAGGAAGCGCGGGAGGAATTTGACGTTCCGAACATATCCGAAGAAATGGAAGCCCTGACCGGGACGCGCCAGATGGGGGAGCGGAGAGAGAAGGATTTGTTTTACCGTCTGCTGAAAAAGGACGCGGCTCTTTCGGATTATGGAGAGGCGTCGCTGGACGCTGTGTATGATCCGAGAACGTTTGGAAGGGTTACGCCTGTGCGTAGCCAGAGCGCCAATACCTGCTGGGCGTTTTCTTCGTTTGCCGCCGGCGAGCAGTCTCTGATAAGCAAAGGCCTTGCGTCTCCGGAAACGCTGGATTTTTCGGAAGCGCATTTTACATACTTTTTTTATCATCCTGTTACAGACCCTTTGGGAAATACGGCGGGTGACGGCAATTATAATATTTCTGCATGGAATGATCTGGAGGTTGGCTCCAATACGATTTTTTCCACATTTTCTCTTGCGGGATGGGTCGGCGCGGCCGATGAAGCGGCGGCTCCGTATGAGAGCTTTTCAGAACGGACGGTTTATCCGGATACGATGGCGTATGAGGACGTCGCGCATTTGCAGAATGCGTACTGGATCAATTTCAGGGACGTGGACGCCGTTCACGTCACAAAGCAGATGATACAGAAATACGGCGCGGCCGCAATCAATCTTTACTGGAATTACAGGTATTATCAGGAAGATTCACACGCCTATTATTTTCCGCTTGACAGCAGTCAGGCCAACAATCATTCGGTGACGATCGTCGGGTGGGACGATACGTTTCCAAGAGAGAAGTTTGGAGAAGCGCATCGGCCGTCGGGAGACGGCGCGTGGATTGTAAAAAACAGCTATGGCGAATCGTTTGGCGACGGCGGATACTTTTATCTTTCCTATGAAGACAGCGCAGTAAATTCCGGAAATACAAGCTCCAATCGTGCAAGAGCCTATATCTTTGATTTTGAACCGGCGGATAATTATGATTTCAACTATCAGTATGACGGCTCTGCCGGCGCGTATAACGCGACGAATCCAGACAGCGCGCTGACCAAAATTGACAGCGGCGCATCCATCGCCAATGTCTTTGCCGTACATAAAAAAGAGGGTTGTTCGGCGGAAGCGTTAAAAGCCGTTTCGTTTGCGTTATTTGATACGGCTGTTTCCTACAGCATACAGATTTATAAAAATCCGGTGGACCCCGGGAATCCTGCGTCGGGCGAGCCGCAGCTTGCCGCGCCTGCGACAGGAAGCACCAGTTACGCCGGCTACTATACGATTCCTCTGTCGTCTTCCGTCGCGTTAAAAGACGGGGAGACGTTTTCCGTCGTGATTACGCTGGAAAAAGAGAGCGGGGAACAGGTCGATTTTTTTGTTGATAAGACATATCAGAATGGTGGATGGATTTCGTTTGTCAATGCGGTAGAAGCCGGGCAGAGCTTTCGGTTCACAGATGGCGGATGGGAAGATATGGCGGCAAATGGGATTACGGCGCGGATTAAGGCATTTACGGATGGAACGCGTGGAGCGCCGCCGGAGGAGGCGCCTGTGCAGAGCACAGGCAGAACAGGCGCGGCTGACGCGGAGCTGTCGGGTGCGCTGGATGCCGGAAAGGCGGCCGTACAGAAGAAAATCGGGGAATACGTATCGGAGGAAAAGAAAGCGGACGGCGGGCAGCCATCCGTTACGTCTGCGTCTCCGGCCGGCGTTACGCCGGCGCAGCCAAACGGGATGTCGCAGGCTTCTCCAACCAAAAGCGCAGATACATACGACGCGTCCGGAGGCAGACTGGCGTTCTGGGGACTGGCGTTTGGCGCGGGACTTTTGCTTGCGTTTCTGGGACGGCGCGGTGATTCCGGGCAAAAGAGCCTCAGAAAATGATTTTTTTCTGAGGATGGAAAGAACGGATTGTAGAACGGAAATGATTGTGCTAAAATTGGAAAAGAAAAGATGATTCCGCCAGAAAGACGGCGCCGGTTACCGGAGGTCGGATCAGACGAAGGAAACAATGGACGGCAAGACGGGAATCGTGATACATAAACGAGTTGGATAGCAGGATAGAAGGGATATGGAATGAAGACAGCAAAGAGAATGATAGCGATGGCGCTTGCCTGTCTGATGGCGCTTATGGCAAGCTGCGGCGATGCGTTTGCAGCGTCGGTGGAACATGAGAAGGAGGGCGCAGAGGCGCTTGTCAATTATGTGATCGTACAGGAGCCAATGCTGAC
The DNA here is from genome assembly GCA_947647505.1 of uncultured Roseburia sp. Lineage (GTDB taxonomy): Bacteria > Bacillota > Clostridia > Lachnospirales > Lachnospiraceae > Roseburia_B. The sequence continues at coordinate 36,217 of CANSKO010000016.1, read as the reverse complement.
GGCTCCCGGTACGCAGACGGTCATGCTTGGCATCGGCGACGGAAGCGCGGCGCTGGAAGCGGCGTCGCTGACGTATAAAAATCAGGAAACAGGCGAAGCGTACGAGGTAAAGGCGAAGGAAATCCTGGACGACTTTGTTCTGTTTCAAATGGAATATGCATCGGACAGTCTGGCAGGAAGCTATCGTCTGGAGCGCGTTTCCTATACGGCGGGAGGCGTCAACGCTTCGGCGGCGTTTGAAGAAATGGGGATTGACGCGGCATATGGCGTCAATGAGGCTGTCTGGAGCGAGCCGGACGACGTGCTTTTGACGGATGAACAGCTGGAAGCGCTTGCGGCGGAGACGGAGATGGACGTTGTATCGCTGGATGAAGAAGGAAAGCCGGTACTGGGCGGTACAATGGAGGAAGCGCTGGAGCGGGCCGGATGCGAAATCGAAGAAGCTCCATCCTCTTCGGTCAGAAAGGGAGCGATCCGGGAGGAAGAGATAAAAGGCATGCGGAGCCTGAAAGTCGTTTTGGATGCGGGACATGGCGGCAGCGATCCCGGCGCGCAGGCAAATGGCGTAGTCGAGAAAATCGTAAATTTAAAAATTGCGCAGTATTGCAGGAAAGAGCTTTCGGAATATGCGGGAGTAACCATTTATATGACGAGGGACAGCGATGTCTATCTGACGCTTGCGCAACGCGCGCAGGTGGCGATTGACAAAAAGGCGGATGTGTTTATCAGCCTTCACAACAACTCCAATGTCAGCGCGGCGCCAAATGGAGCCAACGTCTATTATCCGAATTCCAATTACAATGCCAACTGCGGGACGGCAGGCCGTTCTCTGGCGTCTGTGATTTTATCAAAGCTTACGGCGCTTGGCCTTGCGAGCGGCGGCATTCATATCCGCAATTCGGAAAATGGAACGAAATATCCCGATGGCAGCCTTGCGGATTATTACGGCGTAATCAAGCGATGCAAGGAGAACGGCATACCGGGGCTGATTGTGGAGCATGCGTTTATTTCCAACGCAGATGACGCCCAAAACTATCTGAGCACGGAGGAGCAGCTAAAGCGGCTTGGCGTTGCGGATGCAACGGCAATTGCAGAATATTACGGGCTGGTGAAAGGGCTTGGCTTCAATCAGGTGGAGGCTTCCAATGGCACGACGATGGATTTAAGCTGGTCCGCCGCCGCTGACGTATCGGGATACTGCATCTATCGGAGCTTAACGAGTGGAGACGGTTTTACGGAGGTTGCCAGAATTGAGGGCGCGTCTACGACGACATGGCAGGATAAAGGGCTTACGCCCGGCACGACGTATTACTACAAGATCCGCACCTATACGAAAACAGGCGGGGAGACCAAATATGGAAAATTCAGCACGGTCGCGTCGGGCACGACGATGTCAAATCCGACGATTTCTTCCATCAGGTCCAAAAACAGTAAGGAGCTTGTTATCAGCTGGCCCGCGGTCAGCAATGCGGCCAACTATGAAATTTACCGCGCGGCAAAGCCCATGGGCAATTTTAAAAAGATCGCTACAATTGCGAGCATCAATCAGTTCAGCTATACAGATAAGGTGAAGCCCGGAAAATTATATTATTACAAAATACGTTCGATTGGTCAGACGAATGACGCGTCGGAATACAGCGCGTTCAGCGAAGCGGTTTCCGGTCGGACGGCAGTGATTCCGACAAACGTGTTTGTACGGTCGGAGGGCTCCAATACGCTGCGCGTGCTCTGGACGGCAGATGCAAATGCCTCCGGTTATATCATAAAGCGCGCGGAATCTCCAGGAGGAAAATATAAAAAAGTCGGTACGGCCGAAGGCGGCAAGACCTCTTATTATGACGACGCTACGGTAAACGCGAAGAAAACGTACTATTATAAAGTGCAGGCGTATAATCACAACAATGGCGTAAAAGGCGTAAGCGGATTTGGAAGCTTTGCTTATGGCAAAACCATCAAAAAGACGGCGATTACAAAGGTTGCGCATGTATCCGCCACCAGCCAGACCATCAGCTGGAAAAAAGTAAACGACGTGGACGGCTATATCATTTATCAGAGCACGTCAAAAAACGGCAAATACAAAAAGATCAAAAAGATAGGTTCCAACAAGAAGACGTCTTACCAGGTGGAGGGGCTGACGCCGGGCACGCGGTATTATTATAAAGTCAGAACCAGGAAAAAGGTAAACGGCAGATTCGGATTTGGATCGTATTCGACGGCGCGTCATGCATGGACGCCAAAAGAGCCGGAAATTACGGCTGTTGCGGGCAGCGCCGGGGATGAGATCGAGGTATTCTGGAATCCGGTGGGAGGAACGGAAGGCTACGATATTTACCGTGCGGAGGCGGAAAACGGAACGTATCAGAAAATCGGGACTGTGACAGACACGCAGGTCAGCTATACAGACAGCGGTCTGAATATGACGGGTACGTACTATTACAAAATAGAGGCGCATATCAAAAGCTATAAAGCGTCGTCCGTTGCCGTTGTGAGCAATGCGATGGGAGGCGCTCCCATAAATGTTACGCATATTACCATGGTTGCGCCGAACAGGAATGGGCAGATGGAGCTGACATGGGAGGCGGTAAAGGGAATCGCCGGTTATCAGATTTACCGGAGCGCGCAGAAAGACGGCGCGTACAGTCTGATTCAGACGATTTCAGATCCGCTGACGGCGAAATATACAGACGTTTCGGCAACGCCGGGCGTAACCTGGTATTACAAAGTTGCGCTGATCGGTCGGTATGGCAATGAAATGGTTTATGGGCCGCAGTCCGTGCCGGCGTCCGGAACAATCAGTCTGTCGGAAGAGAGCAGGAGCGAAACGGCTTTGCCGTAAAAGAAAAATCTGAAATAACAGGAGAATGAGATACGATGAAAAGAACATGGAAGGGATTGTGTCTGCTGCTTTGCATATTGTTTGTGGCTGCATGCGCGCCAAAGACCGCGTATGCGGCTGCCGGAGTGCAGGCGCAGGCAGCGGCAGTGTCAGGAACGGTAATTGAAGTAAAGTGGAACGCGTTGGATCAGGCTGCGGAATACGCGATATACCGCCGAACGTCTTCGGACGCTGATTTTATAAAAATTGCGCAGACGGCAGCGCTTTCCTATCGCGATACCGGCATTTCCGCGGGAATCAGTTATTATTACAAAATCGTTCCGATCAGCCGCGCAAATGGAAAAGAAATGAAATCTGCGCAGAGCACAGTAAAGACAAAGGCTCCGTCCGACGTAACCATCGAACGGATCCGCGTAAAGTCGCAGAATGCGCTTCAGATATCCTGGAGCGTATCGGAGGGCGCTAGCGGATATCAGATCTTCCGTTCCGAACGGGAAACGGGCGGATATAAGGAAATCGGACGGGTAAATGGAAAAACATCGCTGCGTTATACGGATACAAACGTCATTCCGGGGCGAACGTATTTTTACAGGGTGCGTCCGACAAATCAGGGACATACGGGATGCGGCAGCGATTCTGCTCCATATAAGGCGAGAACGCTGGGACAGACAAAGATTACTTCGATTGCGTCGCTGGCTTCCGACCGGATGCAGGTTACCTGGAAAAAGGTAAGCGGAGCGCAGACGTATGAAGTGTACCGCAGCGCCCGGAAGGGAAGCGGATACAGGCGGATTGCAACGGTCAGAAGCAACAGCAGGAAATATCTGGATCAGTCGGTACGAAGCGGGAAAAAATATTTCTACAAAATTGTCGCGGCGGGCAGCTTTGACGGCGAGAGAATTACGGGCGGCTACTCCGATCCGGTGTCGTACCGCGCGCTGCAGCAGGTAAAGATTTCTTCTATTCAGGCAACGGCGGACGACGGGCTGAAGCTCAAATGGAAAAAAGTGACGGGCGCAACAAAATACAAGATCTTCCGTTCCGAGTCACAGTACAGCGGATATCGCAGAATCGCGACGGTAACAGGGTCCTCAACGGTGAACTATACGGACCGGAAGGTGGTTTCCGGAAAAACCTATTATTATAAGGTGCAGGCATATTCCGACGGCAAGGGCGTGATTACCGCCGGAAGCGGAACGCTTTCCGAGGCGAAGGGCGCTTCGACTGCGTATGCCATCATGGGAGAGACGACAGTGACGGCAGATCAGATGGCGGCAGTCTATCAGGTTTCCGGAAAACGGTTTCCTTCAGAAATTTATAAAGACAGGGGCGCCAAAAATATTGAAGAATTTTGCGAAGTTGTCATAGAAGAAAGCGAACTGGAAGGCGTTCGGGCAGAAGTGATTTTTGCGCAGGTTTGTCTGGAGACGGGATATTTGCAGTTTGGCGGACAGGTAAGCGCCGAACAGTGTAATTTTTCCGGCATCGGAGCGACGGATGACGGCGCGGCCGGCGCAACGTTTCCGGATGTGGCGACCGGAATCCGGGCGCAGGTGCAGCATCTGAAAGGGTATGCATCCAAAGAAAGTCTGAATCAGCCGTGTGTCGATCCAAGGTTTTCCTATCTGGCTTCCAAACGCGGCTGCGCCAGATATGTACAGGATCTTGGAAATGGAAACTGGGCGACCGATCCGGCGTATGCCGTTAAGCTGATGACGTTGATTAAGGCAATGAAAAGTTATTAATTAAAATGCAGTTTTTTGTATAAAAAGCAAATTCAATTTTAAAATTAGTTGGATTTGCTTTTTTTTGGCTTGAATATATAGGGATATTATGTTATGATGCACATATAAACGAAATGGAAATAGAGTATTTGTGCAATTACGCACAAAGTCATCTGGCCAGATGGATTTCGAATTTCCAGTTTATGACTTAACAATGTTAAAGTTTTGGGAGGAACAAGAATGAAAAGAAAATTAATATCACTTTTATTGGCTGGTTCAATGGTTGCGACGATGTTTGCAGGCTGTGGCGACAAAACGGAAGATACTCCTGATGAGAATCAGCAGGCGGAAGAACCTGTAGACGACGTTGAAACGCCGCCGGCAGATACGACTGCTCCGGAAGAAAGCGAAGCTGTAGAAGAGCAGACATTAAAAGTGGCGGCATTCGAAGGCGGATACGGCGCTGAGATGTGGACGAAGGTAGCGGAAGCATTCGAGGCTTCTCATCCTGGAGTTACCGTAGAGCTTACGGTTGACAAAAAGATCGAGGACGTAATCAGCCCGAGCATGAAGGCTGGCGATTATCCGGATGTTATCCACTGTGCGACTGGTCGTGAAGCGGCTATGACAGAGACGCTGACGAAAGAGAAAGCGCTTCTGGCTTTGACGGACGTTATGGATATGACGGTTCCGGGCGAAAGCGTAACCGTTAAGGATAAAGTGATTCCGGGATTCTTTGATACACTTGGAACGAATCCGTACGGCGATGGCGTTACCTACTATGCTCCGATGTTCTACAGCCCCTGCGGTCTGTTCTACAATGCAGGACTGTTAAATGAAAAAGGCTGGGAAGTTCCGAAGACATGGGATGAGATGTGGGAGCTGGGCGACAAAGCCAAAGCGGAAAACATCGCATTGTTTACTTATCCGACGACGGGATACTTTGATGCATTTACATACGCTCTGCTGGCTTCTGCAGGCGGCGCTGATTTCTACAACAGCTGCATGACATATGAAGACGGCATCTGGGAGAGCGAGAACGCAACGAAAGTATTTGAGATCATCGGCAAACTGGCAGAGTACACAGAGGGCACGACGGTTGCAAATGCAAACGATGACAACTTCACAAAGAACCAGCAGTTAATTCTGGACAACAAAGCGATCTTCTGCCCGAATGGAACATGGCTTCCGGGAGAAATGGCAGAAGCTCCGAGAGCTGACGGCTTCGAGTGGGGCATGACGGCTCTTCCGGCAGTAAACGCTGGTGAAAATGGATCTTCCTTCACATTCTTTGAGCAGATGTGGATTCCTGCAGCAGCAGAAAATCAGGATATGGCGAAAGAATTCGTAGCTTATATGTATTCAGATGAAGCGGCAGCAATCTTTGCAGAATCCGGAGCAATTCAGCCGATCGCCGGCATGAGCGATACGCTGGAAGGCGAGAACAAAATGTTCTACAGCATCTATGACAATGGCGCAACGGCTGTTATGGGCGGATTCGCTGCTACAACTCCTGTAGAAGGCGTTTCTATGGCTGATACGTTATTTGGCACTGTAAACAGTATTGTAAGCGGTGACAAGACAGTAGCGGATTGGCAGAAGTCCGTAGAAGAAGTAAGCGACCAGTTAAGAGGCGCAATGGAATAAACATAACGAGGGGCGTTCCGAAGGTTCCCGCCTTCGGAACGCTTTTTTCAGGTGAGCCGGAAGTTTTTTTGTCCGGTGGAAGAAGGAAATGGAGGTATGGATGTGAAAAAGGGTAAAGCAAGGAGCGTTTTTATCGGGGTATGCGTGGCGCCGGCGGTCATTCTGTTCTTTATTTTTATGGTTATTCCGACGATAAACGTATTTCGGATGTCTCTTTATAAATGGGGGGGATATTCCAACAACAAAGAGTTTGTCGGCCTGGAAAATTTCAGCAAGCTGATGCAGGACACCAACTTTTTGCGTTCATTTCAGAATACAATACTTCTGGTAGTCTGCGTTACGGTAGTGACGATGGCCCTTTCCCTGATTTTTGCGGCAATTATTTCCAGAGAAAAAATCAAGGGAGAGAATTTTTTCAGAGTTATTTTCTATATTCCAAATATTTTATCGGTAGTCGTTATTTCTGCAATTTTTTCCGCGATATACGATCCGACAAATGGAATGTTAAACAGTATTCTCGGGATTTTCAGAGGGGATACCGATCCGATTCTCTGGCTTGGAGATCAGAAAATCGTAATATTCAGTCTTGTAATCGCCATGATCTGGCAGGCAATTGGTTATTACATGGTCATGTATATGGCAAGTATGGCAAGCGTACCGGAAAGCCTGTATGAATCCGCCGATCTGGAAGGCGCAAATCATGTACAGCAGTTCTTCTCCATTACGTTGCCTTTGATCTGGACGAATATCAGGACGACGCTGTCCTTTTTTATAATCAGTTCTATTAACTTAAGCTTCCAGTTTGTAAAAGCGCTGACGAACGGCGGGCCGGACGGAGCGACGGAAGTGTTCTTAAGCTATATGTATAAGCAGGCTTATACCAATTCCTCGTATGGATATGGAATGGCAATCGGCGTTATCGTATTTTTATTCTCGTTTGGATTATCAGCGATTGTAAATCTGGTTACAAAACGGGAACCGTTAGAATTTTAAGGAGGGGCACGCATGAAAAAAGAAAAAGGAATGGGTGTAAAATCATTATACAGGCTTTTTGTCTATGTTGTGCTTCTGGCATTGGCAATCAGTATTATCATACCTGTAGCATGGGTATTTATGGCATCCATTAAAGAAAATTCCGAATTTTACGGCAATCCCTGGACTGTTCCAAAGGGCTTTTATTTCCAGAACTTTATCGATGCGTTTGAAAAAGCAAACATGGGTCAGTACATGCTGAATTCCGTACTGGTAACGGCGCTGGGAATTATTATCCTGCTGATCGTGGCTCTGCCTGCATCGTATGTGCTTGCAAGGTATCGCTTCCGTTTCAGCAAGCTGTTTAACGTCATGTTTATGGCGGGAATTTTTATCAACGTAAACTATATCGTAGTGCCTATTTTCTTAATGCTTGTCGATGCAGATTCATTTTTAAGAAAGATTGGCATGAAGGATGGATTTTTCCTGGATAATTTATTTGTACTTGCGCTTGTATACGCGGCGACGGCTTTGCCCTTTACGATTTATCTGCTGTCCGGTTTCTTTATTACAATTCCCAAAGACTATGAGGAAGCGGCGCATGTGGATGGAGCGGGCTACTTCCGGACGATGATCCAGATTATGATGCCAATGGCTTTGCCAAGTATTATTACCGTAATTTTATTTAATTTCCTTGCCTTCTGGAATGAGTATATCATTGCCATGACGCTTATGACGGGGCCGTCGAAAACGCTTCCGGTTGGTCTGATGCAGCTGACGCAGGCACAGAGGGCGGCTGCAAACTATGGGCAGCTGTATGCGGGTCTTGTAATCGTAATGCTTCCGACGCTGATTTTGTACATAATGGTTCAGAAGAAGCTGACGCAGGGCATGAGTCTTGGCGGATTGAAAGGTTAATAAGGAGGGAATGCTATGAATGAACAGAGCAGAAAATGGATTGTCGGGATTTTAGCGGCGGTATGTCTGATTATCTGTATTGCGCTTGTAATCGTAGGCCAGCGCAGAATTGAAGCTGCCGGACTGATGATGCAGCTTGTTGGACTGGCGGGCATTCTGGTATTGATCGGCCTGTACAATAAGAAGTACAAATAAACGGCGCTGTCAGGAAGAATTTTCTATATTCAGGCTATTCCAAAACAGGGCGGCGTGTGTTATAATAGACACCATACAGCGGCGTATTCACCAAAGCTTCTGCGATGCGGCAGGAATGGCGGCGGGTTCGTCGGCAGATCGTATAGAATCGTATAGAAAAGGAAGTTGGGAATATGACAGAAAGCGGATTATTAATATTTCTGGGAATCATTGTTCTTTTTGTTGTGACAGTTGCAGTTGTTACCGTCGTATCGGCAGTGACCAGCGCGGTGGCGGCAGTGGCGCAGAAGAATTTTGAGGAAGAAGAATAGAACGTTTGCAGTGTAAATTTCCTTATTGATTCCAATCAAAAACGCTTTGCAATTGCCATATGGCTTTTGCAAAGCGTTTTTTTGATACATGGGAAAAGTCAGGTGATTATCTGGCTTTTTCTTTTTTGATGGGATTCATATCAACGCCGCGGCTGGCATCCGCGCCCGGATCTTCTCCAAATGTATAGTCCTTTCCGGGAAGAATAGCGTTTAAAAGGATGCCGGCGATCGCTGCAATGGCAAGGCCGGTCAGCGTAATGGCAGTTGTTCCGATTGTAAAGGTCAGGCCGTTTGAAAAGCCAAGTCCGCAGACGAGAATAACGGCCGCAATAATCAGATTTCTGGATTTGGTAAAATCTACATGGTTTTCCACGACGTTGCGGATGCCAATGGCCGAAATCATGCCGTACAGCATAAAGCTGACGCCGCCGATAATTGCCGCCGGCAGGGAACTGATGATTTCCGAAAATTTTGGCAGAAAGCTTAAGATGATTGCATAAACCGCCGCGATGCGGATGACATTTGGATCGTAAACTTTGCTCAGTTCCAGTACGCCGGTATTTTCTCCGTAAGTCGTATTTGCCGGGCCTCCGACGAGCGCGGAAAAAGAAGTGGCAAGGCCGTCTCCCGCCAGCGTGCGGTGCAGTCCCGGGTTTTCAATAAAGTTTTCGCCAACCGTAGCGGAGATGGCCGACATGTCGCCAATATGCTCCATCATGGTGGCCAGCGCAATCGGCGCCATGACAAGGATTGCCGTCAGATCGAATTTACACAGTTCAAACGGCGGAATGCCGACAAAAGAAGCGGCTGCGACATTTGTAAAATCCAAAATGACGCTGCCGTCCGGATTTGTCAGCCCGCAGGCATTCATAATCAGCGCCACGCTGTAGGAAATGACGACGCCAAGCAGAATCGGTATAATGCGAAACATGCCTTTGCCCCAGATGTTAAATACGATAATGACAGCTAAGGCAGTCAGAGCCAGAATCCAGTTGGCAGAGGCGTTTGCAATAGCGGACGGCGCAAGAGAGAGGCCGATGCAGATAATAATGGGACCGGTTACGACCGGAGGCAGAAAACGCATGACCTTTTTTATGCCGGCAAATTTGATGATGAGGGCTAAAAGCAGATACAGCAGTCCGGCCACTACGATGCCGCCGCAGGCATAGGGCAGTTTTTCACCCATCGTCATATCGGAAAAGATGCCGGAATCCAGATTGGCGACCGTGGAAAATCCGCCCAGAAATGCAAAAGAAGAGCCCAGAAATGCAGGCACTTTTAATTTGGAGCAGACATGGAAAAACAACGTGCCAATCCCTGCGCAGATTAACGTGACCTGAATCGACAGGCCTTCGCCTTCAAAATAGTTATTGACGAGAATCGGGACTAAAATAGTTGCGCCAAACATGGCGAACATATGCTGCAGGCCCAGAAGCAGCATTTTGGGAATGCCAAGCGATGCGGCATTGCGAATGGGTTCTGTTTCATGGTTCATGGAATCAACTCCCTTCTGTCAGACGGACAAAATCAGCATAGCTCCGGTTTCGGATAGCTTTCTCCAAATGTCTCTGCGGTGACGCGTTTCATTTTCTGTTCGCTGATCGGACGGTCATTGCCATCTACGTCCGTTTCCGCAATCTGATTGACGACGTCCATGCCTTCGATTACTTTTCCAAAAGCCGCGTATGCGCCGTCCAGATGCGGGCTGTCCTTATGCATAATGAAGAACTGGCTGCCCGCGGAATCCGGCATCATAGAGCGGGCCATTGACAATACGCCGGCCGTGTGCTTCAAATCGTTTGCAAAGCCGTTCTGTGAAAATTCTCCTTTTATCGCATATCCGGGACCGCCCATGCCGCTTCCCTCCGGGTCGCCGCCCTGAATCATAAAACCATGTATGACGCGATGGAAAATCAGTCCGTCATAGAAGCCGTCTGTAACCAGGCTGATGAAATTGCGGACGGTGTTTGGCGCAATATCCGGATAGAGCTCTGCTTTTATGATTGCGCCGCTTTCCATTTCGATCGTTACGATTGGGTATTTTGTCATAATAGACCTCCTTATTTTTTCTGCACTACATTGTAGCATATTATGTTGAAAAAACAAAATAAAATTTCGCCGGGCCGGTTCCTTTGCAGCGCGCGCAATGAGAAAGGCGCGTTTGAAAAGTAAAAATAATGAGTGACGAAAAGGGATGCGCATGTTATAATAGACTGCGTGAGATGTCAGAGGAAGCGATGCGGCATTTCGCAATAAAAACAGAAAGATAATGGAGAAGCTATGAATAACGAATCAAAAAAAACAGAGCAGCTGATTCAGATTTATAAGGAAGATACTGCGCAGGAAAATTTAAAAGCCCTGATCCATCAGATGAAAAAAACGGTGTTTTTGATACCGGCCATGCTGCCGGATACGCCGGAGATCAATGAAATTAAACAGAAGGTAAAGGAGAATCCGGGACAGCAGATCAATCTGCCAAAGGGAGCGGCTCCGATGCCGGCGATTTTAAACAACCAGAAAGGAGAAAAGTTCTTTCCGGTGTATTCGTCACAGGAGCAGATTCCGAAAGAGCCGCGGTTTGATCTTTTGATGAACCTCCCATTTCCGGCCTGTGTAAAGTTTGCGCTGGACGAGCGTCTGGAGACGCTTGGATTGTCGTTAAATCCGTTTACGGACAATCTGATCTTTCGCAGGGCTCTTTTAGAAGAGATTCAAAAAGAAGAAAGCGCGCCCAAAGCGCCGCAGCAGAGGAAAGTGACGCCGCAGCAGTATCAGATTATGATGCGGCAGAAAGCGGAATTTCATGATCTTCCACAGCGGCTGTTTCAGGAGAAGGGAGCGTTTGTACAGCGGCTGTGCGACGAGAAGGAAGACATTGTGGATGAGATATACAGAGGAGCTTATGAGAAGAGCGAGCTGTATCCGTTTGAGAAAGAAAGCTTTTCCGTTATGCCGTTGAATATATCCGAAGAGCTGCTTTTGGTGCGTCTGGATCTGCCGCCGATCAAAGAAGCGGCGCAATTGTGCTATCGGGTTTACATTACGCAGAATCCAAAGGACAATGCGGTGCATTACTTTACCATTGAACGCGGCAAAGGCAAAGACGAACAGAATCTCTGCGGCGTAGGCGAAGATGGAAAGCACAGGGAATATGGAGAAGCGCCGGTGGAAGGCGCAGAAATCCAGAGAATTATGGACATATTGGAAAACGAAAAAAAAGAAATGAATTGAGTTTTTTATAAAAGGGGCCGCCGCATCTGTGATGTTTTCATCCTGTATGCGACGGCCTTTTCCGGAAGAAGGCCGTTTGCAGCGTGAGCTTATGGCGTATCCTGTTTGCGTCTGGATGCAAGCGCTTCATTTGGAATGGTAAACGTGACGCATCCCATATACATTGGCGCGACGTCTCCTTCATTAAAGCAGATAACGACTTCTCCCCTGTCATTTAAGTAAAACTGCGTTTCGTCGGTGATGGCTTCAAAGTTCCATTCCGGGACGTCTTCGTAGTCCACCCAGTAGAATACGTTTTCATCTTCTTCCATCTGCGTTTTCATCTGTTGCTTGATATTTTCGCTGATGGGCGTTATGTAATCGCTTCCCTTTGTAAAAAGGTCTTTTAATTGCAGACGCTCGCCGGTCGCAAGGTCGATCGTGTAATAATAATTCCATTCCGCGCCGCTTCCGGAAGCCTGATAGCAGTTTAATTTCAGTGTAAAGTACTGATCCGTGGTTGCAAGGACTTCCGATGACGTCTGCACGTTTTGATAACCCTCCTGATCGCTTGCATATTCCTGAAATTCTGCAATCAGCTGATCGGTGATCGTTTTGATTTCCGCATTGATTTCTTCTGCGGATTTTTGGATCTTCTGCTGTGCGTTGGCGCGCGCTTCTGTACTGTCTGCCTCTTCTTCCGGAATCTGAGGAACAATTTCCGGAACTTTAATGTTGGCGTTGTTGCGATCGCTTTCATACTGATAATCCCGTAATGTCACGACTTCCACCCACTTGGAAAGGATGGGAATGCGGCTCATGGCATATGCGATGCTGCCGGATGCATTTGGCAGTATGGCAAGGGCGACTGCCGCGGCTGCCGCGACGGATGCAATCGTTCGAACGATGTGCCGGTTTTCCTTTTTTGCCTGACGGATTTTTTTCTTCATATGATTCACCTGCTCTTTCGACATGCTGTGCGCATGATATTCCTGCCTGATTTCGTTCCATTTTTCTTCTCTGCTGCTCATGGGTTCCCTCCTGTTATGATATTTGCCCGGCGGCGTTTTGCATGGCTTCCTCCGCATACATCCAGTCCTCTTCCAGCATAAGGCGGAGCTTTTTCAGACAGCGGTAGAGGCGGCTCTTGACGGTGCTGACGTTTAATTCGAGAATGGCCGCAATTTCTTCCAGCTTCAGATCTTCAAAATATTTCAGCTCCACAATCATGCGGTCTTCATCGGGCAGAGATGCAAGCGCGCGTTTTAAATCGACGTCTTCATAGGCGTCTTCGGTCTGCGCCTGTTCGGCCAGATCAAAAGGCTCCGTTTTCCTCTGTCTGAGGAATGTAAAAATCTCATTGATCACAATGCGGTAAAGCCAGGTGGCGGCGTAGGCTTCCTGCTTTAAGCTGCCGCTGTTTTTGATGGCCTTATACGCTGCGTTCTGCACAATGTCGCCTGCATCGTCGTCGTTATGTACGTAGCTTCTGGCAAGTCGGAAATACTGATTGTAATTCGCCAGCAGCAGGCGCTCCACTGTTTTTTCTTTTGTTTTTCTCCATGGTATTCGTCCCAAGTTGTTTCGCCTCCTTATTTTTGCGGTTCTGTTTATTAGACAGGAGGGAGCTTAAAAAAGTTTCAGGCAAAAGCAGATTTTTTTGAAAGAAAAACGGCAGAGCGTTTTTGCTCTGCCGTGACAGGGGATCAGCGGATTATTTGTTGCTTCTGCGCCAGATGTTCAGTTTCTCCGCGTCCCGGATCAGTTCGTCCCGAAAATCGGGATGCGCAATGGAGATCAGCGCTTCGGCGCGCTGCCATGCGGAGAGGCCCTTTAAGTTGACCTTGCCATATTCCGTTACGACAAAATGCGTATTGGCGCGCGTATCCGTTACGATGGAGCCGGTGGATAAGGTGGGCACAATGCGGGATTTCAGCTGTCCGTCTTTCGTCTGAAAGGAGGAAGAGCAGCAAATGAAGCTCTTGCCGCCGTTGGACAGGTAGGCGCCAAGCACGAAATCGAGCTGTCCGCCCGCGCCACTGATATGCTTTGTTCCGGCGGATTCTGCGTTGATCTGTCCAAACAGGTCCAGATCGACGGCGTTGTTGATGGAAATAAAATGATCCAGCGCGGAAATGGAGCGAATGTCGTTTGTATAGCTGACGGGGGCGCTTAAAAGCTCCGGGTTGTCGTCGATGTAATCATACATTTTCTTTGTGCCGCAGCCAAATGCGAATGTCTGACGGAAACGGTCAATATTTTTTCTGGAACCGTTGATCTTTCCGGCTTTTGCAATGTCTACAAAAGCGTCTACGTACATTTCCGTATGTACGCCAAGATCTTTTAAATCAGATTCAGCGATCATGGAGCCTACGGTATTGGGCATCCCGCCGATGCCAAGCTGTAAGCAGGCGCCGTCCGGGATTTCTTCTACAATCAGTTTGGCAACGGCGATATCTACGTCGGTAGGCGCGCCGCCTGCGCCCATTTCCGCAATCGGCGGATGCTCGCCTTCTACAATAGCGTCCACCTGACTGATATGGACGCCGTTTTCAAAGCCGCCAAGACAGCGGGGCATATTTTTGTTGACTTCTACGATGATTTTTCCGGCAGTTTCGCAGACCGCCATCATATGGGACGCGTTCGGTCCGAAATTGAAATAGCCGTGTTTGTCCATCGGCGTCACCTGGAACATGGCGACCTGATCGGGCGTGGTGGATTCGCGGTAATAGCGCGGCAGCTCCGAGTAGCGGATGGGCGCATAGTAAGCGCAGCCGCGGGCAATTAATTTGCGTTCAATGCCGGACATATGCCAGGAATTCCATGTGAAGTGTTCACCCGCGTCCTCCCGCTCAAAAACGGCGGGCATTTTTAAGAGAATGCCGCCCCGCAGATTGACATTTGTCAGTTCGTCGGTTCGTTTTGCAAGGGCTTTATCCAGTGCATCGACGGTGGCGTTGCACCAGCCGTAATCCACCCAGTCGCCAGATTGAATGACTTTGACCGCTTCATCTGCTGAGACGAGTTTTTGTGCATATTCTTTTGAATAATCCATACCTTACCTCCTGCGAAATATTGTAATGCATTTTCTTAATAGTAACATGCAAAACAGGAAAACACAAGAAAGATAATTTCTTCTGTTAGCCGTAGAGTTTTTTCATGACATATGTTATAATAGAATAGATTATAACATGTGATTGAATGGATAAAAGACAGCGGAGAAGGAATATGGTTCAAAAGAATGAAACGAATAAAAAACAGACAATTGCCTTTGTAACATGGGGCGGAATTCTGATAGCTGCAATTTTGCTGATTACGACGATCTGGGTGCTAAGCAGCGCAAGAGTCGGAACGGAACAGGCGGTAAGCCGGGTCAGCGAATTTTATATGGAAGAGCTGGCCGGACGAAGAGCGCAGGTCGTTTCGGAAGAATTAAAGAATTATTTTACATATATGGAGAATGCGGTCGGCGTGCTGGAAGATGGGGATTTGCAGTCGCAGGAGACGCTGCGCAGCTTTCTTGGAAAGGCCAGGAAGCTGTATGGGGTAGATAAATTTGCGCTGGCGGATGAAAACGGCATGGTATATACGGATCATACTACGGTCTCAGGTCACAGAAGATATGAGTTTCTTTCTGAAGATCTGAAAAAGCCTCTGATTTATACGTCGAATCTATATGGAGCGAAAAAGAGAGTTATTCTGGCGGCGCCTGTGGAAGATGTGTTTTTTCAGAATCTGCGGATTAAGACCTGCTTTATTCAGATTAATATTGAGGAAATGTTAAGTTCCCTGACGCTGCAGACCAGTTACAACGAGACGTACTGTAATCTGTATTATCGCAGCGGCGAGTGTCTGACGAATAATGATTTTGGCAATTTCAAAGCGGGAAGCAACCTTTTGTCCGCGATTGTGGATTCGAGTCCCGAAGACAGACAGGACTGTGAAATGATGAAGCGGGATTTTGAAAACGGCCAGTCGGGACAGATATCGTTTACGTATCAGGGGACGCGGGAGGACGTCTGTTATATTCCGATCGAGGGGACGGAATGGATGATGGCCATTCTTGTCAGGGACAATGTGCTCAGAGGACAGATCAGCTCGATCAGCTCCGGCATGATGCGCCGCAGCATTATTCAGATTGCTGTTACGGTAATCGTCATGTTTCTCGTGTTCGTAGCTCTGATTTATCAGTCCAGAAAAAACGCCAGGATTCTTCTGGAGAAGGAAAAAGAGGACGGGAAGCGGATGCGGATTGCCTATGAGCAGATTGAACGGGAAAAGACGGCGATGGATACGATTCATGCGGCGATGGGATCCGGTCGCTGGAGCGTGGATTTTGATAAGAACGCATCTGTCGTATCGTGCTCCTGGAGCGATGTGTTCCGATCCATGCTTGGTTATGAGAGCGAAGAAGATTTTCCGGATAAGATGGAATCCTGGTCTGATCTTCTGCATAAGGAAGACGAAGAGCGGGCGCTGGGGGAATTTTGGGATACGGTGCGGGATTATACGGGACAGAAATCGTATGATGTGGAATATCGTCTTTTGACCAGGCATGCCGGATGGAGATGGTTTCATGCGGCCGGCCGGCTTTCCAGACGTGAGGACGGCACGCCGATCACATTTTTCGGATTGTTTGTAGACATTGACGATGAGAAGAAGATGGAAGAGCAGCTTGTGCGTCAGAAGAGCTATTTGCAGGATGCGCTTGCGGAAGCGCAGCATGCCAACCGGTCGAAGACGACGTTTTTGAATAACATGTCGCACGATATCCGGACGCCGATGAATGCCATTATTGGATTCACATCGCTGGCGGCTGCGCATATTGACAACAAAGAGCAGGTGCAGGACTACCTTTCCAAGATTACGACGTCGAGCAACCATCTGCTCAGCCTGATTAATGACGTTTTGGATATGAGCCGCATTGAAAGCGGAAAAGTGCGGATTGAAGAAAAAGAAACGTCTCTGCCGGAAGTGATGCACGATTTGAAGACGATTGTGCAGGCGGACATTACGTCGCGGCAGCTGGAATTTTTCATTGATACGGCCGATGTGGTGGATGAAAACGTCATGTGCGATAAGCTCAGGCTGAATCAGGTTTTGCTGAACCTGTTAAGCAACGCCATGAAGTTTACAAAGCCGGGCGGAATTGTGAGCGTTCGCATTCAGCAGAAGGGAAATGTGCCGGAGGGATATGCGTCCTATGAATTTCAGGTGAAAGACACCGGAATCGGAATGAGCAGCGAGTTTGTCAAGCACGTCTTTGAACCGTTTGAACGCGAACGCTCCAGCACGGTCAGTGGCATTCAGGGCACAGGGCTTGGAATGGCGATCACCAAAAATATCGTGGATATGATGGGCGGTACGATTTCCGTTGTCAGCGAAGAGGGAAAAGGATCGACGTTTACGATATCGCTGCATCTGAAAACCTGTTCCGGTCCGGTCCGGCAGGAAGAGATTCCACAGCTGAAGGGATTGCGCGCGCTTGTGGTGGACGATGATTTTAACACCTGCTCCAGCGTTACGAAAATGCTCTTTACGATTGGCATGCGGCCGGACTGGACGACTTCCGGCAAAGAAGCGGTGCTTCGCGTTCAGCTTGCGCAGGAACAAAACGATGCGTTTGCAGCCTATATTATAGACTGGCTGATGCCGGATATGAACGGCATAGAAGTCGTAAGACGCATTCGCAGCATCATTGGGGAAGGAACGCCCATTATCATATTAACGGCATACGACTGGTCGGATATTGAAGAAGAGGCAAGGGAAGCGGGCGTGACAGCGTTTTGTTCCAAACCGATCTTTTTATCTGAGCTGAGGGAAATTTTAGAGTCGCCTTATACAGAGGAACAGGCGAAGGAGGGAGACGAAGAAGTTTCCTTCGAGGGGAAGAACATACTGCTTGTGGAAGATAATGAACTGAATCAGGAAATTGTGATAGCCATTCTGGAGGAAGTGGGCCTTTCCGTTGATGTGGCGGGCGACGGAGCGGATGCGGTGGAAAAGATCCGGACGGCTGAGCCGGGGCAGTATGATCTGGTTCTGATGGATATTCAGATGCCGATTCTGAATGGATACGATGCGACAAAGCAGATTCGAAGCCTAAAGGACTGCCCGCTTGCGGACATTCCGATTATCGCAATGACGGCCAATGCCTTTGATGAGGACAAACAGGAGGCGCTTGAGTGCGGGATGGACGGACATGTCGCCAAGCCGGTTGACGTTCCGGAGCTGATGGAGGTTCTGACTTACATGTTAAAGGATTAAATGAGAGGAAGGCATACGGAGGCTGCCATGAAAAAAATACTTGTGATCGAGGATGAAATTGCGATCAACGATTTAATCTGCATGAATCTGGAGATTGCGGGGTATGCGCCAACGCCGTTTCTGGACGGAGCGGAGGTCAGCCGTCATTTGCAGGAAGACGATGCGTATGACCTTGCGCTGCTTGACATGATGCTGCCGGGCAAGGATGGCTTTGCGCTGTTAGAGGAAATGCAAAAGCATCGGATTCCCGTCATCTGTCTGACGGCGAAAGGCGATTTGCCAAGCAAGGTCAAAGGGCTCAAAAGCGGTGCGGAAGATTATATCGTAAAGCCCTTTGAAATGCTGGAGCTTTTAGTGCGCATGGATAACGTTTTAAAGCGTTTTTGCAAAGAAGAGCCGGAAGAGATTCATATCAAAGACGTTGTGATCAACGAGAGAAAACGGACTGTGCAAAAAGACGGCGTTGATATTTCCATGCAGCCGATGGAATACGACTGCCTGATGGCATTCTGGAAATACCGCAACAGGGTGATGACGAGGGATCAGCTTTTAAATATGCTCTGGGGCGTGGATTTTGAGGGAGAGAGCCGCACAATCGACGTGCATGTGGCCAATATCCGAAAGAAGCTGGACTTTTTTGACGTCATTATCACAGTTCCACGGGTTGGATACCGTATGGAGGCATCGGAATGCACATGATTAAAAAAATTGCGTTTACTGCGTCAATGCTGTTGTTTGTATTGGCGCAGCTTTTTTCTTTTTACGTGATTACCGCCAGTCATAAGGAGAAAATCGAACTGATCCGGGAAAAAGAAGGAAAGTCTTTTGAAGAGACCGTACGGAAGTTTTCCAGACAAGTGAGGGAGATTGACGAAGACGCTTCCGGAAAGGACTATCTGGTGACGCATTGCTTCCGCCAGAACATGAAGGAGAATTCGGCCTTGTATAAAGGGGAAGAAGAGCTGTTTAACAGCAGTCCCTATACATTTCACGTGGCAAAAACGGATTGGGAGAAGGAAGAATATCCGACTGCTTCCACGATGGAGGAGGCAAATGGACGCCATCTGATTATTTTTTATACAGAATATAAAAACAAACAGATGTATTATGTGTATCATGCGCTGGACATTACGTCTGTTTATGACGAAAGCTTTTTACTGGTCGCGCAGGAAATGCTGATCTCTGTGCTTGCGTCGTTTGGGATGGCGGTATTGCTGACGTATCTGATAAAAAAAATCACAAGGCCGCTTCAGGCTGTGAATGAAGCGCAGCGGCAGTTAATCGGCAGCATGTCCCATGAATTAAAAACGCCGCTGACGGCCATCAAAGGCTATTCGGAGACGCTGCTTGGGGTGAGGCTTTCCCAGGAGCAGAAAGAGCGGGCGCTTTTGTATATCAATCGGGAGAGCGGGAGGCTTTCACGCCTTTCAGAAAAAATGATGGAGCTGACGAGGCTTTATGAGCCGGAATGCAGCATTGCGTGCGTGGAAAGCTCAGTGGAAGCTTTGTTTGAAGCGGTAGAGGAAAGCGTAAAGCATGGGCTTTGCGAAAAAAATCTGACGCTTTTGACGGAGGGGGAATACCGGGGGCTGACAAAGCGTATGGACGTGGATCTGATGACGGGCTTTTTGATTAATCTGGTGAACAACAGCGCAATGGCGTCGGAAGAAGGCGGCCGTATTTTTATGGGAGCGGATAAAGATTCGCTCTGGGTGCGGGATGAAGGCTGCGGCATTCCGCCGGAAGAGCTGGAAAAAGTAAGAAAAGCGTTTTACCGCGTGGATTCGTCACGCTCCAGAAAAAGCGGGAATATGGGGCTTGGGCTTGCGCTCTGCGAGCAGATTGCGTCTGTGCATCAGGGAAAGATGAAAATAGAAAGCAGGGAGGGGGTCGGGACAAAGGTTTCGATCTTTTTCTGAATGCGTCTTTACAAATCCTTAACAGAGAAATGAATATTTGCCAAAAGAAAGCTGGTAATATGGGCTTATAAAGAAGCGCATACACGATGTTTTACAGTATTTGGGAGGCTCATATGAAGAAAAAAATAAGAACGGTTTTTTTAGGCATTTGCATGGGAAGCATGGCGCTTGCCGGCTGTGAGAAAACGCCAAAGGAAGCGATAGTCAGAGAAAAAGGCGCAGACAGCATGCGGCAGTATGAAAGCGGAGAACAGGCAAAAGGCGCGCTTAAAGAGCGTTTAAAAGTTCCGGAACAGTATAAGAACGAAAGCGTTTACGAAGACGGAAGGCTTGTAATTGAAACGGATGCAGACGTATTTGTGCCGGACGCTGATGCGGTTCATACGTATGCCGTATCTGCAAAAGAGATGAATCAGGAACTGATCGACCGGGTAACGGATGTATTTTTTGAAGGCGATACGATATATCATGGCTATGCGTATCACCAATGGACAAAAGAGGATTTGCAGCAGATGATTACAAGGCTGAAGAAGTATAAATCCGAAGGCAATCTGGATCCCTACAAATATGGAACGGATGAAAACGGCAATTTGCAGTATGATATCAACGCGGTGATTGAAAGCTACGAAGAGCAGTTGCAGACTGCGCCAGAGGAACGGGAGAAAGTGGAGGTGAAA
Source organism: uncultured Roseburia sp. (assembly GCA_947647505.1). Lineage (GTDB taxonomy): Bacteria > Bacillota > Clostridia > Lachnospirales > Lachnospiraceae > Roseburia_B. Next base: position 15,541 of record CANSKO010000016.1, on the reverse strand, counting down.
CCCGCGTTAAATCTGGAATATTGGAGCGGGAAAGGAGAAGATGGCAAAAAAGAAGTGGATACGGATCACTTTAGCGGCGTAGCGGAGACAGAGAGCGGAGCCTATTATTATACGATTGATTATGCGTTAAAGCCGGATGTAAGATTTCATATTTCAAAAAGAAAAGACGAAGTGCAGGATTCGATGGAATTTTCGGGCTGGACGGAAGGGGAATTTGTGATGGCGGATCGGGAAAGCCCTTCCTATCTTTCGGAAGAAGAGATTCAGAACATGTTACATATTTCGTATGAGGACGCGAAAAAAATTGCGGAGGAGAAGGTGGAAAAGCTTGGACTTGGCCTTTCGCTTGCAGCGTGGGATTACAGCGTATTCCGACAGGGAGAGCCTGGAACGGGCGAAGAGCGCATGTTAGACGCCGGCTATCTGTTTCAGTTTTCGAGAAAGCTGGAAGGCGTGCCGATTACCTATGAATTAAACTGGGGCGGCGCGTTGGAGGATATGGACAGCACGCTTGTGCCCTGGAGCTACGAACGCTGTTCCATTCTTGTCGGAGACGACGGCATTCAGGAGGTGACGCTGTTAAATCCCTATGATATTGGCGAAATTCAGACGGAAAATGTAACCTTGATGGATTTTGAAAGCATTCTGCACATATACGAACAGATGATGGAAGTGTCGAATGCGGACGTCTTAAATTATGAAACAAAACGCACGTATCATATTCGCGATATCAGGTTTGGCTATATGAGGATATACGATCCTGCCGCAGACAATGACGCGGGTCTTCTCGTTCCGGTCTGGGATTTTTTTGGAAATTTTGATGTCGTAGATCTGGATGGAACCGTTTCAAGCAGTGGAACGGGCGAGCGGTCTACGCGAAGCTTTCTGACGATTAATGCCATAGACGGATCAATTATTGACCGGCAGTATGGGTATTAGGGATGAAGCAGGTAGCTGTTGCGCTGCGATGGAGCTTTCTGGGCTTTTTTCAAAACCCGAGGATGATTCTGACGTTTTTATTTTCTTTTATTTTGTGCTTTTTTTTAAGCGATCAGGCAATGCTTGTGGCAGAACATTACGATTCTCCGCTTCAGGCGTTTGAGCCGTTTATCTGGACGTTTGGAGATGCGACGTCGATCCTGTTATGCTCCTTGCTATGGATGCTGTTCTTTCTTGACCTGCCGAAGCTAAGCCCGTTTACGCCGTATATGCTGCTTCGCATGAAAAAGTGGAACTGGCTGTTTGCGCAGTTTTTGTATATTATCTGCGTCACGGCGCTGTATATGGGATATGTGTTTGCCGTAACCGGCATTTTGTGTATGAAAAAAACGTATGCCGGCAATCTGTGGAGCAAGACGGCCGCGCTGCTTGCCTATTCTAATATGGGGAAAGCGCTTTCGGTGCCGTCTACGGTAAAAGTCATGGAAAGCGCGTCGCCGCTGGAGTGCAGCGCGCAGATTCTTTTGCTTTTGATCGGCTATGCGCTGACGCTTGGCTTTCTGATGCTGCTGTTTCAGATGAAATATGGGAAAAAAGCGGCGCTTGCCGCAGGGCTATCCTACAGTCTGATCGGTTTTTTGCTGGATCCGGACGTGCTGGCGGCGCTGCTGCATAAGGAAGCGTATCAGATGTATCAGATGCGGCGGCTGGCGGGATGGATCAGCCCCTTAAATCATGCGACATACGGCATGCATGATTTTGGCTATGACGCGCTGCCTTCCATCGGGCAGTCCTGCGTTCTCTTTCTTCTGATCCTGCTCGTGTTGTCGCTGCTTTCCCTTCGGACGTTGAAACAATATAATTTCAGCTCGTTTACGGGGGAATAGGCTATGGGAGAAATCGGAAAGGAAAAGACGTTCTGGCTTGTGACGGCGTTTTGTTTTTTCACAATAGCCGCCGCATATCCTTTTTCAGGCATGGAGCCTCCGCTTGCGGCGGGCAGCTTTATCGCATATTACAAAGGGGCGCTTTCTTCCCGGGGGATGCTGTTTTTGCTTCCGGTCATTGCGGCGCTGCCGGCAGGGGCTTCGTATGTGCGGGAATCGTCAAACGGTTTTTTAAAGCTGTATGCGGTTCGCATCAGCCGCGCAGATTATATAAAGCGGAAAACGCTTTTGATTTACGTGGGCGGGTTCCTGCCTTTTTTGATAGCGGGGGGCCTTGCGCTTCTGGCGGGATTTCTGTTTTTGTTTCCGCTTGAGGCAAAAGGGGAGATTGCGCTATCGGCGGTGTGGGACGCCGTTGGGATGCAGCTTCGCATCTGTTTTATGGGCGGGATTTTAGCGGAAGTTTCGGGAACGTTTGCGGCGGTCTTCTACAGCTATGATATGGCGTACGGATTGCCGTTTGTGTGTTACTGTCTGCTGATTATTTTAAAGGAGCGGTATCTGCCGGAACTGTATGCGATGTATCCGGGGGAGTGGGTGCTTGCAGAGGCGTATTGGGGCGCGGACGGATCGGGGATCTGGGTGTTTTTTCTGGCATTTTCTGCGGCGGCTTGTCTGATGCAGGGGCTGGCTTTGTGGATGCGGCTGCGGGAGATATAGGTAGGGCGCATCTTTCGTCCGGCAGGCGCGGACGGTTCGGTTGACAGAGTAAAAATCGGATGGGAGGCTTTTCAAACGTGAATGGCAGGAAAACAAATGCGGCGCGTGATCATATGTCGTCCGCTTATATTGTGATACGTCATGTGACGAAAAAATTTAAAGGGGAGACGGCGCTGTCTGACGTTACGCTTACAATGGAGAAGGGAAAGGCGTATGGGATTTCGGGCAATAACGGCTCTGGAAAGACGGTTTTGATGAAGTGCGTCTGTGGGTTTTTGCCGGTGACGGAAGGGGAAATTCTGGTTGACGGGAAGGCGATTGGAACGGAAGTGGATTTTCCGGAGAGCATTGGCGTGATGATTGAGACGCCGGGCTTTCTGCCGCACCGGACGGGAATGCGCAATCTTCAGATTCTGGCAGGGCTTAAGGGCCTGATTTCGAAAGAAGAGATTCGGGCGGCGATGCGGAAGGTGGGGCTTGATCCGGATCTTAAGAAGGCGGTTTTAAAGTATTCTCTGGGGATGCGGCAGAGGCTTGGCATTGCGCAGGCGATTATGGAAGACCCGGAGCTTTTGATTCTGGATGAGCCGTTTAACGGACTGGATAAGCATGGCGTGGCAGATATCCGGTCTTTGATTTTAGAGCTGAAGGAGCAGGGGAAGACGATTCTTCTGGCGAGCCATAACAGCGAGGATATCCGGATTCTGTGCGATCAGGTGTTTGAAATGGACGGAGGGAGGCTGTTTCAGAGATGAAGAGGGGAGCGTGGCGGAGACGATGGGCCGTTGTCTGCTTTGGCATGGCTGTTTTTTTCCTTTCGGCCGGGGCGGTTCGGGCGGAAGGACTGGTTCGGATTGACGACAGCCGGGCATACAGGGGCATGAATGCGTCGTTTGCAAAAGGATATGCGCCGTCGATCAAAAAGCATGCGATGCAGCTTGTGATTCCGTTTCGGACGAGGGAAGCGGTTTTGGGAAATGCAATTTCCATTGGCGTGTCGTTTGAACGGGAGGAAAACAGTCCGTTTTATTTTCAGAATTATCAAAAGCAGGTTGCGCCGTTAAAGAACGGCGTCTATCTTTACCGGTGCAAGATCAGACTGCGCAGGGACCGCGTCAACGGGCAGTATCCGCTGCATCTGTATGCGCTGGCGCAGACGGAGGAAGGGACGGTCAGGGAAGAATTTACGATTTATGTGGAAATTTCGGATGGCCAGGCGGCTTTTTTTCCACAGGAAGAACAGCCGGAGGCGGAAGGGAGCCTGACGGAGCGGGCGGAGAATACAGAGACGGAGGAGGAAGAAGAAATCATCCGGCAGCCGCGGATTCTGATGGAACGAAACAGCCTGCAGGGAAAGGCTGTTTCGGCGGCAGGCAGTGAGGCATGGACGCTTGCGGCAAGGAATTGCAGCGCAGATCAGGCGATGGAAAATGTGAAGGTTACACTGCTTTCCGAAGAGAAGGAACTTGTTTTTGAAAAAAACGCCTGGTATTTTGAACGGATTGAAGCGAATGGGACGATGGATCTGTCGCAGAATATCACAGTGGGAAGAGCTGCGCCGGAGGCCATTGTGCCCGTGCAGTTTCAGTTTGAATATGAAGATAAGAAGGGGACGGCGTATACGTGTACGGAGACGGCGCTGTTATCCGTCTGTCAGACGCAGCGGGCGGGCCTTGCCGGTTTTGAAATGCCGGAGCGCCTTTATGCGGCCGATACCGTCGCTGTGCCGTTTCAGGTGCAGAATACCGGCCTTGCCGTCATTTACAATGCAAGGGTGCGGCTGGAGGGGGCCGGACTGTTTGCAAAAGAAGCGTTTCTTGGAAATATAGAAGCCGGGATGGCGCAGGATGGAGAAATGCAGATTTTTGCCGGAACGCTTGCGATGGATGCGCAGGGCGAAGTCACAGACGAAACGGCGCAAAAGTACGGGGAGTCCGTAGGACGTATCGTGTTTTCCTATGAAACGGCGCAGGGTGAAGTCGTCGAACAGGAACAGATATTTTCTACGATCATTCAGGAGCCGCAGACGGTCAGTCTGCATATAGAAGAGGAGAAGGAGGAGACAAATCAGTGGTGGATTACGATTGCGCTGCTGTTTCTGCTGCTGCTGTTGCTGACGATCGCCGTATTGTATCTTAAGATGAAGCATTATCAGAGGATGGGACAGAGAATTTATGAGAGAACGTAATTTTTATAAAGGCATCGTATGGACGCTCGCCTTCTGCCTGCTTGTGGCGGCGGTCGTTCGCCGGGGCGGCGATTATGCAAAAGAACGAACGACATATGGATTTTTGATACAGGCAAAAGAAGAGCTGACGGCAGACATTTTGGAGGAATTTCGAAAGCTTTCCGGCATCCGTCGTTTTACGCCGACGGATACGGCCGCGGTTACAATACGGATTGGGACGTATGCGATGGAGACGGATATGATGGGGATTGATTTTGAAACGTATCCGGTAAAATGGGAGAGGTTTTCGGAGGAGGCAGAGCGCGGCGCGGGCAATGTGCCGCTTCTGTTTTTTGGAAAAGACGCATTTTTTTCGCTGGTCGATTCGAATGGGTATGCGCCGTTAAAAAGTCAGGTGGAAAAGTGGATGAACGCATATCAGGCGCTGGATGTGACGGTCGCAGATGAAAACGGGCGAGAGAGAAAGGCGAAAATCTGCGGCATACTGGAGCGGCCCGGATCAGGCGTCTGTATGGAGAAACGGCAGATGGAAGAGGCGTTTGGCGGCTGCGTGCATACAGCCGGCGGCTTTTTGGCAATAGATGGATGCAAGAATACGGAAACGGCCCGCGGACTTTTGGAAGACGCGGGCTTTGTCGTGGAGGAGGCATGTGTGTTGCAGGGATTTTAACGCCTTTTCCGGCAGATCTGTAAAATGATGCTGTGCAGGAGCGGTGAAATATGATAAAGTGGAAAACAGAGAGGCGGTAGAAAATATATGGATGAAACGTTATTGCACGAATATCAGCGCGTTATTTCAAAAAATCCGTTTGCGATTCCGCTTGGAATGGAAATTCTGGATATCCGAAAGGGATATGTCCGCGTAAAGGTGAAGAAGAAACGGGAGCTGGAAAATATATATGGAGACATGCATGGCGGATGCCTGTATACGATTGCGGACAATATGGCGGGGCTGGCAGCCGGAACGTACGGCTATTATGTCACGACGATCAATGGAAGCATGCAGTATCTGAAGGCGGCCCGTGATACGGAATATGTGATCTGCGAGGCGGATGTGATTAAGCCGGGCAAACGGATTTCCGTCGTGCGGGCCGAAATCAGAGACGCTGACGGACTGCTTTTGAATACGGGAGAATTTGCGTTTTACAATTTGAGGGAGAAAGGGACATAACAATGCGGATTGCAGATTACTTAAAGACAAACAGACTGATTATGGACGGCGCGATGGGGACGTATTTTGCGCAGCGATATCCCGAAGAGGGAGGGCTTGCAGAAGCGGCAAACCTGACGGCCTGGGAGAAAATAAAAGCGATTCATCTGGAATATATCAAAAGCGGCGCGAAGCTGATTCGCACCAATACGTTTGCTGCGAATACGTTTTATTTTGATACGATGGATACGGTAAAACGGGTGATTGACGCGGCATGGAGGGCGGCATGCGCGGCCGTGGAGGAAGCGGGAGAAGACGTTTTCATTGCGGCGGATATCGGGCCGGTGCACGATCCGCAGTTTTTGGGAGAGGAAGAGGTCGTCAGGGAGCTTACGGCGATCTGCGATGCGTTTCTTTCCTGCGGCGCGAAGCTGTTCGTTTTGGAGACGCAGTCGGAATTTTCCTGCGTCAGCCGGGTGGCGCAGTATCTGAAAGCGCAGGGGGACGTGTTTGTGATTGCGCAGTTTTCCGTAGACAAAAGCGGCTATACGCGGGCGGGGCTTGGCATGGAGCGCATTGTGCAGAAAGCCGCGCATGCGGACAGTATAGATGCGTACGGCTTCAACTGCGGCGTAGGAGCGGCGCACTTAAACCGTCTGCTTGGTCAGATTACGTTTCCAAATGAGAAATATGTAACGGCTCTGCCAAATGCGGGGTATCCGGTCACGCTGCGCGGCAGGACGACGTATGGGGACAACCGGAAGTATTTTGTCGAAATGGCAGAGCGGACGGCTGCGCTTGGCATTGATATGCTGGGCGGCTGCTGCGGCACGACGCCGGCCTATATCCGGGCAGTCAAAGAAGCGCTGGACGCAAAGCCTTTGTGCCGTAAGAAAACGGGGGTAAAGGCGCGTTACGCAAAGCCTGCGGCCGCGGATGCGTTTGCGCGTCTGACCGGGCGGAGGGAGAAACTCTGCATTGCAGAACTGGACCCGCCGTTTGGCATTGATATTTCCAAAGTGATGCAGGGGGCCGTTCTGTTAAAAGAAGCCGGAGCAAATCTGCTGACGCTGGCGGATTCTCCAATGGCAAAATGCAGGATGGACGCCGGGAAGCTGGCGGCGAAGGTGCAAAGCGAAGTCGGCATTTCCGTGATGCCGCACATTTGCTGCAGGGATAAAAACGTGATTGCCATGCGCGCCGGCATTCTGGGCGATTATATGAACGGGCTGCGGTATGTGCTGGCGGTGACGGGCGATCCGGTGGGCGCGGAGGATAAGGGGGCTGTTACGCCCGTGTTTGATTTTAACTCCATTCGGTTTATGGAGTATCTGTCCGAGCTGAACGCGGATTTGTTTGCAGACGATCCGGTCTGCGTCTGCGGCGCGCTGAATTATCACGGCGCCAATCCGGAGGCGATTGCAGACCGGATGCGCCGGAAAATGGAAAAGGGCTGCCGCATGTTTCTGACGCAGCCTGTATATGCGAAAGAAGACGTTGCGCGGATTGCGGAACTGAAGGCAAAGACGGGCGCGATGATTCTGTGCGGCATTCTGCCGCCCGTCAGCTATAAAAACGCCGTATTTATGGCAAATGAGATGCCGGGCATACGGGCGCCAAAAGAAGTCATTGCCCGCTATAAGGAGACGATGACGCGAAAAGAGGCGGAAGAAGCCGGGGTTTTGCTTGGGATTTCTCTGGCAGAAGAGGCGAAGGAAATTGCGGATGGCTATTATTTTATGACGCCGTTTAACCGGGCAGGCATGATTGCCCGCATTATACAATATGTGAAAAGGCAGGAGGAAGCGGTATGACGAGGGAAGAATTTAAGCGGCTTACAGAGCAGGGAGCCGTAATACTGGACGGCGCGACCGGCAGCAATTTGCAGGCGGCGGGCATGAAGATGGGCGTATGCCCGGAGCAGTGGATACTGGACCATCCGGATGCCATTTTAGATTTGCAGCGCGCGTACGTGGAAGCCGGGACGCAGATCCTGTATGCGCCTACGTTTACTGCAAACCGCATAAAGCTCGCGGAATATGGGTTAAAAGAGCGGCTTTCAGAAATGAACCGCAGACTGGCAGAGCTTTCGAAAGAGGCTGCGGCCGGACGCGCGTATGTGGCGGCGGACATTTCTATGACGGGGCGGCAGCTGTATCCGATTGGAGACATGCCGTTTGAGGAGCTGGTGGAAATTTATCGGGAACAGGTCTGTGCGTTAGAGGCGGCCGGCGTGGATTTGTATGCAGTCGAAACGATGATGAGCCTGCAGGAGTGCCGCGCGGCTTTGTTTGCCATTCGATCGTGCAGCAATAAGCCGGTTATGGTCAGCCTTACATTTGAAGAGACGGGCCGTACGCTCTATGGCACGGACCCGAAGACGGCCGTTATTGTGCTGCAAAGTCTTGGCGCGGACGCAGTTGGGATGAATTGCTCCGTTGGGCCGGATAAGATGGCGGAGCAGATTCGGGCGATGTATGACGTGGCCAATGTTCCTGTTTTAGTGAAGCCAAATGCAGGAATGCCCCGGCTTTCGGCCGGGCGCACGGTTTACGATATGCAGCCGCAGACGTTTGGAGAGGCGGCAGAGACGCTTGCCGCCTGCGGCGCGCGTATTTTTGGCGGCTGCTGCGGCACGACGCCGGAGCATATCCGGGAGATGACGAGGCGGCTGCGGGAGGCAACGCTGCTTCCGGTTCAGAAAAAACGCCGGCGTTTTCTTGCGTCGGAGCGCAGCCATATGGAGATTTTGCCGGACGGACCGTTTGCCATTGTGGGCGAGCGCATCAATCCGACCGGTAAGAAAAAGCTGCAGGAAAGCTTAAAAGAAGGCAGTCTGGATCTTGTTCTGGAAATGGCGGCCAGACAGGAGGCGGATGGCGCGGCGGTTCTGGACTTAAATCTTGGCATGAACGGCATCGATGAAAAGGAGATGATGCTGCGCACGATTTATGAAGTTTCTTCGGTGACGGACCTTCCGCTTTGCATCGATTCAAGCCACGTGGACGTAATCGAAGCGGCGCTTCGGATTTATCCGGGACGCGCTTTAATCAATTCGATCTCTCTGGAAAAGGAAAAATTTGAAGCGCTGCTTCCGCTTGCGGCAAAGTATGGGGCTATGTTTATTTTGCTGCCGCTTTCGGATCAGGGACTGCCGGAAACGATAGAAGAAAAGCATCAGATTATAGAAACGATTGTAAACGCGGCCAAAGCGCATGGGATGGAAAAAGAGGACATCGTGGTAGACGGACTGGTGGCAACCGTGGGGGCGAATCCTGCCGCCGCCAGAGAATGTCTGGAAACGATTGCATACTGTAAGGAGCTCAGCCTTGCCACGATCTGCGGTCTGTCCAATATCTCGTTTGGACTGCCGGAGCGCGGCTGTATCAACGCCGCGTTTCTGACGGCGGCGATTGCAGGAGGGCTTACGATGGCCATTGCCAATCCGGGGCAGGAGGCGTTGGTCGATGCGGCGTATGCCGCAGATCTTCTGATGCAGAAGGAAGGCGCGGACATACGCTATATCGAGCGGGCAAACCGCAAAAAGGCGGCGCAAAAGCCGCAGGAAGCCGCGCAGGAGCCGCAGGAGGCGGAGGATGCGCCAAAGACGCGCGTCTTTCGCTGCGTCGTCGAAGGCAACAAAGGCGCGATTTTAAAAGAAGTGGATCGGGCGCTTTCGGCAGAAGAGACGCCGGATACGCTGGTGAACGACTGTTTGATTCCTGCGATTGGCAAGGTTGGAGATTTATTTGAACAGCAGATTTATTTTCTGCCGCAGCTGATTGCCTCAGCCGGCGCAATGCAGACGGCAATGGAATATTTAGAGCCGATGTTAAAACGCGAAGGGAGCGAAACAGAGCGGGCGACGGTTCTTATGGCTACCGTAGAAGGCGATATTCATGACATCGGCAAAAACCTTGTCGTGCTGATGTTAAAAAACTACGGTTATCGCGTGATTGATCTGGGAAAGGATGTGTCTGCGGAGCGGATTGTAGCGACCGCAATGGAAGAGCAGGCGCAGATCATCGGGCTTTCCGCGCTTATGACGACGACGATGCTGCGCATGAAGGACGTAGTGGAGCTTGCGCGGGAGAGAAATTGCAAAAGCAGGATTATTATAGGCGGCGCGGCGACGACGGAGAGCTTTGCGAAGGAGATTGGCGCGGATGGATATTCGTCGGATGCGGCGGCCTGCGTGCGTCTGGTGGAACGGCTGACGGAATCGGTCTGACCGGTTGAGCGGAGCGGATCGTTCCATATGGATTTTTGAAGAAAGATACCGGGTGCGCTTGCTTTTTTGGAAAAAAGTGTATACAATGGAAATTGACGGTTCATATTAGTACAAAGTGGCCGGAGGGTGTAGCATTACGGAGTATGGATGGGCATTATCCTGTGAAGCGCAGAATGGCGCAGATATAATTTGAAGAGAGAAGGAGAAGAGAGGATATGGCAATACTTGGATTTGGGGAATTGATCGGGATGCTCAAGAAGAACCCGAAGAAGATTGTATTTACGGAAGGGACGGATGCGCGTATACTGGAAGCGGCTTCCCGTCTGCTGGCAAGCAACTTTTTAAGCCCGATTCTGGTGGGCGATGAAGACGAGATTTTTGCGGCGTCGGAGGAGTGCGGATACAACATTCGCGGCGCTGAAATCATTGATCCAAAGAAGTTTGACCGGATGGACGAGATGGCGGAGATGTTCTGTGAGCTGCGTAAGGGAAAAGGCTATACGATAGAGAAAGCCAGAGAAGTTTTGTTGCAGACCAATTATTTTGGCACGATGCTGATTAAGATGGGCATGGCGGATTCGCTTCTGGGCGGCGCGACGTATTCTACGGCGGATACGGTTCGTCCGGCGCTGCAGCTGATCAAGACGAAGCCGGGCAGCAGCATTGTAAGCTCTGTGTTTATTCTGGTGCGCTCAAGGGCGACGGGTGACAACGAAGTGCTGGCGATGGCGGACTGCGCCATCAATATTCGTCCGACGGAGGACGAGCTGGTTGAGATCGCGATCGAGGCGTCAGAGTGCGCGAAGATTTTTGGCGTAGATCCCAAAGTAGGCTTTTTAAGCTATTCTACGTTTGGTTCGGGAGCCGGAGAAGACGTGGACCGCATGCGCAATGCGGCCGAAAAGACAAGGAAGAAAGCGCCGGATCTTGCCGTCGAAGGTGAATTGCAGTTTGACGCGGCAGTGTCGCCGCGCGTGGCGCGCACGAAATGTCCGGAAGCGGAATTTGCGGGGCATATCAATACGTTCATCTTCCCGGATATCAGCGCGGGAAATATCGGATATAAAATTGCGCAGCGTCTGGGCGGATTTGAAGCGTACGGACCGATTCTTCTGGGATTGAATGCGCCGGTAAACGATCTGTCACGCGGATGCAACGCGGCCGAAGTATATTCGATGGCGATTATTACGGCTGCTCTGGCATAAAATGAAAAAAATGAAAAAAAAGCTTGACATATACCAGAAAGTGGTTATATAATACAAAGGCAGGTCAGACATGGCCTGTCCATATGGGATCTTAGCTCAGCTGGGAGAGCATCTGCCTTACAAGCAGAGGGTCATAGGTTCGAGCCCTATAGGTCCCATATATTTATGGCGGAATAGCTCAGTTGGCTAGAGCACACGGTTCATACCCGTGGTGTCGAGAGTTCAAATCTCCCTTCCGCTATTTGATGAAAAGGCATCCAGCCAGACGGGAGAAGCTGTCCGGCGGGATGTTGTTTTTTTATGGAAAACCGGACAATCCAAAAGAAACAGTTGACAAAATGCAGTTCTGTGCATAAACTAGACATTGTAAAAGGCCGAATAAGCCTGTGAAATGACGGATATGGAAAAGGCCGGGAACGGAAAGAGTAGGAGATCCGCTGTCTGACAGAGAGAAGCTGCCATAGGCTGTAAGCAGCTTGAGACATGGTTTCTAAAGTGCGTCCGGGAGCGGATTCGGTGAAAGCAGTAGCCGGATACGGGTTGTGCACGTTACGCATATTGGAGTGAAAGCATATGCTTTTCATAAGAGTGGAACCGCGGATAACTTCGTCTCTTGATCTGAGACGAAGTTTTTTCTTTCGAAGCCGCTGCTTTTGAAACGGTATTTTTTTCGGAGGCGGCCGCATATTCTGAAAAGGGCGTTTTTGCAGAGAAAGAAGAGGCGCCGCGCCATAGGCGGGAAAGAAAAGAGAGAAGAAAGGGAGCAATGGAATTTTTCAGATTTTTAAAAGAAGAGATTGCCGTCATACAGGAGAGGGACCCGGCGATCAAATCGCCGCTTGAAGTGATTCTCTACCCGACGTTTCGGGTGATGTTAAGCTATCGGAGGGCGCACAGGCTGTATGAGAGAGGGCATTTTTTCCGGGCGAGGCGCATTTCGCAGAGGGCGGCGAGAAAGACGGGGATTGAGATTCATCCGGGAGCGGAAATCGGAAAGGGCCTGTTTATCGATCATGGAAGCGGCGTTATCATTGGAGAGACGACGATTATCGGAGACAACGTTACGCTGTATCAGGGCGTGACGCTTGGCGGGACCGGAAAAGAATGCGGCAAACGGCATCCGACGTTGTGCGATAACGTAATGGTGAGCGCGGGCGCAAAGATTCTCGGTTCCTTTACCATCGGGGAAAATTCCAAAATCGGCGCCGGAAGCGTCGTTTTGGAGGAAGTGCCGGCAAACTGCACCGTTGTGGGCGTGCCCGGCAGGATTGTAAAAAGAGACAATCAGAAAGTGCCCCAGAGCGATCTGGATCAGATTCATCTGCCAGATCCGGTCAAGGAAGACATTCTTTCGCTGCAATGCGAAAATTCCGCGCTTTGCAACAAGATCATAGATCTGGAAAAACAGATTCGGGAATTGAAAACAGAACTGCATGCGGCAGTTGGTAAAGAGAGGAAAGCATAAAATATGAAACTGTATAATACACTGACGGGAAAAAAAGAAGAATTCATTCCGCTGGAGGAAGGGAAAGTGAAGATGTATGTCTGCGGACCGACCGTATACAATTATATACATATCGGAAACGCAAGGCCGATGATCGTGTTTGATACGGTGCGGCGCTATATGGAGCACATGGGATATGACGTCAATTTTGTATCCAATTTTACGGACGTCGATGACAAAATCATCAAAAAGGCAATGGAAGAGGGCAGCCTTGCGGAAGAGGTGGCGCAGCGTTTTATTGCGGAATGCAAAAAAGATATGGCCGGCATGCAGGTGCTTCCCGCAACGACGCATCCGCTGGCGACGCAGGAGATTGACGGCATGATCGAGATGATTTCTGCGCTGGTGGAAAAAGGCTATGCATATGCCGCCGCGGATGGAACCGTGTATTTCAGAACGCGCAAATTCGACGGCTATGGCAAGCTGTCCCACAAGAATATCGACGATTTGCAGGCGGGGCACAGAGACATCAAGGTTGCCGGAGAGCTGAAGGAAGATCCTCTGGATTTTGTGCTCTGGAAGCCCAAAAAAGAGGGAGAGCCATACTGGAAATCGCCCTGGAGCGACGGGCGTCCCGGCTGGCACATCGAGTGTTCCGTGATGGCGAAGAAATATCTGGGAGAGGAAATCGACATTCATGCGGGCGGGGAGGATCTGATTTTTCCGCATCATGAAAATGAGATCGCCCAGAGTGAAGCGGCAAATGGAAAACCATTTTCCCGCTACTGGATGCACAATGCGTTTTTAAATATTGACAACAGAAAAATGTCCAAGTCGCTTGGGAACTTTTTTACGGTTCGCGAAGTTTCCGAAAAATATGATTTGCAGGTATTGCGGTTCTTTATGCTGAGCGCGCATTACAGAAGTCCGCTGAACTTCAGCGCAGAATTGATGGAAGCGGCAAAAAACGGTCTGGATCGCATCATAACGGCGGCAGAGACGCTTACGTTTCTGCAAAAGAGCGCGCCCGCCTGTCAGACGACGGAGAAAGAAGAGGCGCTTCTTAAGGATGCGCATGTTTATACGGAGAAGTTTCAGGCCGCTATGGAGGATGATTTTAATACGGCAGACGCGATTTCCGCCGTGTTTGAGCTGGTGAAGTATTGCAATACGCACGCGTCCTCCGAGAACACAAAAGAATATCTGGAAAAGCTTTACGATCAGATGCGTACGCTGTGCGACATTCTTGGCATTCTCTTAGAACAGGAAGACAATATGCTGGAAGAAGAGATCGAAGCGCTGATCGAGCGGCGGCAGACGGCCCGAAAGGAAAAAGATTTTGCCAGAGCGGATGAAATTCGGGATCTGCTTTTGCAAAAAGGAATTCAGCTGAAAGACACGAGAGAAGGCGTACAATGGAAAAGGGTATAAATGCGTCGATTCGAGAATGGTTTGCGCTGGAAGAGGTGGATATCCGCACGTATTCGCCTCTGGCGCTGGCGTATATCGGAGACGGCATTTTTGAACTGGTAATCCGTTCCATCGTCGTAGGGCGCGGCAACCGGCGTCCCGGGGAGCTGGATCGGCGGACAAGCCATTTTGCGAAGGCGCAGACGCAGGCAAAGCTTGCAGAAAAACTGCTTCCGTTTCTGACGGAGGAAGAGCTTGCGGCATACCGCAGGGGCAGAAACGCGCATTCTCAGACGGTAGCCAGACATGCATCCGTGCAGGATTACCGGAAAGCGACGGGACTGGAAGCGCTGTTTGGTTTTTTGTATCTGACGGATCGGTTTGACCGTATTTTATTTCTGGTTCAGAAAGGACTGGAAGAGCTTGGGGAAAGGATATAGGAGATGGAATACGAAACATTAAAAATAGAAGGCAGAAACCCGGTACTGGAAGCGTTTCGCTCCGGAAAGACGATCGACCGGCTGTATGTGCAGGAGGGATGTAAGGACGGCCCGGTTCAGACGATTTTGCGGGAAGCAAAAAAATGCGATACGATTTTGCAGTTTGTTTCCAAAGAACGGCTCGATCAGCTTTCTGAGACGAAAAAGCATCAGGGCGTCATCGCAGTGGCTGCGGCATACGCCTATGCGTCGGTGGAGGATATGCTGCAAAAAGCGCGCGATAAGGGCGAGGCGCCGTTTTTGATTCTGGCTGACAATATCGAAGATCCGCACAATCTGGGCGCGATCATTCGTACGGCCAATCTGGTCGGCGCGCACGGCGTTATCCTGCCAAAGCGCCGGGCCGTGGGGCTGACGGGCGTTGTTGCAAAAGCTTCTGCCGGAGCCATCAATTATACGCCGGTAGCGAAAGTGACGAATCTGACGCAGACGATACAGGCGTTAAAAAAAGAGGGGATCTGGTTTGTCTGCGCGGATATGGACGGAACGATGATGTATGATCTGGATTTGAAAGGGCCTATCGGCCTTGTCATTGGAAGCGAGGGCGAAGGCGTTTCAAAGCTGGTAAAGGAAACCTGTGATTTTACCGCGTCGATTCCGATGAAAGGCGATATTGATTCGTTGAATGCGTCGGTGGCGACGGGCGTGCTTGCATATGAGATTTTGCGCCAGAGAGGCATTTAGGCGGACGGAGGGAAAGGAAATGGCAGAGTATGCGGGCTGTTTGGATGAAGAACTGATCCTGATGCTGCGCGGGGAAATCCCGCGGGATACCTCTATGCCATACGGCAATAAAGAAGAAATCGCACGGGATACCTCTATGCCGTATGGCAGGAAAGAGGAAATCGCACGGGATACCTCTATGCC
>CANSKO010000015.1 GCA_947647505.1 uncultured Roseburia sp. | reverse complement strand
AGGAAAGCAAATGTCTGGAATGCGTCAAAAGCGTTCTGATTACGGAAAAGGACGATTATAATATCGGCTATAATTGGGAGGGAGAGGATTAAGGGCGTCGGGTTTTTTCAACGGGACGGCGTGAAGCGATATTTGGCGGAAAATGGATATGGCGGAATGAATGCAGCGCCGCTGAACAGGGTCAACGTCAATTTTGAAGTGAAATAGGAATGGGGGAATTTATGAGAAAGAAATATAGCGTTGGATTGCTGGTCTTTCTGTGCGGCATTCTGCTGTGTTTTTCCGGCGTGCATGCATCGGAGGATGACGTGATCGCAAACGACGCGTCAGGAATCCCGGACAGAGAATTGTATCAGCGGGTACTGGAGGAAGTGGAGGACTGGCGGAGCAAGAATGGATTGCCGAAACGTGAGGGGGAGGCATTTACGAGGCGGGAGGCGGAGCAGCTAAAAACGCTGTGGGCGCCCAATGGGGGCGTGCAGGACCTGACCGGCATAGGATGCCTTGGCAATCTGGAAATTTTATCCATTGAGGACTATTCCAATGCGGGCGCAAACGGGTTTGAGAGCTTACAGCCTCTGCAGGATCTGAAGCGTCTGAAAAAGCTTAAGATTGACCGCAGTCAGAGCCTTGAGAGCCTTGCGGGAATCGAAGGGCTGGTTCGGCTGAAGCGGCTGCATCTGGCGCGGAGCGGGCTAAAGAGCCTGTCTGGAATCGAAGGTCTGACAGAGCTGAAGGAATTGCACGCAGACTATGGCAGGCTGGCCAGCCTGAAGGGGATCGAGGGCCTGACAAAGCTGGAGTGGCTGACTGCGGATGGCAACCGCTTAAAGAGCGTGAAGGAGATCCGTCCCCTGAAAAAACTGGTCCGTGTGTCGTTGAACGACAACCGTCTGACGAAAGGAAACGAAATCCGGCATTTGAAAAGACTGTCAGAGCTTTATATCGCCGGGAACCGTCTGACGGACATCGGCGCCGTAAGCCATTTAAAGAAACTGCAATTCCTTGACGTATCCAATAACAGGCTGAAAAAGACGCCGGAGATGAAATGGGGGCCGTATGTCAGCCTGGACTTTCGAGGCAACAGGCTGTCGGAGGGAGAGCTGAACGCCGGTCTGAAAAAGTGTCTGGACGGCGAAAGCTTCACGGCGGACTGGTTACGGGATCAGATTATGTTTCAGGACAACTACAGGATACGGCCGTCCTCCCCGCGGAGCCTGAAAAAGATAACGAAGAATACCCGGAAGATAACGGGAAGGATAAAAAGGAGCGGGCCGTATCAGGGGGAAATTTACGTATCGGTCAACGATAAGGAAAGCAGGTGGAATAACAGCCGTGTCAAAGTGGACGCGGGCGGATCGTCCCGGCAAAGGGGAAGAAAAACGGGTCTTTGAAAAACAGCCTGGTGAGGGTGCGGCCGGACGGGTCGTTTGCCATAAAACAGGCGATGACAAAAATACATTCGGAAGGAACAGACGTAGCAGCGCTGCAACGCCAGCTTAAGAAGGGAATGGAGTTGTTTTTTGACGTTTATATTTACAGCGAAAAAACCAAATGTCTGGAATGCGTCAAAAGCGTGCTGATTACGGAAAAGGACGATTCTGACATTGTCTATTTTGGGGATGAGTAAGAGAGGGAATGGAACGGTGAGGTGGTTTATGGAGCGCAAATTCAGAATAGGGCTGTTGGCATTTCTGGGATGTATGTTGTTGTTGTTTTCTGGCGTGCATGCATCGGAGGATGACGTGATCGCAAACGACGCTTCCGGAATACCGGATCAGAAGCTGCCAGAGGAATACAATCGGGAAAGCAGGCAAGTGGTTGGCGCAGTTATTTGCGCAACGATGCACTGGTTACGGAAAAGGAAGAGGTTGACATCGGTTATGACTGGAAGGACTGAGAGCGGACGGAACGTGGAAAAAGAAACAATCTTCGCGAAAAATCAGATACCGTCTGGTTTTTTCGGACAGCTTATGCTATAATGCAGTCGTTAAAGTAAAAAAACAGCAATGGAGGAAAAGAAATGAAAGGAAATGTTATTGTAGGACAGTCTGGCGGACCGACCGCTGTGATCAATTCCAGTCTGGCGGGTGTGTATAAGACAGCCCTTGCATGCGGCGCAGGCAAAGTTTACGGCATGCGTTACGGAATCGAAGGACTGCTGAATGAGAAGTATGTGGATTTATCAGAACATTTAAAGAGCGATCTGGATGTGGAGATATTAAAGCATACGCCGGCGTCCTATCTTGGTACCTGCCGCTATAAACTGCCGCCCCACGAAGGCAATGAAACATTATATGAAAAGATTTTCACGATATTAGACAAGCTGGAAATCGAAGTGTTCACATATATCGGCGGTAATGATTCTATGGATACGATCAAGCAGCTTTCCGATTATGCCGCTGCAAACGGCAAGTCCCAGAGATTTATGGGCGTGCCAAAGACGATTGACAACGATCTGCCGATTACCGATCATACGCCCGGATTTGGCAGCGCGGCGAAATACATTGCGACGTCTGTAAAAGAAGTCATCTGCGACGGCAGGGGCTTTGCCAACACGCCGATGGTGACGATTATTGAAATTATGGGACGTAACGCCGGATGGCTGACGGCGGCTGCCGCGCTTGCGAAGACGCAGGACTGCGAAGGCGTGGATCTGATCTATCTTCCGGAAGTTGCGTTTGACACCAAAGCGTTTGTAGAAGAAGTCAGAGAAATCATGAAGAAAAAGAGCACGGTGTTTGTTGCCATTTCCGAAGGCATCCGCACGGCGGACGGCACGTATATCAGCGAAATGGGCGGCGGATCCGATTACGTGGACGCGTTTGGACATAAGCAGCTGGCGGGCTCCGCTACGTATCTTGCCAATTTAATTGGAAGCGAGATTGGCTGCAAGACGCGCGGCATCGAATTCAGCACGCTGCAAAGATGCGCTTCCCATATGGCTTCCCTGACGGATATCAACGAAGCGTATATGGCAGGAGCTGCGGCTGTAAAAGCGGCGGATGAAGGCGAGACGGGCAAGATGCCGGTTATCGAGCGCGTATCGGATGTTCCGTATCGTACGGCTACCAGCGTATATGACATTCATAAGATTGCCAATGTTGAGAAGATGGTTCCAAGAGAGTGGATCAATGAAAAAGGCAACGGCGTTACGGAAGACTTTATCCGTTATGCGCGTCCGTTGATTCAGGGCGAGTTTGCTCCGATTATCGTGGATGGCCTTCCGATGCATCTGCGTTTGAACGACGGAAGATAAACATCTGTTTTCGTTGATTTGTATAAGAAAACGGGATTATTTCGTCAAAGTGATGAAGTAATCCCGTTTTTTGATTTCGATTCGTTGAAATCACGAGGATTATTTTTGTTTTTTGTACAGTTCCCGAATAGTCACGGAGCGAGAATCATGATACAGTAATTGCAGCACAGAATTACAAATTTTCTTAGGAGGATTATAAAATGGCGAGTTTATCATTAAAGCACGTTTGCAAAGTGTATCCCAATGGATTTGAAGCAGTGAAGGATTTCAATCTTGAAGTGGAAGATAAAGAATTTATCATTTTCGTAGGACCGTCCGGCTGTGGAAAATCCACGACGCTGCGTATGATCGCAGGGCTGGAAGACATCTCTTCCGGAGAGTTTTCCATCGACGGCAAAGTGGTCAACGACGTTGAGCCAAAAGACCGTGATATTGCCATGGTATTCCAGAACTACGCGCTGTATCCGCATATGACCGTTTTTGACAATATGGCGTTTGGACTGAAGCTGAGAAAAGTGCCGAAGGATGAAATCAAAAAGAAAGTGGAAGATGCCGCTAAGATTCTGGATTTGGATAAATTGTTAGATCGTAAGCCCAAAGCATTATCCGGTGGACAGAGACAGCGTGTTGCGATGGGACGTGCAATCGTGCGTAACCCGAAAGTCTTCCTGATGGATGAGCCGCTGTCCAATCTGGACGCCAAATTAAGAGTGCAGATGCGTGCTGAGATTTCCGCTTTGCATCAGAGGCTGGGCGCTACGATTATCTATGTAACGCATGATCAGACGGAGGCGATGACGCTTGGAACGAGGATCGTCGTATTAAAAGACGGCGTGATCATGCAGGTGGATTCTCCGATTAAGCTGTACAATGAGCCGAACAACCTGTTTGTTGCAGGATTCATCGGATCGCCGCAGATGAACTTTATCGATGCAAAATGCAAGATTGAAGGCGGCAGCGCAGTCTTAGCGTTTGATAAATTCAGCGTTACATTACCGGCAGACAAATCCAAGAAGCTGGCAGACGGCGGATACAATGGAAAGACGGTATTGCTTGGCATTCGTCCGGATGATATTGGAGATTCCGCAAGAGAGCTGGAAGAGAACAAAGACAGCGTATTTGAAGCGGATGTGGCTGGATACGAGCTGCTTGGTTCGGAAGTAATTCTGTACTTTAATATTGCGGGCGTAAATATGTGCGCGAAGGTGGAATCCTCCACAAAGGCGCGTTTTGGAGATCATGTTAAGCTTGCGATGAATCCGAAGAGAATTCATGTATTTGACAAAGAGACGGAGCAGACGATTACAAATTAGGAAATTCCAGATGAATGAATGAGAGAATAGCTGGGTGTGACTGCGCCCGGCTATTTTTTAAAGTCAGGAGGGATAGCTTGCTGTCGAATCACAGAATTCAGATGACATTGAAAGAAATTACGGAAATTTCCAGAATTGAACTGGCGCTTTACAATGAAGACGGAAAGCTGCTGGCGTCTACGTTTGCGCAGACGGAAAATTTTGAGGCCGCGGTTCGGGATTTTGCAGACTCTATGGCGGAAAGCCAGACGTTTTCCGGCATTCATTTTTTTAAGGTGTTTGTGGAAGAAAAGCTTGCCAATATACTTCTGGTCAAATCTTCCGGGGAAGAGGCTTACATGGTGGGAAAACTGGCCGTGTGTCAGGTTCGCCATCTTGTGGAAATGTACCGGGAGCAGTTTGATAAAAATAATTTTATGCAGAATATCCTGCTTGGCAACCTGCTGGTCGTGGATATGTACAATAAAGCGCGCAAATTCCATATCGAACAGACGGAGCGCGTCGTATTCGTGATTGCAGTAGACGGTAAAAACGATATGGCGGTCATGGAAATGGTAAAGAGCATGTTTTGCGCTTCTTCCGGTGATTTTGTTACGGAAGTCGATGAACAGAATATCATTGTGATCAAAGACGTGCGGGATCTGAAAGACGAAGAAGCCTTACAGGGCATTGCCCGCATGATGGTTGACAATATGCACACAGAGGCAATGGTGCGCGTGCGCGTCGGTTATGGCAGCCGCGTCGTCAATTTGCAGGATATTGCAAGATCGTATCAGGAAGCGAAGATGGCAATTGAAGTCGGCAGAATCTTTTATGCGGAAAACGAAACGCTTTCCTATAGCAGACTTGGCATTGGCCGGTTGATCTATCAGCTGCCGATGAGCCTGTGCAGGATGTTTATTCAGGAAATTTTTGGAGAGGAAGTGCCGGATATTTTTACAGAAGAAAATATGCTTACGATTCAGAAGTTCTTTGAAAACAATCTGAATATCTCTGAAACGGCGAGACAGCTGTATGTGCACAGAAATACGCTGGTCTATCGTCTGGAGCGCCTGGAGAAAGCGATTGGTCTGGACATTCGCAAATTTGAAGATGCAATGACGTTTAAAATTGCGATGATGGTGCTGGCGCATATGAAAGCGCAGAAAGAGGGGTAGAGAGGGGAATCGTATGTTTGATTGCTTTGTATCGTTAGGCTCGGCCTGCCCGGTTGCGGCATCCATGTCCAAATATGGACTGCGGTCTTTTTCCGGCCCGTTTGACTGGCTAATTACGCAGGATCTTGGCTGGGTGTTGCATTACATCGATACGGATTTTCAGGATTTTCTGCTTCCGGAAAATTTGGAACGCTATGATGAATGCGTCAGACATTTTCGTGATAAAAAGTCTGATGTCAGGTTTCTGCATGAATCTTTGGATTTTGAAAAGGAATATGAAAAGTTAAAAGAAAAATATCGGTTGCGCATTGAGCGGTTTCTTGCAAAAACCAGATCCAGAACATGCTATTTGCGATCCATAGACAATGAGGAAGAATTTACCTATATAAAACAAAACGCCGAATGGATCAGACGCGTGATTCAGAAACAGAATCATGACAGTGAAATCGTTTTTCTTTGCAGAAAGCAGTTGTCTGTTTCTGGCCCAATTTTTATGGGGGGGGTGGGACGCTGCTATACGCTGCCCGGTGTATACAGCGGCGCCTCGCGAAGAGCGCTGCGTTCTTATTTCGATCATGCGGATGAGTTTCTTTCGTTTTGCGGAGCGCATTATTCCGGTATCCATTTGATTCTGAATTTGATGTTTGACAGCAGAGAGGAAGAACGTCTGGGATTGACAGAGCGCAGATATAAAACGTTGTCGGTTCTTTTGGCGCATGATTTCAGCCTGGATGCGCTGCCGGAAAAGGTTATGATTTATGGAGCGGGAATCATCGGAAGAGAATTATACAGAAAAATAAAAGATATCACGACTGTTGAATGCTTTATTGACAGAGAGAAAGCCGGCGGCATATGGGAAGGCATTCCAATTGTATCGCCGGACGACGTGTCATGTGGGCAGGACAGGAAGATTCTTATAACGACGTGTTATGATTTTGAGAATATCAAACGGAATCTGTTGCAGCGATTTCAAAGAGAAGCGTTTCTTTTGCTGGATGATTTGCTGGGACTGCATTTTTAAACAGGAAAGCAGAAAAAAGGCTGGCCAATATATGGCCGGCCTTTTGCATTTGGAATCATTTATCCGTTGTTGTTCTCTGCTTCGGCAAGCTTCATAGCGCGGACTTTTAACGGTAAGCCAAATAATGTAATAAATCCTTCCGCGTCATGATGGTCATAAAGATCTCCCGTTGTAAAGCTTGCAAGTGATTCGCTGTAAAGAGAATAGGGAGACGTCGTTCCCGCTTTGATGATATTGCCTTTGTAGAGCTTGAACTTTACCTCTCCCGTTACATATTTCTGCGTGGAAGTCACAAAAGCCTGTACAGCTTCGCGCAGCGGCGTAAACCAGTTCCCTTCGTAAACAATCTGCGCCAGCTTATTGCCCATGTCTTTTTTTACATCCATCGTGGCGCGGTCCAATACAAGCTCTTCCAGCTGCTTTTGCGCTTCCATTAAAATCGTGCCGCCGGGCGTCTCATATACGCCGCGGGATTTCATGCCGACTACGCGGTTTTCCACGATATCGACAATGCCAATGCCATGCTTGCCGCCAAGACGGTTCAATTCGCGAATGATATCGGAAAGCTTCATTTCTTTTCCATTGACGGATTTGGCGACGCCCGCTTCAAACGTCATTGTAACGTATTCGCCTTCTTCCGGCGCCTGCTCCGGAGAAACGCCAAGCACGAGCAGGTGGTCATAATTTGGCTCCTGTGACGGATCTTCCAGTTCCAGCCCTTCGTGGCTGATATGCCAGAGATTTCGATCTCTGCTGTAGCTGCTGTCCGCAGAAAACGGGAGGTCAATGCCGTGCGCTTTACAGTATGCAATTTCGGATTCCCGGGAGTCCATCGTCCATTTCTCATCCCGCCATGCCGCAATGATTTTTAAATCAGGAGCCAGAGCCTTGATGCCAAGCTCAAAGCGAATCTGGTCATTTCCCTTTCCGGTCGCTCCATGACAGATTGCCGTCGCGCCTTCCTTGCGCGCCACTTCGACCAGCCGTTTCGCAATGCCGGGCCGGGCCATCGAAGTTCCAAGCAGGTATTTATTCTCATATACCGCGCCAGCCTGTACGCAGGGAAGAATGTAATCATCGCAAAATTCATCCACAATATCTTCCACATAAAGCTTACTTGCGCCAGAGAGCTTCGCGCGTTCCTCCAGGCCATCCAGCTCGTCCTCCTGTCCGCAGTCAATACAGCAGCAAATCACGTCATAATCATAATTTTCCTTCAGCCACGGAATAATTGCAGTCGTATCCAAACCGCCCGAATAAGCCAAAACCACTTTTTCCTTCATAATTAAAAAACATCCTTTCTCTTCTCTATGTACTATATTCGCTACAGATTAATATACAACAAGTTCCCCAAAAAGGCAAGTGAAAAAATATGCAAATTTTTAGAATGAATATTCATAAAACCTCTATATATAATCAAAATCATGCAAAAAACTAAAAAATATATTGCATAATATAAATAATAAATGTATAATTATGCAAAACAACCAAAAGAACCAGACAAAAACCGCACGCCCTCACTCACCCAACGAAGGCGCATCCCGCTTCGCCGCGTGCAGAAAACAATCGCCGCCAAAACCAGCCCCAGAGCCTATCTGCATAGACCTAAAGCATTACAACAGAAGCGATCCCTAAGCCAGCCAAGTCACCCAAAGAACCCGCCCAAACCCACCCGCCCTCACCCTACCCAACGAAGGTTCATCCCGTTGTGCTGCGTGCAGAACAACAATCGTGGCCGATACTAGCCCCAAAACGCATCTGTGCGGGGCATAAGCATTGTGACGGAAAGAAGCGATTCTTAAGCGGCCGTTTCCATCCAGCAATGCCCTGCCAGGGATGGCAGGGCAAGTCACAAAGCGCCTGGATGGCGCATTTTGTGACGTTTGCGTACGCAATCTGCCAAAACCAGCGGCCGCTATAGAATCGCTTCTTTCCGCCACACAGCGCATGCTCCGCACAGATGCGTTTTGGGGCACCCCCTTCGTCCACACCCCATCACAAGCCACTCCCAAAAAACAGGATGCCCATCAAAACCGGAGTTCCCTCTTTACGCAGAGCCAAATATGTACTAAGATATACAGAGACCACGCCGGACGGCGAACCAATTCAAACAAAAAGAAAGCGAGAACACCATGATAAAAGCAGGAATTATCGGAGCAACCGGATATGCCGGAGGAGAGCTTGTCAGGCTTCTTCTGGCCCACAAAAACGTAGAAATCAAATGGTATGGCTCCAAAAGCTACGTCGATCAGAAATACGCCGATCTGTACCGAAATATGTTCGAACTGGTGCAGGAGTCATGCATGGAAGACAATATCGAGGCGCTTGCCGGACAGGTAGACGTTATTTTTACGGCGACGCCGCAGGGATACCTTTCGTCTCTGTTGACGGAAACAATCTTACGTCAGGTCAAAATCATAGATTTAAGCGCAGATTATCGGATCAAAGATCCATCCGTATACGAAGCGTGGTACCATATTCATCATGAATCGCCGCAGTTTCTGGAAGAAGCCGTATACGGCCTTTGTGAAATCAACCGCGCGCGCATAAAAACGGCAAGGCTGATTGCAAATCCAGGCTGCTATACGACGTGCTCCATTCTGACTGCGTACCCTCTGGTAAAAGAAGGGATCATCGATCCGGATTCTCTGATTATAGACGCCAAGTCAGGCGTTTCCGGGGCCGGGAGGGGCGCAAAGGTTGCCAATCTTTTCTGTGAAGTCAATGAAAACAGCAAGGCGTACGGCGTAGCCGTACACAGACATACGCCGGAAATCGAAGAGCAGCTTGGCTATGCGGCCGGAAAAGAAATCAAAATAAGCTTTACGCCGCATCTCGTTCCAATGAACCGCGGTATACTCGTAACAGCGTATGCCAGCATGCGCAGCGCGTATACACAGGAAGAGATAAAAGAAGTCTATGACAGCTATTATGCGAAAGAGACGTTTGTCCGCGTGCTGGATCAGGGCGTCTGTCCGGAAACAAGATGGGTGGAAGGCAGCAACTATACGGATATCGGTTTTCAGGTAGACGAACGAACAGGAAGGATCGTTATGATGGGCGCGCTTGATAATCTTGTCAAAGGCGCGGCCGGTCAGGCCGTGCAGAATATGAATCTTTTGTTCGGGGAGCGGGAGTCGGAGGGCCTTGCGCTTGTTCCGGTCTTTCCATAGAAGAAGCGGAAGAAGAGGCGGCGCATGGATACGGCACATTACAAAATCCGCACAATGCGGATAGAAGATTATCCCGGCATATACAGGCTGTGGAAGAGCATTCAGGGATTTGGAATCCGCAGCATTGACGATTCCAGAGAGGGGATCGAGCGCTTTTTAAAGCGCAATCCCGCTACAAGCGTTGTCGCAGAGGCGGACGGCGCAATCGTTGGCACGATTCTGTGCGGGCATGACGGGCGGCGCGGCTGTCTGTATCACGTCTGCGTGCAGGAGGCGTACCGGAAGCAGGGAATTGGAAAGGCAATGGCGGTTGCAGCCATGAAAGCGTTACAGGCGGAGCAGATTAACAAAGTTTGTCTGATCGCTTTTTTAGAGAACGAAGTCGGAAATCAGTTCTGGAAAAGCGTGGGATGGACGTTTCGAAGCGATTTGAACTACTATGATTTTACATTAAATGAAGAAAATATCACGCGTTTCAATCATCAGGCAGAAGAAAAGGGATTGTAAAAGCGCTTCAGGGAGCAGAGAAAGGGGAACGGATATGAAACAGGCGGAAGGCGGCGTGACGGCCGCAAAAGGATTTTACGCGTCATCGACGGCGGCTGGAATCAAATACAAGGACAGAAGCGATATGGCAATGCTTTACAGCGCATATCCATGCGCGGCAGCCGGCGCGTTTACACGCAATCTGGTAAAAGCGGCCCCGGTAAAGTGGGATCAGAGCATTGTATCGAAAAGCGCGTCTGCGCAGGCGGTTGTGATCAACGCTGGCATTGCCAATGCCTGTACCGGAGAAGAAGGGTATGCGTATTGCAGACAGACGGCGGAAAAAGCGGCAGAATTGCTTAATATTTCGGCTGAGGCGACGCTGGTTGCTTCCACGGGCGTGATTGGCATGCAGCTTCCGATGGATCGGATTGCGCGCGGAATCGAGGCGATGGCCGGTACGCTTGCAGAGACAAAGGAGGCGGGGCATCTGGCGGCGCAGGCCATTCTGACGACGGATACGCATGAAAAGGAGGCGGCAGTTACCTTTGAAGCGGGCGGCGTAATGGTGACGCTTGGCGGCATGTGCAAAGGCTCGGGCATGATTCATCCCAATATGTGCACGATGCTTGCGTTTCTGACGACAGATCTTGCGATTTCCGGCGAGCTGTTACAGGAAGCGCTGCGGTCCGATGTGGAAGATACGTACAATATGATCTCCGTGGACGGAGACACTTCGACGAATGACACGGTCCTTCTGCTTGCAAACGGCGCGGCCAAAAATCCTGTGATTACAGAAAAAAATGAAGACTACGAGGCGTTTTGCCAGGCGCTGCGCGCCGTCAACACAGCGCTGGCGAAGCAGATGGCGGGCGATGGGGAAGGCGCGACGGCGCTGTTTGAAGTGCGCGTCGTTGGAGCAGGGAGCAGAGAGGACGCCAGACGTCTGAGTAAATCCGTCGTTACGTCCAGCCTGACGAAAGCGGCGATTTACGGCCATGACGCCAACTGGGGCAGGATTTTGTGCGCAATGGGCTATTCCGGCGCGCAGTTTGATCCGGAACGCGTGGATTTGTCTGTGCAGAGCGCGGCGGGGAAGATACAGCTTGTAAAAGACGGCGTCGCCCTGGATTACAGCGAAAAAGAAGCGACGAAGATCCTGTCGGAGCCGGAAGTGACGGCAGTTGCAGATGTAAAGGCGGGAACATACGCGGCGACGGCATGGGGCTGTGACCTGACGTATGAGTATGTAAAAATTAACGCAGACTACCGTTCCTGACGGCGGCTGAAAAAGAAGGAGATGCATAGATATGGAAGAAAAAGAATTACGGCGCAGCATGGGGAAAGCGGAAGTCTTAATCGAAGCGCTGCCTTATATTCAGAGGTTCAATCGGAAAATTATCGTTGTCAAATACGGTGGAAGCGCAATGGTGGACGAAGCGCTGAAACGTCAGGTGATTCAGGATGTGACGCTGTTAAAGCTTGTGGGCTTTAAGCCGATTATCGTACACGGCGGCGGCAAAGAAATCAGTCGATGGATTGACAAAGTAGGCAGTAAAACAGAGTTTGTCAATGGACTGCGCAAGACGGATGCAGACACGATGGAAATTGCGGAAATGGCGCTGGAAAAGGTCAATAAGTCTCTGGTGCAGCTTGTGGAAGAGCTGGGCGTGCTGGCCGTGGGGATCAGTGGTAAGGACGGCGGACTGCTCCGCGTGGATAAAAAGTATGCGGACGGCGCAGATATCGGATTTGTCGGAGAAGTCAAAGAAGTGAACCCCAAAATCCTCTATGATCTTCTGGAAAAGGATTTTCTGCCGATCGTATGTCCGATTGGAATGGACGACGCATACCAGACGTACAACATCAATGCGGACGATGCCGCCTGTGCGATTGCAAGGTCTGTGCAGGCGGAAAAGCTGGCGTTTCTGACCGATATCGAAGGCGTTTATAAAGACCCGAACGACAAATCTACGTTGATTTCGGAATTGCATATTGCTGAGGCCAGAAAGCTGATTTCGGACGGATATATTGGCGGCGGCATGCTGCCAAAGCTGCATAACTGCATTGACGCCATTGAAAACGGCGTATCCAGAGTGCATATCTTAGACGGCAGGATCGCGCATTGTCTGCTGTTGGAAATTTTTACGAATAAGGGAATCGGCACGGCCATTTTGGGAGAAAGGGAGACGAAATTTTATCATGAATAGCATGGCATATATGGAACAGGCGAATCAGGATCTGCTGCATACGTACAATCGTTACGGCATTGTTTTGGAATCCGGAGAAGGCGTATATCTGTCTGACGCAGACGGAAAAAAATATCTTGATTTTGCAGCGGGCATTGGCGTATGCGCGTTGGGGTATGGAAACGAAGCGTACAATCAGGCGTTAAAAGAACAGATTGACAAGCTGCTGCATACGTCGAATCTGTATTATAACCAACCGGCTATGCAGGCGGCGCGAAAGCTGAAGGCAATCAGTGGAATGGATCGGGTGTTTTTTACAAACAGCGGCGCGGAAGCAGTGGAGGGCGCGATCAAGGCGGCAAAAAAATATGCGTTTACGAGAGACGGATGGGCAGGGCATGAAATCATTGCAATGCGGCATTCGTTTCATGGAAGAAGTCTTGGCGCATTGTCCGTCACAGGAAACAGGCAGTATCAGGAAGCGTTTGAACCGCTGTTGCCGGGTGTGCGGTTTGCGGATTTCAATGATTTAGACAGCGTAAAAGCGCAGATCGGAGATAAGACCTGCGCTGTTTTGCTTGAAACGGTGCAGGGCGAGGGCGGCATCTATCCGGCAGAAAAAGAATTTCTGGAAGGCGTGGCCAGGCTGTGCAAAGAATATGACGCGCTTTTGATTCTGGATGAAATTCAGTGTGGGATGGGAAGATGCGGACGGATGTTTGCATGGCAGGAGTATGCCGTCAGGCCGGATATTTTAACGACGGCAAAAGCGCTTGGCTGCGGTGTTCCGGTCGGCGCGTTTTTGATGACGGAGCGTGTGGCGGAGAAATCGCTTGCGCCGGGGGATCATGGCACGACATACGGCGGCAATCCGCTTGTCTGTGCGGCGGTTTCAAAGACCATAGAGCTGATGGAGCAAATGCAGATCGAGGAGCATGTGCAAAAGATGGCGCATTGCCTCTGGAATCGCCTGGAGGCGTTAAAAGAGAAGCATACATGCATTACAGAGCATCGGGGGATGGGTCTGATGCAGGGACTGGAACTTTCCGTTCCGGCGGGCGAAGCGTCCAGACTGGCATTGGAGCGCGGTCTGATTTTGATTACGGCCGGCGCAAATGTGCTGCGCTTTTTACCTCCGCTCATTATAAAAGAGCAGGAGATTGACGCGATGTATGAAATTCTGGACGGAATCTTGCAGGATATGGAGGCGCGCTAAAGCTACGGTAAACATACGGGGTGTATAGAAGAACAAAATGCGCGTTTATGGCGCATTTCAGAAAGTGAAATTCGAATCATGTGAAACAAAAAACAGAAGCGTGGCGTTTTGTCACGCTTCTGTTTTGTATGAGATTACGTTCGTTTTTTCTGTGCATTTTGTATGCAGCAGATTCAGAAGGTTGCTATTTCAGTTTCAGTTTTTTGCTCATGCCGGCTTTTGTCAGGAGCTTTTTAAATGCGGCGGATTTCTTTTTGTTTTTCTTTAAATCTTTTGGAATTTTGACCGTCATTTTGGAAGACGTCTTTGCAAATGCTTTTTTGGCAATTTTTACGCTGCCATTTGCAAATGTTACTTTATTCAGTTTCTTGCAGTTTCCAAAAGCGTTTTTACCGATTTCGGTTACGTTTTTGCCAATTGTAACGGATTTCAGTTTTTTCGCGCCGCTGAACGCGTTTGCAGAGATCGAAACGATGGTGCAGCTTGTTTCGCCAAAGCTTACGCTGTCGGGAATTGTGATTTTGGATGCTTTTGCATTGGTCAGCGCTACGGCTGCCGCTGTTTTCTTTTCTGCGTCCAAAACGGCGTATTCTACGTTTCCGCTTGTCGTCTTATCGCCGGTTTTCAGAGCCGGAACGGTATTTACTGGCGGATTGTCAGGCGCCGGCGGCATGGGCGTTATAGCGTCCAGCTTTGCGTATGCCGTATTCAGCTCGTTGATTTTTTCTTTCAGTTCCGATTCCGTCAGCGTATCCATTTCCGCTTCAACCTTTTGCAGCAATTGCATAAATGCCTTGTAGCTTTCCGGCGTGTAAGAAGAGCTGTCGATGACTTTCCATTCATCCAGCTTATTTTGCAGCTCCGTCGTCGTGGACTGCGTCGGCATATCCGTAAGCGTAATATAGTAAGTCTTTGTAGCGCTGCCGTCTTCGGAAACAGCGATGATTTTTACTTTGTTGTTATCCTGACGGATAAAGGTAAGCGCTGCATTGTTCGGATTTACAAAATCAAGCTCTTCTGCAAATCCCGCCTGTATCACACAATCGTTTTTATCCAGCGCAATGGTCTGGCCGTTTACGTTTACGCCTGTCACTTCCGCTGATGTTTTGGGATGGTAAGCGTATGCGGTTCCGATGACTTCGATTTCGTTCAGACCCATAAACGTTTTTGCCGGGTGTGAGAACGTAACGCGGATCGCCTGTGGATTGATCGATTCGTTTAACTTGTAGGTTTTTCCAATCGTTCTGTTTGCGTTGGTAAAGCCCTCCACATCGGTCGGCTCCGAATAACCGATTTCAATCCATTCATTTGCGGTGATGTCGCCTTTCTCATAGTTGGAGCTCAACGCGTATTCAAACGTAACGCTGGTTGGAAGAACGGACTGCTCGTAGAATTTTGATCCGTCTTCTGCGGTTTCTTTATAGAAAAACAGGTTGATCTGATCAGTGATGGTGGCAGTCGCCCAGTCCATGGTGATCGAGATGTTGTCGTGAGGCTGATCTGTATCCACGTCTTTTAAATCCCACGTTGACCAGCGGTCGGAGGATGCATGGCTGCCGTCCGTCCTTTTTCCGTCTTTGATTGCGTTTAACGTATCATTGTATGGGCCGTTATCAACCAGATGATCGATGGCCGTAGCGACGTTTGTCTGCTCTGTGGCTTCCGGTTCCGCTACGCGTACCGTAGCCCTTGTTCTCCAGTTCTTTCCAAGCACGTCTACAGTTCCCGGAATGGAAACGACCGTTCCGGATTCCTTGAAAGAATCTGCGCTGACTGCGCTTGTATCCCAGGTTACGGGATATTCTTCAAATGCTTCTCCGGCAGTGGAGTACGCCATAGCGGAAGCCGGAAGCGAAGGCATTTTTTCCGGTTCCGTATACAGGGAAAAGCCCTGTACGCCGCCGATGGGATCGTATACGTGGACAGTCGCCTGAACGTTGACGGGCTGTCCTCCATAGTGGAACGCTCCGTTGACGGAAAAACTGCCTTTTTTGGAAAGATTCGCTTTGTCAAAAGCGCTCCAGGTTACAGGTATATCCTGTGTGGAACCGTCTGTAAAGCCGGCCGTAATGGACGCCGGCAGCGTAAGATCCGAAGCTCCGGCCGGAATGTAGCAGTGCTTGGAAAGCGTGTAATAGCTGATCTTTGGCGCGCCGGAGGAGACCGGATTGGTCGCTACCGTTACAACAGAGGATGTAAGCCCTTCCGATTCGGCTTTCAGGGTAAATCCGCCCGCTTCCTCCGTGGAACGTACGATGACGAGCGCTTTTCCGGAAAACGCCTGGATTTTTGCGGATGTTTTGCTCATTAAAACAGAGGGCTGCTGGTATTTGTGCACCGTTGCCTGATCGCCATTGTCTACGCCAAGAATTTCGCCGTTTCCGGTCAGCGTGAAATGGATTTCATTGTCTGCCGTCGTGAGCAGGCTGCCGTTTTCATCCGTTACGTCTACCGTAATGTAGGAGAGGCTGCTGCCGCTGGCTTCAATGGCTTCTTTATTTGCATAGGCCGAAAGTCTGGCGGCTGCGCCCGGAGTGGATACGGAGCGGTTTCCTTCGCACTGTTCCGTAATTTCGTTGCCGTTTTCATCAAATGCTTTTGCGGAAATCGTACCGCTTTCAAATGCTACGTCAAAAACGGAATACAAAGATTCGGAATTTACGCCGGAGGTTGTGGAGCAGATAGCTTCATCGTGGCTCTGCGTCGTATATTCATAATGCACATGACCGGCTTCCGTCGTCGTTTCGGAAAGATTTTTACGGGTAGCCGTGCCGATTTTCACATCGTTGCGGTAGAGTTCGACTTTGGCTGCGTTGGAATAAACCCATACCGGCGTTTTTCCATTGCGGTCCGTCATCATATTGTTTTCATCCCATGCCGTGACAAGGTGCAGCGTGTTGGAATTCTGATTCCACTGGCTGCGGTAGAGATAAAAATTGTCTTTTGGAAATCCTGTCGTCTCTGCAATGCCGAAATAGCTGCTGTTTGGAATGGCGCCTCTGCCGCCGTCGCCTCTGCCGGTGCCGTTCCAGGGCGTCGGCTCTCCGATATAGTCAAATCCGGTCCAGACGCATTCTCCGGCGATCCAGTCGTTTTTCAGCGTTGGATACATGGAATCGTGCACGGTTTTTCCCCAGCCGACGCGCGAGGTGTCGTAGGAGGTCAGATGGTATTTGCCGTCCGCATTTGTCTGGCTGCCCTGCGTCGTGTAGATGCCGCGGCTGTTATTCGGGGATACCGTCTCGCTCCAGAGCATAACCGGATAGCGTTCATGCAGAGAGGTCATGCTGCCAAGATCGCCGTAATTGTATCCGGGAACGCCGCCGTCTTCAAAGATTTTCTGATTGACCGGAGCGACCGCGTCCGTTAAGCTCCTTCGATTGGAGCCGGAGGTTGGCGGGTGCGCCGTATCAACGTCTTTGATCCACTGTAACATTTTATCCGCCGTTTCCGCCCAGGTGTAGTTGCCTCCCGTACCTTCGGAAATCTCGTTGCCCAGAGACCAGAGGATGATGGAAGCGTCGTTACGGTCGCGCTTAATCATGGATTTCATTGT
Organism: uncultured Roseburia sp.; assembly: GCA_947647505.1. GTDB lineage: Bacteria > Bacillota > Clostridia > Lachnospirales > Lachnospiraceae > Roseburia_B. The sequence goes on along the minus strand of CANSKO010000015.1, from coordinate 53,094 downwards.
AAATTCCGCCCAGGTCATGGATTCACCTTTGCCAATCAGCGGATTGTCGTCTGCAATCGGCGCGTCAAAATACTGAGAGAAGTCATAGGAGTTTCCATTTTTTGGAATGCCCCATCCGTCAAACGCTTCTTCGATAACGAGCAGGCCGATTTCGTTGCAGATGTCCACAAGGACTTCTGCGCCCGGATTGTGGGTGATGCGGATGGTGTTTACGCCCATGTCCTTCATAATGGACATCTGGCGGTAAATCGCGTCGTGATATGCGGCCGCGCCAAGTCCGCCCTGGTCATGGTGCATGCAGACGCCGTTGATTTTCAGGTTGCTTCCGTTCAGCTGAAAGCCTTCGTTGTCCAGGAAGGCGAACCATTTGAAGCCAAACTCTGTCTCATAAGCGTCCAGAGTGGCGGAACCGCTTACAATTTCGGTTTTTACGATGTATAAATTTGGTTCCTCGACAGACCAAAGCTTTGGCGAGGAGACGGAAGTCTGCGCTTCGACGGCCGTTGTTGCGCCGGCAGGAATTTGAGCGGGCGTTTCAACTGTGGCAAGCGCCGTCTGGCTTCCTTTTTCATAAATTGTGCTGCGGACGGTAACGGACGCTGCGGCCGCGCCGTCGTTCTGCACGTCAACCGCGATGCGCACCGTACCGTCTTTTCCGTTGCTTGTGGCAAGATTCGGCGTCGTGACAAACGTGCCGTCTTTGGCCACGTGCACCGGATCTGTAACGACAAGGGTAACGTCGCGGTAAATGCCGCTGCCGGAATACCAGCGGCTGCTTGGAGTCTGATGCTCTACCTTTACGGCAACCAGGTTGTCCGTTTTGCCGTCAAAGATGAGCTTGTCGGAAATGTCAAAGGCAAAAGGCGTATAGCCGTAATGGTGCTCGCCGATTTTCTCGCCGTTGACATAGACGGTGGCGTCTTTGTAAACGCCGTCAAAATTGAGCAGAATGGATTTGCCGGAGAGCTCCTGCGGAAGGCTGAAGGATTTGCGGTACCATCCGGTTCCACCGGGCAAAAAGCCGCTTTCCGCTTCGCCGTCCGGCGTAAACGGCTGAAAAATGCTGTAATCGTGCGGCAGACTGAGATTGGTCCATTCTGAGTCGTTAAAATCTGTCTGAAATGCGGTTGCAGAATCACCAAGATTGAATTTCCAGCCGCCATTAAAATTGACAGAACGTTCCACGGAGCTGACAAGATTTACGGGTACGGTTTCTTTTTCCGTCCAGAAAGCGTCAGTCCTTGCTGCCTGTACTGGTCCTGTCGGGAGCGCCGGAACGCACAGGGATGCTGTGAGTATGGCAGCCAGCAGTTTGTTAAAACGTCGTTTCATAATATTCCTCCTGGATAATGTAATAATATTGCAGCAATTCGGCTGCGCCATAAAAAACAACAATGCTTTCGGTGTCTGTTCAAAATTCCGAAAGTAGTAACTGTATTTTAACATTTTTTATGAAAAATAGCCATACCATAAAGAAAAAAATTTATCTTTGCCGTCAAAAGGCAGAAGAGAGCGCGCTATTGACAAAGCGCGCGCGAAAACGATACAATTTTATTTAGAAAGAAAAGCATTGCATGGGGCGTTGGGAGCGGGATTGAATGAAAAAGAAAATGGGCGCAATCCTGTTTGTTGCGGCGATTTTGTTTATCGGCTGCGGCGGGCGGAAGGCGAAGGAGTATGAAGCGATTGTAGAGGATTATGCGCGGCTGATTCTGCGGCAGGACGGGGACAGTGCGGAGTATGATGGCGCGCTTGCAGCTGTGGGCGCTTATCTTGGGCAGCCGGACGAGGCCATGCGGCAGGAGGCGAAAGAGGTTGTTTTGGATGTCATTGGCCGCATGGAACAGGCGCAAAATGAGCAGGAGGCATATACGCTGGAGGCGGATTTTTCGGAGCTTTTAAAACGGTATGGCATAGAGCCGGAAGAATATGTCGCGTTTGCAGACGGGAGGAAACAGGCATTGCAGGACTATCAGACGACGCTTGCGTCGTTTGAAGCGTATTTTCGTTATGAAGAGGACGACGCTGTGCGGGAGGCGTTTGCCAAAGAATATGAACTGGCGAAAGACATGCAGGATATTCTGAAATGCTATCGCTACTGCGGCATTCAATACTGGTTTGCCGGGTGGGATGGCGCTGGCGCTGCATGCGTCCGGGAAAATGTGCTGGATAAGCTGATTTCTTTTTCGGCGGAGCAGGAAGGCTGGCAGGAAGAGCGGGCCGCTGTGGAGCGGAAGATGGCGTTTTATCTGGATGAACTGGAAGAGCGGAAGGAGGAATACGCGAAGCGTTCCGGAGAGCGCAGGCAGGTGTTTTCCCGTATGCAGACGGAACAAAAGGAGGCTGCCGCTGTAGAAAAAATCGTATCGGATATGACGCTGGAAGAGAAAATCGCGCAGATGTTTTTGATTACGCCGGAAGCTTTGACCGGACAAAAGAGCGTGACTGCGGCGGGAACGGAGACGGAGGAAGCGTATGCGCGCTGTCCGGTCGGCGGACTGATTTATTTTGCCGGAAATATTCAGTCGGAAGAACAGGTGAAGCAGATGACGGCGGCGCAGCAGGAGATTGCAAAGAAGCGGATTGGACTGCCGCTGTTTCTGGGCGTCGATGAAGAAGGCGGGAGCGTAGCGCGCATCGCCAATGACAGTCCGATTGCCGTAGCGCACTTTCCGAATATGGCGCAGATTGGCGCGTTGGAAGACGCGGAGGAGAGGGCAAAAGAGCTGGGCGCCGCCATCGGCGCTTATGTAAGCCGGCTTGGGTTTAATCTGGATTTTGCGCCGGTGGCAGATGTTTTGACAAATCCGGAGAATACCGTGGTAAGGGAGCGTTCGTTTGGCGCAGATCCGCAGAAGACAGCGACGCTTGCAGTCGCGGTTGCCAAAGGCTTAGAAGCGCAGGGCGTATACAGCTGTATGAAGCATTTTCCGGGACATGGCGCAACGGCGGAAGACTCCCATCAGGGCTTTGCATCTACGGATAAGACGCTTGCGCAGCTGCGGGAAGCGGAACTGATACCGTTTCAAAAGGGAATGGAAGCGGGCGTTTCTTTTCTGATGGCAGGGCATATTTCCGCGCCAAATGTAACGGGAGACGATGCGCCGGCGACGCTGTCAGGCGTGATGCTTACGGATATCCTGCGGACGGAAATGCAGTTTGACGGCATTATCGTTACCGATGCGATGAATATGGGCGCGATATCGCATGCGTATTCCGCGGCACAGGCGGCGGAGCTTGCCGTATCGGCGGGCGTGGATATGATTTTGATGCCGTCTGATTTTAAAGAGGCATACGAGGGGCTTTTGGAGGCAGTGCGGGATGGGAGGATTACACAGGAGAGGATCGAGGATTCGGTGCGGCGGATTGTGGGGAGGAAGCTGTTTATAGAATATTTATTTTAATAGATTCTTGCGAAATTTAATATGTTTATTTGTTTAAAATTATTTATCGGATTTCTTTCTGTCAGTGGTTTGTAATCTTTAAATTATTGAGATTGGAAAGAAGTTATGAGTAGACAAGGTTAAACTTATATCTTGAAAATGAGATATGGTGTATGTGAAAAATATGATGGAAAAAGACCGGAAATCTAAAATATAATGATTTCCGGTCTAATGTAATGTGTGATTATTCTTAATGCTTAAGGCTTATATACAATCTAAAATATTGTAATCAATTTCTTTTGTTCCAATTCGCTTATTGAGATATTTTAATTCTTCCTGTGTAATGGAAAAAGAATATTTATATTTCCCATCATAAGTAGATAAATATTCAAAAATACACATTAACATATTTCTTCTTATTTTCGATTGATCAAATTTGAAACGTTTTCTTGCTAAATAATAGTATTGGAACATTTCTTTCATTAAATTATCTGGAATTATTTGGTTAATGTTTTTGTAAAATTGGATTGTTTTTATAATAAATGAATGGATTGTAAAAGCATCATTTTCCCTTCTTTCTATTTGTAAACGTATGATTGATAATGCCTTATTTAATTGTTCCATACGATCTGAATCGCATAAATTTTTGGAATGTATGGATTGTTCAAAATATAGCATGGCAAAGGAATGTTCTATTTCATAAGAATAGTTTTGCCTAGTAACACGTGCTTGCTGTAGGTGAATTGTAGCGGTAGGAAATTTTTTCATTTTGACTTCAGATATTCCTCTGTGTAGCCAATATAAATGGTAATCGGAGAAGAAATCGTGAAGATGTTCGTATAGACGACTTATATGTTGCCATTTTTCACCACTATTTGTACTATTCCGAAATAATTCACTTATATTTTGAGAACGCAATAAAGTATATAGTACATAGTTTTGATAAGTATTGGCTTGTCTGCATTTAAAATGATATATGTTGTCCATTCTGCGGAATATATCTTCTACAAGTTCTTCTAATTCGTAATCACTGATTTTAGAAATAACTTTTTTTAGTATTTCTGAAAATCTACCATGTATAGTGATTTTATGAAAATTAAGGTTTTCCAAGCTTTTTTGATTTATATTTGAAATAAGGAGATCTTTAATGTCTAAGAAAAACTGACGTAATTCATCTGTTTTCATAGGGTATAAGTCTAAAAAAAGAGAGAGCCTCAAACCAGTATCACCAATTATATCAAGAAAAAATAACAAAACAGAAAATCTTTTTATATTGTAATTGTTGTGTTTGATAATAGTATTACTTATTTCATCTATTCGTTTTTCTAATTTGTCTCCATAGTTCATTTTGAAAGCAAGCATAAGCAAAGGGTCTTGTTTTTTGTTGCGAATTTCATTTGCCAAGTTGACAGCAAGTGCGTTTTTGTTGGTGTGATAATCTTTACTGTATTGTCCAAGGAAAGATTTTTCATTTAATTTATCCAAATATAGAACATAGTCTTCAATTGTTAATTCATTAATTTTTTTTACCAGATTAATTTTTGAATTTATTATATCATCAAATAAATGTTGTCTTTTTTCATATTCTTTTTCTCTTACGGATGCGATTAATTTAAGATTTGTATTTTCTAAAATTTGCATAAGGTTTTGAATGCGACCTAATATCCAATTTGCATCATCTAATAATATTATTACTTGATCATTTGTTTTGTTGTATGTTTCACCATACATTTTCAAGTCATCAATAAAATTATCCCCTTCATACTCTAATACAATATTAGTTTCACAGAGTGAAGCTGCTAAACGATATAATAAAGACGTTTTTCCTGAGACGGGTTTTCCGATTATTAATGTTATAATATTATTATTTGTTGTTTTTAATTGCTTAATAGTTTCTTGTGTTTTGTTCCAAATCACATCGTGATTAGAAAAAATATCTTCCCAAGTTGGCTCTGCTCCAAGATAAAGATCAGGTTTTAAATATGACTGCACATTATAATTTTCTTTTTTTATTTGTCTAAAATTCCATCTTTCATAGGAGGTGAATCTACTTTCGGCAGGAGAGAGGTCAATGAATTCTAAAACTTTGCGAATAAAAGATTCTGCTGTTTCCTGTATTAATACTGGATTTTTAAATTTTCTACGAATGCGTTTTATTAAACGATTATCGTATTCTTTCAATATAAAATAGGTTTTATTGTTAATGGTATATACGTCTGCATTTTGACATTGTATGTCAAAATCCCATTCTTCATTTAATGATGTGCCTACAAAGAGAAAATTTTCTGTTTTTAGAGCTGATGATAAATCTTCAAAACGACAATCATGTTTTTTTGCCGCACTTGTAATATAATCTGAAACAGAAAAAGTAATATTTTCTGGTGAATTTTTTGCACAGCCGTGTAATTTATAGTAATGTAGCGTTCCGCGATCTGCATTTAATGGATTTTCTGAATATATGGAACAATACTTTTTATTCGCTTCATCGTATACATATTCTATAATATCGTCAACATTGATGGTAAATATAATTTTCCAATCAATTTTTGTATATAATTTGTGGAATTCTTTTACTGAGCTGACTCGAAAGAGATCTCTCATGATTGAAGCATAGCGAGATAAATTATCTTCCTGGCAGTCTTCACAAATATCTTTTAAAGATTCCTCTGAATTACTTGTATATAGAACTTTATCGCATAATATCTTTTTGAGCTGCTTGACGTTGGGTAAAGGAAGTTTTTGTTTTTCTTCATCATATAAATTGCCAGTTGCTCCTATGCTGAATCCTGATCCAAGAAATAAGACGATGTTTCCAGACATAATTCGATTTAATAATATTTTATGTTCGTCATTATTAAAATCAAGTGGTTTACACATTTTGAAAAATCCCTCCAAATTTTATTTTAATTTAAACTAAATATATCTAAACATAAAACAAATAAATATTCAAGTATATATAAATAAATTTAAGTTATTAAATTATTATAGAAATATAAAATCTATATAAAATTTACTTATTATATATTTTTTGAAAAATAATCTATAAATAATTATTTAGAATGTTTGCAGATAGGAGACTTGATTATAGAGATTGTAAAGGGAATGGTAAAATTCATGTTGTGATAAATTCCAATTGCGGTTATAATAGAGACAAAATTTTCAACAATCGGAGGAAACATATGACAGTCGATCAGAGCAAAATCCGGAATTTCTGCATTATAGCGCATATTGATCACGGAAAATCCACGCTGGCGGACCGTATCATTGAGCATACCGGATTACTGACCAGCCGCGAGATGCAGGCGCAGGTGCTGGATAATATGGAACTTGAGCGGGAACGCGGCATTACGATCAAATCCCAGGCGGTTCGCATCATATACAAGGCAAAAGACGGAGAAGAATATATTTTTAATTTAATCGATACGCCGGGACACGTTGATTTCAATTATGAGGTGTCCAGAAGCCTTGCGGCCTGTGACGGCGCGATTCTCGTCGTAGACGCTGCGCAGGGCATTGAAGCGCAGACGCTTGCCAACGTCTATCTGGCGCTTGACCACGATCTGGACGTGATGCCGGTGATCAATAAAATTGACCTGCCCAGCGCGCAGCCGGAGGCCGTCATAGAGGAAATTGAAAATGTAATTGGAATCGAAGCGCAGGACGCGCCGCAGATTTCCGCCAAGACGGGATTAAACATCGATCAGGTGCTGGAGCAGATCGTTGCGAAAATTCCGGCTCCGACGGGAGATGTGGACGCGCCGCTGTCCGCGCTGATTTTTGACGCGGTTTACGATCCGTATAAGGGCGTGATCGTATTCTGCCGCGTGATGGAGGGCAGCGTGCGCGTGGGAGACGACATCCGCATGATGGCTACGAATGCGAAAGCCGACGTAGTGGAAGTCGGTTATTTTGGCGCGGGGCAGTTTCTGCCGTGCGACGTGCTTTCCGCTGGAATGGTTGGCTATCTTGCGGCGGGCATCAAAAATGTACAGGATACGCGCATTGGCGATACGGTGACGCATGATGCAAATCCCTGCGCGCAGCCGCTGCCCGGATATAAAAAAGTCAATCCGATGGTGTATTGCGGGCTTTACCCGGCGGACAGCGCGCGCTATTCCGATCTGCGCGAGGCGCTGGAGAAACTGCAGATCAACGATGCGTCCCTGCAATATGAGCCGGAGACGTCTCTTGCGCTTGGATTTGGATTCCGCTGCGGCTTTCTTGGGCTTTTGCATCTGGAGATCATTCAGGAGCGTCTGGAACGCGAATTTCATCTGGATCTGGTCACGACGGCGCCGGGCGTTATTTATAAGGTGCATAAGACGAATGGTGAAGTGATGGATTTGACGAACCCGTCGAATCTGCCCGATCCGTCGGAGATCGAATATATGGAAGAGCCGTTTGTCTCAGCGGAGATTATGGTAAGCAGCGAGTATGTCGGCGCGATTATGAAGCTGTGCCAGGAGCGGCGCGGCGTTTATATCAGCATGGAATATATGGAGGAAACGCGTGCGCTGATTCGATATGACATGCCGCTGAATGAGATTATTTATGATTTTTTTGACGCTTTGAAATCCCGTTCCAGAGGCTACGCTTCCTTTGATTATGAACTGAAGGATTATGTGCGCTCCGAGCTGGTGAAGCTGGATATACTGATTAATAAAGAGGCGGTAGACGCATTGTCGTTTATCGTATTCAAAGACAGCGCTTATGAGCGCGGCAGAAAGATGTGTGAAAAGCTGAAAGGCGAAATACCGCGGCATTTGTTTGAGATTCCGATTCAGGCTGCCGTGGGCGGGAAGGTCATTGCGAGAGAGACGGTAAAGGCAATGCGCAAAGACGTGCTTGCCAAGTGCTACGGCGGCGACATTACCCGTAAGCGAAAGCTTCTGGAAAAACAGAAAGAGGGTAAGAAGCGCATGCGTCAGGTAGGCAGCGTGGAAATACCGCAGGAAGCGTTTATGAGCGTATTGAAATTAGACGAGGATTAAACAGATGAAGGAACTGGAATTGTACGTCCATATTCCATTTTGCATGAAAAAATGCCTTTACTGCGATTTTTTATCCGCTCCGGCAGATGAAAAATCGCAGTCTGCCTATATGGACGGCCTGAAAAGAGAGCTTGCCTGGTATGGCAAAACATTGCATGGAAGACGGCTGAAAAGCGTTTATATCGGCGGCGGAACGCCCTCCTGGATGCAGGAAGCGTATATGGAAGATCTGATGAAGGAAATACGGCGGCGCTTTCCTCTGGCGGAGGATGCTGAAATTACAATCGAATGCAACCCCGGCACGCTGACAAAAAACAAGCTTCTGCTGTATCGGCAGCTTGGCGTAAACCGGTTAAGCATCGGCTTGCAGTCTGCGGATAATGCGGAGCTGAAGCTGCTTGGCCGGGTACATACGTATGAGCAGTTTCTGCGCAACTACGAACTGGCGCGGGAGTGCGGATTTGACAATATCAATGTGGATCTGATGGATTCGCTGCCCGGACAGACGCTGGAAACGTTTTACCAGACGCTGCAAAAGACCGTGCGGCTTGGTCCGGAGCATCTTTCCTGCTATTCTCTGATTATTGAAGAGGGGACGCCGTTTTATGACCGTTACAAGTTCGACGTCGTCAAGCGGCATGCGGGCATGCAGACGGAGGAGCTTCCAACGGAGGACGCCGTCTATCAGATCGGGAAAATGACGCAGGATTTTCTGGCGGAGCATGGCTATGTCCAGTATGAGATTTCCAATTACGCGAAAGAAGGCTATGCGTGCCGGCATAATATCGGTTACTGGCAGCGAGAAGAATACCTGGGCGTTGGACTTGGCGCGTCGTCGCTGCTGCATAACGTGCGCTATTCCAATCTCAGAGATTTAAACGCATACGTAGAAAAGTCGCTGCATATTGTGCAGGAAAGCGTCCTTTATGAAGCGACCGGGAAAGAAATCCCCTGCTCCAGCCTGCATGAGAAGGTTCAGGCATTAAGCAAGCAGGACTGTATGGAGGAATTTATGTTTCTTGGGCTGCGCATGACGCAGGGAGTCGAAAAAAGTCGATTTTACCGGGAGTTTGGCTATACAGTGGACTTTGTCTATGGAGACGTTATGCGCAGTCTGCGTGAGGAAGGCATGCTGGCGGAGACGTCTTCCCATGTATATCTGACGGAAAAGGGAATGGATTTGAACAATTACGCGGCAGCGCAGTTTTTGCTGTAGGCGCAGCCTGTAATCAGTTGCCAAAATTTGCAGAATATGCTACTATTTTATCATGGAAATAAAATGTGCGGCGCATTTCTGCGGCGCGTCTGAAATGGTTTTCTTCTGTATGGCGGGAATACATGTTTCGACGCGTTTTCAGAACGCGCGAAGCAGGCAGGGAGGATAGGAAATGAAATATAAAGCATTGTTAGCAGGAAAGAATAACTCCGTCATAGATGATTTTTTTTCCCATATGGGGGAAAGCATGGAGGCGCTCACTTCCTCTATCCGTTTTGAAGACGTAGTCAGGCATTTGCAGTACTTTAAGCCGGATTTTTTTGTGTACTGCATTTACAACGAATCAAAAGAAGCGTTTAACCGGATGACGAACATCAAGTATCAGCTGACGAAATGGCAGATACCGTTTATTCTGATCGGATCCAGAGAGGATTGTGAAGAATTTGCGCAACAGACGACAGAGATCGCGGATCTGACGCTGCATAAGCCGATGACGGCAGAAGCGGTGGAATCGAATATTATAAGCTTTGTCAGGAAATGGAAAGCGGCGCAGAAGAAAAAAACGGGCGAGCAGCAGGGGAAGACGAAAGAGAACGTTGCCGCTGCCGTGCAGGTTTCTGAGGAAGAGGAGGAGCGTAAGCATATCCTGATTGTGGACGACAGCCCGATTATGTTAAAAACCTTAAAGGAGCAGCTGCGCGACAAATATGATATTGCGACGGCCATCAGCGGAAAAGTCGCCATGAAGTTTTTGGAACGCAAGAAGACGGATCTGATTTTGCTCGATTATGAAATGCCGGAAGAAAACGGACCGGCCGTTCTCGAAAAGCTGCGCGCCAACCGCGCGACGAAGAACCTCCCCGTGATTTTTCTGACGGGCGTTACGGACAGTGGAAAAATACGGGAGGCCCTTGTTTTGAAACCGCAGGGATATCTGCTGAAGCCGATTAATTATGGAAAGCTGATAGAAGCCATTACGAACGCAATCGGTTAAGCCGGCGTCGGCGGACATAATGGGAGGGAACTTGACATGGACGATAAATTGACGTTAACAGATTTTATCGGCAGGAAGACGCTGCAGAAAATGCAGGATGCGTTTTCCAATATGACGGGAGTGGCGGCAATTACAACCGATGCGGACGGGATGGCGGTTACGGACGGTTCCGGGTTTTCTGAATTCTGTCAATATACGAGAAGCACAAAAGAGGGATGCAGACGCTGTGCGGAATGTGACAAAAGGGGCGGAGAGCTGGCGTTTGAAAAAGGCTCTTCCGTTGTCTATAACTGCCATACAGGACTTTTGGTGTTTGCGGCTCCGATTATGGCGGATAACAGGCTTCTTGGCAGCTTTATCTGCGGGCAGGTTTTGACGGAGGAGCCGGATCTTGCGCGGATCCGGGAAATTGCTTCGGAGATTGGCGTGGATGAGGATGCGTATGTTGCGGCTGTCGGCAAAATTGTTCGAACGGAGCGGGACAGAATCGAACATATGGCGCGTTTTCTCTATACGATGACGGACGTTCTTTCGGATATGGCGTACCATAAGAATCTTGCGGACGTCGCCAATCGGGAGCTGGAAAAGGCTGCGAACATGAAATCTGATTTTCTTGCCAATATGAGCCATGAAATCCGTACGCCGATGAATGCGGTCATTGGCATGGCGGAGATGGCGTTGCGGGAAGAACTGCCTCCGGCGGCCAAAGAGCATATCAACCAGATCAAAGAATCCGGAAAGTCGCTGCTTACGATTATCAACGACATTCTGGACTTTTCCAAAATCGAATCCGGAAAAATGGACATCAACGTCGTGGATTATGAGCCGATGTCTCTGGTATACGACGTGGCGAATATCGTGATGACGCGTCTGAAAGGCAAAGATGTGGAGCTGATTCTCGACATTTCGCCGACGCTGCCCAATAAGCTGTCTGGCGATAATATCCGGATTAAGCAGATTCTTCTGAACATAGCCAATAACGCGGCCAAGTTTACGTTTAAAGGCAAGATTGACATTAAGATGGATTACGTGCAGACTTCTTCGGATGAGATCGAACTGAAGGTTGTCGTGGCGGATACCGGAATCGGCATCAAAAAAGAAGATATTGGCAGGCTGTTTCGTTCCTTTGAGCAGGTGGACAGCAAGAGAAACCGCAATATCGAAGGCACCGGGCTTGGGCTTGCCATTTCAAGGCATCTTCTGACGCTTATGAACGGCAGCATACAGGTGGAGAGCGAATATCAGAAGGGGAGCTGCTTTTCCTTTTCGCTTCCGCAGAAAATCGCCGATCCGACGCATTGCATTAATATGAGGGAGTCGTCCGGCATTCTGGCGGCGGGCCTGATCTCAAATCCGTATGTCAGAGAGCGGATGATTGCGGATCTGACGGAGCTTGGCGTTAAATATGAGATGATTTATTCGGAGCGGGATCTTTTCAAGCTGAACAGCGAAAGCAAGCTGTTTTTGTTTATTGAGCATCCGATGTTTACGGATATGGTGAAGGATTTTGTAAAGAGCCGTCCGGACATTACGGCGGTTTTGATTATTGGATTTGACAGCAATGCCAAGTATGATATTTCGAATCTCCTTGTCGTGAAAAAACCGATTTTTGCATTGAATCTTGCAGTCGTTTTAAATCAGGAAGAGCTGCATTTTGAAAATGATGAATCGGATGATAAGAGCTTTGATTTTATTGCGCCGGATGCGGAAATTTTGATTGTCGATGACAATGCCGTCAATCTGACGGTTGCGGAAGGACTGTTAGAACCGCTTAAAATGAAAATTGACAGAGCGGTAAGCGGCAAAGCGGCAATTGAAAAGGTCGGCAAGTTCCATTACGACATCATCTTTATGGATCATATGATGCCGGAGCTGGACGGCGTGGAGACGACGCATATCATACGGCGTTTTTATAAAGATTATGAAAATGTGCCGATCATTGCGCTGACGGCCAATGCGGTCGAGGGCACGAAGGAGATGTTTTGCAGGGAGGGCATGAATGATTTTGTGCCAAAGCCCATTGAGCTTCGTATGCTTGTTTCCAAAGTAAAAAGCTGGCTTCCGCCGGAGAAAATTCGAAAGGTGCATGGAACGGTAGGCGTGCAGAAGAAATCGGAAGGATCGGGAGACGTTACGGTTGGCGATCTGAACGTTGCGTTTGCATTGCAGTTTCTGGGCAATGAAGAGCTGTTCTGGACGATTTTAAAAGTATACTATAAAAGCATTGAGAAGAAGTCAAAACGGATCAAGGAGCTGGAAGAGCAGGAGAACTGGGAAGATTATACGATAGAAGTGCACGCGCTCAAAAGCTCTTCCCGTCAGATTGGCGCGACGTCGCTTTCCGAAAAGGCGGCTGCGCTGGAAAAGGCGGGAAATGCCAGGGACGCTGTCTTCATACACCGGCGCACCGATGAAATGCTGGAGCAGTACGTTGCCTATCTGCCCGTGCTGGAGCCATTTTGCTCCGATAAGAAGAAGGAAGAGAAGAAAGAGGAGGGCGGCGGACGTCCCCTGCCAAAAGACGTCAGAATCCAGGCGTTTGCAGACATGCGCGGCGCGATCGACGAGCTGGATATGGACCAGATGGGAGAAGTGATTGCCAGTATGGAGGCGTATACTTATCCGGACAGACAAAAGGAGCTGTTTGCGCGGCTGAAAGAGGCCGTAGAAGACGTTGACGTCGATGCGTGCGAAGCCGTTATGCAGGAATGGGAACAGGAGGAAAAGGAGTAGCGTATGGTCAGACATGTGATATTGTGGCAGTTAAAGGAGGAATATTCTTCGGAGGAAAAGGCTGCGATCAAAGAAGGCATCAAGACGGGCCTTGAGGGATTAAGTGGGAAAATACCGGGTCTGATGGATATTTACGTGCAGACGGACTGCCTTAAGAGCTCCAATGCGGACGTTATGCTGGATTCTCTGTTTCAGGATCTGGATGCGCTGAAAGGCTACAGTGTGCATCCGGAACATGTGAAAGTGGCGGATGGAAATGTCAGGCCGTATACGCGCGCCAGAATTTGTATGGATTTTGAAGTGGAATAGAAGAACAGGAAGCAGATAGTGCAGGCTGTCGCATCAGGGCGGATTACGCGGTGCGGCAGCCTTTTTTGCCGCCGCGCGTCTGGAAGAGGGGATCGGCGGCAAATTATAAAGAAAATATAAATTTCTAAAATAAGTGTTGACAAAGGATACGTATAGCGCTATCTTATCAATATAAAAATTAGCACTCTTAATAAGTGAGTGCTAACAATAAAAAGAACGAACCAACACAGAGGTGAGGGTATGGATGGACTGGATGAGAGAAAAGTCAAAATACTGGAAGCGATCATCCGCATGTATCTGGATACCGGAGAACCGGTAGGTTCCCGTACCATAGCAAAAGATACGGATTTGAATTTGAGTTCTGCGACGATCCGCAATGAAATGTCAGATCTGGAAGAACTTGGATATATCACAGCGCCCCATACTTCCGCAGGCAGGATTCCATCCGACAAAGGGTACCGTTTCTATGTGGATCATCTTTTGCAGACAAAAGACAAAGAAATTTCCGATATGAAGGAATTTGTCATAGAGCATACGGAAAAGATGGATCAGGTGTTGAGGCAGGTCGCTAAAATGCTGGCGAAGACGACCAACTATGCAACGATGATTTCCTCTCCCAAATACAGCGGAAGCAAAGTCAAATTTATTCAGCTTTCCATGCTGGATGAAACGCAGCTTCTGGCCGTAATCGTAATGGAGACAAACGTCGTAAAGAATAAGATCATCGTATTAAAGCAGCCTTTGGACAACGAAGAGGTCTTCCGCTTAAATGTGCTGTTAAATTCCACGCTGAACGGGCTGTCCATTTCAGAAATCAATCTGGGCATGATCAGCCGGTTGAAGGAGCAGGCGGGCGGGCATGGCGATATTATTGGCACGGTGCTGGACGCTGTGGCAGAATCCATCCGTCAGGAAGAGCCTGAAATCTATACCAGCGGCGCAACCAATATTTTTAAATATCCGGAGCTTTCCGATTCACAGAAGGCAAGCGAGTTGATTTACACGCTGGAAGAAAAGCAGCAGCTGGCGGCTTTGGTATCTGACAGCTTAAGCAGTGAGGAGGAAACGGGCATCCAGGTATATATCGGCAATGAGAGTCCGATTCAGACGATGAAGGATTGCAGTGTGGTGACGGCGACGTATGAGCTTGGGGAAGGCGTCAAAGGCACGGTTGGCATTATCGGTCCAAAACGCATGGATTATGAAAAAGTAATGGACAGCTTAAAAGAACTGACAACGCAGCTTGACGGCATTTTCAAAAAGAAATCCACATAAATAGAGGAAGAAAGGCGGTAAAAAGTGGAAGAAACGAGCAGGGAAGAAGAATTGAAAAAAATATTTGAAGAAGCGAAGGCAGAAGCGGAAGCGCCGGAAGCAGAAGAAGCGGAGGCGATGCAGGATGCAGGAGACGGGCCGCAGCAGGACGCCGAAGATACAGCGGCGGAAGAAGCGCCGGAAGGAGAAGTGAAAAAAGGCCTTTTTAAGAAAAAAGAGAAGAAAAAAGATAAAAAAGACGAGCAGATTGAAGAGCTGACCGACCGTTTGAAACGCCAGATGGCGGAATTTGAAAATTTCCGCAAACGGACGGATAAGGAAAAGTCTCAGATGTACGACATGGGCGTCAAAAGCATTATTGAAAAAGTGCTTCCGGTGATCGATAATTTTGAACGCGGCCTGTTGGCTGTATCGGAAGAAGAAAAAGAAAATGCTTTTGTTGATGGGATGAATAAGATTTACCGGCAGATGATGACGACGCTCGAAGAGATTGGCGTGCGGACAATAGAAGCGGCCGGAGCGGAATTTAATCCGGACTTTCATAATGCGGTGATGCACATAGAAGATGAGAGCGTTGGAGAAAATATGATCGTAGAAGAGCTTCAGAAGGGATACCTGTATCACGACGTTGTGGTGCGTCATAGTATGGTAAAAGTTGCAAATTAAATAGAATCTGTAAGAAACGAACATTCAATCAAAGCAGGAGGAAACAGTTATGAGTAAAATTATTGGCATTGATCTTGGAACGACAAACAGCTGTGTGGCCGTTATGGAAGGCGGAAAGCCAACCGTAATCGCAAATCAGGAAGGCGCAAGGAC
Source organism: uncultured Roseburia sp. (assembly GCA_947647505.1). GTDB lineage: Bacteria > Bacillota > Clostridia > Lachnospirales > Lachnospiraceae > Roseburia_B. The sequence continues at coordinate 37,374 of CANSKO010000015.1, read as the reverse complement.
GACGCCGTCTGTCGTAGCGTTTACAAAGACGGGAGAGCGCCTGGTCGGAGAGCCGGCAAAGCGGCAGGCAGTCACGAATGCGGAGAAGACGATTTCTTCGATTAAGCGGGACATGGGTACGGACAACGGACGCATGATCGATGAGAAAAAATATTCGCCGCAGCAGATTTCCGCGATGATTTTGCAGAAGTTAAAGGCAGACGCGGAAGGGTATCTGGGTGAAAAGGTAAACGAGGCGGTGATCACCGTTCCGGCTTATTTCAACGACGCGCAGCGCCAGGCGACAAAGGATGCGGGAAAAATCGCAGGTCTGGAAGTAAAGCGCATTATCAATGAGCCGACGGCTGCGGCGCTTGCGTATGGGCTTGACAATGAAAAAGAGCAGAAGATCATGGTATACGATCTGGGAGGCGGCACGTTTGACGTATCGATTATTGAAATTGGCGAAGGCGTCATCGAAGTGCTGGCGACAAACGGCGATACGCGTCTGGGCGGCGACGATTTTGACAATCGGGTGACGCAGTGGATGATCAGTGAATTTAAAAAAGCGGAGGGCGTGGATTTATCCGCGGATAAGATGGCATTGCAGCGTTTAAGGGAAGCTGCGGAAAAAGCGAAAAAGGAATTATCCTCCGCGACGACGACAAACATCAACTTACCGTTTATTACGGCGACGGCGGAAGGGCCAAAGCATTTTGACATGAATCTGACGAGGGCCAAATTTGACGAACTGACGCACGATCTCGTGGAAAAAACGGCGATTCCGGTACAGAACGCCATGAAAGACGCGGGACTGACGAATGCGGATCTGGGACAGGTGCTTCTGGTTGGCGGTTCCACGCGTATTCCGGCCGTACAGGATAAAGTAAAGCAGCTGACAGGCAAAGAGCCAAGCAAGACGCTCAACCCGGATGAATGCGTGGCAATCGGCGCATCCGTACAGGGCGGCAAGCTTGCCGGAGACGCGGGCGCAGGGGATATCCTTTTGCTGGACGTTACGCCGCTGTCGCTTTCGATCGAGACAATGGGCGGCGTTGCAACCCGTCTGATCGAACGCAATACGACGATTCCGACGAAAAAGAGCCAGGTATTTTCTACGGCTGCCGACAATCAGACGGCGGTTGACATCAACGTCGTACAGGGCGAGCGGCAGTTTGCAAGAGACAATAAGTCTCTGGGCCAGTTCCGTCTGGATGGGATTCCTCCGGCGCGCCGGGGCGTTCCGCAGATCGAGGTTACGTTTGATATCGACGCCAACGGCATTGTAAACGTATCGGCAAAAGATCTTGGAACGGGAAAAGAGCAGCATATCACGATTACGGCAGGCTCCAACATGTCGGATTCCGATATTGAAAAGGCGGTAAAAGAAGCAAAAGAGTTTGAGGCGCAGGATAAGAAGCGCAAAGAAGCAATTGATGCAAGAAATGATGCGGATTCGTTTGTATTCCAGACGGAAAAGGCATTGGAAGAAGTTGGCGCGGCGCTGGATGCAGCCGATAAGTCGGAAGTGGAAGCGGACGTCAGCGCAGTCAAAGCAATTCTGGAAGCGCATCCGAACGCGGAAGAAATGACGGAAGAGCAGGTAGGCGAATTAAAAGCAGCGCAGGAAAAACTGACGCAGAGCGCGCAGAAGGTATTTGCAAAGATGTATGAGCAGTCACAGGCGGCGCAGTCACAGGCTGCGGGCGCGGGACCCGATATGGGAGCGGGAGCGGCCGGCGCGCCGGAAGACGATGTCGTAGACGCGGACTTCAAAGAAGTATAATTGATGATAAGACAGTAAAACAGGACAGAAACAGAAAAGGGTTTTAGAACGTCATTCTAAAACCCTCCTGACGTTTTTGAATGAGGGAATCAAATATGGCAGATAAAAGAGACTATTATGAGGTTTTGGGCGTTGACAAAAATGCAGACGATGCGGCTTTGAAAAAAGCGTTTCGACAGCTTGCCAAAAAATATCATCCGGATATGAACCCCGGCGACAAAGAGGCGGAGCAGAAATTCAAAGAAATACAGGAGGCGTACGCCGTGTTGAGCGACGCGGACAAAAGGCGGCAGTATGACCAGTTTGGCCATGCGGCTTTTGACGGCACGGGCGGAGCCGGCGGATTTGACTTTTCCGGCATGGACATGGGCGATATTTTCAGCGATCTGTTTGGCGATTTTTTTGGCGGCGGCAGAAGAGGCGCGGACAACGGGCCGAGAAAGGGCGCAAGTCTGCGCGCCAGCGTGCGGATTACATTTGAAGAATCCATATCCGGCTGTGAAAAAGAGCTGGAAATCGTACTGAAAGAAGAATGCAATACCTGCCATGGTTCCGGAGCAAAGCCGGGCACAAGCCCGCAGACGTGTTCCAAATGCGGCGGCAAGGGGAAAGTCATGTACAGCCAGCAGTCTTTGTTTGGCATGGTGCAAAACGTTCAGACCTGTCCGGAATGCGGCGGGACGGGGAAAACGATCAAGGATAAATGTTCTGATTGTCGGGGAACCGGTTATATTTCCGTGAAAAAGAGGATTAAGGTTACGATTCCGGCGGGAATCGACAATGGACAGAGCGTCAGAATCCGGGATAAGGGAGAGCCTGGAAGAAACGGCGGTCCAAGAGGCGATCTTCTTGTCGATGTCAACGTGGCGCGGCATCCGATTTTCCAGAGGCAGGATATGAATATTTATTCGACCGCTCCAATTTCCTATGCACAGGCGGCGCTTGGCGGAGAAGTGCGGATTAGCACGGTAGACGGCGATGTGCTGTATGAAGTAAAGCCCGGCACGCAGACGGATACGAGAATCCGTTTGAAAGGGAAGGGCGTTCCGTCGCTGCGCAATAAAGCGGTGCGGGGCGATCATTATGTCACGCTTGTTGTGCAGGTGCCAACGAAATTAAACGAAGCGGCAAAAGAAGCGCTGCGCAAATTTGACGCGGAAACCGTCGGTTCTTTAAAGGCGGACGCAAAAGCGGCGGCAAAGCCCCGGAAAAAAAGTTTTAAGGAAAAGATCAAGGAGTCACTGGAAGACCTGTAAAAAAATGGTACTATTTTCCTATTGTTGCGATTTTCCATATGTTGTATCCTAATTTCAAATGAGGATGGATCAGGTGCTATATATTGTGATACAGGTTGGGAAAGGAAGCAGATATGGATCAGGCTTATGCGATGAAAGAGGATGTTGTAAGTTTCATTTCAGACTGGCGCTACAAGAAAAGAACCCTTGAACATAAATCAGTTGAACCAAAATATCTTGAAGAAAAAGCGGAATTAAGGCGGCAGCAGCAGCAGCTCGAATACGACAGGCAGGAATTTTTGCGTGCAAAGGCATTTGAAGAGAAGCGTCTGGAAAAAGAGAAGCGGATCTTTGATATGGAATGGAAGATGCTGGAAGAGGGCTGGCGCAATCTGGCGGCGGAAAAGGAGCAGCTTGCGCGCTTTCGCACAGGAGAAGAGGAAGACGAGGGGATTGCATTCGGTGATTTTTCAGCTTCCCTTCTGTTTTGCGGCGTAAGAAACGTCCGCATGCTGAAAAAGCGGTATAAGGATCTGATTAAAGTGTTTCATCCGGATAATGGCTGCGGAGACGCCGAGGCGCTGCATATCATTAATGAAGAATACGAAGCGCTCAAAAGGAGCATGGAGGCGCCAAAAAGCCGCATATTTCGAGAATAAAAAGTACGTGGATTGGAACAAAACGGGCCGTTGCACGAAAGTGCAGCGGTTATTTTCAGCACTGTATGCAAAAGGTCTGCCTGCGGCAGACCCTTTATGGTTTGGAGCGTCTTTGAAATGCGCTTTGATGCAGCAGTAATTTCAGAACAGGGGAGAACATTGCATGAAGTGGAACAGATACACGATTCATACAACGACGGAAGCGGAGGACTTTATCAGCGCGATGCTTTGTGAGCTGGGCATAGAAGGCGTGGAAATTGAAAATCATGTGCCCCTGACGAAAGCAGACCAGGCGGATATGTTTATTGATTATCTGCCGGAGGCCGGACCGGACGACGGAAAGAGCCTTGTCAGCTTCTATCTGGAAGACGGGGCGGATCATTCCGCGCTGTTAAAGCAGGTGCAGGAAGGCATACAGGCGCAGCGGGCGTTTGTAAAGGTCGGGGAGGGAAGGATCACAGAGAGCGATACGGAAGATCTGGACTGGATGAACAACTGGAAGACCTATTTTCATTCGTTTTACATCAAAGACCTTCTGATTAAGCCGACCTGGGAAGCCTTGAAGAAAGAGGATCAGGACAGGCTTTTTATCGAAATTGATCCGGGCATTTCATTCGGAACAGGGAAGCATGAGACGACGCAGCTGTGTATCCTGCAGCTGATGAAGCATGTGCGGCGCGACTGTGCCATGCGCGTGCTGGACATTGGCTGCGGCAGCGGCATTCTTTCGATTGCAGCGTTAAAGTTTGGCGCGGCTTCGGTTACGGGGACGGATCTGGATGAAAACTGCATGACTTCTTCGCTGGAAAATATGAAAATCAACCAGATTGCAGAAGAGGCGTTTCAGTTTTATCTGGGCAACCTGATTACGGATGAAGCGTTGCGGGAAACAGTGGGAGAAGCCTGTTATGATATTGTAGTGGCGAATATTCTGGCCGACGTCATCGTGGAGATGGCGCCGGTGGTTTTCACACGGTTAAAGCCAGGCGGAATTTTTATCGCGTCAGGCATTATTGATTTTAAAGAGGACGAAGTCAAGGCGGCGACAGAAGCGGCCGGGATGCGGATTCTGGAAGTGGAGCGTCTGGGAGAATGGGTGGGCGTTACCGCGCAAAAGGAGCAGACATGCAGCAGTTCTTTGTAGAAGGGGCGCAGATCGGCAGAGCGTTTGTGACGATTACGGGGCCGGACGTCAACCATATTCGAAATGTGCTGCGGATGAAGCCGGGAGAAAAAATCCGCGTCAGCAGCATGGACGGCAGAGATTATTTATGTGAAATTACAGAAATCACGGAATCGTTTGTACAGGCGGACTTGCTGGAAGAAGCGCTTTCTACGGAGCTTTCCGGTAAAATTTATCTCTTTCAGGCGATTCCGAAAGGCGATCGAATGGAAACTGTGATTGAAAAAGCAGTTGAGCTTGGCGTACATGAAATTATTCCGGTAGCCATGAAGCGCTGCGTCGTCCGTCTGGATGAGAAAAAGGGAGCGGCCAGAGTCAGCCGCTGGCAGAAACTTTCCGAGGCGGCGGCAAAACAGGCAAAGCGCAGTAAAATTCCGCGCATTCATCCCATTCTGCCATATGAGAAGGCGCTTGCGTATGCGCTGACATGCGACGTCTGTCTTGTGCCGTATGAGAATGCGCGTGGAATGAAAGCGACAGAGGACGCGCTTGCATCGATTGGACCAGAGGATTCCGTGGCAGTTCTGATCGGGCCGGAGGGTGGCTTTTCGGAAGAGGAGATTACGATGGCGCGCGAACGGGCGCAGATCATTTCGCTGGGAAGGCGGATTTTGCGGACAGATACGGCGGGAATTGTCATACTGTCGATGCTGATGCTGAAAATGGAGATGGGGTAATTGCGATGGAAGCATATCTGGATCATGCTGCAACGACAAAATGCAGCAGACGCGCCGCAGAGCGGATGCTGCGGGTTTTAACGGAGGATTACGGCAATCCGTCCTCCCTGCATGGCATGGGCGTAAGGGCAGAGGAGCATATCAGAGAAGCGGGAAAGAAAATTGCCAGGACGTTAAAGGTCGGGGAAAAAGAGATTGTCTTTACTTCGGGCGGAACGGAATCGAACAACCTTGCTGTTTTTGGAAGCGCAGCGGCAAACCGGCGCGCGGGCAGCCATGTGATTACGACGGCCATGGAGCATGCGTCTGTCGATCAGCCGATGCGCCGTCTGGCGGAGCTTGGATACCGCGTGACGTTTCTTCCGGTTGACAAACAGGGCATTGTCTGCATGGACGCGCTTTTGGACGCGCTTACGGACGATACGATACTCGTATCCCTGCTGCACGTCAACAATGAAATCGGCTCTATTCAGCCCATCGCAGAGATTGCGGCGCAGATACGGAAAAAAGCAAAGCATGCGCTGTTTCATGTCGATGCGGTGCAGTCGTATGGCAAATGGAACGTATATCCAAGAGATCTGGATATCGATTTGCTCTCTGCAAGCGGACATAAAATTCACGGGCCAAAAGGCAGCGGATTTTTATATATCCGGGAGAAAACAAAAGTAAAGCCGATGCTGTATGGCGGCGGGCAGCAAAAGGGCATGCGGCCGGGGACGGAGAACGTTCCGGCGATTGCAGGGCTTGGCGAGGCGGCCGAAGAAATGCATGCGAATGCTGCCCAAAAAGCGGAGGAGATGCGTCTGCTCCGGGACTATTTTGTCGGGGAGCTTACAAAGCTTGAGGGCGTTACCATAAACGGCGGAACGGGGATAAGCGCTTCGCCTTACATTGTAAGCGCAAGCGTAGAAGGCGTCAGAAGCGAGACGCTTTTGCATGCGCTGGAAGAGAGGGGCGTTTATGTTTCGTCCGGAAGCGCCTGTTCGTCCAATCAGCCGGCAGTCAGCCGCACGCTTATAGCGATTGGCCTTGCGCAAAAGCTTCTGGATCAGACGATACGCTTCAGCTTTTGCGGCGGCACGACGAAAGAAGAGCTGGAGTATGCGCTTTTGCAGCTGCGTGAAATCGTTCCGTTTTGCAGACGGTTTGTAAGGAAATAAGCAATGCCTGGAGGAATTATGTACAAATCATTTTTGATTAAATATGGCGAAATTGCCATCAAAGGAAAAAACCGTTATCTGTTTGAAGAGGCGCTTGTCCGTCAGATTCGCTATGCGCTGCATCCGGTGGAGGGCGAATTTGAAGTTCGTCGTTTGCAGGGGCGGATTTATGTGGACGCCTTAAGCGACTATTCGTATGACGAAGTGATGGAGGCGCTGTCCCGCGTATTTGGGATTGTAGGCATCTGTCCGGTTGTTTTGGTGGAGGATGAAGGCTTTGCGCGGCTTTCGGAAGACGTTATCGCATATCTGGATCAGGCATATCCGGATAAAAACGTGACGTTTAAAGTAAATGCCAGGAGAGCGCGCAAAAATTATCCGATGGATTCGATGGAATTAAACGCGGCGCTTGGCGAAAAGATTCTGGATGCGTTTCCCCAAATGCGCGTGGACGTGCACAATCCCGACATACGCTTATGCGTAGAGATTCGGGAAAGCATCAATATTTATTCGAAAGAAATCAAGGGGCCGGGCGGCATGCCTGTCGGCACGGGCGGCAAGGCGATGCTTCTGTTATCCGGCGGCATTGACAGTCCGGTTGCCGGCTATATGGTTGCAAAGCGCGGCGTTGCGGTTGACGCGGTCTATTTCCATGCGCCGCCGTATACAAGCGAGCGCGCGAAGCGGAAAGTCGTAGAGCTTGCGGAAATTTTGTCCCGTTACGCGGGGCCGGTTCGCCTGCATATCGTCAATTTTACGGATATTCAGCTTTCGATTTATGAAAAGTGTCCGCATGGGGAGCTTACGATCATTATGCGTCGCTATATGATGCGGATCGCGGAGAAGTTTGCCCGCCAGGACCAGTGTCTGGGACTTGTTACGGGAGAGAGCATCGGACAGGTGGCAAGCCAGACGATGCAGTCGCTTGCGGCGACGAATGCAGTCTGCTCCATGCCGGTGTATCGGCCGCTGATTGGATTTGACAAGCAGGAGATTATTGCGATTTCCGAACGCATCAAAGCGTATGAAACGAGCATTTTGCCGTATGAAGACTGCTGTACGATTTTTGTGGCAAAGCATCCGGTGACGAAGCCGAATCTGAGTGTGATTGAGCGATCGGAGGAAAAGCTGCGCGATACGATGGATGAGATGGTGGCGACTGCCATTGCGACGGCGGAGACGATATATGTGACGGCGGATGGAACGACGGAATGAAAGAAAAAGAACCCCGCTTCTGCGGGATTCTCTTTTTGCATTCTTATTTTACAAGGTATGGCTCCAGAGCCTCTAAAATAGCGGCTTCGTCATTTTCTACATGGATGGCCAGGTCGATCGGTTTGGATAAATCCAGACTGAAAATGCCCATGATTGATTTTGCGTCGATGGTGTATCTGCCGGAGATTAAATCAAAATCGTAATCAAACTGGGTGACGGTGTTGACGAACGCTTTTACCTTATCAATGGAATTTAAAGAAATCTGAACTGTTTTCATTGTACTATCCTCCTATCAGTATTTTCAATTACTTATATAGTACTTGTTTTACCTGGAAAAGTCAATGCTATTTGGAGGGACGAAAAGTCGAATTTCAATATTTTTTTTGGAGGCAATATGGAGGAAAACAGGATAAAAACGTGTCCGAAGAAGGCCGCGCTGCATAATCTGGGCTGCAAGGTAAATGCATATGAAACGGAGGCCATGCGGCAGATGTTAGAAGAGGCGGGCTATCAGATTGTGGATTTTTCGGAGCGGGCGGATGTGTACGTCATCAACACCTGCTCCGTTACGAATATTGCAGACCGCAAGTCGCGGCAGATGCTGCACCGGGCGAAGCGGCAGAATCCGGACGGCATCGTAGTGGCCGTTGGCTGCTATGTGCAGACGAAGGCAAAACAGGCGCGGCAGGATGAGGCGATTGACATTCTGCTTGGCAATAATTGCAGACAGGGACTGCTGAAGGCGATTCGTTCGTATGAAGAAAAAAGAAGCCGGGTAGAGGCGCTTGCCGCATGGGATGGAAGCCAGCCGTTTGAGCCTTTGCATATTGCAAAGACGGCGGCGCGTACGCGGGCGTTTGTGAAAGTGCAGGACGGCTGCAACCAGTTTTGCAGCTACTGCATTATACCGTATGCCAGAGGAAGGGTCAGAAGCCGTCCGGTAGAAGACGTGCTGCACGAGGTGCGCCTGCTGGCGCAGAACGGGTGCAGGGAAATCGTGCTGACGGGCATACATTTAAGCTCTTATGGGACGGATTTTGGAGAAAGCCTGCTGCATCTGATGCAGGAGACGTCCCGCGTCGATGGCATCCTGCGGATTCGTCTGGGTTCGCTTGACCCTATGATTGTAACGGAGGAGTTTGCGCGGGAAGCGGCCGGGATAGATAAGATCTGTCCGCATTTTCATCTGTCTTTGCAGAGCGGCTGCGATGCGACGCTTGCGCGGATGAACCGAAGGTATACGACGGAGGAATACAGGAAAAGCTGCGAATGGCTGCGCCGCTTTTTTACGCACCCGGCGATCACGACGGATGTAATTGTGGGATTTCCGGGCGAAACGGAGGAAGAGTTTGCAAGGACGAAAGCGTTTCTGGAAGAAATTCATTTTTATGAAATGCATATTTTTAAATATTCCAGACGGGAAGGCACGCGGGCGGCGTCTATGCCGGATGCAGTGTCGGATGCGGTGAAGGCGGAGCGAAGCGAGGCGCTTTTGGCTCTGGAGCGTAAGATGTCGGGCGAATTTCGGGAATCCTGCATTGGAAAAGAAGTGGAGGCTCTGATGGAGGAGTCTGTGGAAATAAATGGCGGAACATATGCCGTCGGATACACAAAGGAGTATGTGAAAGTCGCGCTGAAAACGGAGCGGAATCTGTCGAACGTTTTGGTGAAAGGCAGAGTTTCCGGCAGGATTGATGACGTGACATATCTTATGGTTGAATTTTAGGACATAATATATTACAATAGTAACAGCAGTGCTTTTGCGTGCAGCAAACAAAAGAGCAGGATATAAGGGCGTGACATTATGCAGAATTTGAACAACACACAATTTTTCAAAGTGGAAAAAGAACCGGAGATGCAGGTGAAGGACGTGCTTGCCGTCGTATATGAGGCGATGACAGAGAAAGGCTACAATCCGGTCAATCAGATTGTTGGATATATTATGTCCGGTGATCCGACGTATATCACCAGCCATAATAATGCAAGAAGCCTGATTATGAAAGTTGAGCGTGACGAAATCGTTGAAGAGGTATTGCAGGAGTATATCAGGGAAAAGATCACAAAATAATATGGAGGCGGACGCATGCGGATTCTGGGACTGGATTTTGGATCACACACGGTAGGCGTGGCAGTCAGTGACGCATTGGGGCTGACGGCGCAGGGCGTGGAGATTATCCGAAGAAAGTCTCCTGATAAACTGCGCCAAACTTTGGCAAGAATTCAGGCGCTTGCCTCTTCTTATGGTGTGGAGAAAATCGTACTGGGATATCCAAAGCATATGAACAATACGGAAGGAGAGCGCTGCGAGAAGACGAAAGAATTCAAAGCCATGCTGGAAAAAAGAACAAATCTTGCAGTGGAATTGTGGGATGAGCGCCTGACGACGGTTGCCGCGGATCAGATCATGATGGAAAGCGGCGTAAGAAGAGAGCGGCGCAAAGAATATGTAGATAAGATTGCAGCCATGCTGATCCTGCAGGGATATCTGGATTTTTGGAATGGGAGCAGACAATAATATGGAAAAAATCAGTTTTAGAGATCCTGATACGCAGGAGACGGTGGAGTTTTTCTGCCTGGAGCAGACGAAAATCAATAATCAGACATATTTGCTGGTTGCAGAAGAGGAAGCAGGGGATTCCGACGCTTATATTCTGAAAGAGAAGGCGGCTGACGGAGAAGAGACTGTATATGAGATGGTAGAGGAGGAAGCGGAGCTTTCCGCCATCGGAAAAATTTTTTCAGAACTGCTGGAAGAAGTGGAAATCAGAGAATAGAAGCCATTCGGCAAAGAAAAGGAGTTAGAATTTGAAACAGAAAAATACAGAACATGCGAAGCTGAAGATCATTCCGTTGGGAGGACTGGAGCAGATCGGAATGAATATTACGGCTTTTGAATATGAAGACAGCATTATTGTCGTAGACTGCGGGCTGTCGTTTCCGGAAGACGATATGTTTGGAATCGATCTTGTGATTCCGGATATCACGTATCTGCGGGAAAATATAGACAAAGTAAGAGGATTTTTTATTACGCACGGGCATGAAGATCACATCGGCGCAATTCCTTATGTGCTGCGGGAAATCAATGTGCCGATCTATGCGACAAAGCTGACGATCGGCATTATGGAGCACAAATTAAGAGAGCACAATATGCTGACGAAGGTCAAACGCAAGGTTGTAAAGTACGGGCAGCACATCAATCTTGGCAACTTCAGGGTGGAATTTATCAAAACGAATCACAGCATTCAGGATGCAGCCGCGCTTGCCATTTATTCCCCGGCTGGAATCGTCGTGCATACCGGAGATTTCAAGGTGGATTATACGCCGGTATTTGGAGACGCGATTGATCTGGCGCGACTGGGAGAAATCGGAAAGAAAGGCGTGCTTGCGCTGATGTGCGACAGCACCAATGCGGAGCGGCCGGGATTTACCATGTCGGAACGATCCGTTGGAAGGACGTTTGACAATATTTTTTCGGAACACAGAAATTCCAGAATCATTATCGCCACGTTTGCCTCCAACGTAGACCGCGTGCAGCAGATCATTGATTCCGCGTTTAAATATGGCAGGAAAGTCGTCGTGGAAGGACGGAGCATGATTAATATTATTACGACGGCGACAGATCTTGGCTATCTGGCGATTCCGGAGGATACGCTGATCGATGTGGAGCATTTAAAGGACTATCCGGATGAGCAGACGGTTCTGATTACGACGGGCAGTCAGGGAGAGTCGATGGCCGCGCTTTCCAGAATGGCTTCCGGCATGCATAAGAAGATTACAATTCAGCCAAGAGATACGATTATTTTTAGCTCCAATCCGATTCCGGGCAATGAGAAGGCCGTTTCAAATGTCATCAATGAGCTGTTTATGAAAGGGGCGGATGTGATCTTTCAGGACGCCCACGTATCCGGGCACGCCTGTCAGGAAGACATTAAGCTGATCTATTCGCTTGTGCGTCCGAAATATGCGATTCCCGTTCACGGCGAATACAAGCATCTGATTGCGCAGAAAAAAATAGCCGAAGAGCTTGGATATGAAAAAGAAAATATTTTCATCCTCTCCTCCGGCGATGTGCTGGAGCTGGATGAAGAGAGCGCGAAAGTAACCGGTCATGTGCAGGTTGGAAATGTCATGGTAGACGGGCTTGGCGTTGGAGACGTCGGCAATATCGTGCTGCGCGACAGGCAGCGCCTTGCGGAAGAGGGCATTATTATCGTCGTACTGACGCTTGAGGCGGGAAGTGGACGGGTGCTTGCAGGACCGGACATTGTATCAAGGGGGTTTGTCTATGTCAGAGGCTCTGAAAGCCTGATGGATGAAGCCAACCAGGTGCTTGACGTGACGATGCGCCAGATGATGGACCGGAAAGTGACGGACTGGGGCAGAATCAAGGCGGAAATCAAAGATGCGCTTGGAGAGTTTGTATGGAAAGAGACGAAGCGAAAGCCGATGATTATTCCGATTATAATGGAAGTATAAGCGTTCGATCGATTGACGGAAATGGGGAAAAGCGTATGGAGCGGGTACAGAAAGCGACCGCAGAATTAATCGATGCAGTGGAAAACAGCAAAGAGTATGTCCGGTATCTGGAAGCCAGGCAGGAAATGCGCCGGTATCCGGCGTTAAAAAAGAAAGCCGATGCGTTTTGTCTGCGCCGGTATGAAATGCAGGGCGGCGGAGGAAACATTTTTCAGGAGGGGGACGCTCTTGCGCAGGAATATGCATACCTTCTTGACGATTCTCTCGTTTTGGAATATCTGAATGCGGAAAACGCATTCTGCCGGCTGCTTCGCGATATCAACTGGCAGCTTTTACAGACCCTTGATTTTGAAGTGGATGCGGAAAGCGACGGAGGGTAATATGATCGCCAGAAAAATTGTTTTAAAAATGATAAGCATTGGCGTTTCGCTTCTGATACTGCTCCTTCTGGCCATCGGCTTCTATCAGGGAGGGAAAGCGGCGTATGACTTTGGCTACCGCGTTTTTACGGAACCGGCTGTCGATCTGCCGGAAGAGGGAGAAGACAAGGTCGTTTCGGTCACAAAGGACATGGGGGCGAAGAAGCTGGGCGATACGCTGGCCCGTAAAGGCCTGATTCGGGATGCAAATCTTTTTGTATTGCAGCTTGGGCTTTCCTCCTATTCCAAACGGATTAAGGAAGGAACGTATACGCTTTCCACGTCTATGACGGCGCAGGAGATGATGCAGGTCATGTCGGCGTCAGAGGCTGAGACGGAAACGGAGACGGAGGAGCCGGCGTCCGAACCTGCATCGGAAACGGAAGCGGAAGCAGAAACGGAAGACGGGCCAGAGGAACAGGCGGAGGAGAAATGACGGAACGTCTGAATGCATATATCAATTCCCTGGATAAGGGGAATTCTGAATTTTTAAACAGTATAGAACGAGAAGCGCACAAACAATACGTGCCCATTATCCGTCCGGAGACGCAGCGTTTTTTAAAGCTGATCCTGGCAATGCAAAAGCCTGAGCGGATTTTGGAAATCGGGACGGCAGTCGGGTTTTCCACACTGCTGCTTGCGGAATACAATCCGGTTCCCTGTAAAATCGTAACCATCGAAAATTACGAAAAAAGGATTCCTCTTGCCCGGGCGAATTTTGAGAAGGCGGGCAGAACAGAACAGATTACGTTGCTTGCGGGGGATGCGCGCATCGTTTTGCCATCTCTGCGGGAATCTTTCGATTTCATTTTTCTGGATGCGGCAAAGGGACAGTATATTCATTTTCTGCCGGAGCTGATACGGCTGCTTGCAGACGGTGGAACGCTGGTATCGGACAATGTTTTGCAGGAGGGAGATGTGATCGAATCGCATTTTGCCGTTACGCGGAGGAACCGCACGATCCATAAGCGAATGCGGGCATATCTTTATGAAGTGATGCATCACGAAGAACTGACGGGCGACGTGCTTCCCATTGGCGACGGACTTGCGGTCTGCACCAGGAAACGCAAGGAGAAGGCGTCAGAATGCCCCGGGACAAATACAAAAAAAGAGACAGGTACAGGAGGAGCGGATGAAGCGTCCGGAATTGCTGCTTCCGGCAAGCAGCCTTGAGGTATTGAAAATAGCGGTTGCATTTGGCGCCGATGCGGTATATATTGGAGGAGAGGCGTTTAGTCTGCGCGCCAAAGCGAAAAATTTTTCTGCGGCGGATATGCGGGAAGGCATTGCGTTTGCGCATGCGAATGGGGCAAAGGTCTATGTGACGGCGAACATCCTTGCGCACAATGCAGATCTTTTGGAGGCGCGTCGATATTTTAAGGAGCTGCGGGAAATCGGCCCGGATGCGCTGATTCTGTCTGATCCGGGCATATTTGCCATTGCAAAAGAGATCTGTCCCGACATAGAGCGTCATATCAGCACACAGGCGAACAATACGAATTACGAGACGTTCCGATTCTGGCATGCGCTGGGCGCAAAGCGCGTAGTAACGGCCCGCGAGCTTTCACTTGCGGAGATTCGGGAGATTCGGTCGCAGATACCGGATACGCTTGAGATCGAGACATTTGTGCATGGCGCGATGTGCATTTCGTATTCCGGGCGCTGCCTTTTGAGCAATTATCTGACCGGCAGAGACGCCAATCAGGGTTCCTGCACGCATCCATGCAGATGGAAATATTCCATTGTGGAAGAGACGCGTCCGGGAGAATACATGCCGGTATATGAAAATGAACGGGGCACGTTTCTGTTCAATTCCAAAGATCTTTGCATGATTTCACATATACCAAAGCTGCTGGAAGCAGGTATCGACAGTTTTAAAATCGAAGGCAGAATGAAGACGGCGCTTTATGTGGCTTCGGCGGCGAGGACGTATCGCAGGGCCATTGATGACTACATGAAATCGCCGGAATTATATCGGGAGCATATGCCTTGGTACATTCGTCAGATAACAAGCGGTACGTATCGGCAGTATACGACGGGATTTTTCTTTGGAAAGCCCTCAGAGGAGGCGCAGATATATGATGACAATACATATCTGAAATCTTACACATATCTTGGTATTGTAGAGGACTGTAAGAAAGAAGGGCTTTGTCAGATCACGCAGCGCAACCGGTTTTTTGAAGGGGAACGCATTGAAATCATGAAGCCGGACGGGACGGATCGCGCGGTTACGGTCAGACGCATTCTGAACGAAGACGGGGAACGGATGGAATCTGCGCCGCATCCACAGCAGAAGCTGTTTGTCGATCTTGGCGAGCCTCTGGAACGGTATGATATATTACGCAGAAAGGAAGAGGAGTGAGCGTATGAAGCAGGAGCGTTACGTTGCGTATGTGGGCACATATACCCATGAGCACAGCATAGGGATTCATATTTACGATTTGGATGTCAACGAGGGAACTATGAAAGAACGCAGGGTGGTGAACATTACAAATCCTTCCGACCTGCTTGTCTCCGGAAATAAAAAATTTTTATACTCGATTACAGACGATGGCGTCAAAGCGTTTAAAGTGCTTGCAGACGGTGATCTGGAGCCGATGAATGAGCAGTGGATTGGCGGCATGCGGGGCTGCTATCTGGATGTGGATGATGAAAACCGCTATGTTTTTGTCGGCGGATATCATGATGGCAGGGTATCCATGCTGCATCTGAATGAAGACGGTTCCGTCGGAGCGATTGCGGATGGTATTTTTCATAAGGGGCTTGGAAGGAATGCAGCGGATCGAAGCTCAAGGCCGCATGTCAATTGCGTCAAAGTGACGCCGGATCAGAAATATCTCTGTGCCGTAGACGGCGGTCTGGATCATGTAAAAGTATATAAAATCGACTATGCAAACGGCAAATTAAAGCTTGCCGACATCATACATGGCGATCTGGATTCTGCGCCGAAAATGATACGCTTCAGCAAGGACGGAAAGAATGCGTATGTTTTGAATGAACTGAAAAATACGGTGGATGTATACAATTACAGCGAAGGCGAAAACGGCACGGCGTTTGAGCGCATTCAGACGATTTCGACGGAAGATAGAAAAAATGATCACAGCAGTTCGCAGAATATGGAATTTTCTTTTGATGGAAGGTATTTGTACTGTTCCAATGCGGGTCCGAATGAAATTTCCATTTTTGAGCGGGATGCGGATACGGGAAAGCTTATGCTGGTCTGCATTACCAAAATCAGCGGCGATTTTCCGAAAGCGCTGGCTGTTTTTCCGGATAACCGGCATTTTATGAGTCTGAATCATGAATCCAATGAAATCTGTACGTTTATGATAAATTATGAAAAGAAATATGCTCTGATGCATGGAAGACCGCAGAAAATAGATAAGCCCAACTGTGTCTATATTCACAAACTGGAGAAAGATACGTAAGAGAAGCGGGATATGAAAGGCGGCGGTTTATAGATGATCGGGATGGACAAAAAGACAGATGCCGGAAAAAAGTATCTTAGACGGGGCATATTGGTTGCGGCTATAGTAATGGCCGTGGTATATGTGTTTGCCATGATGTCAATGCATCTGGTGCAGAAGAGAATTATTGATTTTGCCGTCAAGAATATGGAAGTGATTTCTGAGCATGACGCATATGCCATAGAGCGGAGCGTATATCGTTATGAAATGCTTCTGGAAGGCATTGCACAGGAAGTCGAGCTGGCCGGTGCATTAAATGACGTCAGATATATGGAGCTTCTTTGCAAAAAAAAGCAGCTTATGGGAGAATCGTGCTATAGCCTGGCGCTTGTCTCTGAGGACGGGATGCTGTTAAACAGCACTATGCTGATGCTGGAAGATGAAAAAATGCAAAATCTGTGCAACACATCGGAAGAGAAGTTTGTCTGCCATTATTATGATGAACAGTCGTCGATCATGCAGGAGCGGGAGATTTTTCTGATTGGCGATCGGATTGGTCCGATTTCAGTCAAAGGCCATACATATCATTATCTGATTGCAAGAATTGATGTAGATGCATTGCAGAATGAATTGAAGCTTGACAGTTATAATGCGGAAGGGCACAGCCATGTCATTGATCCGGAGGGCCATTATATCATCAATGAGCACAGAAACGATACGGCATACGGCGTATCCAATTTTTACGAGAAGATGGAGAACGGCGTGCTCGAAAGTCATATGACGACCGAGAAAATAAGGAAAAAGATTCATGCGGGAGAAAACTTTACGTATGAGTATGGCATTACGGAGGATGCGGTCAATGTCATCAACTGCATCTACATGGAGTTTGGAGACTGGTATTATGTCAACGTCGTTCCAAAAGAAGTGTTTCTGGAGCAGAGCAGGTCGTTGATGCGCCTGTTTATGTTTTTTATGTTTCTGATTCTTGCGGTATTGATCTTTGTTGGAATATCCATTTTTATCCGGCGTTCGAAAATGCTTGCTTTGGAGCGGCTTTATCAGAGAGAACTGCGGGAAGCTTTTGATATGGCGGAGGCTGCGAACCATGCGAAGACAGCTTTTTTGAATAATATGTCGCATGATATTCGTACGCCGATGAATGCGATCATTGGATTTGTTATGCTTGCGATTACGCACATAGACAATAAAAAGCGCGTATTGGATTACCTTGAAAAAATATCCAAATCCTCCAATCACCTTCTGTCTCTGATCAATGACGTGCTGGATATGAGCCGGATTGAATCCGGCAAAGTCAATATAGAGAGGAATCCGGAGAATCTGGCGGAAATTCTGCATGAATTAAAAGACATTATTCTGGCGGATGTGCATGCAAAGCAGCTGGAGCTGTATATTGACGCGCTGGATGTGAAGGATGAGAACATTATCTGTGATCGGCTGCGTCTGAAACAGGTTTTGCTGAATCTGATTTCAAATGCCTTAAAATATACCAACCCAGGCGGTATGGTTTCCATCCGCATTACGGAAAAAGGATATTCGGAATCGGGGGAAGGCGTTTATGAATTCCGTATCAAAGATAATGGCATTGGGATGAGTCCGGAATTTGTCAAAACCATATTTGAACCGTTTACGAGAGAAAAAAGCTCAACCGTCAGCGGCATTCAGGGCACCGGGCTTGGGATGGCGATTACGAAGAATATTGTGGATATGATGAACGGCACGATTGAAGTCATCAGTGAGCCGGGCGTGGGAACGGAATTTGTCGTTGTATTTTCGTTTCCGATTCAGGAGGGGAACAGCGAGCCTTTGACAATCCGCTCTCTGGAAGGCGTGCACGGTCTGATCGTAGATGACGACATGCATACCTGTCAGAGCGCCGCTTCCATGTTACGCCAGATCGGTATGCGTCCGGAGTGGTGCATGCACGGAAAAGAAGCGATTGCGCGTACGGAAGAAGCTATGCAGATTGGCGACTGTTTCGGCGTTTATATTATTGACTGGCTGATGCCGGAGATGAACGGTATTGAAACAGCCAGAAGAATTCGCAAAATTGTCGATTCAAAAACACCGATCATTCTTCTTTCCGCTTATGACTGGACGGATCTGGAGGAAGAGGCAAGAGAAGCCGGGATTACAGACTTTATCAGCAAGCCCCTGTTTTTGTCGGAGCTTCATAGAAAGTTGATGATGATTTGTGGAGAGGAAGTTGCGGATTCGACCGAAGAGGAAAACGAAGAAATCAGCTTTGCAGGAAAAAGGCTGCTTTTGGCGGAAGATATCGAAATGAACCGGGAAATTGCCGTGGAAATTCTCAGTCAGGCCGGGTTTATGGTGGAAACGGCGGAAAATGGAAAGGTTGCGCTGGAAAAAGTGGAAAATTCAGAACCGGGATATTTTGACGCGGTTTTGATGGATGTTCAGATGCCGGTTATGAATGGATATGAAGCGACGAGAGAAATACGGAATCTGGAAGATGAGATGCTTTCTTCGATTCCGATCATAGCTATGACGGCAAATGCATTTGACGAAGACAAAGAAGAGGCGCTGAAAGCCGGAATGAATGCGCATGTCAGCAAACCAATTGACATTCCGGCTTTATGGAAAGCGCTGGAAACGGCGTTATTCTGATCGTACGAAAGGAAACTGAACAGGCGCATCAGAAAGGAAAAGAGAGCAGTTTTTTTGCGTTTTCTGCAAAAATCTGTTCTTTTTCCGTTTCAGAGAAGGGAAGCGCCTGGATACGTCTGACGTAGTCTTTCTGGGATTCCCAGGGAGAGTCTGTCGCAAAAAGAATTTTATCTGTTCCATGCTTTTTTGCAATCCGCAGGAATGCGTCGTCGGTTAAATTAGAAGCAAGATAGGGCGTTCCGCTCTTTGCCTGATCCGGCGTAATCGCTCCAATGGCAAACGCCGTGTCAAACCAGACGTCTGCGCCGGCCAGATCGCGTTCCACGTCGTCCCAGCAGCCCCAGCCTCCCATATGCGCAAGCACAAATTTTTCTGGATGGACGCGGTCAATTACGGTAAGCGTCTGACGGACGGACGTATAGTTATGGTCGTAAATGCCGATATCAATGCCGGCATGCGTAAGCACGATCAGTCCAAGCTCCGAAGCGCAGTCGATGATCCGCAGCATTTTGATATCGTCAATATCCGTTTTCTGATAAGCGGGATGCAATTTGATGCCGCAGATGCCGTGGTTTTTTAAACGGAGCAGCTCGCTTTTACAGTTTTCGTATTCCGGATGCATGCCGCCAAACGTGAGAATGCCCCGGTCAAGCAGACGCTCTCTGTCAGCGATTAAAGCGCTGTTGACTTTTTCTACCTGATTCGCGTGCGTCATAACCGGGAGATTGACGGAATAGGCAATGGAAGCCTCTTCCATAGAAGCGCACAGGCCGTTTACAGAGCCGTCTGTGAAATACTGCGTATGGGAAAGGCGGCTTAATTTGGCAAGGACGTTTTGGGAGATGGCGTCCGGAAATGTGTGGGTGTGGAAATCAATGATCATTTGAGTGTCTCCTTTCATTTGGTTGGGAGGGGGAAAAGGCGGCCGTTCGCGTACGGCTGCGCCCCAAAGGGTCTGCTTCTGTGTCGGTATTTGTGGATGCCGATTTTCTAAACCGTCCCGGGATTTGAGGGGATTGCGGACGGAACCGCTCTTAACGCGCCATCCGTGGCGCATAAGAGCTCCCGCGGACGTCCTGTCCGCGGGTTCCTGATTCTTTATGGGACGGTTAAGAAAATCCGCATCCACGCATAAAGCCACAGAAGCAGACCCTTTGGGGCGCATCCGCACGCGGACGGCGTTTTCGGGCGCCCTGTAGGGTGTGAAAATGCGTTTGTCAGTGAGGATGCCTATTGTAAGACGGCGAACAGAGGCGTATGGATATGTACAATGATTTCGTCTGTGTTGCATTGTCCCTGTCAAATGGCTTGTATGTCGGATGCCCTGTAGAGTGAGGAAGCGCGTTTGTCAGTGTGGGTGTCTGTATTGTAAGACGGTGAGCAGGGACGTAAGGATATGCGCAATGATTCCGTCTGGTTGCGGCGGCTCTGTCAAATGGTTTGCGTGGCAGACGTTCTGTAGGGCGAGAAAATGCGTTTGTCAGCGCGGATGATATCGTAAAGCGATAGTGCGCATAATACCACAACGATGCTTTACGGCCTGTACCACAACGTTCCGGAGCCTATACCGATCCGCCGGCAACCAGTCCGTGGGAGGCTGCGGCGAAACGGTCTGATTTTGTGACATTGCAGCAGGAGTTAGAGCTTCTTAGCAGTCCCGTCAATTCCAGGAATCCGCGGACAGGACGTCCGCGGAAGCTCTTATGCGCCACGGATGGCGCGTTAAGAGCGGTTCCGTCCGCATATCACTCATAGAATCGGGACTGCTTAGAAGCTCTTACTCCCGCCGCACAGTCACAAAAGAAGACTGTTTCGCCGCAACCGCACATGGACGTCCGCACCCACATTTTTTTAAACAAATCTTTCAAACAGCTAAAATATATGATAAAATAAAAAACAGGTTCTGTCAAACACTGGTTTTGTTCAATTTATGCTTTAACAATTTAAACGAAAAAAGCAAGAAAAGGAGTATTGCAATCATGCCTGTTACGGATTTACTGGAGAGAAATCACAAATTATACAGCGATGAAACGGCCCTGGTGGAGTTGAATCCACTGCTGAAAGACACGAGAAAGACGACATGGAAAGAATACGATCTGGTGCAGCAGACGTCTTTGGTTCCATATCGAAGGGAAATCACCTGGAGCATTTTTGATGAGAAGGCCAATCGCGTCGCGAATATGCTGCTTGGCCGCGGTATCAAAAAGGGAGACCGGGTGGCGATTCTGATGTTCAACTGTCTGGAATGGCTGCCGATTTATTTTGGAATTTTAAAGACGGGAGCGATTGCCGTTCCGTTTAATTTTCGATTTTCTGCGGATGAAATTAAGTATTGCGCGGATCTGGCGCAGGTGCACGTTTTGTTTTTTGGACCGGAATTTATCGGGCGCATCGAATCGATGGAAGAGGATCTGAGCAGAGGGAGGCTGTTGATTTACGTGGGAGACGGCTGTCCTACGTTTGCGGAGAGCTATCCGGAGCTGGTGGCGGACTGCTCGAGCAAGGCGCCGCTTGTGCGTCTGGAAGAGGAGGACGACGCCGCAATTTACTTTTCATCTGGGACGACGGGGTTTCCGAAAGCGATTCTGCACAATCATGAAAGTCTGATGCAGGCGGCGCAGATGGAGCAGCGGCACCATCAGACGAGCCGGGAGGATGCGTTTTTGTGCATTCCGCCTCTGTACCATACAGGGGCGAAATTCCACTGGATGGGCAGCCTGTGCGCGGGCAGCCGGGCCGTGCTTTTGAAGGGGACGACGCCGGAAATTATTCTGGACGCCGTATCAAAGGAGCGCTGCACGATTGTCTGGCTGCTGGTGCCCTGGGCGCAGGATATTTTGTCCGCGCTGGATCGGGGCGATCTTGCGCTTTCCGATTATGAGCTGAAGCAGTGGCGCCTGATGCATATCGGCGCGCAGCCGGTGCCTCCGTCTCTGATCAAGCGCTGGAAGGAATATTTTCCGCATCATCAGTACGATACGAATTATGGACTGTCGGAGTCAACGGGGCCGGGCTGCGTGCATCTTGGTATGGAAAACATACATAAGGTGGGCGCGATCGGCATTCCCGGATGGCGGTGGAAGTGTAAAATCGTCGATGAAAACGGAACGGAGCTTCCGCAGGGGAGCGTCGGAGAGCTGTGCGTAAAAGGGCCTGGCGTTATGACCTGTTATTACAACGACGCAAAGGCGACGGAGGAGACGTTAAAGGATGGCTGGCTGTATACGGGCGATATGGCCAAAATGGATGAGGACGGCTTTTATTTTCTGGTGGACCGTAAAAAAGATGTGATTGTCAGCGGCGGGGAAAATATTTATCCGGTGCAGATTGAAAATTTCTTAAGCGCATATGAGAAAATAAAAGACGTGGCGGTGATCGGTCTGCCGGATGCGCGCCTGGGAGAGATCACGGGAGCGATCATCGAAGCCAAAGAAGGCATGGCGTGTACGGAAGAGGAGATCAACGAGTTTTGCAGGCAGCTTCCGCGGTATAAGCGTCCACGGAAAATCATTTTTGCAAACGTTCCAAGAAACGCCACAGGAAAAATTGAAAAACCTGCGCTGCGTAAAAAATATGGAGCGGAAGGGCTTGTCGCAAAACAGAATATGGGGTAAGGAAAGACGAATATGTATGGACAAAAAGGATGAGGAAGGGATATGGCAAAGTCGTTGTTTATAGCGGAAAAGCCGAGCGTGGCGCAGGAGTTTGCAAAAGCGCTCGACATGGAAATGCGAAGCTATAACGGGTACAAAGAGGGAGAGACAGCAGTTGTGACCTGGTGTGTGGGACATCTTGTGACGATGAGCTATCCGGAGGCATACGATATAAAATACAAACGATGGAGCCTTTCTGCGCTGCCATTTTTGCCGGAGCAGTTTCAATATGAAATCATAGGAAGCGCGGCAAATCAGTATCGCATTGTAGAAGGGCTGCTGCATCGAAAAGACGTTGATACGATATACGTCTGCACAGACTCCGGGCGGGAAGGGGAATATATATACCGGCTGGTGGAACAAATGGCGGGCGTGCAGGATAAAAAAAGAAAGCGCGTCTGGATCGATTCGCAGACGAAAGAGGAGATTTTGCGCGGCATACGGGAGGCGAAGGATCTTTCAGAATACGACAATATTGCAAAAAGCGCCTATCTGCGGGCGAAGGAAGACTATTTGATGGGCATCAATTTTTCACGTCTGCTGACGCTGAAATACGGGGATGAGGTTGCCTCCTGTCTGCACGAAAGATACGCGGTCATTTCCGTTGGACGCGTGATGACCTGCGTGCTTGGCATGGTCGTGCGCAGGGAGCGGGAAATCCGGGAGTTTGTCAAAACGCCGTTTTATCGCGTGGCTGCCAGTATCGGGCTTGGAGAAAAGACGATGGAGGCGGAATGGAAGGTCAATCCGGCTTCCCGTTATTACCAGTCCCCAAAGCTCTATAAGGAAAATGGTTTTTTAAAGGAAGAGACGGCGAAGGAGCTGATTGCGTCTCTGGCGGATCTGCCAATGACGGTTGAAAAAATCGAAAAGAAAAAAGAGACGAAAAATGCGCCGCTTTTATATAATCTGGCGGAACTGCAAAACGACTGCTCCAGATTTTTTAAGATCAGCCCGGACGAGACGCTTGCCATCGTACAGGAGCTGTATGAAAAAAAGCTTGTGACGTATCCGCGTACCGACGCAAGAGCGCTTTCTGTCGCTGTTTCGAAGGAGATTTCCAAAAATATCCGGGGACTTGGGGCGATACCGGGCATGCGGCCGTTTGTGGAAGAAATCTTAGAAAGCGGCGTATATCGGACCATTGCAAAGACCCGCTATGTCAATGATAAGCAGATCACGGACCATTACGCGATCATTCCGACCGGGCAGGGCATAGGCGCCTTATCGTCGCTGCATACGCGGGCTGTAAATGTGTATGAGGTCATTGTACGGCGGTTTCTCGCGATTTTTTATCCGGCGGCGGTTTATCGGAAAATTGTTCTGACGGCCGTTGTAGCGGAGCAGGAGAAGTTTGTGGCCGGTTTTAAGGCATTAGTGGACGAAGGATATCAGAAAGTGATGCGGTACTCGTTTCAGAAGAAAAAAAATCCTGAAAAAGAAGACGATTCCTGCGACAGGGAATTACTGGATCGGATTCTTGCGCTGAAAAAGAAAGACGCGCTCTTGGTAAAAGGCTATGAAATCCGGGAGGGAGAGACTTCTCCGCCCAGGCGATATAATTCCGGGTCTATGATTCTTGCAATGGAAAATGCCGGGCAGTTTATTGAAGACGAGGAGCTGCGGGCGCAGATCAAAGGCAGCGGCATCGGCACAAGCGCGACCCGGGCTGAGATTTTGAAAAAACTGGTGGGCAACGGCTATCTGGCGCTGAATGCAAAGACGCAGGTCATTACGCCGGCGCTGCGGGGGGAAATGATTTATGACGTTGTGTATGCGTCCATCCGTTCACTGTTGAATCCCGAGCTTACGGCAAGCTGGGAAAAGGGCCTTACGTATGTAGCGGAGGGAAGCATTACAGAAGAAGAATATATGGAAAAGCTGACCCGGTTTATCAGAAGCCGCACGGAGGGCGTGCTGCATTTGCAGAATCGGCATCTTTTGCGGGGGAAGTTTGAGCATGCCGCCGGATTTTATAAAAAGGCGGCGGATGAAAAAGGAAAGGACGAACGAAAGCAGACGTCTGAAAAGACGGGAAAGGAAGATAACGCATGAAATTCAAGGGAAAGACGGCGGTATGGTACTGGGGGATTTTGCTGATTGTCAACGGAATGTATTTTTTTCCGTTTGATTATCTGAAGGGAAGGGAAACAGAACTTCTGATCTATGTTCTGATCGCTGACTTTGTACTGCTGCCTCCCATTGTACGGAACTATCTGTTTCTGACGAAAGATACGCTTACGATATATTTTGGATTTGGAAAAGATGAAATCAAAGTCCGGGAAATTTTGGAAGTGAAGGAGACGCGCAATCCGATAGCGGCGGGAGCGACGTCTATGGATCGGATCGTCATTCGGACCAGGCAAAAGGAGATGATCTGCGCCATCCGAAATAAGCAGGCGTTTTATAAGGAGCTTAGAAAATACAACCGGAGAGTGTCCATTACAGAACGGACGAAAAAGAAAAAGGGAGAATTGGAAAGAAAAGGAGACAAATCATGGAACAGTGCAAAGTAAAAAACCTTTATACGTTAGAGGAAACGATAGCGGCAAAGCTGCTTGCGGGCGTGGAGTATCCCTGGGAGGCGTTAAAGGGCATCGGTGATTTTATCCGGG
This sequence comes from uncultured Roseburia sp., assembly GCA_947647505.1. GTDB lineage: Bacteria > Bacillota > Clostridia > Lachnospirales > Lachnospiraceae > Roseburia_B. The sequence continues at coordinate 12,264 of CANSKO010000015.1, read as the reverse complement.
CAATCGGTCCGACTTTGGATACGGCCATATACGAAAAGAGAGGGGAAGACATCTGGGTGGCCAAAAGCGCAGACGTGGCTCCGACGGCTTTTTTAAACGGGCCTCTGATTATTGATACGGAAGCGGAAATTCGTCATTGCGCGTTTATCCGCGGAAGCGTGATTGTAGGCAAAGGCTCCGTTGTGGGCAATTCCACAGAGCTGAAAAATGCAATACTGTTCAATTCCGTTCAGGCGCCGCACTATAATTATGTGGGAGATTCCATATTGGGCTATAAATCGCATATGGGAGCCGGCTCCATTACATCGAATGTAAAAGCCGACAAGACGCCCGTCGTTGTAAAAGATGGGGAAGCGCACAGGAATACGGGGCTTAAGAAATTTGGCGCAATGCTGGGGGATTATGTGGAGGTCGGCTGCAATGCCGTGTTAAATCCCGGGACTGTAATCGGCAGGCATACTAATATCTATCCGTTATCTATGGTGCGCGGCGTGGTGCCGGAACATTCGATTTATAAAAAGAAAAATGAGATTGCGCAAAAGAACAGACATGCAGATTGAAAGGAGCTTTTTATGGGAAAAAACACGAGATTTGAGGTAATTGAAGAAGAAGGAAATAGTCTTAGCAGCAAAGGAAAACGGATCATTTATCGGGATAAGGAAACAGGCGTAAATTATCTGTATGTGGAGATCGGTTATTCCGGAGGGCTGACGCCGCTTTTAAATGCGGACGGGAAGCCGATCGTTACGTAAGCTTTCGGATTGTTTGCATAAAGCCGGACAGACCTTCATAGAGTATAAGAAAAACGGGAGTGTATTTTATGCGAATGGAAGATGTGAACGCCCGCAGAGCTTATATACAAAGTGTCCGGAAATCGTTTGATGCGCCGGGACGCGAGTACGAATGGAAGAAGGAAGCAGATACAAAAGGAGAAGCGATGGAAGGCTTCTCCTTTTTTAAAGCGCGTCTTTTGATTGCGGCGCTTTTGTTTGCGGCTTATGTGTTCTGTGACAGGACAGATCGCGCGTTGTATCATGTTACGATGAAGCAAATCTCAGATGAAATCGTCCGGGATGTGGATTATACGGCCGTCCGGGAAGAAGTCATGCAGGTGTTTCGCGCCTTTTAAAAAGTGAGATGGCTGTCCTGCCGTATTGGATGCGCGCTGTAATCAGTCTGCTTTCTCCGCTTCCCATTTGAGAAACTCGCCGGTTGAGGCATCGATTTCAAAGTCGTATTCCATGCCGTTGAAGATGATTTCGCCTTCGTACTCCAGGCGGCCGTCGTCATAGTCCGTTTCAAATTTCCACAGATGTTCGGCGGTCGCTCCGGGGACCTTTGCAAGCGCAAGCGCTTTGGCGTCTTCCTCCGTAATGGAGCTGCCGGCGTCTGCTGCGGCCGAAGGAGCGGCATGCTCGGCGTCATAATCGTATTGCAGGACTTCGCCGGTGGAGGCGTCGATTTCATAATCGTATTCTTTCCGGTCTGCGGTGTAGAATTCCACTTCATAGATTTGGCGGCCGTGCTCATAATCCGGCTCGTTTTTGATCAGCGTGATCTGATCGGCAGACAGTCCGGCGTGCGCAAGCGCGGCGTTTTGTGCCTGTTCCGCAGTGATCAGCGTGGAGGCGTCTGCCGCATCGGAGGCCTTTGGCGCCGCATTCTGCTGGTTTGCGGGCTGTTCGGCGTCTGTTTCGGGCGGATTTTCCGTGTTCTTTGCGCTGTCTGCGGAAGACATACCGGAAATGTTTTCTTTTTTTGCGCTGAGAATGGAACCATCCAACGCATCGACATGATATTCGTAAGACTGACTGTCGGTTGCAAAGGCAACGGTATAGTATTCGCGCGCTCCTTCGGCGGTCAGGTCTGTGGAGACGGAGGCGACTTCTGTTTCGGACAGGCCGGCTGCATCCAACGCCGCATCCTGCGCCTCTTCCCATCCGATGTAGTCGGATTCGCTGATTTCTGTGTTCTGGCGCGCGCACCCTCCAAGCAAAAGGAAAGAGGACAGCATCATACACAGGATCGAGGATCGTTTCATGGAAATGCTCCTTTCTGTGGTTTTGATTTCTTTATATTATTTTACGATGGAATTGTGAACGTTTTGTGAAAGAGGGGCGGCACGGGCAGAAAGAAAATGCAAAAAGAGCAGGATGCTGATTTTGGGATCGGGCATCCTGTTCTTTTTATGTCGCCAGACATCTGATAAAATGTGCGGTGTACGTTTTGGCGTTAGTTTTCCTGTTCAAACGTCTTTTCCACTTCGTCCAGAGAACGAATAAAGGAGAGTACGGCTTTTACCTGCCGATCGTCCATTTTTTCCAGTTGCAGAAGGGCCTTTTTGTGCAGGTCGGAGAGATTTTTATTCTTGCCGACATGCTTTATTTTGGGTTCTTCTCCATGCAGGATCCATGCGGCATTATAGCCGTATTTTTCTTCGATCAGAACTGCAAGGGATGGAGAGAGATTGATGTCCGGTTCTTTTAAAAGCTTTGATATATAGCTTTCCGTTACGCTGATTGCGGCGGCAAGTTCTTTTTGCTTTAGTTTGTTTTCCTGCAGGATCTGCCTGATTCTGTCACATTGGTTCATGCGCATACCTCCTTACAGATACAATAGCAGAAAAAGTTGAATGAAACAAGAAAAAGATATTTACATATTGAATTATTTAATTTATACTTAAATAAATTAATGGAAACGGGAAGGAGAGTGGAAGATGGAGAGCAGAGAACTGGTGATAAAAAAGATTACGGAGATGTCCGGGGAGCAGGTGTCAAAGGTGCTGATTTTTATGGCGGGGATGGAGGCGGAGCGTATGCTGGGCGCGGCGGGGGAACAGACGGCGCATGAGGATAGAGGAGGCAAACGGGAATCGCTCGTGCAGGGGGCGTAGACGGAATGCGTAACAAAAGCTTTCGTTTTCCGAAATCTGTCTGAGGAGGAAGAGGAGATCATTATGAAGAATTACGCAGGTCAGATCCTTCGGAGAATGGGGCGTTTGTTTCTTACGGCGGCGCAGCCTGTATGCATGGAGACGCCGCCGTAAAAGAAGAAAGACAATGTAAAGTTTCTGATGCAGATCAAAATGGTGAAAGAGAGGAGAATGAACAGATGAGACGGATATTAAAAAAGAGGCTGGCCATTGTGCTGGCGGCGCTTTTGATGCTGCCTGGCATGCCGGAGCCTGTGTATGCCGCCAGCATAGCGGAAGAAAGCAATGCTTCCGCAGAGCCGACGGGAGCCGATGGCGCGACGTCCGGTTCGTGCGGGGAGCGCCTGACCTGGAATCTGAATGCGGATGGCGTGCTGACGGTGCGCGGCACAGGAGATATGGCGGACTATGCGTTTGGCGAGGCGCCCTGGACGGACCAGGTCGGCGCGGTTCAATCTCTTGTTATAGAAGAAGGCATTACGTCGATTGGCAATTATGCATTTTTAAACTGCGCCTCCTTAACGGACGTTTCGCTGCCGGAGACGCTGCGCGAAATTGGCGATTTTGCATTCTGCTATTGCAGAGGTCTGGACGGAATCGTGCTGCCGGAGGGACCGGTTTCTTTGGGCGACGGTGTGTTTTTCAGGTGCAGCTCGCTGTCTTCTTTTCGTTTGCCGGAGAATATGGATTGCATACCGGATTACCTGTTCTGTAACTGTAAGTCGCTGACGCAGATGGAGCTGCCGGATACCGTAACGGCCATTGGGAAGAGCGCGTTTAGTAATTGTAAAAATCTACAGACGGTGTGGATTCCGGACAGCGTGACCTCGTTTGGCGATTCGGCGTTTGGAGGATGCACAAGCCTTTTAGAGATCAATATTCCGGAAGGCGTGGAGACAATTGGAGAATCTGTGTTTTTAAACTGCGCGTCGATTACGGACTGCACGCTTCCTTCGACGCTGAAGGCGATTGACGCAATGGGATTTTATGGATGCTCCGGCATAACGGAGATCACATTGCCGAAGGGATTGGAAACGATCGGCGTCAGCGCGTTTAGCCGCTCGGGACTTGTTTCGGTTTCAATCCCGGACAGCGTGGCGGAACTTGGAGATAACGCATTTTACTGGTGTGAAAATCTTTCGGATGTGCAGTTTGGAGCAGGGCTGCAAAAAATCGGGAAGGGAGCCTTTTTTTCCTGTAATGCGCTTGTGCGGATCACGCTGCCGGATGCGCTTGTCGAGATTGACAAGCAGGCGTTTTACAGATGCTCTGCTCTGGAACAGGCTGCGTTTGGAACAAATGTGGCAAGCATTGGCGCCAGCGCGTTTGAGTCCTGCAAGAAGCTCTCAGAGGCTGTTCTTCCGGATTCTGTGACAGAAATTCGAACAAAAGCGTTTTACGGATGCGATGGTCTGAAGTCGGTTACGGTTCCATATACGGTTACAAAGATTGGAACGGATGCGTTTGGAGCGTGCGATGCGCTGACGATCACCGGTTATGCGAAATCAGCGGCGGAACAGTATGCAGCCGACGCAAATCTTCCGTTTCATTCGCTGGGAGATGCGCCGGTCGAATGGGAAGGCCCTTCGGAGGAAGATATGCCGCAGCCGACGCAGGGGCCGGATGAACCGATGCATACTCTGAATACAAATGAGGGCAGACAGGATATGAGCAGACGGCGTATGGCGGAAATTGTAAATTCTTATCTTGCGGACAATGGAGACGGGACGCTGACGCGGGTAGAATACGATGCGGTCTGGACGGGGTTGTGGGAGGGTGACGTTTTGCAGAATGAAAGCCAGGGGATTTCCGTGGAAACGTACGACGAAAGCTTCCGGTTCCTTTCCCGCAAGATGGTGCCGATGGAGCTGTCCATCTTTGGCGGCTTCTATGCCGGAAGCGATTATAATTTCATGGTGTTCGGGCAGGAGAATCCCAGGGAAGAGGATGATGTGGAGGTGATCCGCGTCGTACGTTATTCCAAAGACTGGGTGAGGCTGGATTCTGTGGGACTGTACGGAGCCAATACGACGATTCCTTTTGATGCAGGCTCGCTTCGCATGGCACAGAGCGGGGACGTCCTGTATCTGCATACAAGCCATGAAATGTATACGCATATTGACGGATTGAATCATCAGGCGAATCTGAATTTTTCCGTCCATATTCCTACGATGACGCAATACGGGGCGGATTATGAAGTTTCTATGTATGAGAGTTATGTGTCGCATTCGTTTAATCAGTTCGTTGCGCTGGATGAAGATGGCGTTCCCTTTTATCTGGATCATGGAGACGGCGCTCCGCGCGCCGTAGTAGTGGGGGGAAGCGCGAGCCTTCTGGATATCCAGGGAACTGATGGAGACAATACGACGGGCGTCAGCGTTGGGGGATTTGAGTGCTCAGACAGCTGCTATCTTGCCGTGGGGACGTCGGTTGATCAAAGCAGCGCATCCGCATATCGCGCGGCGCTGGAAGCGGAGGAGATGAATATTTTTGTATCCGCCCGCAATCGCAGCAGCGGTGAGACAAATGTCAGATGGATGACGGATTATAAGAAAGAAGATGCCGTTCGCGTATCTACGCCGCAGTTCGTAAAGTTTTCTCAGGATCGTTTTCTGATTTTGTGGACGGAGAAAGCCATAGGGGCGTCGTCTTCGGATTCTGCTACGCTGTACTATGCGTTTCTGGACGGAGAGGGCAGGGTAAGCGGCTCTGTTTTTTCGCAGGAGGCGGGGGCTTTGTCAGATTGCAGGCCGATTTTGTATCAGGGGAAGGCGACATGGTATGTGACGTCAGAGCGTGGCATTTCCTATTATACGATAGACGCGCAGGGGGCATACGAAGAGCATGTTTCGTATGAATTACAGGCGCCGGACCTTACGGCCGAATGTGTGGCGGACGGCATTGCGCTGCGCTGGAATACGGTGCCCAAAGCGTTGTCTTATACGCTGTTCTGGCGAAAGGCGGGAACAGAAGGGGGATATGCTTATGAGAGAATTTATGCGGATGATGAAGACGCCACGTTTGAGGAGGGCATGGCGTCGTATATTTTAAGCGAGACGTATCAGTCTGGATGGCATGTGGAGACGCGGTTTGAAGAGGGGGAAGCGTACGAATTTTATGTATCTGCCCGTAATCGGACATTAGTCGGCCGTAAATCAGAGGTTCTTTGCGTTACCTATGCGCCGCCATCCCTGGAAAAGCCCGTCCTCTCGTATGAGGAGGAGGCGGGAATCCGGTTTTACTGGGATGCGGTATTGCATGCGCAGTCGTACAGTCTATGCTGGCGAAAGGAGGGCGAAAATGGGTATGCCAGGAAATCCTTTTTGGATGGCGAGACGGAATTTCGCTTTATAGACACAGGAATCATGGAAGAGGGAAGCGCCTATATCTTCTGGCTGACCGCCTCATCCGGGGAGAATGGGGCGTACAAAGGATCGGCATCGGACGAAATACGCCTGATTTATACGAAGCCATTCCTGGAAAAGCCCGTTCTTTCGCAGGAGCGGGGGCTGGAAGGAATCTGGATTTACTGGAACGCGGTGCCGCATGCGGCGCAGTATTGTCTGTACTGGAAGAAAGAGGGCGAAGAGAAAAGCGCGTGTAAGATCCTGCGAAATGGGGAGACGGCGTGTCTTCTCGATGACTGGAGGCTGGAAGAGGGAAGCGCCTATATCTTCTGGCTGACCGCTTCATCCGGGGCGAATGGGGCGTACAAGGGATCGGCATCGGACGAAATACGCCTGATTTATACGAAGCCATCCCTGGAAAAGCCCGTTCTTTCGCAGGAGCAGGGGCTGGAAGGGATCTGGATTTACTGGAATGCGGTGCCGCATGCGGCGCAGTATCGTCTGTACTGGAAGGAAGAGGGCGAAGAGAAAAGCGCGTATAAGACCCTGCGAAATGGGGAGACGGCGTGTCTTTTCGAAAACTGGAGGCTGGAAGAGGGGCGCGCTTATCTGTTCTGGCTTTCTGCTTCTTCCGGGACCAACGGGGCGTATAAAAGCGCAGAATCCGATCCGATACGCGTCGTATACGTTTCGAAATCCGGAGCGGAGACGAACCGCGCCGCACAGAGGATTACGGTAAAGAAATCCGCATGGACTTACAGAGCGCGAAAGCTGAAGAAAAAAGCCCGTTCGTTTGCGATCGGCGCAAAGACGACCGGAGACGGCGCGCTTGCTTATCGTGTGATAAAGGGAGGCAGATATCTTTCTGTTACGAAGAAGGGCAGGGTGACAATCAAAAAGAACGCGCCAAAGGGCGTCTATCAGATCCGGATAACGGCGGAGGAAACGAGGCGGTATCGGAAAGCGGAACGAACGATTCGGATACGGATACGGAAATAGAACAGAAAAAACAGGCTGCCGCGCGGCAGCCTGTTTTTTTGCGCATTGCCAATCGGAATAAAAAACGCTATACTGGAAAGAGCTTACGCGAACGGAAAGGAGCACAGCCAAATGCATGAAAAAAAGATAGTACGCCATAAGTGGTACCTGTTTTTAACGGAATTTTTCGCCGGCATGTCCGTCATGGCGGTGGAGCTTGGCGCGAGCCGTCTGCTTGCGCCGTATTTCAGCTCTTCGCAGATTGTATGGACGATTATCATTGGCACGATTATGATTGCGATGGCGCTTGGCAATATATATGGCGGAAGGTCCGCCGATCGAAATCCAAATCCCGACCGGCTCTATGGAAGAATCCTGATCGCCGCTCTGTGGATTGCGCTGATTCCCGTCGTTGGGAAATATATCATTCTGGCGATCTCCGCCGTCATGATCTTTACGGTGAACAGTAATTATCTGATCTTTGCCGGATTTGCCGCCTGTATGGTCATCTTTGTATTTCCGCTGTTTTTGCTGGGAACGGTGACGCCGTCGCTTGTCAAATATACGGTTGAGAGCCTCTCAGACAGCGGAAAAACCGTCGGCATGTTAAATGCGTCCAATACGATAGGAAGCATCATCGGAACGTTTCTGCCGACGTTTGTCACAATTCCCGCTGTTGGAACGTCCATTACGTTTTTCCTGTTTGCGGGCATCCTGCTTCTTCTGGCCGCCCTATATTTCCTCTCTGCAAAGAAGGGAGGCGGAAAGCTGGCCGTCTGCGGCGTCTTATTTGCGCTTTGCTGCGCGATGGGGCATTCGGACCGTTTTGCGTTCTGGGAATCGGATCTGACGTATGAAGGGGAATCGGTTTACAATTATTTACAGGTGAAGGAGGACGACGAGCAGGTGATTCTTTCAACGAACGTTCTCTTTGGCGTGCAGTCCGTGCTAAAGAAAGACGGCGGACTGACCGGCATGTATTACGATTATGCGCTGGCCGCGCCTCTAATGGCGAACGTTATGGAGAAAGAAAGCGCGGACGTGCTGATTCTTGGAAACGGGACAGGCACGTTTGCGGCGCAGTGCGGGCGGTATTTTGCGCAGACGCGCATAGAGGGCGTAGAAATTGATGAAAAAATCACAGCCCTGGCGAAAAACTATTTCCAGATGCCGGATACGGTTTCTGTCTATACGTATGACGGGCGCGCATACTTAAATGTCGCAGATCGACAATACGACGTGATTATGGTGGACGCGTATCAGGATATTACGATCCCGTTTCAGATGTCTTCGGTGGAATTTTTTACGCTTGTCAAAGCGCATTTAAAGGACGATGGCGTGATGGTCGTCAATATGAACATGCGCGGCGAGCGGGAAGGCAATCTGAATCAATATCTGGCGGATACGATTGCATCCGTATTTGACGAGGTCCATACGATCGACGTGAAAGGCTCCACAAACCGGGAATTGTACGCTTCCGATTCCAAAGCAATGCGCGACGGGCTTTCCCGCGGCGTGCAGGCGCTTGCCGATGCGGAGCTTTGCGCGTTGATGGAGGAGGTTTTGGACGGGCTTGAAACGTATCGGGCCGGAGAGTACCTTATGACGGATGATAAGGCTCCGGTAGAGCTTTTGGGTATGCAGGTCATTGACGATCTGATTCGGGAAGAAATTGGATATTATAAAGAAGTATATGAGCGGGAAGGAATGGCCGGCCTGCTGGATGCGATGTAGAAAAAGGAAGCCCCTGGCATTGCGCTTTGCGCAATCCCGGGGGCTTCCAGGGGAGGATAAGTATTCTTGCATCTTTTGTAGCATTGTCTCAAAGAGTTGGGTGGGGGATTCATCTCTTTGAGAACAGTCATAGTATAGTCTGAAATCAAAGAAGTTATACACGTTTTTTTATTTTTTTTTCTTCTTTTTTAGAATTGTGCGCCGTAGGTTATTGTGACAATCGGAGAACCGTAATGTAGGTGCGAAAATATTATAACGGAGGGTTTTTATATGGACAAGTATATTCATCGAAAAATATTACTTGCAAACCTGTGTAAAAAATGCCTACATTCCTTCGTTGTCTGTAACTATTGTAGATAAAAACAAGGTGTTATTCTCTGAAAACTATGGTGACTGTGAAAATTCTGACACGCCATTCCTTCTCGGTTCAGTCAGCAAGTCATTTACGGCTATCTGTATTATGCAGTTAGTCGAACAGGAAAAAATTGATTTAAGCGCCAATATATTGACGTATTTGCCCGATGCAACCGATGGAGAAAAAATCACTGTCAGCCAGTTGCTGAATCATACAAGCGGCTTAGGCGAATATCAAACCCTTGAAGATTATAAAATTATCAATGAGCAGGGAATTCATATTTATGCGAATGTAAACTACTCTCTGCTTGGTAAAATTATTGAAGCAGTCAGTGGGCAATCATACAATGACTATATAACGGAAAATGTGTTTTATCCGCTTCAACTTTCACACACGACTGCAACCCTTGACGAAAGTAAAAAGAGTGGATTGATTGACGGTTATACAAATTATTGGGGAATTCATATTAAAAATAGGCATAAATATCCTTTGTCCGAAAATTCATGGATTACTGTACCAGCGGGATACATTTCTGCATCAACGAATGATTTGGGGAAATATTTACAGATGTATCTGAACGGTGGAAATGGAATTATTTCGAAACAAGGCATAGATACGATGTTTTATGGGGATACAGTTTATGTTGATGGCGATATTCCTTTCTGGTATGGGTACGGATGGGCTACCGTAAGAGAGCCGTTTTCTGAACCTGTGTTTCGTCATAGCGGCTTGGTTGAAACGGGAACCTCCTGTATTTTTATTCTTCCCAAAAAAGATATAGCAATCGCCATTGCATCAAATGTAAATGATTATTTTGTAACGAACAACATGATGGATCGTTTGGGATGGGGCATGGTTCTTATGCTTTTCGATAATCCGCCGAATGAAATTACAGGTAATGCGTATTTAATAAGCCATATTCAGATTGATTTAATTATGATGGCTGTATTAGCAACAGCAATTTTATCATTATGTCTGCTCCCCAAATATATCCAAAGAATAAAGCAAGGGAAAAAACTTATGGTAGCGTTATTTCCCATATTGCTCGATTGGCTTATAACGGTTTTTATTCTGCTGCTTGTTCCGACCTTTTTTGAAACACCGTTATGGGTGGCAAAGTCATTTGTTCCTGATGTTTTTATAACAGTGGTTATTTCGTCAACATTATTTTTTGTTAGCAGTTTAATAAAAGGCATACTTCTATTATCGATTATTATGCAGAAAGCAAAATAAATATTATGTACGCCGCCGTATTCGCTACAACGGGGCAAGGCACAAAACCGAGATAGGGGCGACAAAACGGAAGAAAGCCCGAACCGTGGATTTCTGCGATACGCTGGCGGCAATCCTCAGAACCGAACAGCACAATGTCGTATGGACATCCTGCTTTGCCTATACTTTGGCTTACATGGACGGATTCACAGAATTTCACGAAGGCCTTTGACGTATACTGGGAACCCTGGTCGCTGTGGAGGATTAATTTTTCCTTGATCTGCGGCTGTGATGCCAGCGCTTTCTTCAAAGTTTGGATAGCAAGGCCGCTGGTGATCTGACGGTCTGTTACGCTTGCAATAACAACTGTTATCACTTACCAGGAGATGGGTGGGCTTCTCCGGGAGCTCCTCCTGGTACACGGTTACTTGAATCGCTCCGCCCTCCGGCGTCCATTTGCCGGCTCATGACGTGAAACATTTTATGGATGTCCACTGGCTTTGCCAGGTGCTCATTCATCCCGGCGTCTTTGGCCAGCGCGATATCCTCGTCAAAGGCGTTGGCTGACAGAGCGATGATGGGCACGGCTTTTGCATCCTTCCGGTCCAGGCCGCGAATTACCCGCGCCGCCTCATATCCGCTCATGACCGGCATCATCAGATCCATAAGCACGCAGTCAAACGTCCCGGGCTCGGCTGCCGTGAAGGCGTCCACTGCGGCTTTTCCGTCGCCAGCTGTCACCACCTCCACACCCGCGTCTCTGAGAATATACTCCATGATCTCACAGTTGATCTCGTTGTCCTCCACCAGAAGCGCTCGCATCCCGGCGATATTGTCCGGTACATGCCAGGCCTTGCCCGCGGGCTCTCCACTCCGCGTCTCGTCGACCCGGAAGGGGAGCGTGATCCGGACCACGCTCCCCTTGCCGGGCCGGCTGTCGATCTTGACCGTTCCCTTCATCTGGTCGACCAGCTTCTTTACAATGGACATACCCAGCCCGACGCCGTTATAGTTGGTCCTCGCGTTCTGATTCTCCTGGGTGAAGAGCTCAAAAATGTGCTCTTTAAAATCCTCTCCGATTCCGATTCCGGTGTCTTCGATTACAAAACGGCAGGTTGCCGTCCCTTTTTGGAAGGCGGTCTCCTCCGCCCGGATAAATACAGAGCCATGGGGCCGGTTATATCTGATGGCATTGTCAATCACGTTCATTAGGATCTGTTTCAGGTGCAGCGGATTTCCGATGGCTCCGCCATGCCGCAGGCCGGAATCCTCCAGCTCCATCCGGATTTTCCGTTCCTCCGCCAGAGGAGAAAGCATCTCGATACAGTTTTCCAGTATCACATGAAGGTCAAACGGTTCCTCCACCTCCTCCAGTCTTCCGCTCTCCAGCTTGCTGACCTGAAGCACATCGTTCACCAGGGACAGCAGATGCTCCGCTGACACGCGAATCCTCTTCCGGCATTTTCTCTGCTGCTTGGGATCGTCCCAGCTTTTTTCCAGAATGGCCAACATTCCCATAATCCCGTTGATGGGCGTGCGGAGGTCATGGGACATGTGGGAAAGGAACTCGCTCTTTACAGAGTTTGCATGCCGCACCCGCTCCAAAAGCTCCATGATGGACTGCTCCTGCTTCTTTCTCGTCACCATGGTTTCTGTGATGTCCTGATGGTATCCGTTCAGGCTGGCGCCGGATTTCTTAAAGGTTT
>CANSKO010000014.1 GCA_947647505.1 uncultured Roseburia sp. | reverse complement strand
GGAAATTCAGAAATCACAGGAAATATAAACCATGCGGCAAAGGTCAATTTATTCAAAATTGAAACAGCTCTGGGTATTCATCATGCAGCAGCGTCAAAGAAAACTCTGATACTTATGACAGGTTCATTTGCCCTTAGTATTATTCTTTTTCTGAGCTTTTCTGTTTTGGTGGAATTTGTTGGTTATATCATGCCGCAGTCTGCCGCCGCCGCTGATATTAACATTTCAAGCGCTGGCGTTTCAAATGGCATAGATAGCGCTTTGCTTGATACTGTCGGCGCAATGGACGGAGTAAAACGTATTTTTGGACGCCGCAGCGTTTTTAACATTCCGGCGCAGCTAAATTCAAATGCGGTTGAAATTGACATGATTTCTTATGATGATTTCAATTTGAACTGTCTTGTGAAAGACGACATGCTGAAAAAAGGCAGCGATATTTCGAAAGTATATGGAAACAGTCCGTATGTGCTTGCGACATGGGACAAAGGCAGTTCTCTGGAAATTGGCGATAAAATAGTTGTTGCCGGTGAAGAATTTGAAATTGCGGGTTTGTTGAAATATGATCCGTTCAACAGCGACGGGCTTACAAACGGAGAAATAACCCTTATTACTTCTGGCGATACCTTTATTCGTTTAACCGGAATAACGGATTATTCGCTCATTATGATACAGACAACAAGTGACGTAACGGACGAAGATGTAATGGCAATACGGGATATCTTAGACCATGACTGCGCCTTAAACGATTTACGCGACCAACGGACTTCTGGGACATATATTGCATTTGTGTTCTGTATTTATGCGTTTTTAGCCATCATTGCTCTGGTAACGGTATTAAATATTGTAAACAGCATTTCCATGAGTGTGTCCTCAAAAATCAAGTCATACGGGGCAATGCGTGCAGTAGGGATGAACGAATATCAGATCACGAAAATGATTGTTGCTGAAGCATTCACCTATGCTTTGTCGGGAGGTATTGTCGGCAGCATGGTCGGGCTGATCGTTTACAGGCTGCTATACGACATTCTTATAGGCGCTCATTTCAGCTATGCAATATGGAGTTTGCCAACAATTCCTTTACGAATCATTTTGCTGTTTGTTTGTATGGCAGCTGTCATAGCGGCTTATATTCCGGCAAAACGGATTCGCAACATGGCAATAACCGAAACAATCAATGAATTATAATTGCATTCCACTTTTGAAAATTTAATGTAACGTCTGCCGGACGACGGCAAAAGAAAAAAGCCGTTGCAAAGCAGAGGTATCTTTACGCGCTATTTCTAAATTACGGCGGCTAATGGAGGTGGCCGCCATGATATATAGCAAATGCCGGATAACGCAATGGCTGAAATGGAACGGCTGATTGCATAGCAGTAAATAGAGGTTTTACCACTCAACATACTTTGAGAACATCTTCCGTAATGAAAAATGCCGCAAAAGCCTGTAAATACAGGCTATAACGGCATATAAGAAATTCTAAAAATATAATCAATGTTTCTATATAGATTTTTCTTAAAATATAAAGTTTAGAAGAATAGCATAATTTAAGAGAGAGAAAGCGTTTCCGACATATGGAAGCGTTTTTTTGGTTTTCATAAAGGTTTTGGCATTGCGATAACGTAGTCAGAAAACGGCTGACACCGAAGATATTTTTCTGAACACAGTAACAGAAAAATATCTTCGGTGTCAGCCGTTTTTTGACGGATGCAGGAAGAGAAAAATCCATTTAAGGGCAAAAGAAGCCGTTTAAGGAGCTATCATAGAACAGTTTCGGATGAACACTTACTCTACTTATGTAGCCTACGTAACAATAGTTAATAAATAGAGGAGGATATGTTCATGGGTATTGCATTATTTGGATTGTATGATGAAATTGCCAAGATAATTTTAAGAGGCTTAGGAATAATTTAATCCTTGTAACACTCACAACCCGGGTGTTCATTCCCACGAATCGAACACCCAAAATTCTATAAAAGGAGACCATAAAACAAATGATGACCCTACAGGAAGCACGAGAACTCTACCTGAAATCCGACTGCTCCTATTTCGAAATGTGCACCAGATACTACTCCGATTATATAGAATATCGACAACTCGAACTCCCAAAAGAGCAGGAGGACTGCTGGAAAAACGAAAAAATCCAGATGCTCTATAAAGAAATCAGGAAAACAGGAGACTTTCGACTCTTTGGCAGAATGTACGAAATCGCCAGAGAGTTTCGCGATTACGATAACCTGCGCATCATGCTGGAAGCATTAAAAAGGATCAAACATCCTCTGAAACCCAGACAGCGCATCATCGTCGTAGAAACGATCCTCGGCAGAAAAAGCATAAAAGCCCGAAGCGGCCTTATCTATTGGGCCATCGACAACGGTCAGAAAGCTTCCGCCATACTCCTGATGGATCAGGCGCTCGAACTGTTATACATCACCGAAAAAGTAGACTCCGATATGGAAAAGAGCATTCGAAAGCAACGACGCGTATGTAAAAACATCATTTCTGACTTAAATCTCAATTTTACAAAAAAATATTTAAAACACTATTATAATTTCTAAAACAGATCGGCGCGCATCTGAAAAAATCAGACGAAATACCAACAAAAAGATTGAATCTGCGTATCATTCATTGTATAATAATCCCGTTCTGAAAACTTTCGTGATAAAAGAAAGAAGAGAAAGGAAAATACAATGATCGATTTAAAATTTTTAAGGGAAAACCCCGAAATTGTAAAACAAAATATCAAAAACAAATTTCAGGATCATAAACTGCCGCTTGTCGATGAAGTAATCGAATTGGACGAGGCTTCCCGAAAAGCCAAACAGGAAGCGGATGCGCTTCGCGCAAATCGAAACGCCGTCTCCAAACAGATCGGCGCGCTGATGGGGCAGGGGAAAAAAGACGAAGCGATGGCTTTAAAAGAGCAGGTGCAAAAAGATGCAGAGCGTCTGGAAGCGCTTCAGGCGCAGGAACGGGAATTGCAGGAGAAGGTTACAAAAATCATGATGATGATTCCCAACCTCATAGACGCTTCCGTGCCAATTGGCAAAGACGATTCCTGCAACGTGGAAATTGAAAAATACGGAGAGCCTGTCGTGCCCGATTTTGAAATTCCCTATCATACGGAAATCATGGAAAAATTCAACGGCATTGATCTGGAAGCGGCCGGAAAAGTGGCCGGCAACGGGTTCTATTATCTGATGGGAGATATTGCAAGGCTGCATTCCGCCGTCATCACGTATGCCAGAGATTTTATGATCGCGCGTGGGTTTACCTACTGCGTTCCTCCGTTTATGATTCGCAGCAGCGTTGTAACCGGCGTTATGAGCTTTGAAGAAATGGATGCCATGATGTATAAGATCGAGGGCGAAGATCTGTATCTGATCGGGACGTCAGAGCATTCCATGATTGGCAAATTTATCGACACGATTCAGGAGGAAGAAGCGCTTCCTTATACGCTGACAAGCTATTCGCCGTGTTTTCGAAAGGAAAAGGGCGCGCATGGCATTGAAGAACGCGGCGTGTACCGCATTCACCAGTTTGAAAAACAGGAAATGATCGTCGTATGCAAACCGGAAGAATCAAAAGACTGGTACGAAAAATTATGGCGGAATACGGTAGATCTGTTTCGCACGCTCGATATTCCCGTTCGCACGCTGGAATGCTGCTCCGGTGATCTTGCCGATCTGAAAGTAAAATCCTGCGACGTGGAAGCATGGTCGCCAAGACAGAAGAAGTATTTTGAAGTGGGAAGCTGCTCCAATCTGGGAGACGCGCAGGCAAGACGTCTGAAAATCCGCGTCAAAGGCAAAGACGGCGGCAAATATTTTGCGCATACGCTGAACAATACGGTAGCGGCGCCGCCCAGAATGCTGATTGCATTTTTGGAGAACAACTTAAATGCGGATGGAAGCGTAAACATTCCGGACGCGCTGCAGCCGTATATGGGTGGAAAGACAAAAATAGAATAGCGACAAAGGAGCCTGGCAGACCGGGCTCTTTTTTATGCGCATCCCCATGCAAAAGCAATAAGCCGCTAAAGCGGCGCACGGGTCGCGAGGGAGCAGGGAAGATGACCTTTCCCTGCTCGATTGCATAGAAGCGTTTTATTACTGCGGCGTATATTTTTCTCAGGAAATGAAACTTTTTTGCAGGCAAATTCGTATATAGATCAGAGCGCGTAAACGCATGCTGTTTTTGCCGTCTGCATGCTGCAATGCGCTTTCGGGAAAGGAAATGGTACGATGATTCAGGAACGGATGGAGGAATATTTTCAAAACTACTACAGCCTCTGCCGCCGCGTGGCGTACAGCTATCTGAAAAATTATGCGGATGCGGAAGACATTGCACAGGAAGCGCTGCTGCGTCTGCTTCTGCACCAGCCCCAGTTTGACGGAAAAGCGCATGAAAAGGCATGGATTACGCGGACGGCGATCAATTTGTGCAAAGATCAGTTAAAGAGCAAGTGGCATAAAACGATGGTGAAGCAAATGGAGGAGCCGGAATTTTGCGGAGGGGATGTTTCATTTCCTTCTATGGAAGCGGATGATACGATATGGGCGCTGATGGAATTGCCGGAGCGATATCGGAACTGCCTGTATCTGTTTTATTATGAAGATTATTCCATCCGTGAAATTGCAGAAGTCCTGGAAAAGCCGGAAAATACGGTGAAAACAAATTTAAGCCGCGGGAGAAAGGCTTTAAAAGAGAAGCTTTTGGAAAGGAGAACAGTATGACGTTAAACGGAATCAGCGGGAAAGCATATTTTTATGAAAAGCTGCGGATAAAATCTGAAAAAGATCCGGATGCGGAGACGAAAAGCGGGCAGAGCTTTTCCGGCTGCCTGAAAGGAATGGAAGAAGAGGCGGAGGAAATGCAAAAGGAGCAGGAGGCGGAGCAGAAAAAGGGAACGAGCGTTACGGTGGAGTATCAATCCCAAAAGGCGGCGTCTGAGCTGCGCATACGGCAGGATGGCGGCGTGGAAATGCGGGCTGTCTTAGAATGCGAGGCGCGTCATATCCGCTATGATCAGAGCGATTATGTCAAAGTATTTGCAGAGGAAGGGTATGCGCTTAAGGTGCAGATTCTGGCAGACCGGCACACGGTCTATGTGGAACAGAAAAACGAAGACGGGACGACGCAGGCCTATGAAGTAAATCCCCTGCTTGTGCCGGAGGATACGAAAGATCCGATCGAGCAGACGGCGGCGGAAGCGTGGAGCATGGCCAAAGAGCTGTTTGCGGGCGGAATTTTTACGGAATATGAAGGGAAAACAGAAGAAGCGGGGCAGAAAGGGGATGACCTGGATGCGCCGGAAGATTTTGAACAGATGCTTGTCCGGTTTCAGGCATATGTCAGAAAGCGGCTTAAAGACGGCCCTCCCAAAATTCAGACAGGAGGGTCTGCGTTTTCCGAAGAAGAGTGGGAGCGGTTTTTGAGAAAGATTGATAAAAATATTGACGCGTACAAAGAAGAGCTGCGCGCCCGCATACAAAAGCGAAAGGGAGAGACGCCGACGGCAAAAGCCGACAGCGCCGCGGGGGAAGAAGAAAGCGTTTTGGAGAGCGCGGGCGTGGAAGAAAGTCATAAGCCGCAGGGACCGTCCATATCGGAAAATGAGGCGCTTAAAGCGGAAAAAACACAGGCGAGCAGCAGCTTTCTGGCGCGCCTTTCCGGAACGAAGCGGGCGCCGTACGCTTATCTGGCCGATTCGTCGGGCATGATTGTATACAAAGGCGTAACATTTACCTGTGATAATGCGAAACAGCGGATTTGTCTTGGGGATGTTAGCGATCCCAATAAGGTGCTGCGGATACCGCTTACAAAAGGCGGGAGCCTTTGGGTGAACCGGGACAATATCAGCGATCTGGTCGGTGTGATCGATATGTTCTCGCCGGAGGATATAGCAAGGATTTTGCGCGCGATAGCGCAGGATAGCAAAATACAGCAGATAAAACTGGAGATCGAACAGAAGAAAGGGCCTGATACCATCGCAGGAGCGTCCGAATAGAAGATGGCAAAGGCATAATTTGAAAAGAGCTGTCGGCAATTTGCCGACAGCTTTTTTGCAGATGATACGCCATTTGCGCCTGCCTGTGTGCAAGCTGCTACAAAAGAGATTCCAGATAGGCTTCCAGGCATTGATCCAATGCCATTTCTGCAAATAAGACAGGACTTTCTCTCGTAAGCTTCACCATAAGCTCGTACGTTTCCGGCGTGGTGGATACGGTTGGAAAAATTTTCTGACAATATAGACGCAAGGTGGTATTGCTGTTTAAAATAACGTCTACAGAGTCTTGTTCCTCGTTGTAGTAAGAAATCATATACAGTAAAGGACCCCTTTCATTGCGCTTTTTTATTAGAAATATTTGACAATTAGTATAACATACATCAAGTTGAAAAACAATATAGAAGAAGATCTTTTTTCTTGCAGACAGGGCAAACACCTGCTAATATATAGAGTAGTGTTTTGGAATCAGACAGGGGGAGAACGAGATGGATCAGGTGAAACAGGCATATAAAAAGGAGCATTGCAGATGACGGGGAAATGGAGCGCATGCTGTAAGGGACTGGCGGCGGCTCTGTTTTTTGGCGTTATTTTCACAGGATGCGGCATGGATGCAGAGCGTCTGGAGAAAGAAGAGGCATATCGCACGATCGGCATACATGCGATGGAAGCGGGCGACTATGCCGCGGCAATGGAAGCGTTTAACAGCGCGCTGGCACAGGCGAATGGCATTGGACCCAATGAGGTTGATATCTGCTTTTACAAGGCGGCGGCGCAGTTTGCGGCCGGAAGCTCTTATGACGCCATTGAAACGTATCATTTGCTGCTGGAATCGGATTCTGAAAATGCCGACGCGTATTTTCTGCGCGGGTGCGTATACCTCAATTTGAATGAAAGCGAAAAGGCGCAGGAGGATTTTGCAAAAGCGGTAGAGTATGCGGAAAATGACGAAATATATTTGATGATTTATAACAGCTTAAGCGGCGCGGGACTGGAAGAGAAGGCGCAGAAATATCTGGAAGCGGCGCTGGAAAAAAAGGCGGGAAAAAAGGCGGAAAACTATACGGTAAGAGGGAAGATTTATCTGCTGCAAAAGGAGTATGGCAAAGCGGTCGAGGCGCTTATGACGGCCGTGGAAAAAGGCGATGCGGAAGCGAATTTATATCTTGCGCAGGCGTATGAAGCTTCCGAAGACGAGGCGAAGGCAAGTGCGTGCATCGACGCTTATATTGAAGCCAATCCAAAGAGCAGCGTTGCATACAATCAGCTTGGCAAAAAGGCGATGGAAGAGGGCGATTATGCAGAAGCCATTTCCTGCTTTAACCAGGGGCTTGCGCTGGAAGAGGTGACAAATGAGCAGGAGCTTCGGAGCAACCGGATTGCGGCATATGAGTATAACGGTGATTTTGAAAGCGCCAGAGAGCAGATGCAGGAATACGTCAGGGACTATCCGGAGGATTCGGCCGCGGCGCGGGAATATTTATTTTTGGGAAAAAATCGGAATGAGGAGACACAATGATACAGTCGGAAACGGAGCGGGAGCGCGTTCTTTTAGTTGGCGTAAGTGAACAGGATGAGGAAGAGACGAAGCGCTGCCTGGAAGAGCTTTGCGAACTGGCGAAAACGGCCGGAGCGGAAGTTGCAGGCGGTCTGATGCAGAAGCGGGAACGCATACATCCCGGGACATATATTGGAAAGGGTAAGGTGGAGGAGCTGCGTGCGCTTCTTGCGGAGACGGGCGCGGACGGCGTCATCTGTGACGACGAGCTTTCTCCTGCGCAGATTCGGAATCTTTCTGATCTTCTGGAGACGAAGGTGATGGACCGGACGCTCTTGATACTGGATATTTTTGCGATGCGCGCGCAGACGGGAGAGGGAAAAATACAGGCGGAGCTTGCACAGCTGAAATATCGCGCGACAAGGCTGACCGGCATGGGGCGCGCCATGTCGCGGCTTGGCGGCGGCATCGGAACGAGAGGGCCGGGAGAAAAGAAGCTGGAGACGGACAGGCGCCTGATTGGAAATCGGATTTCGCAGCTGAAGCGGGAGCTGAGCGAAGTGCGCAGACATCGGGAGACGGCAAGACGTCTGCGGGTCAGGAATCAGATTCCGGTCGTGGCAATCGTGGGATATACAAACGCGGGAAAATCGACGCTGTTAAACGCGCTGACGGACGCCGGCGTATTGGAAGAGGATGCGCTGTTCGCCACGCTGGACCCTACGACGCGGCTTTTGGAGCTGCCCGGCAGACAGCAGGTTTTGCTTACGGATACGGTGGGATTTATCCGTAAGCTGCCGCACCATCTGGTAGAGGCGTTTCGAAGCACGTTAGAGGAGGCAAAATATGCAGATCTGATTTTACACGTTGCAGACGCTTCCAGCCCGGAAGCGGACCGGCAGATGCAGACGGTTTATGAAACGCTTCGCGGACTTGGCATAAAAGATAAAAAAGTAATTACGCTGTTTAACAAGCAGGATAAACGGACGGACGAAGAGCCGTTGCAGGACATCCGGGCAAAACGGACGATTTCGATATCGGCGAAATATCGTACGGGACTGGAAGAACTGAAAGAGGCTCTGGCTGATTTGCTGCGGGAAGACAACATACTGATCGAACGCATTATCCCGTATCAGGCGGCCGGAATGCTGCAGCTTGTGCGCAGACAGGGAGAACTTCTGGAAGAATCCTACGAACCGGACGGCATATTCGTACGGGCCTATGTGCCAATGGAAGTGTACGGAAAGCTGGATGGTTCGATAGAATAAAGAAAAAGCAGACCGGAGGAGGTAGGAAGTATGAAACAGTTTTTTGGCATGAGTCAGAGCGGGCGTCTGGAGGAGGCGCTGCGCGGACTGAAAAATCCGCAGTTTCTTATGCTGCTTTCAAACGATCGCCAGTTTGAAGAACATGTGAAGGCGCTGGAGAAGCATTATCCGGGCGTTCCAAGCATCGGGTGCATTGGTATGAGCTATTCTTCCGTAATGGCGGAAAAAGGCGTGGGCGTGATCGCTTTTTACGACGGCGTAATGGCATGCGCCAATGTGCTGGAGCAGGTGTCCGTCATGCCGGTAAAATATATTCATCGTATGGAAGAAGCCATACAACGCGTAGGAGGGACGCGGCAGGATACGGTATGCATTGACTTTTGCACCGGAAACGACGCCTGTGCCCTGACTACGATACATACTGCATTGAGAAAACATGGAATTTCTCTGGTGGGCGGAACCGGCGACGCGGGAAAGGTGTCTGCCAACGGCAGGGTTTATGCGGACGCAGTGGCCTATGCGCTGGTAAAAAATCAGGGCGGCCGCGTGAAGACGTACAAAGAGAACATTTATCACCCATACGGAAACTATCGGTTTATTGCGTCCAATACGGACAAATCCAGGTATATGATAGGCTCGCTGAACGGAAAGCCCGCCAAACAGGTGTATCAGAGTATTCTGCATGTGACGGAACAGGAGATTCTGACGCGGACGTTTCAGAATCCGTTTGGAAAGATTAACGGAGACGACACCTGCATTATTTCCATCAAAGAAGTGGATGGAAACGCATTGGCCTGTTTTCGCCAGGTCAATGATTCCGACGTTTTGATCCTTTTGGAGCTTGGCGACTATCGGGCAATCGTAAAAGAGACGATTCAGATGATCTGCCGGGAATTCCCAAAACGTTCGGCCGTTTTTTCGGTGAACTGCCTGTTCCGCTATAAGCTGTTTGGCGAACAAAATTATATGCAGGAATATCTGCGGGAGATGGCGACGCTTGGCAGCCATGCCGGATTGATTGGATATGGAGAGCATTATAATAACCGGTTTGTCAACCAGTCGATGACGTGCGCGGTATTTGAGTAAAGGGGGATATGAAATGGTATTTGCAGGAAAAAGCCGGAGAGGAGCGGCGCGGCACAGCGATAAAAGCCTTTATCCGGTGATCTATGTTACGGACAGTCTGAAAGAATATCAGAAAGAACTGGTAAATAAAGAAGTGGAATCCCTGTGGGAGTTAAAAATGGTTGGCAATTCGTTTGCGGGCGTTATGGAAAAAGCGGATCATTTTCAAAAGGAACTACAGGATTTTGGGCAGTCCTTTTCCAATGTCAATCAGGCTGCGGAACAGTTTGCGCAGGTAAGGGAGTCGATTGGCCAGACGGTGTCCGCGACGCAGGAGCGGGTGGAAGATTTAAAAGGCGCTTCCCTGCAGGTGGTGGATTCCTACAGCGCCATGGAGCAGACGTTTGAGCAGCTGAAAACGGCTGTGGAAGGCATTCAAAAGTGCATGGAGAAGATTGTATCCATTGCAGATGAAACGAATATCCTTGCGATTAATGCTTCGATTGAGGCGGCAAGAGCCGGCGAGGAGGGCCGGGGATTTTCCGTGGTGGCTGCAAAGGTAAGAGAGCTGGCCGAAGAAATCAAAGGGCTGGCAAGTGAAGTGGACGCCGGCGTAACGGAGGTAGAGAGCGGCACAAATCAGCTGAATGGAAGTATCATGCAGTCCAGAAAGGCGCTGGATCAGAACATCGATACGGTAAACAATACATACGAGTCGTTTCATCAGATTACGAACGCTGCGGAAAGCGCCGCTTCGGTCCAGTCAGAAATTTCCGGGGTCATTGCGGATTCACAGGGCGAATTGCAGACGGTCTGCCGGTTTTTTGACGATATCCGACAGCAGTATCAGGAAGTTTTGAAGCATATCAGCCGTGCCAATCGTCTTGGCACGACAAAGAGCGCAATGTTTGAGGACGTAGACAATTTGCTGTCGCAGATTCCGCCCATCATCCGGGATAAAGAGCCGGAAGAAATCTGACGCTTCAGGAAAAAAGCTCATGCCGTTTTACTGCATGAGCTTTTTTGCGTCTGGAAGGCATTTGCTGCCACAATTTCGATCAGATGGATTTTGAATCTTTAGACGGACGCTTCAAAGAAGGAAGTCCGGCCCGGTTGATGGCTGCGGTCAGCGCATGGATGGAAGCCCGTATGATGTCTTCGTCCATGCCTACGCCCCAGATCAGTTTGTCATGCGCGGTAATTCCCACATAAGCAAGCGCTTTGGAGGAGGAACCGCGGGAAAGGGCGTGCTCTGTATATTCCGTCAGTTCGTACGTAATGTTGAAATGTTTTTTGATTGCAATGCTGACGGCGTCCAGACGGCCATTGCCTTTTGCCGTTACGACGTCGGTGGAGCCATCGTTTGACGTGATCGTAACGGTCGCTTCAATGCCGCCATTTTGCTGGAAATGGCATTCTGGAATATGGAAAGAGCTGGCAATGTTGCGATACGTTTCCTTGAAAATCTGATAAATCCGTTCTGCGTTAAGCTCGCTGTGCTCTTTGTCGGAAACGTCTTTGACGAGATAGCCAAATTCTTCTTTCATCCGGTCGGGAAGCAGAATGCCGTAAGCCTGCTTTAATACGTAGCTTACGCCGCCTTTTCCGGACTGGCTGTTGATCCGTATGACGTCGGAATCGTACGTACGGCCAACGTCTTTTGGGTCGATGGGCAAATACGGCACGGTCCAGAACGGGTCCTGGCCGGACGCATGCGCGGCCATGCCTTTGGAGATGGCGTCCTGATGCGAACCGGAAAACGCAGTAAATACCAGATCGCCCGCGTAGGGCTGGCGCATGGAAACGTCCATGCCGGTTAAGGTTTCATATGTTTTGCGGATTTCCTTCATATTGTGAAAATTCAGGTTGGGGTCAACGCCCAGCGAATACAGGTTCATGGCAAGCGTCACGATGTCAACGTTTCCGGTGCGTTCGCCGTTGCCAAACAACGTCCCCTCGATCCGGTCCGCTCCGGCCAAAAGCCCAAGCTCCGCATCGCTGATGCCGCTGCCTCTGTCGTTGTGCGGGTGCAGCGAAATCAGAACGCTGTCTCTGTTGTTTAAATGTTTATCGAAATATTCGATCTGGCTTGCGAATACGTGCGGCATGGAATACTGCACGGTGGAAGGCAGATTGATAATGGCTTTGCGCTCCGGCGTCGGCTGCCAGATATCCAGAACGGCGTTGCACACGTCAAGCGCGTAGTCCATTTCCGTTCCGGTAAAGCTTTCAGGCGAATATTCAAAGGAGATATTGCCTTTTTCCTGCCGGGACAGGTCATAGACCAGCTTTGCGCCGTCAATGGCGATCTGTCGGATTTCCGCTTTGGATTTTTGGAAGACCTGTTCGCGCTGTGCAACGGAGGTGGAGTTGTATACGTGCACGATGACATTTGGCGCGCCGTCGATGGCTTCAAAGGTGCGCTTGATAATGTGCTCCCTTGCCTGCGTAAGCACCTGTACCGTTACGTTGTCCGGTATCATGTTGCGTTCGATAATGGCGCGCAGAAACTGATATTCCGTCTCCGATGCGGCCGGAAAACCAACCTCGATATGTGTAAAGCCAATGTCTATGAGCATCTGGTAAAACCGGATCTTTTCTTCCAGGTTCATCGGCTCGATCAGAGCCTGATTGCCGTCGCGCAGATCGACGCTGCACCATATGGGCGCTTTGTCAATGGCATCTTTTTTGACCCAGTCAAAACAGTCTGTCGGCGGCATGAAATACATTTTCCGATACTTTTCAAATCCGTTCATTTTTCATCCTCACTTTCCAATCGTTACGGGCGGGGCATTTTTTCATCTGCATGTCTGCAACGATAAAAAAAAGCCCTGCGCCTCTATACATATTGCTTAGAGACGTAAGACATCTTACGCGGTACCACTCTAATTCATGAACGATCATGCACTCTGCAGGTACGGGACGCTGCGTCCTTATACCATTCCCGGATAACGGCGGGACGCCGTCTGCGTCTACTTCCTGTGCAGATTGAGGCGCAGGTTTCGGGCAGCTACTCCAAGGCGAGTTCCCCGCTTTGCATCTGCCGTCTCGCAGCGACCGGCGGCTCTCTGAAATCTGAAAAACGGGTACTGTTCCTTTTCTTCGTCTTTATGCATTTTATCATAACACATTTGATTTGGAAGGTAAAGAGAAACTGTTATAAATTTATTTAAAACGGTGGCTCCGTTTTTATTTGGTATGGAAGAATTGACAGGGAACCTTTCCATCAATATAATTATAATTGGAAATGTATTCAGATACGAAAGGAGAACGGGATGAGAAATCAAAAGGGAAAGGCAATATGGAACTGGATTTTGATTTTTGGGATGCTGGTGCAGTCGTTTGCATTTATGCCACAGCGCGTTTATGCGACAGAAAGCGGCGGCGTAGTGATCAACCCTGTGGATTACGGCGCAGATCCCACAGGGAAAACAGACAGCGCGGAAGCGATCTGGGCTGCATTTGAGGCGGCAAAAGAAGCAACGGAAGCGGGAGCGGATCACGTTACCGTTGATTTTCCAAAAGGAGAATACCACATTTACAAGGACAGAGCGCAGCAGAGGGAATATCATACGTCAAATACAAACAGCATTGAAAATCCGGTGAAATGGATTGGACTTTTGATTGAAGATCAGGAGAATTTCACGATGCAGGGCAATGGATCGCTTTTTCTGATGCATGGAAATATGATGGCGCTTGCGGTTGTGCGCTCTGAAAATGTTACGCTTGAGAATTTTTCCTGGGATTTCAGCGTGCCGACCATATCAGAGATGACGGTAGAGGAGACTGGAACGACGGAAGACGGTAAGGAATATACGGATTATCTGATACCGGAGTGTTTTGTGCATGAGGTGGATGCCGAGGCAAAAACCATTATATGGAACAGTGAAAAAAGCCCATATGACGGCTCGTATTATTGGACGCAGAGAGGCATTCACAATCCTTCTTATGGAATAGGGGCGTATCAGCCGGAAGGAGAAATGGCAAGAAGCTACTATACGAACGACGGTCCGTTCACAAACGTATCCGATATTGAGGAAATTGACGATACGCATGTGCGCATCGTATACCATTCTAAAACGGGCGGCATGCGGGAAATGCAGAAAAAGGGAGCCGTTATTCAGCTTGCAGCCAATGCGCATCGGCAGACGGCGGGCGCATTTACCTGGGAAAGCGAGAATGTGACGGCGGATCACGTAAACGTTCATTATATGCACGGATTTGGATGGCTGGTTCAGATGAGCAGGGACGTTTACTATAAAAACTGCAATCTGACGCCGCGGGAAGGCTCAGGGCACAGAGTGGTCAGCTTTGCAGACGGCATTCACGCTTCCGGCGCGGCCGGAGAGATTGTCATTGAGAACTGCAATTTTTCCGATACCCATGACGACCCGATTAATCTGCACGGCACGTTTACCAGGGTTGAACAGCGTAAAGACGATCATACGCTGGTGTTGAAATATATACACGGTCAGCAGGGAGGCTTTCCGCAGTATCACGTGGGAGATCAGGTAGCCTTTTTTACAAGAGATACGCTGGAATCTACGGATGGAGAAACGCTTTATACCGTAGCCGAAGTGATTTCAAATCCCGGTGAAAAAGGAAACGATTTAAGGACGATGGAGGTGCGATTTGAAGAGGCGCTGCCGTCTGGCCTGTCAGACAAGATTGGGAATGAGCCAAAGTACGTAGCGGAAAATGTAACGTATGCGCCGGAGGTGACGATTCGAAACTGTACGTTTCAGAATGTTCCAACGCGTGGCATTTTGTGTACAACGAGAAATAAAGTTCTGATTGAGGGCAATACGTTCCGGGGCATGACGATGGCGACGATTTATTTGTCGAACGATTCGAATACATGGTATGAATCCGGGCCGATTCGGGATATGACAATCCGCAATAATATTTTTTACATTAAGACGATTGGAAGAACGTCCTGGGAGTACGCGCCGGCGATTTATGTAAATCCAATCACAAAGGGAGGCCAGCTTCCGTCGGAGGAGAATCCGATTCACAAAAATATTACCATTGAAGGCAATCTGTTTTATATGGATGCGGATACGGTTGTGAAAGCGGAAAGCGTGGAAAACCTTACAATTCGAAACAATACGGTTCTGCGCATGCATCCGGATATTTCACTGGAGATTGCCGCAGATAAAACAACATTGCAGGCCGGTGACAAGCTGACGCTTCAGACGACGGCGAATGGCAGCGTACGTACAAAGGATACGGAAAATGTATACGAATTTACCAGATGCAAAAACGTTCGGCTGGAAGGCAACGTATACGATGACGGATTGAAGCGTTATGCGGTGTTAAACGGAATGTCGGAGGAAAATCTGATCAATCTGGATGCAGATATTCAGACGGCGCATGACAGAAGCCAGCCCGCGTCCGCTCCGGTAAAAAACATTGTATACATGAGTGACAATCCGGAGGTGGTTTCGGTGGATCACTATGGAAAAATGACGGCAAAGAAATCCGGGACGGCGCGGGTATACGCGTGCTATTCGTGGAATGGTGAAACGATACGGTCAAATCCGGCAGAGATTACGGTTGTCGATTCGATTGCGCCGGACGACGTCGTAACAATTCAGGGCGATGAAGAAATCGTTTTGACCGAGGCAGGGGAGGCGTATTCCTTTACGGCAGAAACTGCATCTGGAAAAAGCGTGGAATGGGCAGTGGAAGATTTCCTGACGGGCGGAAGCACAGAGGCGGCGGTAATTGACAGCAGCGGTCGGCTTGTGGCGCAGAAAAACGGGATCGTGTGGGTCAGAGCTGACGCTGGAATTGCGACGGCAAGAAAGGCCGTCGTGATCAGCATACCGCAAACGGAAGAATGGAATCCGGCAGTTGAAATCAGACGGGAGGACAAAGAACACTATGCGGTAACGGGAAATGCAGTTTCTGTCGTTACGCAGAGAGGCGATTTGTATCAGAATCAAAATACAGTGAAAAATCTGTTCCTGTATCAGATTCCGGATGCAATCTCTAAAGATAACGTCAAAACGGTGATAAAAATCGAAAATCTGCCGGTAAGAGAGAGCGGGAAATATGATACGGCGTCTTTTCTGCTGTATAAAGACGACGATCATTATATTTCCTGTGGCAAAAAGTCGCATTATGACGGGATTGCCGTCGTTGAGGAAGCGAATGGAGCGGCAACGGAGACCGGTGGCAGCGCGGAGCAGAATACGCTTTCCTGCGCGTATTTTGGATTTTATAAAAACGGATCGAACGTTTCTGTAGATTTTAAAGAAGAGGGCGGCGAATGGCAGCATGTAAAAGATGTTTCCGCGTCTCTGTTATCCGATGATTTTAAAATTGGATTTACGGCATGGTCCTCGGGTAATGAGGGAAAGGAAGTTCAGTTCTCTGAATTTCGCGCAGGCTCGGGCGATCTGTCGTACGAAGCGCTTTGCAGTCAGCCCGCCATTTCTTTCATGGAAACGGACCATCATGCGCCGGAGGCTTATGATGCGCAATGGGAGAAAGAATTTTATGTGCAAGAAGAGCAGGGACATGTTACGTATCAGTTCAGGGACGCGGACGGCGATGAAGAGGGGACGACGTTATATCGGTTTTCTTATGGCGTCGGCGCAGATGAGGTCGTTTCGGATGCGAGCTTCCAATTTCCCCGTCCGGGAATGGTAACATGCTATATCTATCCGGTAGATGCAAAAGGAAGGCCGGGCGCGGGAATTTGCACAAAAGCGGTAGAAGTGAAGGCTCCTGAAATTCCGGAGGAACCAAAACCGGAGAATCCTCTGCCGGAGGATACGAATCATGGACAGGATGCAGGAACGGGCGCACCGCCTGCGAGTGTGAAAACATTTGCGGTGGGAAGCGTCATAGAACAGGCCGGTCTGCGGTACCGTGTAACGGGAGACCATGCGGTGGCCGTCGTAAAACAGGTGGGACGCAAACAGGCGAAGATGATAATTCCGGCCAAAATAGAACAGGAAGGCGTGTCTTTTTCTGTAACGGCGATTGATAAGAATGCATTTCGAAAAAATAAGAAATTAAAGCGCGTCGTTATAGGAGGAGAGATTAAAAGCATTGGAAAGGCAGCGTTTTTTCAGTGTTCCAACCTGAAAAAGATTCAATTCCAGTGTAAAACGCCGCCATCCATTGGAAAAAAAGCGTTGCGTGGCATTTCTTCAGCATGTAAAATAACGTATCCTGGAAAGCTTTCTGCAAAGAAGCGAAAGCAGTGGAAGAAGAACGTGCAATCTGCACGATAACGAACAGAATTGTAAAAGTCCATGCGCATTTGCGCATGGACTTTCTTCTGAATGCGGAAAAAGGGACTCGAACCCTCACGCCCTGCGGCACAGGAACCTAAATCCTGCACGTCTGCCAATTCCGTCATTTCCGCAAATGTGATCCGGGCATAGAAAAGAACAATTCCCGGATCACGCTATCATCATAAACATTTTTATGAAAACTGTCAAGCGCGTCGGCAAAACTCAGCCGCCAATCAGTCGGGATTCTACCAGCGCATCCCCCTCATATCTGAGCTTCAAGGAAAAGAAATCCGCATTTTCCCGCAGCAGGCGAAGGAAAATTTTGTCGCCTTCCCACAGCGGCAGCGTTTCCAGTCGGTCCTTTGGAATCCATTTCAGAGCGCCCTCGTTACATGGCGTAAGCTTGCCTTCAAAATCAGAGGCCGTATAGAGATGAATGTATTCGCTCTCCCATCCGTCTGCGATAAAAGTCAGAATGCCGCGTAAGCGATAGGAGCGCAGCGTAAGTCCCGTTTCTTCCTTTACCTCCCGTAACAGGCATTCCTCCGGCATTTCATCCGGCTCAAACTTGCCTCCAACGCCAATCCACTTTCCGTGGTTGACGTCGCATTTCTTTTTGGTGCGGTGGAGCATAAGGTAGCAGCCGTCTTTTTCAATATAACATAATGTCGTAAGCTTCATTTGTGAAAACTCCTTTTTGAATTACTTTCTATGGATAATGCGGTCGATATCCTTCTGACGGCAGATGACCATCAGATGCTCCTCTGGATTAAAGATAAAATCGGTTGGGGGCAGGATCTGCGTATGGCCGTTTTGCTTTATGCCGATAATCGTCATATGATATCTGGCGCGGAAGTTCAGATCCAGAATGCTTTTTCCAATCCATTCCGCAAGTGGAGCGATTTCATAGATCGAATAGCCGTCTGCGAGGCTGGTATAGTCGAAAATTTCATCGGCGCTCAGTCGGACAGCCACTTTTTCCGCAATATCCCGATCGGGAAAAATCACTTCGTCCGCGCCGTTTTTCAAAAGAAATTTGGCATGGATGTCCCGGTTGGCTTTGCTGACGACGCGTTTTGCGCCGAGATCTTTTAACAGACTTGTGATTTCCAGGCTGTTTTGAAAATTGGTTCCGATGCAGACGATGCATAAGTCAAAATTGGAGATGCCGAGGCTTTCCAGAACCTTGCTGTTCGTGCAATTGCCGATTTTGGCGCTCGTCACAAATGGAAGCAGGTCTTCTAATTTTTCTTCGCATTCGTCTACAATCATAAGCTCGTTGCCAAGCTCTGATAAATTCATGCACAGATGAGAGCCAAAATGCCCCATGCCGATCATTAAAATTGATTTCATAGTAACAGGACCTCCATGTTATCCAATATTTATTTTTTCTGCGGGCTGCATGACGTGCGTAATCTTCTTTTTATCTGTAAAGGACATGGCAAAGGAAAGGCTGCCGACGCGCCCTAAGTACATCAGCAGGATTATGATAAGCCTGGACGCTGTATGCAGACCGGGCGTAAGGCCTGCCGACATGCCTACGGTGCCGATGGCGGAAAAGCATTCCAGCAGCGCGTCTGTGCCGTTTGGCGATTCCAGCGCGCAAAGCAGAATGGCGGCTGCCATGCCAAGCGTCAGATTCAGACAGAAAATAGCGGAAGCTTTGTGCAGCGCGTCGTCTTCCAGACGCCTTCCGAAGACGTTGTAGCCTACGGTGCGGGTCAGCGTCGCTTTAATATAAAGAAACAGGACGACGATCGTCGTAACCTTGACGCCGCCGGCCGTAGAGCCGGGCGCGCCGCCAATAAACATAAAAACCGTAGTCAGAAGCTTTCCGGCTTCGGACATTGCGCCTGTGTCTATCGTGTTAAATCCGGCGGTTCGGGGTGTGACGGCGCAGAAAAAGGAGCTTAGGATTTTGCCGGATGCAGTCATATCGGCAAATAACCCGTTGCGTTCGATCAGGTAAAAAAGAAGCGCGCCGCCAAAAACCAGAATGCCGGAAGCGGACAGGACGATTTTTGTATGGAGCGCATATTTGCGCACATGCAGACGGTGTTCGTACAGATCGTTCCAGACGACAAAGCCGATTCCACCGATTAAAATTAAAAGCATGACGGTAATCGTCACAACCGGATGGTCATAATAAGCGGTCAGTGAAGAAAACGGGGCATAACGTCCCATCAGGTCAAAGCCCGCGTTGCAAAAGGCGGAAACGGAGTGAAAGACGCCGTAGTACGCGCCTTGCAGAACGCCCATTTTGGGAATAAAGCAGAGCGACAGGACGAGCGCGCCGGCCGATTCAAACAGCAGCGTGCCGAGAATGACGCGCTTTGTCAGGCGGACTATGCCGCGCAGCTCTATAATGTTGAAGCTTTCCCGGATCAGGCCGCGCTCCTTCAGGCCGATTTTGCGGCGCAGGAGCATGGACACTGTGGCGCCAAGCGTAATAAATCCGAGGCCGCCGATCTGTATCAGGGTTAAAATGACGAGCTGTCCAAACAATGTCCAGTGGCGGAAGGTATCGACAACGATCAGACCCGTTACGCAGGACGCGCTTGCCGATGTAAACAACGCGGTCAGAAAGGTTGTGCGCTCGCCGGGCCTTGTGGAGAATGGAAGCATCAAAAGCAGGGCGCCGGTTATAATAATGATAAAAAAACCGCCGGCGATTAACTGCATGCCGGACAGCCGCTTGGTTATTTTGGAAAACATGGATATCAGACGCCCTTTCTGTCATTCAGATGGAACCTATTATAAGTATATGCGCGTTTTTTGTCTATATTTTTTGTGAAAATTATGCTATGATAGATAAGATTTGAATTTTTTGATAAAGGAAGTGACTTCAAATGGACAGACACATGCCAATGCCAGGGGAGAGGTATATGCATTTTAAACATAAGCGATATCAGGTTTTGTGCGTGGCGAAGCATGCGGAGACGGGAGAGCGCATGGTGGTATATCAGGCGCTGTATGGAGAGTATGCATGCTACGTCCGGACGCTTGCGCAGTTTATGAGCGAAGTGGATCATGCGAAATATCCGGATGCCGCGCAGCGATACCGTTTTGAGCGGATTGTGGCGGCGCCGGAGAAGAAGACGGCGGAGGAAGTGCCGGTGCATGCGGCGGAGCCGGCGCGGTCTGTGCGGCAGACAGAAGATGCGTCTGCGCGGCGGCCGTCAGCGTCCGATGCGGTGGAAGAGGGCGTGGAAGAGCGGGCGAATCCGCTGCTGCTGCAGTTTCTTGACGCCGATACGCTGGAGCAGAAATATCAGCTGATCAAAAATCTGGGCGATTCCATTACCGACCGGCTGATTGATGATTTTGCAGTGGTTTTGGATCTTGTGATACCGGAGGGCGGCACAGATGACCGCTATCAGCAGCTGTTAAGCAGCGTGCGCATGATGCAGAAATTTGAAACGACGCGATTTCGGAGATAGGAAAAACAAAATAATTAATTATTTCTAAATTATGATAATGATAAGAAGCTGCGCATTGAAACCGCAAAAAGACGATACTGACATGGAGACGGCCGTTCGCCTCGTCATCGCGAAGGATACGGGCAGATCAAGCTTCTAAGGAGCTTTCCCAGGCTTTTTTCTTTATCTGCTCCAGGGCTTTTCGTACCGACGGAAGGAGGATGACGATCAGCGTGAGGGCGGCTTCCACAAATAAGCAGGAGCCGTTGTAAGCCAGCGAGTAGGCCGGGCCGCTCATGCCGTAATCCGCCCCGTAGGAGCCGAAGAACATCCAGTCGGACAAAAAGGCGAACAAAAACCTTCCGGTCACGCCGGCAATATATCCGGCTATCAGGCCGCCTTTCTTTTTCCGGAAGAACCGGACAGCCCGAGCGCGCCGAACGCCCGTTGTTATTCCGGCCGAAGGCCCGTACCAGTGGCCGATCAGCACGAGAAAGAGCATGGAAAAAAGCGTGACCGAGCCTCCCATCGGAAGGGAAAAGAGCTTGATTTTCATCTCTCAGCCAAACGGCGCCCCTAGTACATCGTTGCGCAAATAGCTACACCAACCACTTGCCTGTTTTCCCGATTGCACAGGTCAAGAATCCTCAGCGTAGCCCGCTACGCCTCCCTTATTTGGCGCAAATCTCCCACTAAGTGGGTCGCACATCTGTCAGAAAGCATTTTTCAAACACGCTCTAGCAGAATATTTTATTTTCACATGACGGCTATAACAGTCCGGGCAGGGGAAGTCAGGCGTTTTTTTGGCTGAGCGCGCTGTTATGGTAGGATGGGGAGAACGTAACGTCTTCTCCAAACCAGTCCGGCGGGACAAACGCGTTGGCCGCCTCTTCGGAAGGGAATTCCACTTCAGCCAGAAGCAGCGGCGCAAGGGCGTCTGCAAATACGTCCAGCTCTATGGTATACGCCTTCCAGGGGATCCGGTAGCGCGTTTTGTGGATCAAAACGCCGTCCGTTTTCTGGCGCAGGTGCAGGTACGCCTCCCTGGTCAGAGGAAGATTGTATTCCTCCCGGATCATAAGACCGGAGCCTTTGTAGGTCAGAAAATACGTTTCGTCGGCTTTGCGGACGCGCACCACCGGCTTTGTGGATAAATATCCCTGCTCAATATCCTGATGCGGATAGGACGCATAGTCGTCCGGCAGCTTTTTGATTAAATATTTGCGTTCGATTTCCATGCTGGCTCCTGTTGATATACGAGTTTTTGCTTCAGATCGCAAACGGCGGCATCGTCTTTGAAATACCGGACGATGGCAAGCGCAAAGTCGATCGCCGTGCCCATGCCCCGGCTGGTGATGAAATTGCCGTCTGTCATAACCGCGTCTTCGGAGACGATGGCGCCCTTCAGCTTTTCTTCAAATCCCGGATGGCACACGGCGCGTCTGCCGCTTAGGATCCCTGCCGCGCCGGGGATGGAAGGAGCCGCGCAGATGGCGGCAATCAGCTTGTTTTCTTCGGCAAATTTCTGAATGACGCTCATTACGCCGGCATGTCTGCCAAGATGCAGGGTTCCAGGCATTCCGCCGGGCAGCACGATCGCGTCAAGCGCGTCAAAATTTACGTCTTCATACAGCGCGTCCGCCAGAAATGTGATGCCGTGGGAACCCGTTATGGACGTTGTGCTCTGAATGGAAATCATTTCAATTTCCAGTTCGGCGCGCCGCAGAATGTCTACGACGGTCAGGCCTTCGATTTCTTCGCAGCCATTTGCCATAAAAATGCCCGTTTTGCTCATAAAAGTACCTCCTTCTAAAATACAATGTCTTTGCGGGAATGGTGTTTTCTGCTTCGTTTGATTCAGAATAACATAAATTGCTTCATACGGCAATTTTTATTCTCGTTTTCAGGCGGACGGCCGACAGACGGAAGCATTCAGGGCGTCTGTATGGCAAAGTCCGGCGAAAATGAAAAAAATATGTAAAATTTGAAAAATTGTGCTATAATAGCTCTATGCCGTTTTTTGGCACAGGTCCAATATTGTTGAGGCGCGTTTGAAAATCAGCCGTTTTCAGGCGCGCTTTGGTGAAGAAAGGAAAGGAAAAATGAAAAGATGTATGGCAATGTTGCTCGCCGGATGTCTGGCATTCCAGACCTGGATGGGCATGTCCGTGCCGGTGCATGGAGCAGAACGTGAGCAGAGGAACGCTGTGGAAGCCGCATCCGCCAGAAGCATTCTGGATGTGGAGGTCTGTTCTTCACGCATCTTTCCGTATCAGGGAAAGGTGACGGTGCAGATTGACGATGAGAGACAGCAGAGCAGGGAATTGACGTTTGACGGCGGCAGTTCCAGTGAAACAGCAAGGTTTGAAGTTGCGGCGGGGGACTATACCGTTACCATCCGGGCAGATAAGTTTGCTGATTATACGCAGAAAGTACATACGGAAGAAAACTGGATTTCCAAAATCACAGTTTGTTCCATAAATATGGAGACGGGAAGCAATGCAGTTCCCGGATGGATGCGGTCGGGCGATGTGAATGGTGACGGGCAGATCGATGCGATGGACGAGGCGAAGCTTTTAGAGGATGTCCGCATCAGCCCCGAAGACCCGACTTCTGACCTCAACAGTGACGGCAGGATAGATCTGGCCGATTTACAATATCTGGTGCAGAACATGGGAGAGAGCCGCGCTTCGGTCGTAGAAAAGCATGGCGTCGTTAAAACAATGCAGCCGGCGGAAGGCACGACGGCGGAAGGCATGGAGGGATTTTTAAACCACGCGGATGTCGTAACGCTTCGGCCGCAGAATGCAGAGGCGTCGATTTCAGAAGAAAATCCTGTTGCAGTGGATTTTATTCTGGCGGAGGATGACGCGGAGAGCGTTCCGGTAGAAGGAATTGCAATTCAGGCGCCGGCGGCTGCGGATGAGAATGGAATGCTGTCCAGCGAAATTACGGACGGAGAAGCGATCGTCGTATATGTCGATGAAAGCGGACAGGAAAAAACGATGCCTGTTTCTCTGGCGGCTGTGCCAGGGGAAACAGCGTTAAAGCAAAGCCCGCGCAAACAGTCTGCGTTTGTCAAATATGCCATGAGCCGTGCGGCCGCAGGGATGACAATGGAGGCGGACGGTTCTATCGTGCTGGATTTCGGCAGTCAGATTGCGGTAAAGCGGGTTACGATTAAAATTACAGGAACGAAAAAGACGGAGCCGCTTGTCGAAATTGCAAAGGTGGAATTCGTCAATAATATGGAAGAGCGCATTCCTGCGCCGCAGCTGAATATTCCGGTTTTGAACAATCCGGTGTCCGAAAACATGGGATTTACGGTCAGCTGGGGATCGCAGACGAATATTACGGGATATGAAGTGTGCATCAGCGGTCCGGTGAAGAATCAGGCGGGCAATGAAACGCAGATTGTCCGGGTATCCGGAACGCAGCACAGAGTTTCGTCGATCAATGACAAGAAGCTGGTCAATTTTGCGGAATATAAAGTAAAGGTGCGCTCTGTAAACGGCGACTGGAGCAGTCCGTGGTCAGAGGAGAAAACAGGCGTGCCGCAGCCATCCAAAGCGCCTGCGCCGCCAGATCATGTAACGGCGGAAGGCGGCTACCGTTCCATCAGCGTCTCCTGGAAGGATATGGACGATGCAAACGGATACATGGTGTATTATAAGAAAAGGCAGGAAGCGGATACGGCATATCGTCCGGTTGTGGAAGGATTTACGCCGACGCTGGATGGAGCCGGAAAGATCAGCGGGACGCGTTACGTCATCAGCGGACTGGAAGATAGCGTAGAGTATTCCGTTTATGTAACAGGATGGAATCAGCTTGGATGGGGCGCGCCGTCGATCGTGTCAACGGCTGTGACAAAAAGCGACGCTCCGCCGATGCTTCCGAATTATATGCTTTTGAATACTTCAAATGGTGAAGGAAAGGTGACGGCGCATATTACGGAGGCTACATATGGCGGACACAACGGCGCGAAAATGATCGGAAGTCCGTTGGATACGGCTCCAAGAAGCGCATGGGGACTGGTAGATGATAACTACGCTTCTTACTGGGTGAAGTCAGACTGGGATGACGGCGTAGCATATCCGGCGAATGACAGAGGATTTTATATTACGCTGGATAACGATTACAGGATGAATTACATTACGTTTGCCGCTGCGGATCAGATAGAAGGCGTGCAGTATGCGAGACTGGAATACTGGAACTCTGAGAATGGAGAGGCGAGGAGCATCGTTGGCACGCGCGTGCTGGAGAAACGGGATGTAAACAACAATCCATTCTATATTATCAAATTTGATGAAACGGTAACGGCGAATAAAGTCCATATCTGTCTTGGAAGGGCTTCTTCCAGAAATGACATGATGGTAGGAGAGATTCGTTTCCATATGTATGATTCACTGGAAGACGATATCATGAATCTTTATATGGATGAGATGCATACGACGTTGCGGGAAGATGTAACGGAAGAGGTGATCGACGGGCTGGAAGCGCGTCTTGAGACGCCGGAAGCAATCAGCGGCGAGAAGCATCCGCTTTACAGCGAGCTGAAGCTGGAAATCCAGACGGCAAGGGAAATTCTTTCCGAAAATCTTGCGCCGTCTTATGAAGTCGAAAATGGCATTACGGCGGCGAAAGACCGTCATCTGGGATTTGGCGGACTGAATGCATGGCAGCCGCTGGGCAGATCGGTTTACGAAGGGGAAAGCCTTCTGGTTTATGTAGGGCATAATACGAAGCGGACGGGAAGCGCTGCAAATCTTCAGCTTGTATTTACGCAGAATCATGCGGAAGCTTCCAGCTTTGCAAGATCGGTCAACCTGAAAGTGGGAAGAAATGAAATTACCGTTCCGAAAATTACGTCCGGCGCGTATGAGCATGGAGGACAGCTTTACGTTGCTTATACGGGCAATCAGGAGTCGGATCAGTATGCGATCCGCATCAGCGGCGGAAGCAGCATACCGGCGCTGAGCGTATATGGCAAAACGGGAAGCGAACGCACGGAGGCGATTCGCAGCTATGTGGAGCAGCTGGAGCAGTATGTTGGCACGATTGAGGCTGCGCATGAGGAGAAGCATACAGGCAATAAAAATGTAGATTATCCGTATGATGCGAAAACGTGCGTTTTAAACACAACGGACATTATGATGCGTGAAATGATGTATTCTGTGCCCGCAACACAGGTTTGGGCAGGAATTCAGAATGCAGAAGATAAGGTCGCAAAGCTGGATCTTGCGTTACAGGCGATGGAACAGACGATGCAGCTGTTTTATCATCATAAGGGATTAAGCGATACGGCCGGAAATGACAGGGGCAATAACGCAATGCCGGCGCAGCATCTGAATATTCGGTATATGAGAATGTTTGCAGGCGCGTTTATGTATGCGTCCGGCAATCATATCGGCATCGAGTGGAATGAAACGGTTCTGGCAAGCGCGCCCAACGATATGTCCGGATTTGGATGGGGCATCGGGCATGAAATCGGCCACGATATCAATCAGGGCACATATGCGGTTGCAGAAGTGACGAACAATTATTTTGCACAGCTTTTGACTGGAAAGCAGCGTTTTACGTATGCAAATGTATACGATAAAGTAACCTCCGGCTCCATCGGGCGCGCGTCCAATGTATTTACGCAGCTTGCGCTGTACTGGCAGCTCCACCTTGCGTTCGACAATCAGACGGACGACAGGCATATATACGATACGTATGAAGAGCAGTTCCAGAATCTGTTTTTTGCACGCGTCGATACGTATTCCAGAAATCCTGGAAAAGCGCCGCAGCCAGGGCTTACCCTGAATGGAGGATCGGAGCAGAATCTGATGCGTCTTGCATGTGCGGCCGCAGAGAAAAACATTCTGCCATTCTTTGAGCGCTGGGGCATGCAGCCGGATGAGGCGACGATTGCCTATGCGTTGCAGTACGGAGAAGCGGATACAAAAGCGCTGTATTACATCAACGATGCGGCAAGAGATTATCGCGTTGCGCATCCGGATGAAGCGGGAACGATCAAGGATCAGGATGCGGTGACGACGGCGTCGGTTGCTGCAAAATCCAATCAGGCGGAGATTACGATTTCCACGGACCGGGACGCAGCGTTAATCCTCGGATACGAGATCAGCCGCAGCATGATTGCAAACGGAGAAAAGAAAACAGAAGTCATTGGATTTGTTCCGATCGACACGGCGGAGACTACGGTTTACGTCGATGCGGTTTCCGCGATCAATAACAGAGTTCTGGAGTACGAAGTTCGGGCTGTCGATCAGTACCTGAATTACTCCAATGTGAAGTCGGCGGGTTCCGTTAAGATTCAGACAGACGGCGTGATTGAGAAATCGGCGTGGACGGTTGAAACGGATATGATTTCAGAAGACGATACGGCGGTTGCGCCGGATGAGGAAGATCCGGATAACGGATATCATGAAAGCGATCCGGGAAGCGTAGAAGAAAAGAAAGTAAACAGCATTGAAAAGATTCTGGACAATGACAGGACGCCGGATGGCACATATGTCGGAACGGCTGGCGATGCGGCAGTCATTACGGTGGATATGCACAAGGTTGAGGAAGTGACGGCGCTGAAATACGAAGGAGACGCGCTGGCAGACCTTACGATTGAAGTCAGCCAGGATGGAGAGACATGGACGCCTGTCAAGGAGCATTATGCGATTGAAGCGCAGATGGAAGAGGCAACCGTCTGGTTTGATTCCGTAAAGGAAGAGGAACGGGATAAGTGGATTGGCACGTATCAGGCAAGATATCTCAGGCTGACGATTGCGCAGTCCGGCAGCATTTCGATTCGGGAAATCGAAATCTGCGGGCCGTCCGGCGATAATCTGGAATTCATGTCTTCAGAAGACGGAACGCCGGCGATTGGCGTACTGACCGGCGATTATAAGTACGGAGAGAACGCGGAAGATGTGATACCGTCCGGCTCGCTGATTTTTACCGGAACATATAAAGGCAATCCGGCATACAATATGGTCGTGCTGTATGATGCGCAGGGCGATGTGATCGGCGTAAAAGACGGAAACGTGCTTGCAAAACAGGTGATTTTCGCCGACGTGCCGGAGCATGGCAATCTTGGAGAGACTTCTGACGGAACCTGGGTATACTATGTCGAGCCTGGTCAGTGGGATATGGATAGCCTGAAGCGTGCGGGAAGCGTGCGCGGCGAGCTGTATCGCGTGGATGACGCGCTGACGCTGGAAGGTGAACGCGTTGTCAGCGATACGCATATCATTCCGATACCGGATGCATTGCCGGAGATTACGTTACAAGGAGGAGCCAAATGAAAAACTGGATGAAATATATAGCCGTAGTGTGCTTACTTATGTTTGTCATGCCGGTTAATGCTGCCGCAGCGGAAAGCGGCAGCGGCATTCTCACGGCAGAGAAGAACAGCGTATCTGTAGCGCTCAACCTTCCGGAAGGGAAGACGGAAACGATTACTTCGCTGCGGCTGCAGCTTCGCATGACGGTTGCCGGCGGAACGGTGGGAGAGCCTGTGTTTCATTTTGAAAACGCGATCCCCGGCACGGTCAAAGACACAATTGTTACGCAGGAAGATGCGGGAAGCTATCTGGTAGACGTGATTCTTTCCGGAAAAAAAGATCAGGATATCTTTAAAGGCAGCGAATATGCAAAAATCGGAACGCTGTCGTTTGATCCGGTCAGCAGCGAATATCAGGTTCAGGTGGAAATCGCCGGGGATATGAGCGAAGAGGGAGAGCCGTCTGTCAAATATGTAGACAGCGGCGGCAACGAAGAGATGCTGGCGTCTTTAGACGCGCCTTCCGTTCTGGTCAAAAATGAAGAGAAGGCCGCAGAGCCGCCAAAGAATCAGGCGATTGTCGGAGAGTCCCGTTTGAAAGCTTCCGCAAAAAAGGGAAAGAAAAATATTATTTTTGAATGGACGAAGGTAGAAGGGGCAAGCGGATACAGCCTGTGCCAGCACGATGCCAGGACGCAGAAGGACAGTGAAATTGCGCTGATTGATAACGGCGATGTAACGGCCTTTTCCGGAACATTCCGCTACGGCACGTCGTATGCGTTTCGGATTCGCGCGTATAAGCTGGAAGCGGACGGCAGCAGGGTATACGGAGCTTACAGCCCCATCGTAAAAGCGACCGTTTCTCCTGCAAAAGTAAAAAAATTCGCCATAAAAAGAAAAACAGGCGCAAAAACGACGTTTTCCTGGAAAAAGACGGCGAAAGCAAGCGGATATCAGATATGCATCGGGAAAAAGAAAAATGGCAGGTATACGCCGTTAAAAACGATTCAAAAAGGGAAAAAGACAACATGGTCCGCCAGTGGACTCAAAACGGACAGAACGTATTATTATAAAGTCAGAGCGTATGTAAAATCCGAAAGCGGAAAGAAAGTATACGGCGATTACAGCGCGGCTGTCGCGCTGCGCAATTAGACGCATGCATCCGGATCGCTTCTGAAAAAGAATGGTGAAACTTTCCAAACATAAAAATTGTGTTTTGCTCCATACTATTTTCAGGGTAAACGAAAACAATGTTTACCCCAAAACAAAACCGGCGCAGCCGGAGAAAAACTATGGAGGTGTTTTACCATGGCAAGTTCAAACAGAACAAATAGAGTAGAGGTACCGGAAGCAAAAGAGGCGTTGAATCGTTTTAAGCAGGAAGTCGCTTCTGAGATCGGCGTTCCTTTAAAGGAAGGCTATAATGGCGACCTTACTTCTGCACAGGCAGGTTCGATCGGCGGAGAGATGGTCCGTAAGATGATCCGCAGCCAGGAAGAGAAGATGTCTTCTTCCAAATAAGGTAAGAGAAATAACAATGTAAAACAAAAAAAGGCGGAATACGAAGCAATGGCGTTTCGTATTCCGTCTTTTGCATTTGCAAAAAGAAAAGAAATTGCTATAATAAGGGAAGCGCGCCAGAACAGTCCGGGCGCGCAAAGAAAAAAGCGGGGGCGGCTTCATGATTACAAGCACATCGAATGCGCAGGTTAAAAACCTGATATTGTTGGGGAAAAAAGCAAAAGCCAGAAAAGAGCAGGGCGTTTTTCTGGTCGAAGGAAGGAAGCTGTCGGAAGAAGCGCCTCGCGACCGGATTAAAGCGACGTATGTGACAGAGTCGTATCTGAAAGAGAAGGAGCATCAGGCGCATTTCAACGGATTGACGTACGAGACGCTGTCCGATTCCGTTATGAAAGCGGCTGGCGGCATGCAGACGCCGCAGGGCATACTGACGGTCGTTGCCATGCCGGAATGGGATCTTGAGCAGACGCTGGAAGAAAAAGAAGGATGTTACCTTTTGCTGGAGGGCATTCAGGACCCCGGAAATCTTGGAACGATGCTTCGAACGGGAGAAGCCGCGGGCATTACGGCCGTGATTGCAAATGCCGGGACAGTCGATGTATACAATCCCAAAACAGTGCGCGCGACGATGGGAAGCATCTATCGGGTTCCATTTTTTGCCGTGGAGGATTTTTACGGTATAATTCGGCGTTTAAAGGCGCGCGGCATAAATATTTATGCGGCGCATTTGGATGGCAAAAGAGCGTATGATGCGCCGGATTATCGCGCCGGAAGCGGCTTTCTGATCGGAAACGAGGGAAACGGGCTGAGCGATGCGGCGACGGCGCTTGCGGACGAATCGGTTCGGATTCCAATGGAAGGACGGGCGGAGTCTTTGAATGCGTCGGTGGCGGCGGCCATTCTGATGTACGAAGCGAACAGGCAGAAAAGGAGATAGGGCATGTTTCGATTGTGGGCAAAAGAATTTTTGGACAACCGTTTAATCAAGGATATGACAATAGAAAACGATACGCCGGAAACA
Source organism: uncultured Roseburia sp. (assembly GCA_947647505.1). Taxonomy (GTDB): domain Bacteria; phylum Bacillota; class Clostridia; order Lachnospirales; family Lachnospiraceae; genus Roseburia_B. The sequence goes on along the minus strand of CANSKO010000014.1, from coordinate 40,682 downwards.
AGAACGCACAAGGTATTTCAGGCATTGGAGGACGTCTGTTATGCCTTTGATCTGGAAAAGCCAATCTGGTTGGAGACAAATATCAGCGAGTTTCAGCGCCATGCCAGAACAAGGTTTACACAGGATAATTTTGTGGAGCAGACGCCATTTGATTTTCTGGAGATTCAGGTGATAGAGGAAGACTGACGCTTTTGCCGCATCCTGTCGCGCCGTGCGGCCGGATGCGGCTGCGTCTTTTAAAGCGTCGAAAAGAATTCGTCCAGAAGCGGAAAGAGCTTTGGACTGTGCACGACATAGCTGAAATGATTTTCTTTTGGGAGAATTTGCAGGATGGATCCGGGAATGGCGGCGGCAATGCGCTTTGTTTCCCGTTTTTTTATGATGTCTTTGGAGCCGGCAAGAATCAGCGTGGGAATATGGATCGCGCCAAGCTCTGCTTTTTTGATGTGCGGCTCTTTGAGCATCATGGTAAGCAGAGGGTCTTTTTTTCTGAGGTTGCGAAGCCATATTGGAAATCTGACTGTAAATTTGAAGCCGCGGGGCGTCAGATTTGCGCCGCTTATGGCAAGCGCGCAAAACAGAGACGGACATTTTGCGGCTGCGAGCAGTCCAATGATGCCGCCGTCGCTGAATCCGTAAAAGGCGGGCTTAATCAGATCAAGCGCCTGGACAAAGGCAATGATATCGTCTGCCATATCGTCATAGTGCATGTCCGACGCAGCGGCGCTTTGGCCATGTCCGCGGCTGTCAAGCGCATATACCGTATGCTTTTTGGAAAGCTCGCAAATCAGAACGTCAAAGATTTTATGCGTTTCGCCGTTTCCGTGCACCAGAAGGACGGGCGAGCCTTCTCCGCTTTTTTCGTAGTAGATGATTTGTCCGTTTAATTGAATGTACATGATTTTGGGCGTATTCCTTTCTTTTTCTGCCTTTCTACTATAGCACACGATGTTGGGGAAATCAATTGTCAGCCGGCCATACTGCCGCCAGAATGGAGAAGAAAAATGAAGATAGACCGTTTGATCGGAATCCTTACAATTTTGCTGCAAAATGAGAAAACGACGGCTCCCGAGCTGGCCGAACGCTTTGAAGTGTCAAGAAGGACCATCAATCGGGACATAGAGGATATCTGCAAAGCCGGCATACCGATAGTGGCGACACAGGGCTATGGCGGCGGGCTGTCGATTGCAGACGGCTATAAATTCGATAAAACATTTTTTACCAAAGACGAATTACAGGCTGTTTTTGCAGGGCTAAGGGGGATAGACAGCGTTTCGGAACGCTCTGCGCTTGCCGGTCTGCTTGATAAGCTTTCGGAGAAGGGGCAGCGCATATGGGCGGAGGAAAGCATTCTCATTGACCTGGCGTCTCACGATCCGACCTCGCTCACGCCCAAAATTGAGCGGATAAAGGCGGCAATCCGGGAAAAACGCATCGTATCCTTTCGATATTATTATGCAAAAGGAGAAGCGCAGCGCCGCATAGAGCCCTATCGTCTGGTTTTCAGGTGGTCTTCGTGGTATGTGTTTGGTTTTTGCCTGTACAGGCAGGCGTATCGCCTGTTTAAGCTGAACCGGCTTTGGGAGCTGCAAATAGAAGAACAGGTTTTTGCGGAAAGAGAAATTCCTCTGGAAGAACTGTCGTTTGGAGCGTATCTGAAAGAGGGCGGCATCCGCCTGAAAGCCATATTTGAGGAAAGCGAAAAATATCGTTTGATTGAGGAATACGGAACAGAAAGTTTTTCTGTAAGAGAAGATAAGAAACTGGCGTTTGAGCGTGATTTTGCAAGCTATGAGAATATGCGGGAATGGGTGTTTGGCTTTGGGGATAAGGTATTTGTGCTGGAACCCGCAGAATTACGGGAGGATCGAAGAAGACAGGCGGAGCATATTTTAAACATGCATTGGGATTACGCAGAGGATTCGGGGGAGGAGCCCTGAAAAATGGCATACAACATGACATACTGTTGTCGTGTTGCATGTGTTAGGATAGGGCAAAGGAGGAAAAACAAATGATAGAATCAAGATGCGGATTATTGTGTGGGGAATGTTCCTATCGGGAACAGACTGGCTGTAAAGGCTGCGTGAAGATGGAAAAACCGTTCTGGGGCGAACGCTGTCCGGTAAAATCCTGCTGTGAAGCGAAGGGATGCGGGCATTGCGGATTATGCAACGACTTTCCATGCGATTTGCTGAAGCAATTTGCTTATGATGAAAAGCAGGGCGATCATGGAAAGCGGATTGAGCAGTGCAGGGCCTGGGCGGAAAAACGGGATGGACGGACCTCTTGAACCGAAATGAAAAATATGTATAATAAGGACAGGAGCAGATGATCTGACGATACAGCGGTTGCGGGAGAGACGGAGGAATGCGCATGCGGGACAGGAAATATGAGATATGGGAAGTCGTGCTGGAATGCATTGCTGCAATTGCCGCTATTGCATGTCTGGGGCTTCAGATTTACGCCGGATATGCGTATGAAGCGGGAATGGGCGCGCTCTTGCATCATATGGCTTCACTTCTGATTCTCTATGCGGGAATGACGGCGTTACAGATTTTTCCGGAAGCGCTTAATGGCTTTGGAAGCGAGCCTTTGCAGGGAAGGGTACGCGTCTTCGCGGTGCGCATGATTCGAAACGGCAAGCTGTTTCTGACGTTTGGAATGCTGCTTCCGTCTGTGGCGGATGCGCTTGGAGCGCGGATGAATGCGGCGTACAGCCTGCTTGTTATGGCGGCGACGCTTGGAAACATCGGGTATTATATGTATCGGATTTTCCGGCATAATTCGAAGAAAAAGACATAGAACGCAAAAAGAACTGCCACAGAAAGTCTGCGGCAGTTCTTCTTTTAATCAATTCCTGTTCCAATATCTTAATCATTGATATATATTATGAAAAAGGTACGTTGAAAAGTGCTGATTAAGTAGGGCGTATCTTAGTTTACTACGGTTACATTGGTTGCCTGTGGGCCTTTGGCTCCGTCGATTACCTCGAACTCAACAGCTGCGCCTTCCTCAAGAGATTTAAAGCCTTCCATGTTAAGTCCTGAGTAATGAACGAATACGTCAGTACCGGATTCATCAGAGATGAAACCATAGCCCTTCTGATTGTTGAACCATTTTACTGTACCTTTGTTCATTGCAGTACCTCCAATAAATAGTTTATGCGTGTCATACGCACTTGCTTACTATAACATAAGATATTACAAAAGTAAAGTAAAAATCTCAAAGTTCTTCGTAAGAAACATCATATTTGTTCAGAAATTTTCGAACCAGAATGTCCCATTCCTGATCAAGCGTGCGATCTGTTGAAAAAAGCGCATAGGAAATACCGGTTGTAAGCGTCAGATTTCCGTTTTGAAACAGAAGATTGAGGAAAATTCCGGTCACGTCGTTGGCGGTAAAGCTGCTTTTGGACTGCGCAAGCGCATCTGCCGTGTGTTCCGGGGAAAGCAGCAGTATAAATTTGAACGAGACGGGCGTGCGTCTGCCTTTCATCAGCTGGTAGCATACGGGACGCAGCTTCCCGTATGGAAGGGCTTTAAGGTGTGAAAGGCCCTCTTCTTCAAGCTCTTCTTTTGTGTAGAACGAAGCGTTGATACGTCCGTCTATGGAAAACGTGGCGTCTTTGACGATAGAGGCTTCCATCAGCAGGAAATGGTCAAACATTTCGCTGCACAGGAGCTGGCGCATAAACGTTTTTACAGCGGTAAGTTGGATTGCGATCAATTGAAACACCTCATTTCCATTCTTCAGGCTATTTTAACACAGATGCATTGAAAAATTCAAATATTATAGTAAAATGGAAGAAAGAAAGCACATGTGGCTGCAATGGAGGAGATCGTGAAAAAAAGAATAAAAATGGCATTCGGCAGGACCGCTCTGGCGTTTTTTACGGCATGCTTTCTGGCGGGCTGCGGGCTGATGGAGCAGATCGAGACGTTTCAGACAGAAATACTGGAGCGTGAAACGCATTCCGGCGTTTCGGTAAAGCAGGATACGGAAACGGCTGTAAAAAAAGCGCCGGAAAAGAAAAAAAAGAAAAAGAAAAAAGAAACAAAGACGCAGGAAGAGGATGTTTTACAGAAGGATACAGAGGAAGAGCGTTTTGCGCTCAATTACGCGTATCAGACGCTTGGGAATGAGGCGAGGGCAGTGTACCGTGAAATGCTTTCGGCTGTTTTGGAGCAGAAAGAGAAGACGGAAGTGTCTACTCTGGATGCGGACGTGCTGGAAGCGGCGTACAAAGCGCTTTGCGCCGATTACGGCGGACTGTTTTGGATATCCGGCTATGTCTATACGCAGTACACCCGCGACGGAGAAGCCGTTGGCATGGAGTTTTCGCCCAAATATACGATGCGGAAGGAGGAGCGGGAAGCGATTCAAAAGCAGATTGATGCGTCGGTAGAGGAGCTGATGGCGGGAATTTCCATTACGGATTCGGATTATGCGAAAGCGAAGTATGTATTTGAGATTCTGGTGCAGAATGTGGACTATGATTCGAATGCCAGAAACAGCCAGAATATTATCAGCGTGTTTTTGGACCGCGCGACGGTTTGTCAGGGGTATGCCTGCGCGACGCAGTATTTGCTGAATCTGCTTGGCATTCCAGGCGTGATTGTGACAGGGACGGCAAATGGCGAGTCGCATGCCTGGAATCTGGTGCGTCTGGATGGCGCATATTATTACATGGATACGACATGGGGGAATTCCAGGTATCTTGACAGTGCAAGCCAGATGGAAAAATACGTCAATTATAATTATCTGGCGATTACTTCCGAGGAGATCAGCAGGACGCATACGCTGGATAATGGCTTTCCGCTGCCGGAATGCACACATATGGAGGACAATTACTTTGTAAAGGAAAATCGCTATTTTACGGAGTGGAATCCGGAACGCATCGGCGCGCTTCTGGCTGAAAAATGGAATGCGGGCGGCGGAGACGCGTCGGTGAAGTTTGCCTCGCAGGAGCTGTACGCGCAGGCCATCGCCTATTTCATTACGGACGGGCGCATTGCGGATTACTGTCCGGATATTTCGTCCATCTATTATCTGGAAGATAAGGAATTATATGTATTGACGTTTCATTTATAAAAAATGCTTTTCATATGGCGGGACTTGTGCTATAATATGCATCGAGTATCAACCGGTCAGCCCGGAATCAGGAGAGAAAAGGAGAATATCATATGAAGCATGTAAAGACTTTGAATACCAGAAAACTTCAGAATACAGTAAAAAAAGGCGGGTGCGGCGAGTGTCAGACTTCGTGCCAGTCGGCATGCAAGACGTCCTGTACGGTAGGGAACCAGACATGTGAAAACAGCAGATAAAAGACTGCGGGGATTACATAAAGACAGGCCGTGCGCGCAGCGTGCGGTCGTTTGTGCTCATACGGGCAATTACGGCAGCGGAAAGGGCGGCGTCCGGCTTGCTTCCGGACGCACGGAAAGAGAGGGAATCCTACGGTGATTCATCAGTTTAAAAACAACGGATATCATATTGTCCTGGACGTAGACAGCGGTTCGGTTCACGTCGTAGATGCAATGACCTATGAAATCATTGGGCTGCTGGATGCAGGATATGCGCAGGACGCAGTAATAGAACGGCTCTCTGCACAGTATAAAGAATCGGAGATCCGGGAGGCGCTTGCGGAAATCGCCGCATTGGAAGAGGACGGGACGCTCTTTTCCAGAGAAGAATATGAAGCGCATCTGGCGGACGTGCAGACGCGCGGCGTCGTTGTAAAGGCGCTTTGTCTGCATATTGCGCACGACTGTAATTTAAGATGCGGCTACTGCTTTGCGCAGGAAGGCGAATACAATGGAGAAAAGGCGCTGATGCCTTATGAGGTAGGAAAGGCGGCGCTTGATTTTTTGATTGCCAGTTCCGGCAATCGCAGGAATCTGGAAGTGGATTTTTTTGGCGGAGAGCCGACGCTGAATTTTCAGGTTGTCAAAGATCTGGTGGCGTATGGCAGGGAGCGGGAAAAGGTCTGCGATAAGAAGTTCCGTTTTACCCTGACGACAAACGGCGTGTTTCTCAATGATGAAATCATGGAGTTTGCCAACCGGGAGATGGCGAACGTCGTCTTAAGCATTGACGGGCGCAAAGACGTTCATGACAGGATGCGGCCGTTTCCGGACGGCAGCGGAAGCTATGAGCGGATTGTGCCGAAATTTTTGCAGTTTGCAGAGAGCCGACAGCAGAAGAATTATTATGTAAGAGGCACGTTTACGCGTTATAATCTGGATTTTTCAAAGGACGTGCTGCATCTTGCGGATCTTGGATTCCGTCAGATTTCCGTGGAGCCTGTGGTGGCGCAGGAGACGGATGCATACGCGATTCGGAAAGAAGATCTGCCTCGACTGTTTGAAGAATACGACGCGCTTGCGGCAGAAATGGCAAGGCGAGGAAAGCGTGGAGATTCGTTTACGTTTTTCCATTTTATGATAGATCTGGAGGGAGGACCCTGCGTTGCAAAGCGGCTTTCGGGCTGTGGCTCGGGAACGGAGTATCTTGCGGTAACGCCCTGGGGGGATTTCTATCCATGCCATCAGTTTGTAGGCAATGAGAAGTTTCTCATGGGAAATGTGACGGAGGGCATCACGAATACGCGTTTGCAGGAATCGTTTAAGGGATGCAACGTCTATGCGAAAGAAGCATGCAGAAACTGCTTTGCAAAATATTATTGCAGCGGAGGCTGCGCGGCCAATGCATACAATTTTCATGGAGATATTCGAGGCGTTTACGAGATCGGGTGTGCATTGCAGAAAAAGCGGGTGGAATGCGCCATTATGCTAAAAGCGGCGGAAGCATTTGAAGCGGATGAAAGGAAGGAAGAAATGAGATGAAGAACAAATTCAATAAAGGACGGGGCGCGGCGGTTCTTGTGGCGATCGCCCTGATCCTTGGAGGACTTGCATACTATGCGTCAATTATTCTTTCCTCTACCGGAATCGGAGAGGATATGAGCGTAAAGCTTGGCCTGGATCTGGCGGGCGGCGTCAGCATTACGTATCAGGTGGACGACGAAGGATTTACGTCGGAGGAAGTAAGCGACACCATCTACAAGCTTCAGAAGCGTATCGAAGGATACAGCACGGAGGCTGTCGTATACCGGGAGGGAGAAGACCGCATTACGGTTGAAATCCCGGGCGTAACCGATGCGAATGCGATTCTGGAGGAGCTTGGAAAGCCTGGCTCTCTGGAGTTTCAGACGCCGGATGGCGAGACGTTTATGACGGGCGACATGGTGGAAGACGCGCAGCCGGCTTCCATCAAAAACAGCATGGGGAACACAGAGTTTGTTGTGGAACTGACGCTTACAAGTGACGGCGCCGTTTTGTTTGGCGATATGACGACGGCAAACGTTGGCAAGAATCTTCCAATTGTTTATGACGAGCAGGTAATCAGCTCTCCAACGGTAAACGAAGCGATTACCGGAGGGAAAGCGCAGATTTCCGGCATGGAGTCGTTTGAAGCGGCGGAGATTCTGGCTTCTAATATCCGCATTGGCTCCCTTTCCCTGCATTTGAGCGAGCTTCGGTCCAACGTAGTTGGCGCGCAGCTGGGAAATGACGCGATTTCTACCAGCTTAAAGGCGGCGGCTATTGGACTTGCTATCGTTATGGTCTTTATGATGATCGTATATTTTATACCAGGCGTTGCGGCATCCATTGCGCTTGCGATTTATACCTGCCTGGTTATTGCGACGCTGTATCTGTTTGAGGTTACGCTGACGCTGCCTGGCATCGCCGGCATTATACTTTCCATTGGTATGGCGGTGGATGCGAATGTCATTATCTTTGCGCGTATCCGGGAAGAGATTGCAGACGGCAAGACGGTTGCGTCTTCCATGACGGTTGGCTTTAAAAAGGCGCTGTCTGCCATTATTGACGGCAATGTGACGACGCTGATTGCGGCAGCGGTGCTTGGCGTATTTGGCTCCGGCACGGTAAAGGGCTTTGCAAGCACGCTGGCGATCGGTATTGTTTTATCCATGTTTACCGCGCTTGTTATTACCAGAGTTATCTTAAATGCACTGTTTGCCGTTGGGCTTCGGGACGAGAAGTTTTTTGGAAGGGGCAAGGAATTAAAGACATTCCGCCTGATCGAGCGCAGAAAGCTTTTCTTTGGCATATCCATTGTGGCGATTGTAGCCGGATTCATTGGAATGGGCGCATATGGCGCAAACGGAAATGCATTGAATTACAGCCTTGATTTTATTGGCGGCACGTCAACGACGATTCCGTTTGAAGAGAGCTATACGATCGAGCAGATTGAAGCCGATATGGTTCCGCTTGTGACGGGCGTTACGGGAGACAGCAACGTGCAGACGACGCAGGTACAGGGAACGAATCAGATTATTTTTAAGACGCGGACGCTCTCTTTGGATGAGCGTGAAGCGCTGAACCAGGCATTTATAGAAAAATATAAAGTGAATAAGGATGAAATCCAGTCGGAGAGCATCAGCTCCGCCGTCAGCTCAGAAATGCGTACGGACGCTGCAAAAGCAGTCGTGATTGCCGTAATCTGCATGCTGATTTATATCTGGTTCCGCTTCAGCGACGCCAGATTTGCGGTCAGCGCGATTCTGGCGCTGGGACATGACGTATTAGTCGTGCTTACCTGCTACGCCGTAGTGCGAATTTCGGTGGGCAGCACGTTCATCGCGTGTATGCTGACGATTATCGGTTATTCCATCAATGATACAATCGTTATTTTTGACAGAATTCGTGAGAATATGAAGCTGAAAAAAGTAAAGGATTCCAAAGATCTGACGGAGCTTGCAAATGTAAGCCTGACGCAGACTTTGAGCCGAAGCATCAATACCTCGATTACGACGTTTGTCATGGTATTTATGCTGTGGCTGCTTGGAGTCGCTACGATTCGCGACTTTGCGCTGCCGCTTATGATCGGTCTGATCAGCGGTTCCTATTCTTCTATCTGCGTTGCAACGCAGCTGTGGTACGTATTCAAGCGCAAAATCGGAAAGAACAGGCTTGCGGATCAGCAGGCATAGGCGCCGCGGACGAAAATGGTATCAGAGAAAGTGGGCGACTGCCGGGGGATTTTGAATTCTCCGGCAGTTTTTTATTGGATCAGCAAAAAGGAGGGATTGAAATGAAAATACAACTTTCGGAACACTTTACGTATCAGAAGCTGCTTCGCTTTACGCTGCCGTCGATTGCGATGATGATTTTTACGTCTGTTTATGGCGTGGTGGACGGCTTTTTCGTTTCGAACTATGTAGGGAAAACGTCGTTTGCCGCGGTGAATTTTATTATGCCGTTTTTGCAGATTCTTGGCGCGGTTGGATTTATGCTTGGTACGGGCGGAAGCGCGCTGATTGCCAAAACGATGGGCGAGGGAGATGATGAAAAAGCGAAACGCCTGTTTTCTCTGTTTGTTTATGTTACGTTTCTCATCGGCATCGGCATCGGCGTAATCGGGCTTTTTTGCATTCGGCCGATTGCTTCTGTTCTGGGAGCGAGCGGAGAAATGTTAAATGGATGCGTGGAATATGGCAGATGCATCCTGATTGCGCTTCCGTTTTTTATGCTGCAGGTGGAATTTCAGAGCTTTTTTGTGACGGCGGAAAAACCACAGCTTGGCTTTCTGATGACGGTGGCGTCAGGCGTCATGAACATGACGCTGGATGCGCTTTTTATGGCAGTATTTGAATGGGGCTTAATCGGCGCCGCCGCTGCAACGGCGATCAGCCAGACGCTGGGGACTTTGCTTGCGCTGTTTTATTTTTTCCGGCCGAATACAAGCCGGCTGCGTCTGACGAAGGCGGCGTTTGACGGAAACGCGCTCTTAAAAGCGTCCGTCAATGGATCGTCTGAGCTGATGACGGGCATTTCGATGTCGCTCGTCAGTATGCTTTACAATATGCAGCTGATGAAGTATGCAGGAGAAAGCGGCGTTGCGGCATATGGCGTGCTGATGTATGTCGGGTTCATTTTCTTTGCGGCATTTATCGGATATTCGGTTGGAACGGCGCCTGTGACGGGATTTCACTATGGCGCGGGCAATCATGCGGAACTGAAAAATATTTTAAAAAAGAGCGCGGTGGTGATCGGAGCGTTTTCTTTGATTATGCTTGCGCTCTCGGAAGTTCTGGCATGGCCGCTTTCCAACTTTTTTGTCGGATATGACGAAGAGCTGATGGAGCTTACGCTGCGGGGATTTGAAATCTATTCGTTTTCCTTCCTTCTGGCCGGCGTTCCGATTTTTGGATCTTCCTTTTTTACGGCGTTAAACAATGGATTGGTTTCCGCAATGATCTCATTTTTGCGGACGCTGGTGTTTCAAATTGCGGCCGTGCTGATTTTGCCATTGTTTTTTGGGATGGACGGCATCTGGTTTTCGATCGTGGTAGCGGAATGCATGGCGATGCTGATTACCTTTTTGTTCGTATTTGGCATGCGTAAGAAGTACCATTATCTGTAAAAGGAGGAAAAGACCGGAGTAAAAAGCGCCGTTTTCTGCGGCTTGACAGAACAGGAGAAGGGAGTATACTAATTTATGTAGACAGATAACAGAAGGGATTTATGAGAGGAGAGACGATGAAAAAACAAATCAGAGCAATGGCAGCGGCGCTTTCATTTGGCGTATTGGTTTCGGCCATTCCGGACGTGGAGGCTTTGGCGGCGGCGTTGTCTGAAAAGAAAGAGAAAGGCAGCCTGACGATCGAAAGCGTTGGGGAAGCGTTTGGCAGAGCGTTTCAGGATTATACACAGATGCTGGAAGACACCCTGTATACGGTAGAAATTACAGAAGATCGGTCGCAGCAGGTATATCAGTTTGTGCCGGAAGAGACGGCTGACTACACGTTTTTCAGTTATGGAGCGTATGATACGGAAGGGGCTGTGTATCGTGCGGACGGCTCCGAAATTGCCTCGAATGATGATGGTGATTACGGGGTGGATTTTGCGGTGGAATGCACCTTGTATGCGGGAGAAACGTATTACTGCGTTGCGCAGATGCTGAATGAAAGCGGTACAGGACAGTTTATCTGTATGATCAGCTCCGTAAGGGATCACTATGTTCCTTCGGCGGAGGACATGGAAGCGTTTGAGGTTCTGGAAGTGGAAGAGGTATCCTGTTATCCAAACAGCATGCAGATTCCTCTAGCGAATACGTACCAGCTTACCCTGAGAGGCGGAGCGGTTCTGACCGATACCGGCAGCTGGAATGGAAAGGCGTTTGGTTCCAGAGTAGAAGCCAGATTCAAATACGTTATGCCGGACAATCCTTTTCAGGCGGATGTTACAAGAGAGGATAATGCGGTGATTTACAGCTTTATGGGAGTTGACGCGCAGGAGCTGCCAGTTACATTTAAAGATTCTCCCATTGTATCAATGGAATGCACGCAAAATCCGTGGGAAAGTCTGCTGCAGGAAACTGCGGAGAGCCAGGTCAGAGATCTGTACGGACTTGATGTTGCGCTTACGTATACGGACGGATCCGTCAAACAGGCTTACGGAGATGAGGAGTATCTTTATGTCATAGAAGAGGATGAATGGTATGATGTGAAATATCGCTGGAAGAATTATGATGAGAACGGGTTGCCGGAGATGGGAAACAATGCGTTGCTTCTCTGCGTTATGGGGGCAATGCTTGAAGTCCCCATTACGATTATAGAAAATCCGGTTGAAAGCATTTCCATTTTACAAAATCCGTTCAAAACATCCTATCTTCCGTTTGAGAGGATTGATCTGTATGGTATGCGGCTTTTGATTTCTTACAAAGACGGGACGTCAAAAGAAGAGGCGATTCTGGAGCATGGCAATACTATTTGGATTGATGACTATGGTCAATATCTTGAGTCTTCTTTTGACTATGATGAGTATGACAGGATTGTGATGGAAGTATATTATATGGATGCTTATGCAGTATGCAGCGTGAACAGGCTCGCATATACGTCCATTTTTGGAACTGCCGCTCCGATTGCGGCGGGGCAGACGGCGTCTGTTTCATTGAGCCCGGACAGGACGTATCAGCTTTTTCAGTTCGTGCCTGGGGAAACGGCGGAATACGTTATCCGCAGTGCGGGTGAGTGCGATACGTATGTAAGGCTGATCGATCAGAACGGAGAAATTATAACGGAAGAGGACGATTCGGACGAAGATGAAAACTTCATTTTAAGATATCGTCTGGAAGCGGGAAAAACGTACTATTATCTTGTCAGCATGTACAATTCGAATACCAGCGGAACGTTTTCCTGCACGCTGACAGGTGGAACGATGCCGATCAACACGCCTGTGTCGTATTCCATTACGTATGTTTTAAATGGCGGGACAAATCATGCGGCAAATCCGGCGGTCTGTTCCGGAGCGGCCATTGCGCTGCAAAATCCATCCAGAGCAGGATATCTTTTTGGCGGATGGTATACGGATGGCGCGTATACGGCTCAGATTACGCAGATTCCGGCGGGCGCCGGCCAGAATTACACGCTGTATGCGAAATGGACGAAGGTTGCCGCGCCCGGAAAGGCAAAGCTTTCTTCCGTAAAAAATGCAAAAGCGAAAAAAGCCACTGTCAAATACAAGAAAGTGAAGGATGCCGAAGGGTATGAAATCGCATATTCGACAAACCGCAAATTCAAGCAGTCTGCGACCAAAACGGCTGTGTCTGCAAAAACAGGCGCAACCATTGGCGGTCTGAAAAAGGGAAAAACATATTTTGTTCGCGTATGCGCTTACAAACTGGATTCTACAGGGGCAAAAGTGCGCGGCAAATGGTCGAACGTCAAAAAAATTAAGGTGAAAAAATAAGATAAGAGGTAAAACTGCATGATTGCCAGAGCTTCTGTTCCGGGGGATTCCGGATAGAATTCTGGCAATTCTGATTAAGGAGGCATAGTAGGATGGCATTTCTGTTGTGGGGATTGACGGGCGTTGTATTTGCAGGGTATGGCATGTATGCGGCCTGTTCCAAAAAGGATCGCGCAATTGGGTTCTGGGCGAATGCGAAGACCTTTCCGGTAAAAGACGTAAAAGCGTATAATCGGGCGGTCGGAAAGCTGTTTATGGCATTTGGAGGCGTTTTTGCGCTGCTTGGCCTTCCGCTGCTCTGCGGGCAGAATACGCCGTATGCGCTGCTTTCAGTTCTGGGGGCTGTGATAGAGACGATTGCGGCAATGGCGTATTATGCGCTGGCGATTGAGAAAGCACACAGAAAATAGTTGGAGCGATTGGCTGGAAGGAGTTAGGATGCAGGAAATCAAATGCCCAAAGTGCGGCGAGGTATTTCAGGTGGAGGAATCGGGGTATGCCGCAATTGTAAAGCAGGTGCGGGACAAGGAGTTTGGAAAGGAGCTGCGCGAGCGGACCGCGCAGCTGGAAGCGGAAAAGGAAAGCGCCGTTTTGCTTGCAAAATCGGAAGAGAAGCGTGCGTTTTTGGATACAATCGCAAAGAAGGAAGCGGAGCTTGCGGCGTTGCGGGAAAAGGTGGCGTCTGAGGAAAATCAGAAAAGGCTTGAGATTTCAGAAGCGGTAATGGAAAAGGAAAAAGAGCTGGCGGATAAGAAGAACGAAATTACGGCGCTGCGGGCGCAGGTAGAAGCCGGGGAAAAGGAGAGGCAGTTAAAGGAACAGGCTTTAAAAGAGAAGTACGAGGAAAAGCTGCGGGCAAAGGAGGAGCAGATTGCCTATTATAAGGATTTCAAAGCGCGCCAGTCCACGAAAATGGTGGGAGAGAGCCTGGAGAGGCACTGTGAAACAGAGTTTAACCGGCTGCGGGCCACGGGATTTCAGTCGGCTTATTTTGAAAAGGACAACGACGCTAAGACGGGAAGCAAGGGAGATTACATTTTCCGGGAAGCGGACGAGAACGGCGTAGAATTTATTTCCATTATGTTTGAAATGAAAAATGAGATGGAGCAGACGGCGACGAAGAAAAAGAATGAGGATTTTTTGAAGGAGCTTCATAAGGATAGGAGGGAAAAAGGCTGCGAATACGCCGTGCTGGTATCGCTTTTAGAGCCGGACAGTGAGCTTTACAATTCCGGCATTGTGGACGTGTCCTACCGCTATCCCAAAATGTATGTGATCCGGCCGCAGTTTTTTATTCCGATGATTACGCTTTTGCGCAATGCGGCCAGAAACGCTTTGGAATACCGGCAGGAGCTTGCGGCGGTTCGCAGCCAGAATCTGGATATTTCCCGCTTTGAAAGTGATATGAATGAATTTAAGGAGAAATTTTCCAGAAATTATCGTCTGGCCAGTGAGAAATTTCAAAAAGCGATTCGTGAAATTGACGAGACAATCAGGCATTTGCAAAAGACGAAGGATGAGCTGCTTTCATCGGAAAATAATCTTCGCCTTGCGAATGACAAAGCGGAGAGCCTCAGCATCAAGCGGTTGACGAGGAACAATCCGACTATGGCGGAGAAATTCAAAGAGTTGGAGAGCGCGGCAGAATAAGGAGATTGTCTTATATGGGATTTTGGGAAATCGTATTCGGAAATCTGATACTGTATACAGAGTCTTTGCTGGTTTGTGCGCTGATTCTGGCATGGGGGCCTGGAAAGAAGCCCCGTCCCGGAAGAGGCGGCATACCTTGTATGGCGCTTGTAACGCTTGGCATCTCTGCGCTTCATTCGCTGTTCGGAGCCGTATGTTATACACAGGGATGGGCGGGAAACTGGATCGCTGTATTTGTCTCATTCTTCAGCACGGCGCTGACTACGGCATTTTGTTTTTGCGTCATATATCGGGAGAGCATGAAGACCTGCTGGATTCTTGCGTCTGCCTTTAGTCTTTTAGGTGATTTTTCCAGTAATCTGGCAGCGTTATGCATGATTTCAAACGGACCGTACAATCTGGCAGTCTGGAAAGAGCGGGTAGTGTATCTGATCATGATACATGTCATTACGCCGTTGATTGAAGTGATTTTTGTGCTTCTTTTGCAGAAGCTGGGCATCCTGCGGGTGTTTTGGGACTGGCTGACGCAAAAAGAATTTCGGCTTGTCTCTGTGCTTGCATTCAGCCTGTATCCGGTCTGGGAATACGGGATTTTTACATTTTTACATGTCAATCAGTCGCAGTGGGGCGAAGCGTACAGCGTCTGCATTCTGGTCAGCGTCTGCTTTGTGGCGTTGTTTGTGATCGGAAGACAAAAAGAGCTGCAGAGGAAGCAGATTGCGGTGCAGCGCGTCATGATGCAGCAGCAGAATGCGTATATTGAAAGTCTGGAAGGGCTGCAGAGGGAAGTGCGGCGGTTTCGGCATGATTATAAAAATATGATGGCGGGCATGTATGCGCAGGCAAAAGAGGGCGATGCGGATGCGGTACGGCAGCTGATTTGGGAAGTGACGGATGATTTTGAAAGTCAGGTCGGCGGATGGATTCAGGAGATGACGCAGCTTGGAAATGTGCATATGATGGAAGTGAAAGGGCTTTTGCTTGCGAAAGCGGAAGAAATGAAAAAAGAGAGAATCGAGTTTGACCTGGAGGTGTTTCGCCCGTTTGTAAAAACGGCAATGAAGCGGACGGATCTGTGCAGATGTCTGGGGATTCTGCTTGACAATGCAATGGATGAGGTGCGCGGAAAGGAGCGCGCCAAAGTCTCTCTGATGATCAGCAGCCAGGAGGGCGTTACGACGTTTCGGGTGAAAAATGCGCTGTATTCTAACGTGGATTTTCAAAAAATCTGGCAGCACGGGTATTCGACGAGAGGAAGCGGCCGGGGCATCGGACTGGCAAGCTATAAAAAAATTCTGGAACATTACGACAATGCGTTTTCGCTTACGACGGTTTCGGACGGGTATTTTGTTCAGGAACTGAAAATTCAGGAGTAAGATTGGAAGATGGGAGGGTGTGTATGCTTCCGGTGTATATATGTGAAGATCATGATGCGCTGCGGGCGGACCTTAAGGATTTTTTGCAGAAGCTGATTCTGATGGAAGGATATGATATGGAGGTTGCCTTAAGCAGCGGGCATCCGGAGGAAATTCTTCGGGCGGCTGAGCACAGACGGGCGCGGGGAATTTATTTTCTGGATGTAGAGCTTACGGGGGAGTCGATGGACGGGTTTACCCTCGGACAAAAGCTTAGAAAGCTGGATTCCAGAGGGTTTCTTGTGTATGTGACGGCGTTCCGCGATCTGGCGTTTGAGACGTTTCGGTATCATTTGGAGGCTCTTGACTATATTGTGAAAGATGAAGCGGCGCCGGATCCTTTTACGCCGTACGGCGGCAGGAACGAAACGATGTACGACGGAATCCGGCGCAGCCTTGCGGTGATCACGGAGCGGATGCAAAAGGAACAGGGAGAAGAGCGGGAGTTTTTTACGGTAAAAGTGATGGATGTGGTAAAGCATATTCCGGTAGATGAGATTATGTTTTTTGAGACAACGGGACGGACGCATCGGATTGCACTGCATGGAAGATGCGACCGGATGGACTTTATCGGGAGTATGCGAAAGCTGGAGGAAGCGCTTGGAAGCCGTTTTCTGCGCGTTCACCGGGCATATCTGGTGAATACGGAGCAGATCCTGGAGCTGGATTTAAAGCATCGGGAGATTCGGATGCAAAACGGGGAGACGTGCTTCTTTTCGCGGAATGCGAAGGGGGAGCTGCTGAATCGGGTGTAGAGGGTGCGATGAAAGAGATACGTAACATTCAGTTTCATGAGGGAAGCAAGGAGGAATTTCTGCCTGGGTTTACGGAAGAATTTCCTTATATTGCGACGCGCGCATGGATCGATGCATACATTGGGAGGTGTGTGCCGTGGCACTGGCACAGGGCAGTGGAGATTTTTTATATGGAAAGCGGAACGCTTGAGTACCGTACGCCAAACGGGATCCGGACGTTTCCGGCAGGAAGTGGGGGAATGCTCAATTCCAATGTGCTGCATGCGACAAAGGCCATGCAGTCGACGGAGGAAACGGTTCAGGCGCTGCATATATTTGATCCGTCGTTTCTTGCCGGGGAGCGGGGCGGCAGAATTGAGAAAATGTATATTCTGCCTCTGATGACGGCGCCGCAGGCTGAAATGCTGGCATTGTATCCGGACCGGCCGCAGGATACGGAATTGCTGCGGCGGATACGGGAGGCGTTTCATCTGGACGAGGGGGCGTTTGGATATGAGCTGCTACTGCGCGAGGCGCTGACGCAGATTTGGCTGCTGCTGTTTCACCGTCTGCGGGAGGCTCCCCAAAGTCAGGAATCCTATCATACGGGCAACGAGAAGATCAAAGAAATGATGATTTATATGCATGAGCATTACGGCAGAAAGATTTTGGTGGAGGAATTGGCAGCTTCCGCGTTTTTAAGCGAACGGGAATGCTTTCGGGTGTTTCAAAGCTGTCTGCATATGACGCCGGCAGAATATCTGAAGCAGTACCGATTGCAGATGGCGGGGCGGATGCTTGCAAACGGAGACGCTTCCGTGACGGAAATTGCTCAGGCGTGCGGACTGGGAAGCAGCAGTTATTTTGGGAAGCTGTTTCGGGAATATGCGAAGTGCACGCCTTTAGAATACCGGAAGAGATGCAGAGAAAAGCGGAAATCTTCTATGTAAAGCGGCGTACCACTTTACACGGGTTTCCGACAGCGACACAGTTTGCCGGAATGGAGCGGTTGACGACGCTTCCGGCTCCGATCACGCTGTTTTCTCCGATCGTCACGCCGGCTAAGAGGATGCTGCCGCCGCCGATCCAGGCATTGTCTTTGATTTCAATCGGCCGGGCGTATGTGCGGAAAAACGTAGTGTTTTTTTCTTTCCAGTCCGGCACAAGCCGCTCCTGCGGCAGAATCGGGTGCGAGGACGTATAGAGCTGGACGTTTGATGCGATCAGCACGCGGTTTCCGATCCGGATCCGGCTGTTGTCTACAAACGTGCAGTTCATGCCGATAATTATGTCGTTTCCCAGAAAAATATTTTTTCCGTGGTCGCAGTGAAACGGCGTGTCGATGCAGACATTTTCACCGATTCCGCCGAACAGCTCCTGTAAAATGGCGCGTTTTTTTTGTGCGTCGTGGTAGCTGCAATGAAAGTATTCCCGCGTCAGTTCCCTCGTACGGGCGATCTGGCAGAGCGTGTCGGGATCTGCGGTTGCTAAAAAGTCACTTGCTTCGTAGTACATTCGATGCCTCCTGTCTGGTCTTGTAAAAATAATGTGTTGCATCCGTTTTGTTCGGATGTTGTTTTTACAGGTATTATAATAACGCCAAATATATCGGAAAACTATCTTATTTCTGCCATAATATATAAAAATACTGCCATTTTTCCCGGGTGTTTCGGAAGGGCGGAGCAGCCTGGCTGCGAGAGAGGGCATGCTGCATCCATCTGAATATTTCTGAAAATTTTTATAGAAAGCAGGCAGAATTTGGGATACAATAAAAAAGATTTGATAAAAAAGCATTTGGAAAAGGTGGGAACAAAGATATGGCTTATTCATTTTACGGGTGGGAGCAGGCGAACGTTCCTGCGGTTGCAAAGGACTATCCAAAGATTGAGACGCCGTTGGATTTATACGATGCGCTTTCTGAGGTCTGGTGTAAGGATACGTGCGCGCCCAGGATGCAAAAAGACTGGAGCAAGGACAATAAAACGCTTGGACAGTGTTCCATTACGGCATTTCTGGCGCAGGATATTTTTGGCGGGAAGGTGTACGGGATACCCCGCGGGGGAGGAAACTATCACTGTTATAATGTGGTCGGAGACTGCGTATTTGATTTGACGAGCGAGCAGTTTGGAGATGAGGTTCTCTCCTATGCGGATCAGCCGCAGCAGCTGCGCGAAGTGCATTTTGCGAAAGAGGAAAAACGAAAGCGGTACGAATATCTCAGGCAGGAACTAAAGCGATATCTGGAAAACGAAACGCAGACAGGCTATTGCAGCTGGGGACGGGTCAACGAACGGATGCAGATTTACCATGATACGGAGTGGGGCGTGCCCGTGCACGACGATCGGACGATGTTTGAGCATTTGATGCTGGAAGCCATGCAGTGCGGGTTAAGCTGGGATCTGATGCTGAAAAAGCGTGAGATTTTCCGTAAATGCTTCGACGGGTTTGATTTCGACAAAATTGCATCGTATGGGGAGGACGACGTGCAGCGCATTCTGGATACGGAAGGGATGATACGCTCTGTGCGGAAAATCCGTGCGGTGATCGGAAATGCCAGATGCTGCCAGGAAATCATAAAAGCGTACGGGAGCCTGAGCGATTATTTCTGGTCGTATTCGGATCATAAGACGATTCTTTACAAAGGACATGGGGAGGGCGCGGTTCCGGTCAGCAACGGATTGTCGGATCGGATTGGCAAAGATTTGAAAAAGCGCGGCTTTCGGTATGTCGGTCCCGTGACGGTCTACTCGCATTTGCAGGCATGCGGGATCATCAATGACCATGACAAAACCTGTCCGTGTTACCGGAAGCTTACAGAGCATTATCCGACGGTGGAAAAACAGCAGGACCTTGAGGTGATGTGAGCGGCGCGCGTTTGATATGCCCAGACGGTTCCGTCCGGGCATTGAGAAGAACCGTTTGGGCAATTTTCGGCAAATTTTGCAGAAGAGGGCATAGAATGATTCCATAATAAAACAGAAAGAAGGTTTGGTTATGGAACAGAATGCGTTACTTCAATTGTCGCATATTTCCAAGCGTTATAAGACGCAGCTTGCGTTAAAGGACATCAGCATGACGCTGCGGAAAGGGGAAATTCTGGGCTTTTTGGGACCCTCCGGCGCAGGGAAGACGACGACGATTAAAATTATTACCGGACAGCTTCGGCCAACGAGCGGGGAAGCGAAAATTCTGGGAACCGATTCGTCCAATATGGATGCGTCAATCTATGAAAAAATCGGCGTTGTTTCCGATAACAGCGGTATCTATGAAAAGATGACGGTGTGGCAGAATTTGAGCTGTTTTGCGAAAATCTGGCGCGTTTCCAATGCCAGGATTGAGGAAGTTCTGCGTCAGGTGGGCATGTCGGACTATAAAAAGCAGCCGGCAGGAAAGCTTTCTAAGGGGCAGAAGCAGCGGCTTGTGCTGGCAAGAGCCGTTTTGCATAAGCCGAGAATCCTGTTTTTGGACGAACCGACCAGCGGGCTTGACCCTTCTACGGCGATTGCGATTCATAAGATGCTTTTGGATTTGAGGCAGGAGGGCATGGCTGTGTTTTTGACGACGCACAATATGGAGGAAGCCGAAAAACTCTGTGATCACGTTTCACTTTTGTATCAGGGCACGATTGTGGAAGACGGTTCTCCACAGGAAATCTGCCTGAAATACAACAAAAGGAAACGCTACCATCTGCTTTTGAACGGCAGCAGCGAGGAAATCGTTCTGGAACAGACGCCGGAAAATGCGGTAAAGATTTCAGAGTGGATGCAAAAGGATATGATTCAGCGCCTGCATTCCTGTGAGCCTACGCTGGAGAGTGTATTTCTTCAGGTCACGGGAGCGCCGCTTGTTTCTTTATAAATGCAGAAAGGAGTGTTTCATATGGAAAGCGTAACAAAATTAGCCGCCGTTGCGAGAATAAAATGGATCTGCATCAGTCGAAATACGATGATTATGCTGGGGCCCATTCTGACGGTTGCACTGGTATACGGATGTAAGCTGTTATATGGCCAGAAAACAGGCGGAGAGCTGTCGCCTCCGTTGATGGCGATGCTTTTATGTCTTGGAATTTCAACGAATATCTGCGGAGACGGCTTTGTGATGGTCGGAACGGCGATTGCAGAGGAAAAAGAAAAACACACGCTGCGCGTGCTGATGACGTCTTCGGTGACGGGATGGCAGTATTTTATCGGAAGCATTGCGCTGCCGTTTCTGCTGACAAACGTGGTAAATGTCCTTGTGCTTTTTGTCAGCGGCATTTCGTTTGAGCAGGTGAATCTGCCCGCTTTTCTGCTGGTCGGAGCGGCTGCGTCTTTGATCAGCTGTGTGATTGGAATGATCGTGGGCATCTGCGCCAAAAACCAGATGAACGCCAATCTGATCGCCTATCCGTTTATGATGGTCTTTATGATGATTCCGATGTTTGGAAATCTGTCGAAGACGCTGCAGCAAATTTCCGGGTTTTTGTTTACCGGCGTGATGGTGGAAATGACAAATTGTTTTGCAAACAATACGCCGTATACCATAAAGCCTTTGGATGCGGCGGTTCTGGTCGGAGAACTGGCGGTGAGCATACTGGCGTTTCTGGTTCTTTATAAAAGAAACGGTTATGAGAAAGACTGATTTTTTGAAATGCTGTGCATGAGCGTCTGGAATGCACGGCATTTTTCTTTTTATAGTAAAACGCTTGACTTTTTTGTACGGCAAATGTAGAATATAATTTAATATACGGCAAATGCCGAATATGGAGGAGGAGCAGACATGAAACACAGGACATTGCCGAATTCAGAGCTGGAGCTGATGAAAATTTTATGGAAGGCAGACCATCCTCTGACGCGCATGGAAATAGAAGAACAGCTTCCGGGAAAAAGAAATCTCTCCAAGACAACGATCTTGTCGTTTCTTTCGCGGATGGAGGAAAAGGGCTTTGTGCGGGTGGAAAAAGAGGGACGGAACAACTGTTATTTTCCGCTGGTCAGGGAAAACGAATATCTGGAACAGGAAAGCGGAGCCATTTTGCACAGGCTGTACGACAGCTCCGTGAAAAAATTCGTAGCGTCTTTGTACGATGGAGCTGGCATATCCGAAGAGGAAATCAGGGATCTGAAGAACTATCTGGACAGCCTGTAGAAAAGGAGGATGCATGGAAGCTGTATGTTACGAAACGTTGAAACTGTCCCTGTTGTCTTCGATTGGAATTCTGCTGATTTTAGCGGCGTCTCCGCTGATGAAAAAAAGATGTACGGTTTTTTGGCGGTATGCGCTCTGGATTTTGCTTGCCGTGCGGCTTTGCATTCCATTTGACCTGTCGGTTCCCGGTTATGCGGTGTCCTGTTCGATTTCCAATCGTCAGACGGCAGAACCCGAACAAGCGCCTGTAAAAGAGGGCAGTTATAAAGACGCTGCCGAGGAAGGCGCGGGCAAAGGCGAAGATAGTCTGCAAAAAGAGGCTGCGCAGAAAGCAAAGACGGACAGAACCAAATCGGATGATATAGGAATTCGAAATGAAAAACAGCAGGGGCAGCATGCATTTGCTGCGTCAGAAGGCGCAGAGAGCGCGGCAGTGCGTCCGGAACGACCTCTTTTTTTGGCGTCCATCTTCTGGCTGGCCGGCATGGCGGCGTTTCTGATCTTAAAGCTTACGTGCTACGTTGTATTCCGATACAGGCTGGAAAAGACGAAGGCGTATTGCATGCAGAAGGAGGAGCTTCCTGTCTATACGTCTTCCATTGTCCGGGCTCCGTGTCTTATGGGAATTCGAAAGCCGCAGATCCTTCTGCCGCAGGAGACGTATGACGAAGCGTTTCTATCGCTTGTTTTAGCGCATGAATATGCGCATTACAAAAGAAAAGATCTCTGGGTCAGGCTTCTTTTTTCGGCTGCCCGCATGATGCACTGGTTTAATCCGCTTGTCTTTCTTATGGAACGGCAAATGATGAAGGATATGGAGTTTTTGTGCGACAGCTATGTCGTAAAAAATTTTACGAAGGAAGAAAAAAAGAAGTATGGTGAAACGCTCTTAGCCTGTGCGTCAGAAAAAAGACGCAGACATATATTGTTTTGCGCCAGTGAATTTTCAAGGGATGCGACGATTCTGAAAGAGCGGCTTGCCAATATTTTTGCCGGAACGAAACGGAAGAAAGGCATTCTGGCAATGGCCTCTGGCGCTGGCCTGCTGTTGTTTGCCACCTTTTTCCTGGCGTTTGGCTCTTCCGTGGAGCGATTGGATGCGGGCATGGAAACGGAGCGGGAGGAGGAGAAGCTTCTGGCGCAGAAGGAAGAAGACGCGCATATGGATGTGGAGCTGGAAAAGAAACAGGAGGCGTTTTTATCTCTTTCTCTGGAAGAAGCGGCAACTGCGGTGTATGGCGCCGTCCTTCCTGCGCTTCTTTACGCATCCGAAGAGAGGGCCATACTCTGTGATTACTGGGGACTTTTGATCTATGATCTGAAAAACGAACGCATAGAGCAGTTATTAAATCTGAAGGCTCTGGATCTTGCATATATGCAGGGGGAGCATGCGGCGCATATTGAAGTTTCAAAGGACGGAGGGCAGATTCTTTTGTATCCGGAATCGAAGGCCAAAGAGGGATATATCTATGATGTGGATGCCAGACGTCTGAGCAATTCAGATCTGACGTCGCTTGGAGCGCGTCGTTTTGAAGGCGTTACGGAGCGTGGGGAGCAGACGTATGTTGCAATGGAATCCGGAAAGTGGGCGTATCTGTCTGCGGATTCTCTGCTGAATCAGGAAGGCAATTCTTTTCATGAAACGGATATGCAGGGGCTGTCGCTTGTGATGGGAGAGAATTTTAAGGCGGATACCCGTGTCTGTCCACTGTTTGCAGAATACTATAAAGCGCAGAAGGAACAGGCGATTCCTTCCTCCGGCATAAACTGGTATAAAGTGGGGAGGCTTGTGGGAAAAGAATTTTTGCATGAGGATGCAGAAGGCTGGCGGTATTATATACAGGAAAATAAAACGGGAGAGTATATCGGCAGGGAACCGGAAAAGGTATTTGATATGCTGCTTCTGACGCGTGAAAAAGGGGGAGAACGGCAGATTTTAGAGGATCTGATCTTTCAGGAAACATGGAGGGACTGTCCGATTCTTTTTGTAAACGACAGGATTGTATATAAAGCGGCAAAAACGGGGGAGATAACAGATATGAAAGCGCCGCTGCTCGTCAGCATTGCAATGGATGGCAGCGACAGGAGGACGGCGGACGATATTTTGTATCACGTAGCGGATGGATTGTGTGAAGACGATGGCTGGCTCTACTATTCCGGCTGGACGAATGACGCGTTTCCAAAGCCTCTGTGCAGGATTGCGGCCGATTTCTCCGGAGGGCCGCAGTTTGTGGAAGATTTGCCGGGGTTTTTGTGCGGCGTTCAAAACGGCTGGGTGTATTATGTGTCGTCTGTCGATGGAGCTATGTGGAAGCGGAATCTGATGACGGGCGAAGAGGAGCTTGCAGATAAGTGCGGTATGCCGGTGAATGCGATTTTCCTGTTTTACGCGAGGGAAACGGAAAGCGGTGGATGTCATATTATTCTGCGTTATAGTGGAGAAGAGAAGGAGTACAGAATGGATCTGCGGTTTTGATGAGACTGCGTCTGCATGAAAAAGCCGTCCTGTTCCGCTTTGAAACAGGACGACGGTTTTTCTGCCGCTACAGCTCCTGGAGCAGATGCTTCAGAATCAGAATATGATATTCTTCATCCTGAATGATTCTTGCAAGAACGGCATTTACGCAGTCGTCTTTTATCATGTTTATGTGCATGTGGTACTGTTTGATTGCCGCCTGTTCCGCTTCGATATCCGCTCGCAGCATGCGGTTCGTCTGTTCTGGAATGGAGAGGAATTCCGGCGTCCACATCTGGCGCTTTCCGTTGGGCAGGGATGCGACAAAGCTGATCGTGCCGCCAAGCAGGACGATCAGCTCTCCGAGCTTTTGCAGATGCATCATCTCTGCCATTGCAATGCCCAGCAGCGTTTTTGCCAGCGGGCATTTTACGCAGGACAGTCGGTTTTCATTGTTGATGTACTGCGTAATCGCCGAAAGCTCGGATACGCTACCGCAATAGTCTGCGCTTAATAAAGCGGCGTAGGAGGGGTTTTTGGCCCGTACCTGGATATCCGGATAGGGTAAGTCCATCATAATGGGACGGATGCCGGAAAAGCTGCAATTGTTTTGAATTGGAGAAGATGGTTGTTCCATAAAAATATGCTCCTGAATCATGATTTTCTATTATAATATGCCGTTTTTTTATTCGTGACAAAGAGAGCCGTATCGTTTGTCAGACAGGAGAACGCGCCATTTCGCGTTTGCGGATGCGCCGGCGCATTTTAAAATCCGCAGAAAGAAGGGGGTAGAATTGAAAGAAGATTTTTCTCAGATCATAGAGGCGCATTTTGGGCGTTATCCTGCCATGCAGCCGCAGGATTTTGGAAAGCTTATTTTTCAGAGCGAGTTTGGGGCGGAGCATATGCTGACCGATCAAAAGGCGGCTGGCGGCTGGCTGCGGGAGGAGTGGAGGCGGCTGCCGGATGAAAGCGCTCCGGCTCAGGCGGAGGCTATAGGAGGCGGAATGTGCCGTTTTCCAATCTCTGCATGCAAAAACGAATCCGAAGTCAATGTTCTGGCGGAGCTGTTTGCGCTGACGGCAAAAAAACGGCGCGGATCTTTGCGTGCAATCCCCGGCAAGGTGGAATGTGTGATGAAACAGGAGGTACATGGCATGCATGCGTGGATGCTGGACTGGAAGGCGCGGGGATATCCGCCGGTGCATCACAGCGACGTCTACCGGAATGCGTATCAGCCGCATTATCGTCTGCTGCAGTGGGCGTATGCGGGCGCGTTTCCTGCGCTTGCTGCAATTTCCGCCCTGCTGGAACGCAAAAAGCCCGTTCGGGTCGGCATCGACGGGCGATGCGGCAGTGGAAAGACGCATTTTGCGCAATTGATCGCCACGCTGTTTCCCTGCAATGTCATACATATGGACGATTTTTATCTTCCGCTGTCTCTGCGAAAGGAAGGGTGGATGGAACAGCCGGGCGGGAATATGGACTTTGCCCGTTTGAAAACAGAAATTCTGGAACCGGCAGACAAAGGGGAGGCGATGCGGTACCGCCCCTACAGCTGTCAGACAGGCGAAATGGCAGAAGCGTATGCCATGCCGTTTCGTCTGCTGACCGTGGTGGAGGGCAGTTATTCCCATCATCCGCTTTTGCATGCGCAGTATGATCTGAAAATTTTTCTGACCTGCTCGAAAGAGGAACAGACAGCCCGCATCAAAAAACGCGAGGGCAGTTATTTTACGGTATTTGAAAATCAGTGGATGCCGCTGGAAGAATGCTATCTGGCGCGTTATTCCATTGCGGCGGACAGTGCGCTTTGCATAGATACGAGCGCGTTCTTTTAGTCGTCATCCCGTTTTTTATCTTGTTTTTCATCCTCTTTTTTCTTGTTGGATTCATTGACAAACTCATCAGCAGGCGGGGCCTCAACAGAGGGGCCGGGGTTTGTGTGCAGCGGACAGGTGTTTGTGGAAGAGCCTTCGGACAGCAGATAGGGACCGTCTGCGGAACCGGAAGAGCCGCCGGTAATATATACGCCGCCGATGCGCTCCGGACAAAATTCACTGGCCAGCATGCGTGATTCCGCGCAAATGGTTACATTGACGTGATGGTCGCAGTAGCCGGTTGGCACGCTGCCTTCTGCAAAATATTCCGTCGATGCCATGCTGCCGCGCGGATCGGCGTCGCAAAGGCCGGCTACAGAAAGCTTACCTGATTTTTTGCATACGGTGGCTGTTGTAATGTCATTCGGCATGATAAAATCCTTATATTCCAGATTTTCATGCAGACGCTGCATGACGGCCCGCCAGATTGCTTTCGGATAGGAGGTCGTACCGCCGTCCTGCGGCGTGTTGTCGTCGTATCCGCCCCAGACAACGCAGGTATAGTAGGGCGTAAATCCTGCGAATAAAGCGTCTCTGTTCTTTGTCGTTGTTCCCGTCTTTCCGGCAATCGCCATATTTCCAAAATTGACGGACGTTCCCGTTCCCTTTGTAACGACGTCTTCCATGGCGTTGGTTAAAAGCCATGCAGTGGAGGATTTCAGTACGCCGTGCGTCTGCGGCGTATTGTCGATTAAAATATTGCCGTCATGGTCCAGGATTTTTGTGTAAAACCGTGGCTTAATATAGGATCCCTTATTGGCGATCGTCGCGTACGCCGCCGTCAGTTCCAGATTGGTGACGCCTTTTGTAATGCCGCCGAGCGCAAGCGCCTGATTGTTGTCGTCGTTCACCAGAGTGGAAAAGCCAAAATCCTGTAAATAGCTGTAGCCCAGGTCGGTTCCGATTTCCGTCAGGGTTTTTACGGTAACGATATTGACAGAGCGCGTAATGGCTTCCCGCAGCGTGGTAAAGCCGCGGAACGAGTTGTCATAATTGCGCAGGGACGTTCCGTTTTCGTAGGAATACGGAGCGTCGTCCTGTACGGAAGCAAGCGTCAGTCCGCCGCTGTCCAGCGCCGGCGCATAGGCGGCAAGCACCTTAAAGGTGGAGCCGGGCTGTCTTGCCGTATTCGTTGCGCGGTTTAATGTTTTGCTGGCCGTTTTATCGCCTCTGCCGCCGACAAGCGCGACGACTTCTCCCGTTTCCTGATTGATGACAGTCAGCGCCGCCTCCGGCTGAAGCGTAAACGTAACCGTTTCGCCGCCCTCTACGATTTTGTCGCCTTCCTGCATAATGTCCGCCTTATACTGATCGATCGCGGCCTGCGCCTCTTCTTTGGAAGCAAAATTGATGTCGTAGCTGCTGTTTGCAGACTGATAGTAAGAGAGCATGGTCTGTTCGCTGTAATTTTCATAGTCGCCATTTGCTTTTTCGATTGTCAGACGGTAAGAAAAGGAATATTTTGGCGCGAGCGGGTAATTTTCCTGATTGTTGACTTCCTCGTCGCAAATGGCCTGAACGGATGAGTTTTGCGTGGAATAAATCGTAAGGCCGCCATTGTAAAGCGCCTTATACGCCTGTGTTTCCGTATAGCCCTTCAGATCGATCAGATCCTGAATCACCTGATCGGTCAGCGCGTCAACAAAATAAGACGTAACAGACTCTTCCTCTACGGCAGTGTTGACAATCTGGATGCGGTCATAGACATTGTCCGCAATGGCGTCGTTGTATTCGTCCTGCGAAATGTATTCGTGCTTGAGCATATTGCCAAGCACCTTGTCCCGGCGTTCCAGATTGTCATCGGGATGGCTGATTGGATTCAGCCGGGAGGGGTTTTGCGTAATGGCCGCGATCACGGCGCATTCCGAGAGCGAAAGCTCCGATACGTTTTTGTTGAAATAGCGTTTGGATGCGGACTGGACGCCAAGCGTATTTTGTCCGAGGTTGATGGTGTTTAAGTAATTTTCCAGAATCCAGTCTTTGGATACTTTTTTTTCAAGCTGCAGGGCAAGGTACTGTTCCTGTATTTTACGCTTGAATTTATCGGCCAGAGACGTTTCGCTGGTCCAGCTGGTAAATACGTTGTTTTTCAAAAGCTGCTGCGTAATTGTGCTTGCGCCTTCGGAAAAGTGGCCGCCGCTTGTAATTCCCTTGATGCCGGCGCGGACGATGCCTTTTAAATCGATGCCGTTGTGCTCGTAGAAGCGTTCGTCTTCAATCGCGACAAATGCGTACTGTAGATTTTTGGGGATCTCGTCGATCGTGACGTAGACGCGGTTCGAGCCGGTAGCGACCAGCCGGGCCGTCTGATTGCCGTCTGTGTCAAGCACGGTGGAGAGAAAGCCCGTTGGGGTCGCGTCGTCCAGATTGATTTCCGGGGCGGCGTCGATGACGCCTTTTGCAATGCCAATGCCGGCGCAGCCGCCGATAATGACGATCGCAAAGAAACAGGCGAGCAGTGTTTTTAAAAATATTATATTGAATTTTCTGCGAATCATAGTACCTTTGGAAGTGAGCTCCTTTTCCCGTTTGCGGGTACTATTTTTTCCATAGTTCATAATAAGCCTCCTTTTCTATCAGACAGAGCGCGTCTGAAAAATCGATCCCGGCGGAACGCTTTTGCAGGGACCGGCGCAGGATGCGCAAGACCATTATAGCAAAAACTTTCTTATAATAAAAGTACCCTTTTTTCGTTGATTCAGACAGGGGAACGTGTTAGAATCATACCATAATTATCCGGGGTTGGATTAGGAACTATTATAAAGGTGGTAAATGTGGCATTGGATAAAGCGCTTATTACGACACAGACGCAGGATGTGGATGTGTTATCTAAAATAATAGCGGAAAAATTTAGAGATTAATTTGTAAAAAATTATCTATGTACCGATATCCCAAGACAGTATGATGAATTGCCCCCCCATTGGAAATACGAAAGGTTGAGGCACAGATCGTGGATAAGTTTGATGATAATGGGATAGAGATTATCAATGAAAAATATTTTAAAACGGCTCCTCTTATGACAATTAATACGAAAAAAGAACAGGTAATCGATTAAATACAACAACCGAGTATATGGGAAACCAAATGCGCAAATGGCCATTGATGTGTGTTTGATTATATATTATATAGTTAGATTATGATAATATAAAAAGGAGGAAAAAGACGATGAGACACCCGGACGTTGATTTTTCAAGATTCAAAAAGGTTGTATATAGGGTTTGCTACATCATGGACCCAATCATTAATTTCTTTAACCACTATTATATCACGACAGAAGAGGGTTTTGGTATGTTTTCATTGAGGGACTGTGACCCACGTAAGACAGGGGTTAACGGACATATTGAAATATATACTGGGGATGACATTATGCCCAAATATATTAAAACCCCGATTGTTCGTATCGTGTACGATAACGCCAAGTGGAACCATTATAAATCAGATTATAATAGAACCATCGCTGTAACAATTTCACGTAAACCAAAGATACTACAACGTCACAAATTAAAGAAGGGGGAGATTACGAAAGAGCAACTGAATAAATTTTTAAGATTTATATCTCACAACAGAGACAACTTATTATTAATTTGGAACAAGGGGTGGGATCACAAGAGTATACACCTTGACGATCCAGAACATGTATTTGACTGGCACTTATATGAGAAAGGAGATAAATAATGTCGTTACAAGATAGGATAAATAGGGCAGCGGTGGTAACAAGTAGGACCCAATAATCCCA
Source organism: uncultured Roseburia sp. (assembly GCA_947647505.1). Classification (GTDB taxonomy): domain Bacteria; phylum Bacillota; class Clostridia; order Lachnospirales; family Lachnospiraceae; genus Roseburia_B. Next base: position 10,906 of record CANSKO010000014.1, on the reverse strand, counting down.
ATGAGTTTATACCTAATGAAGCGCAGAAAGACAGAATGCAAAAGGAGAAGGAGCGGAATGAAAGCAGTCTATCAGGGCGGGCAGGGAGAAATTACGGAGAAAAAATCCCGCTTTATCGCGACCGTGCGGCCGGTGACGTCTGAAGAAGAAGCGATGGCGTTTATTGCGGAAATGAAAAAAACATACTGGGACGCGCGGCATAACTGTTCGGCGTTCGTGATTGGAAGCAGCCCGGCGCTTACCCGGTGCTCAGACGATGGCGAACCGGCGCAGACGGCGGGCAGGCCGATGCTGGATGTGCTGCTGAAGGAAGGGCTGGTCAATGCGGCTGTTGTCGTGACGCGTTATTTTGGAGGAACGCTGCTTGGGACGGGCGGATTGGTGCGCGCCTATCAGAAGGCCGTCAGAGAAGGGCTGGCGCGCTGTACGATTATCGAGAAAAAGCCGGCAAAGGAATATCGGATACAGACAGATTACAACGGGCTTGGAAAAATACAGTATATCCTTTCGCAGCATGACATTGCCATAATCGATACGGTGTATGCGCAGACGGTGGAAATCAGTGTTGCGCTGCCGCCAGAATCTGAAACGGAAATCGTGGAGAAGATTACGGAAGGCACAGGAGGAAGCGCCCGCTTCATCCGTGGAAGGGACGTGGAATTTGCGATGATCGACAAAAAAATAAAAATTTTTGAAAAAGGGTGTTGACATTTCTTTTTTCACTCTGTATAATAGCCATTGTTGGTTACAGAAATATCCAAAAGAATTAATGGCCCATCGCCAAATGGTAAGGCAACGGACTCTGACTCCGTCATTTCAAGGTTCGAATCCTTGTGGGCCAGTTTGCAGTAAGCATCACGTTTTGTGATGCTTATTTTCTCATATAAAAGAAACGCCCGCCATTTGCGGGTATAAGGAGAAAAACAGAATGTTTTGTTTTGAAAGCGTGGTAAGATACAGCGAAGTGGACGCTGACGGATTTATGAAGCTGCCTTCCATACTCGATCTGATGCAGGATTGCTGTATTTTTCAGTCGGAAGAGCTTGGAATCGGCCTTGATTTTTTGCGCAGCGCCAACAGAGTGTGGGCGCTTTCTTCCTGGCAGGTTATCATCCGGCGTTATCCCAATATGGGGGAACGGCTAAAAGCGTATACATGGCCGTATCGGTTTCAAAGCTTTTTGGGGTATCGTAATTTTAAAATAGAAGATGCGCGCGGCGAAGAGATTGCCTGTGCAAATTCCATCTGGGCGTTTCTGGATACAAAAAGCGGCAGGCCCGCGAGAATTCCAAAAGAGCTGAGCGAAAAATATCCGTTTGAACCGCCATATCCGGCGGAATTTGCAGATCGCAGGCTGCGCCGGCCGAAGGATATGCAAACTGCGCCGGCGATTACCGCGGGGCGGTTTTGCATTGATACGAACCGGCATGTCAACAATGGCAAATATGTCCTGCTTGCGCAGGAATACCTGCCGGAAGCTTTCAAAGCAGGCAGCCTTCGGGCGGAATATAAAAAGTCGGCTGTGCTGGCGGATCGAATCGTTCCGGGAATCGCGGAAGAGGAAGGGAAAATAACGGTTTCTCTGGAAAACGAAGCGGGAGAGCCTTATGCGATCGTAGAATTTATGGAGGATGGGAAATGAAATTAGGAGAAAAACAAAAGCTTACCGTCGTCAAAAAGGTGGATTTTGGCATCTATCTGGCGGAGCGTGCGGAGGATGAAAAGCGGGTGCTGCTTCCGGCAAAACAGGCGCCGCAGGATGCGCAGCCGGGAGATATGCTGGAAGTGTTTCTGTACAGGGATTCGGAGGATCGCCTGATTGCAACGACGCGTGAGCCGCTTCTGACGATCGGGGAGACGGCCGTCTTAAAAGCGCTTGAAGTAGGAGCGATCGGAGCCTTTTTAGACTGGGGGCTGGAAAAAGACCTGTTTCTCCCGTATAAGGAAATGACGGCCAAAATAAAGCCGGGAGATGAAATTCTGGTTACGCTGTATATTGATAAAAGTGAAAGGCTCTGCGCCACAATGCGTGGCCTGTATGAGCTTTTGCGCAAAGATTCTCCCTATAAAAAAGGAGATATGGTAACGGCAAGAATATATGAATTCAGTGAAAACTTTGGAACGTTTGCGGCCGTGGACGATACGTATTCGGCGATGATTCCGCTCTTTGAGGATTGCAGCCGCTTTCAGATCGGAGACGTGACAAAAGCGCGGGTATCCGGCGTTAAGCCGGATGGGAAGCTGGATCTGACGCTGCGGGAAAAAGTTTCCGTCCAGATGGACGTGGACGCCGGAAAGCTGATGGAAGCGTTAAAAGAACGCGGCGGAATGTTTCCGTTTAATGACAAAGCTTCGCCGGAAGTGATTTTCCGAGAGGTGAAAATGAGCAAAAATGCATTCAAGCGCGCGATCGGGCGTTTGTATAAACTACGAAAGATAGAAATTACGGAGAATGCCATCCGAATGATACAGGAGAAGGAAGATGTATGATGTAATGATTATTGGAAGCGGGCCGGCTGGAATGGCGGCGGCAATTTATGCGGCCAGAGCCTGCTTAAAGACGCTTTTGATTGAAAAGCAGCCGATGGGCGGCGGGCAAATTTTAAATACGGCGGATGTGGACAATTATCCGGGACTGCCGGGAGTCGGCGGATTTGAGCTTGGACAAAAGCTTTCAGAGCATGTAAAATCCGCCGGCATCGCGCAGGTGACGGCAGACGTTGTGCGCATCGAATGTCAGGGAGAGGTGAAGCGGGTCATTACAGACGCGCAGGAGTATGAGGCCAAAGCGCTGATTTATGCGGCGGGAGCCGGGCACAGAAAGCTTTTGGTTCCGGGAGAGGAAGCGCTTGCAGGAGCCGGCGTTTCTTATTGCGCAACGTGTGACGGCGCGTTCTTCCGCGGCAAAACGGTTGCGGTTGTCGGCGGCGGCGATACGGCGCTGGAGGATGCGCTTTTTCTGGCAAGAGGCTGTGAGCGCGTGTATCTGATACACAGAAGGGACGCGTTCCGCGGCGCGAAGACATTGCAGAACCGGGTGGAAGCGGCGGGGAATATCGTCCTTCGGATGGAGACGGCAGTGGAAGAGATCAGGGGAGGCGACCGCGTGCAGGCAGTCGATCTTTTGCATCTTAAGACGGGGGAAAAGGAGAGCCTTTACGTGGACGGCGTTTTTATCGCTGTTGGCATGACGCCGCATACGGAGCTGATGAAAGGCCAGGTGGAGCTGGATGCGGGCGGCTATGTGATTGCAGGAGAAAACTGCAGGACAAATGTTACGGGCGTCTATGCGGCGGGCGACGTCCGGACAAAAGCGCTGCGGCAGATCGTAACGGCCGCTGCGGACGGCGCAAATGCGGTGGCGGATATCGTGATGACGCAGGCCCATTCCTGATTGCGGCATGCAAAGCGCCTTTGCGGCAGCATAAAAATACAGCAAAAATTGTAGAAAGTCAGGGTTGACGTAAAAAACGCTATTTGATATAATATCCACGAAATACATGTAATATTTTTGTAACAAATGGGACAGGGCATCGTATTTTGGAGGATTGTATTTTATGAATAAGAATCGCAGAGTTCTTCGTATAACAGCAGGTTGTCTGGCAGCCGCAATGACGCTTTGCAATGCGCCATCGGCTGCTTTTGCGGATATGCCGCTTTCGGACATGCCGATTGCGGGCGCGCCCGCGATGATGTCGATCGCGTTGGAGAAAGAAATCAAAAACACGTTTTCGATTGCGTCCGCGGGAATTTCTCAGAATCTGGCGGATTGCGTTTCAACGGCAGCGGTACAGGCCGCCGGAGAGCCTGAGTCCGAATATGCGGATATCGCAATTGCGCAGGTGGACAATTACGTCAATGTCAGGGACGCCGCAGGAGAAGAGGGCAACGTCGTAGGAAAGCTGTATAATAATTCGGCTGCGACGGTGGAAGCGACGGAAGGCGACTGGTATAAAATTACTTCGGGAAATGTAACGGGATATGTAAAGAGTGAGTTTGTTGTGCGGGATAATGAAGAGCTGGCCAGAAAAGTGAGCCGGCGCGTAGCGACCGTTGAGACGGAGACGCTGTTTGTCCGCACCGATCCGACGACAGAATCCGACGTGCTTGGCATGGTTCCGGATCAGGAAGAGCTGACGGTAACGGATGAATCCGTGAATGGATGGACGAAAGTATCCATCGAAGAAGGCGAAGGGTACGTATCGAATGATTATGTGAAAAAATCGATTGAATTTGTAACGGCGGAATCCAAAGAAGAAGAGGAAGCGCGCCTTGCAAAAGAAGAAGCCGAGCGAAAAGCGGCGGCGGAAGCGGCGGAACGGGCGGCCGCATCAAAAAGCAAAGGCAAGTCTTCCGGGGCTTCGTCTTCCGGAAAAGTATCCTCGCCGGGAAGTTCCACGGGAAGCGCAGTTGCCAGCTATGCGAGCCAGTTTGTCGGAAATCCCTATGTGTATGGCGGGACAAGCCTGACGAACGGGGCGGACTGCTCCGGGTTCGTAATGGCGGTTTATGCAGCGTTTGGCATAGGTCTGCCGCATTCCTCTTCCGCAATGTGCGGCGTTGGATATGGCGTGTCGGACATGCAGCCGGGCGATATTATCTGTTACAGCGGACATGTTGCCATCTATGTTGGCAATAACACGATCGTGCATGCAAGCACGCCGGAAAGCGGCATCAAGTATACGTCGCCAGCCAATTACAAACCGATTATAGCAATTCGAAGAATCTTCTAAATACGGGACTTTGAAGGAAAGACTGCCGCACAGAATTGTTGTGCGCAGTCTTTTTTATCGTTTGCTCCGAAAAGGGCATGGAAAAAAATCAGGCAAAATGCACAAATGATAAAAATCTGTAAAAAACAGGTTACAATTTTGTTGAAGAATGTGGAAAGTTATCCACGTTTGAACGAAAGAAAAATCGAAAAAAATGGAGTTATACACCTGGTTATCCACATTATCCACAAAAAGAAGCGTGAAAAAGCGGTTTATATCTCAATGTATCAAAACAGATGTTTTGTGACATTGCGACAGATCATTTTTTATCAGCTTGAGAAAAGATTGGAATAATGGTATACTTTTCAAATCAGACGGGATGGGGGACTATCATGAAAACGGAATTTGATATCACGTTACAGCAAAAAGACCTGTATCGTTTCAGCATGCAGCACGCATACAGAGGCAGTCAGGGCATCATTTCTCTGATGCTTGCAGCCGTCTGCCTGTTTGTGGCGGTGAAAACATCTGGCTCCGCAGAAATTACAGATACGCTTCTTTATGCCGCATTCGGGATTTTGTTTCTGTTTTATCTGCCGGTTCATTTATATCTGCGCGCCAAAAAGCAGATGCTTTCGTCAGAAGCTTTGCGAAATACGCTGCACTATGTCATTGATGCGGAGGGCATTCATGCTTCCCAGAAGGAAGAAACGGCAGATTTGCCGTGGGAAATGGTATATAAAATCCGGTCTGCGTCAAAGCATGTTCTGATATACAGCAGCCGGGTAAATGCTTATATTATTCCCAGACGGCAGCTGACAGGTGAGGATTACGACTGCATGCGGCAGCTTGCGTCGGATCATCTTCCGAAATACAGAGTTTCTATGAAATAGGAGGAAGGCGCCATGCAGAAGATATATGAGACGTTTTCGCCGGAAGAGACGGCGGAGCTTGGCAGGCGGTTTGGAGAAGCGGCGCAGCCGGGCGACGTTTTTGCGATTACCGGTGATCTTGGCGTTGGAAAGACCGTTTTTACAAAAGGAATCGCCGAGGGGCTTGGCATCACAGAAATTGTAAACAGCCCCACGTTTACGATTTTACAGATATATGAAAGCGGCAGACTTCCGCTGTATCATTTTGACGTATACCGGATTGCCGAAGCGGAAGAAATGGAAGAAATCGGTTACGAAGACTGTTTCTATGGCGAAGGTCTGACGCTGGTGGAATGGGGCGAGCGGATTGCGGAGCTGCTTCCGGATGGATGCAGGCGGATTTCCATCGAAAAAGATCCCGGGCAGGGGGTTGCGTACCGGAAAATTATAATAGCAGAGGTATCACCATGAAAATACTGGCAATCGACAGCTCCGGTCTGGTGGCAAGCGTCGCCGTCGTCTGCGACAGAGATCTGATCGGAGAATTTACCATGAATTACAAAAAGACGCATTCCCAGACGCTGCTTCCGATGCTGCATGCGCTTGCAGAGATGATGGAGCTGGATTTGCATACGCTGGATGCGATCGCCGTGGCCGGAGGGCCGGGCTCTTTTACCGGCCTGCGTATCGGGTCCGCAACGGCAAAAGGACTTGGGCTTGCGCTGGATGCGCCAATTTTGCATATTCCTACGGTAGACGCGCTGGCGTATAACCTGTGCGGGCACAGAAGCATTGTCTGCCCGCTTATGGATGCGAGGCGGAATCAGGCGTACACAGGGCTGTATCGTTTCCACGGCAATCAGATGGAGACGATAAAGGCACAATGCGCGGTTGATATTGGCGTCATAATTGCCGAAATAAATAATATAGGAGAAGACGTCGTATTTCTTGGAGATGGCGTGCCTGTATTTGAGGAAGCAATCAAAGAGAGGATCGGCGTGCCCTGCACCTTCGCGCCGCCGCATGTGAACCGGCAGAGAGCCGGGGCGGTAGCGGCTCTGGCGGAGCAATATTTTGCAGAAGGAAAGGCGGTCGATGCCGCCGTGCATGTGCCGGAATATTTACGGCTTTCTCAGGCGGAGCGGGAGAGGATGGAGCGGGAACATGCCGCAGATTAGAAAAATGAAAGCGGACGATCTGGAATCCGTTGCGTCGATTGCAGCGGCCGTATTTGCAGCTCCCTGGAGTAAACAGGGATTTGCGGAAGCGCTTCCAATGGAAAACGCATGCTTTCTGGTTGCGCAGGAAGGAGAAGAAATTCTTGGATACTGCGGGCTTTTTCTGGCGGCGGATGAAGGTGAAATTTTAAATGTCGCCGTTTCGCCGGCGTTTCAGGGAAGGGGCGTGGCAGATCGGATGCTCACAGCCCTGCTTGTGGAAGGGGAAAGAAGCGGCGTGCATCGTTTTTTTCTGGAAGTGCGCGTATCCAATGTGGCCGCCATCCGTCTCTATCAAAAGCATGGCTTTTCCATTCAGGGAATTCGTAAAAATTTTTACGCCGAAAGTCAGGAAGACGCCTATGTGATGAATCGGATTGACGCAGGGACAGAATAATGCAGGAGAGATTATGTTAGATATATGTTTGCTTGGAACCGGAGGAATGATGCCGCTGCCGCATCGCTGGCTGACGGCGCTGATGGCGCGGTATAACGGCAGCAGCCTGTTGATTGACTGTGGAGAAGGAACGCAGATTGCAGTCCGGGAAAAAGGCTGGAGCTTTAAGCCGATTGACGTTATATGCTTTACGCATTATCATGCGGATCATATCAGTGGACTGCCCGGGATGCTTCTTACGATGGGCAATGCGGAGCGTACGGAGCCGCTGACGCTGATCGGTCCCAAAGGGCTGGAGCGGGTTGTGGGGGCGCTGCGCATGATTGCGCCGGAGCTTCCGTTTGAAATCCGTTATATAGAGCTGAACGAGGCGACGGAAGAAATAAATCAGAACGGATATCAGATTCATGCATTTCGCGTCAATCATAATGTGCCCTGTTATGGATACAGCATACAGATACCGCGGATCGGAAAGTTTCATGTCGAAGAAGCCCAAAAGCATGGGATACCGCAGCGTTTCTGGAACCGTTTGCAGCATGGGCAGGTGATTCGGGAAGACGGCGTTTTTTATACGCCGGATATGGTGCTTGGGCCGCCCCGACAGGGAATCAAAGTCACTTACTGTACGGATACGAGGCCGACGGAGGGGATCGTGCGTGCGGCGGAAAAATCAGATCTTCTGATCTGTGAAGGCATGTACGCCGAAGAAGAAAAGCTTGCGAAAGCCAGACAATATAAACACATGACGTTTTATGAAGCGGCGGAAATTGCCGGAAGAGCGTCGGTACAGGAGCTTTGGCTGACGCATTTCAGTCCGTCGCTTGTGCGCGCTGAGTCCTATCTGCCGCGCGTTCGATCGATTTTTGCCGCGGCAAGTCTTGGGTATGACGGAAGAACGGCGGAGCTGGATTTTAAGGAGGAATAGCCGATGAAAAAAGGAATAACCGTTGTAATCATTGGAGTGATCTGCATCAGTGCAGTTGTGGGAGCTTACTATTATATGCTGCATCAGAAATCAGAAGAAGCGGCAGAAGTGACGGAAGTGCAGAAAGTGATCTTAAAAGATCTTTCCGGGAAATCATATCCGGCGACGCCGCGTGAAGTCATTAAATTTTATAATCGCATTTTATCCTGTTATTATAACGAAACGTATTCGGAAGAAGAGATGGAACAGCTTGCAGATCAGGCTCTTGCGCTGATGGATCAGGAGCTTGTGGACAACAATCCGGCGGAACAGTATTATCTGCGCGTAAAATCAGAAGTGGAAAGTTATCATGAAAAAGGAAGAACCATCAATAATGCTTCCGTATGCGACAGCAACGAGGTGGAATTTGCGGAACTGGACGGCGCAGAGTGCGCCTACGTGAAAGCGTCTTACTTTGTGCGCGACGACGATGGATTTACAAAGAGCAGACAAAATTATATCCTGCGCAAAGACGCGGAAGGAAAATGGAAGATTCTGGCCTTTGAACTGGAAGAAGGAGAAATCGAAGAGGATGATTAAGCAGGAGAGGGCGCGTATTCTGGCGATTGAGACGTCCTGTGACGAGACTGCGGCCGCAGTCGTGGTAAACGGGCGGGACGTGCGTTCCAATGTGATCGCTTCCCAGATTGCGCTGCATACGCTGTATGGAGGCGTCGTGCCGGAAATCGCTTCCAGAAAGCATATGGAGAAGATCAATCAGGTGATTGCAGAAGCGCTGCGGCAGGCGGACATGACGCTGGATGAGATTGACGCGATTGGCGTTACGTATGGCCCGGGCCTTGTAGGGGCCCTTCTTGTCGGCGTATCGGAAGCGAAAGCCATCAGCTATGCCAGAAAGATTCCGCTGATCGGCGTGCATCATATCGAAGGGCATATCAGCGCCAATTATATTGAGCATAAAGAGCTGGAACCGCCGTTTTTGTGTTTGATCGTATCCGGCGGACATACGCATCTTGTTGTGGTGCGCGCGTACGGCGAATATGAAATTCTGGGGAAAACAATGGACGATGCTGCGGGCGAAGCGTTTGATAAAGTGGCGCGCGCGATCGGTCTGCGCTATCCCGGCGGACCCGAAATTGAAAAAGCCGCCCAAAATGGCGATGAAACGGCGATTGCATTTCCAAGAGCGCATGTTTCCGGCAGCGCATATCATTTCAGCTTCAGCGGTATGAAATCAGCCGTGTTAAATTACCTGAACGGCTGTAAGATGAAAGGAATCGAAATTGTACAGGAAGATATTGCGGCGTCCTTTCAGCGGGCGGTCATCGACGTGCTGACAAAAAATGCGGAAAGGGCGATGGAAGAAACGGGCATTCGTACGTTTGCGCTTGCCGGCGGCGTGGCGTCAAACGGCGCGCTGAAACGTGCAATGGAGGAAGCGTGCCGCAGAAAGGGCGCGGCGTTTTACTGTCCGTCTCCCATTTTATGCACAGACAATGCGGCGATGATTGGGGCGGCGGCCTATTATGAGTATTGCGCCGGCGTGCGTTCGGGACTTGATTTGAACGCGGTTCCGGGCTTAAAATTGGGAGAACGATGATGCAAAAGCAAAAGATTGCGGCAATTGTGCTTGCAGGAGGAAGCGGAACGCGGATGGGAAGCGCGTGCAAGAAGCAGTACCTGTCGTTAAACGGCAGGCCCGTTCTGTTTTATGCCCTGCAGGCGTTTCAGGAGAGCCTTGTGGATGAAATCATTCTGGTGACAAATGAACCAGACTATTGCCGGGAGGCGATTCTGCAAAAATATGGGTTGAATAAAGTGTCAAAGCTCGTCGCCGGCGGCGAAAGGCGTCAGGACTCCGTTTATGCCGGTCTGCTGGCGGCCAAAGGATGCGCATACGTATTGATACACGACGGTGCGCGCCCTTTTCTGACACAGGATATAATTGAAACGTCCGTTGCTGCGGCAGAGCAATATGCGGCGTGCGCAGTCGGCGTGCCTGCAAAGGATACGATAAAGCTGGAGGACGGGAGAGGATTTGCGGAACGGACGCTGCCGAGAGAGCGCATCTGGCAGATACAGACGCCGCAGACATTTTCTTATCCTCTGATTCTGGAAGCGTATCGTAAAATACAGACAGAGCGCGCGGTGCAGATTACGGACGACGCAATGGCGGTGGAATATGCGCAGAACCAAAAAGTCAGGCTGATTATGGGCAGTTATGACAATATAAAGCTCACCACGCCGGAAGATATGGCGGTTGCAGAAGCGTTTCTGAAAAATAAGTAAGAAAAATCATAAAAAAATATTGACAAGTCTGTATCAGTGATGTTAGAATAAAATCCGCACTGATTTGTGAAGAAAAACAGAACAGCATGGAGAAGTATCGAAGTGGTCATAACGAGGCGGTCTTGAAAACCGTTTGTCCGCAAGGGCGCATGGGTTCGAATCCCATCTTCTCCGTTTTATCACAATAAATTGCATAATGAAAGTTTTATTCGGAGAAGTACCCAAGCTGGCCGAAGGGACACCCCTGGAAAGGGTGCAGGTCGTGAATAGCGGCGCGAGGGTTCAAATCCCTCCTTCTCCGCTTACAGCGAAGGTAAGATCAGATCGCGTTTCATGTCGCCATTATAAAATGTCAAAAAAAGTAAAAAAAGTTCTTGACAGACATTGGAATGCATGATATTATATCTAAGCTGACCGCAAGAAAGACAGGCGGTACACCTGAACAATGAAAACTGAACAGTGGAATAACCTTGAACGATCCAAAACGAGACATT
>CANSKO010000013.1 GCA_947647505.1 uncultured Roseburia sp. | reverse complement strand
ATGGATAATTCCTTACTGGCTGTAAGGGGCATTAACCATAAATACATTGTAGTAGGTTGGAGAATTCAAAATCCGAATCATTGATTCGGATTTTAGGAAAAGAGGAATTACCGTTTAAATTAACATGGACTCATTATCTTATTTTAATGAGAATAGACAATATAGATGAGAGAAATTTTTATGAGATAGAAGCATATAGCGAAGGTTGGAATTGTAGAACATTACAACGTCAATATGGCTCCAGTTTATATGAGCGGTTAGCTTTGAGCCGTAATAAGGAAGCGGTATTGCAGTTAGCTAAGAAAGGGAATATAGTAGAAAAACCAGAAGATTTATTGAAACAGCCAACAGTACTTGAATTTTTGGGTATGGAAGAAAAGTCCGAATATGTAGAAAGTGATTTGGAAACAGCAATTATTAACAAATTACAGGCGTTTCTGATGGAGATGGGAAAAGGGTTTCTGTTTGAGAAACGTCAGAAGAGGTTTACATTTGATGAAGATAACTATTTTGTGGATCTAGTATTATATAACAGACTTTTGCGATGTTATGTATTAATTGATTTAAAAGTAGGTACGCTTTCGCATCAAGATTTAGGTCAAATGCAAATGTATGTTAATTATTACGATAGAGAAGTAAAAACAGAATTCGAAAATCCTACAATTGGTATTTTACTGTGTAAAGAGAACAAGGAAGCCATGGTAAAATTGACTTTGCCGCCTGAGGCTAATATATATGCATCTGAGTATAAATTATATTTGCCAGATAAGAAGCTGTTACAAGATAAGTTGCGGCAGTGGATAGAAGAGGTGTCAGAAATAGAATAATGTTATTTTAGGATATAAAAGAGTATTTAAGAGAGGATAATTATTTATGAAAGCAATTGCTATGTTTAATAATAAAGGCGGCATTGGAAAGACTACATTAACTTGTAATTTAGCAGCTTTTTTTGCAAAACAAGGGAAAAAATTATATTAGTCGATGCAGATCCGCAGTGTAATTCGACAATTTATTGTTTCAGAGATGAATTGTTCACAGAAATATATTATAAAAAAAGGGATTTACTATTTATGATGTGATAAAGCCAGTAAATCAAGGGATTGGTTATGTTAAGGAAGTGAAAAAATATTATTTAGAGGATTTTGGTTTCGATTTTATAGCAGGGGATCCATAACTTGCTCTTTTTGAGGATACGCTGGCTTCTGATTGGAAAGATTCTTTGTCAGGTGGAGAAAGAGGAATAAGAACGACTTTAACATTTAATGATTTGATCGGGCGTTTTAAAGAATATGATTATGTTATTTTTGATATGGGTCCTTCATTAGGCGCTATTAATAGGGTTGTTTTGTTGGCTTGTGATTATTTTATCACTCCTATGTCTTCAGATATATTTTCGTTATTAGCAATTGAAAATATAGGAAAAACTATAAAGGGATGGAGAGATTCTTTTAAAGAAGGATTTAATAGATGTAATGATAAAGAATTGAGAGAATGTTTTCAGCCTATACCGTATATAGAGTTTTTAGGGTATGTAACACAATAATATACAAGTAAAACGATTGATGGTATTAGGCGACCGGTTCAAGCATTTGAAAGGATATTGTCAAATGTACCAGAAACAATTGAAAGAGAGCTGATAAGTATAGTTAATAATCAGCGTAACAATATGGATTATGAGTTAGGAAGCATTCCTAATTTTAATAGTATTATTCCATTATCGCGGACAGCTCATAAGCCAGTCTTTGAATTAACTAGTGTGGATGGCATTGTAGGAGCACATTTTGCAAAAGTAAAAGATTTTAAAAAGGTTATGAATGGTATAGCAGAACGGTTTGAGATTAATATGGAGAAGATGCGATGAATTGGTCAATGGATATTATTGAGAAGATAGCAAAGAGAAAAGCAATTCTATTTTTAGGAGCAGGAATATCAAGCGAATGCAGTTAGTTTAGATGGAAAAAAGCATCCTCCGACTTGGGAACAGTTTATGCGGATAATTCTTAAGGAAATTGCTGATGATTCTATAAAAAGGTATGTAAATACACTTTTGAAAGAAAAGGATTATTTAACTGCATGTGAGGTGTTGGTAAACAGAATCGGCAACATAAGATTTGAAAAAATTGCAATTGAAGAATTTTTAGCTCCAAAATATAAAAATCATAAAATACATGAAAATATATTAAAGTTAGATGCAAGAATTGTAATAACGCCCAATGTTGATAAAATATATGAGGTATATGCCCAAGCGGAAACCGCAGGAACTATTTTAGTAAAAAAATATTATGACTCAGATTTGGTTAGTAAAATAAAATCAGAGGAAAGAATTATTTTGAAGATTCATGGAACTCTTGATGAAAGTTCGAAAATGATTTTTACGCGTAGTCAATATACAAATGCTCGTTATGAGAATGCGGCATTTTATAAATTGTTAGAAGCGCTTTCATTGAATTATACCTTTGTTTTTTTAGGATGTGGTTTATCAGATCCAGATATACAATTAGTTCTGGAAAATTACTCATTTGTTTTTCCGGGAAGTCCAAGTCATTATTTTATTACACCGGAAGATGGTATAAATGATGAATATAAACGAATTATCAAAGAGAATAGAAATCTGGAAGTAATTACATATGATTCTAAAAACAACCATCAAGAGTTGCATGATGCTTTAGAGGTATTGGCGCCACTTGTTGAGGACGAGAGGACAAGAATTGCTAAGGAGATGGATTGGTAGCGCTTTTACTGTGGACTATTTAATGAATTATTTTGCATACGATTATGTTGTAAAATTTATGATTTTTGGTGGAGAAAGCTTGTAATGTAACAATATTAGGTAACAGATTTGAGGATTTCATTACGAATTACAAAGTGGGCTGTTGGCTGACAGTAATCGTATCAAAAGTCACAAAATGGAGGTATTGCTATGAATAAATTTGTTTTAAAGGCTCCCTACAAGCCCACAGGCGACCAGCCCCAGGCCATCGCCGAGCTGGTCAAAGGCTTCAAGGAGGGCAATCAATTCCAGACTTTACTGGGGGTTACAGGTTCCGGCAAGACATTTACGATGGCGAATGTCATTCAGGAATTGCAGAAACCCACTCTCGTTATAGCACATAATAAAACGCTTGCTGCCCAGTTGTACGGAGAATTCAAAGAGATGTTCCCTGAGAACGCAGTGGAATACTTTGTGTCCTACTACGACTACTACCAGCCCGAAGCCTACGTCCCCTCCACCGACACCTACATTGCCAAAGACTCCGCCATCAACGAAGAAATCGACAAGCTTCGACTGTCCGCCACCGCAGCTCTTGTAGAGCGCAGAGACGTTGTGATCATCGCCAGCGTTTCCTGCATTTATGGTCTGGGAAGTCCCGCGGATTACCAGAACATGATGGTATCCTTACGCCCCGGACAGGAAAAGGACAGGGACGAAGTCATTCGAAAGCTGATCAGCATTCAATACGCGAGAAATGACATGGACTTCCATCGTGGAACCTTTCGCGTGCGCGGAGACGTTCTGGAAATATTTCCGGCGAATTTCAGTGAAACGGCGTACCGCGTGGAATTTTTCGGAGATGAAATCGATCGCATTACGGAAATCGACGTGCTGACCGGGGAGATCAAAAGCCGTCTGGAGCATGTTGCGGTCTTTCCGGCGTCCCATTACGTCGTGCCGCAGGAGAAAATCAACGAAGCGTGCACGGCCATTGAACAGGAGATGGAGGAGCGCGTGAAATGGTTCAAAAGCCGGGACAAGCTGTTAGAGGCGCAGCGGATCGCGGAGCGCACGAATTTTGATATTGAGATGATGCGGGAGACAGGATTTTGCAGCGGCATTGAGAATTATTCCAGACATCTGGCGGGGATGCCTGCGGGAGCGACGCCACATACGCTGATGGATTATTTTCCGGAGGATTATCTGATTATTGTGGATGAGTCCCATATTACCGTGCCGCAGGTGCGCGGCATGTATGCGGGCGATCAGTCCAGAAAGTCAACGCTCGTCGATTATGGCTTTCGTCTCCCGTCCGCCAAAGATAACCGTCCGTTGAATTTTGAAGAATTTGAAAGCAAGATCGATCAGATGCTGTTTGTTTCCGCTACGCCAAACGTCTATGAAACAGAGCATGAACTGCTGCGCGTCGAACAGGTGATACGTCCGACCGGGCTGCTCGATCCGAAGATCGAAGTCCGACCGGTGGAAGGACAGATCGACGATCTGATTGCGGAAGTGAAAAAAGAGACGGCAGACCATCATAAAATATTAATCACCACGCTGACAAAGCGAATGGCGGAGGATTTGACCGATTATATGAACGAAGTTGGCATTCGCGTCAAATATCTGCATTCCGACATTGATACGCTGGAACGCTCCGAAATCATCCGTGATTTACGTCTGGACGTATTCGACGTGCTGGTTGGAATCAATCTGTTGCGGGAAGGGCTGGATATTCCGGAAATTACGCTTGTTGCAATTCTGGACGCGGATAAAGAGGGATTTTTGCGTTCCGAAACGTCTCTGATTCAGACGATTGGACGCGCCGCGCGAAATGCGCAGGGGCATGTCATTATGTATGCGGACGTGATAACGGAATCCATGCAGTCGGCGATTGCCGAGACAAAGCGCAGGCGCGGCATTCAGCAGAAATACAACGAGGAACATGGCATTACGCCGCAGACGATACAGAAATCCGTGCGGGAGCTGATCAGCATTTCCAAAAAAGTGGCCAGAGAAGAGCAGCAGTTTGCAAAAGACCCGGAATCCATGAGCAACAAAGAGCTGGATAAGCTGATTGCCGAAGTCCGGAAGAAAATGGAGCGTGCGGCGGCAGAGCTGAACTTTGAGGCGGCGGCCGAGCTGCGCGATAAGATGAGGGAACTGAAAAAGTTTCGACAGGAAAAAGACTGACGAAAGAATGGGAGCGGACGAATGAAAGAAAGAAAGTATATCAAAATAAGAGGCGCCAGAGAACACAATCTAAAAAACGTCGATCTGGACATTCCAAGAAATGAGCTGATCGTGCTGACCGGGTTAAGCGGTTCCGGTAAATCCTCTCTGGCGTTTGACACAATTTATGCGGAGGGGCAGAGACGGTATATGGAATCGCTGTCTTCTTACGCCAGACAGTTTCTGGGACAGATGGAAAAGCCGGACGTGGAGAAGATTGAAGGGCTTCCTCCGGCGATTTCCATTGATCAGAAATCCACAAATCGGAATCCAAGATCCACCGTAGGGACGGTAACGGAAATTTATGATTACTTTCGTCTGCTGTATGCGCGGATTGGCATTCCGCATTGTCCGAAATGCGGCAGAGAGATCAAAAGACAGACGGTAGACCAGATGACGGATCAGATTTTAAGCCTGCCGGAGAAGACAAAAATCCAGCTTCTGGCTCCCGTTGTCCGCGGGAGAAAGGGCGAGCATCAGAAGCTGTTTGAAAAAGCCAGAAAAAGCGGTTATGTGCGCGTGCGCGTCGATGGCAGCATATACGAGCTGACCGAAGAAATTGAACTGGAAAAAAATAAAAAGCACAACATTGAAATCGTTGTAGATCGCCTTGCGGTTAAAGAAGGCATCGAAAAGCGGCTGACCGACTCCATTGAAACAGTTCTGGAGCTTGCGGAAGGCCTGCTGATGGTGGAAACGCAGGACGGCGAAATTCTGAATTTTTCGCAGAGCTTTGCCTGTCCGGACTGTGAAATCAGTGTAGATGAAATTGAACCGAGGAGCTTTTCCTTCAATAATCCGTTTGGCGCCTGTCCCGTATGCTATGGGCTTGGATATAAAATGGAATTTGACGAAGATCTGATGATACCGGACCGCAGTTTAAGCATTGCGGACGGCGCCATTCAAGTCATGGGCTGGCAGTCCTGTACGGACCCGTCCAGCTATACGTATGCGACGCTGCATGCGCTGGCCAAAGAGTATGGATTTGATTTAAAGACGCCGTATCAGGAGCTGAGCGAAGACGTCCGGCGCATACTGATCCATGGGACCGATGGAAAGCAGATAAAAGTGCATTATAAAGGGCAGAGGGGAGAAGGCGTGTATGACGTGTCCTTCGAAGGTCTGATACGCAATATGCAGAGGCGCTACCGGGAAACGGGTTCGGATACGATGAAGCAGGAATACGAGCAGTTTATGCGGATCACGCCCTGCGGGGAGTGCAAAGGCCAGCGTTTGAAAAAGACGTCGCTCGCCGTTACGGTCTGTGAAAAAAACATATACGAAATTACAAACGACTCCATTCGGAATTTGCAGAAATTTCTGATGGAAATGGAACTGAGCGAACAGCAGAGGCTGATTGGAAAGCAGATTTTAAAAGAGATTTCGGCAAGGGTCGGATTTCTGGTGGATGTGGGACTGGATTACCTGAGCCTGTCCAGAGCGACGGGCACGCTTTCCGGCGGCGAGGCGCAGCGCATTCGTCTGGCGACGCAGATCGGCTCCGGACTGGTTGGCGTCGCGTATATTCTGGATGAGCCGAGCATTGGGCTGCACCAGAGGGACAATGGAAAATTGCTGGCGACGCTCAAGAATCTGCGGGATCTGGGCAATACGCTGATCGTCGTGGAGCATGACGAGGATACGATGCGGGAAGCGGATTACATTGTGGATATCGGGCCAAAGGCCGGCGAGCATGGAGGGCAGGTCGTTGCAGCGGGCACGGCGGAAGAAATCATGCAGAATCCCGATTCCATGACGGGGGCGTATTTAAGCGGACGCGTGCAAATTCCCATACCGCCGGAGCGCAGAAAGCCGACCGGATTTTTACATGTAACCGGAGCCGCGGAAAACAATCTGAAAAATGTCAATGTTGACATTCCGCTTGGCATTATGACATGCGTAACGGGCGTTTCCGGATCGGGAAAAAGCTCTCTGACAAACGAAGTGCTCTATAAAACATTGCAGAAAAATTTAAACCATGCCCGGACGATTCCCGGAAAGCACAGGGAAATCCGGGGGATGGAGCAGCTGGATAAAGTAATTGACATTGACCAGTCGCCGATCGGAAGAACGCCGCGCTCCAATCCGGCAACCTATACGGGCGTATTTGACGTTATTCGGGATCTGTTCGCGGCGACAACCGACGCCAAGGCCAAAGGCTACAAAAAAGGACGGTTCAGCTTCAATGTAAAAGGCGGACGCTGCGAAGCCTGCTCCGGCGACGGCATTATCAAGATTGAAATGCATTTTCTGCCCGACGTTTACGTGCCCTGTGAAGTCTGTCAGGGGAAACGCTATAACAGAGAGACGCTGGAAGTAAAATATAAAGGCAAAAGCATTTATGACGTGCTGAACATGACGGTGGAAGAGGCGCTGGACTTTTTTCAGAACGTTCCTTCCGTGCATCGAAAGATACAGACGCTTTACGACGTGGGCCTGTCGTATATCCGGCTGGGACAGCCGTCGACGGAGCTTTCCGGCGGCGAGGCGCAGCGGATTAAGCTTGCGACGGAGCTGAGCAGAAGAAGCACCGGAAAGACGATATATATTCTGGATGAGCCTACGACGGGGCTGCATTTTGCAGATGTGCATAAGCTGATTGAAATTCTCCATAAGCTGTCCGAGGGCGGCAATACGGTGGTTGTGATTGAACATAATCTGGATGTCATCAAAACAGCGGATTACATCATAGATATGGGGCCGGAAGGGGGAGAAGGCGGCGGCACGGTAGTGGCATGCGGCACGCCGGAAGAAATTGCAGAGGTAAAGGCGTCCTATACCGGGCAGTATATAAAAAAATATCTGGCGTAACGAAAAAAAGCGGTATATTCCGCCTGACAGACGTTCTGAGGTCCCGAACTCTTTAGATTTTCTTAATTTCTGTAAAATTTTGGCAATTTAGAAAAAAATGATTTGAAAATTGGAAGCATTTGTATATAATAAGGATGTATATGCAAAAATATGATTAAATTCACAGTTTGTGCTCAAAATAAATTGCAGAAAGATGAAAGGGGAACACGGAATGGTTTCAACGGATATTGGGATTGATTTGGGGACGGCCAGCATACTGGTATATATCAAGGGCAAGGGCGTTGTATTAAAAGAACCGTCTGTCGTTGCATTTGACAGAGATACAAATAAAATCAAAGCAATCGGAGAGGAAGCGCGGCTGATGCTTGGCCGGACGCCGGGCAATATCGTGGCGGTCCGACCGCTTCGGCAGGGCGTTATTTCCGATTATACCGTTACGGAGAAAATGATCAAATATTTTATTCAAAAGGCGATCGGCAAGAAGAATTTCCGCAAGCCAAGAATCAGCGTCTGCGTGCCAAGCGGCGTAACGGAAGTGGAGATGAAAGCCGTAGAGGATGCGACGTACAATGCAGGGGCGAGAGAAGTAAAGATTATCGAGGAGCCGATTGCCGCTGCGATTGGAGCCGGCATTGACATTGCAAGGCCGTGCGGCAATATGATTGTGGATATTGGCGGCGGCACGGCTGACATTGCCGTGATTTCGCTTGGCGGCTCCGTAGTCAGCACATCCATTAAGATTGCCGGCGACGATTTTGATGAAGCGATCGTACGCTATATGCGTAAAAAACATAATCTTCTGATCGGAGAACGGACGGCGGAAGACATTAAGATCAAGATTGGCTCCTGCTTTCCGAACGGACACAATGAAACGATGGACGTGCGCGGGCGCAATCTTGTGACGGGGCTTCCAAAGACCGTAACCGTATCGTCTCAGGAGACGGAGGACGCGCTGCGCGAGCCGACGCTGCAAATTGTGGAAGCGGTGCACAGCGTTCTGGAGAAGACGCCGCCGGAGCTTGCGGCAGACGTTGCGGATCGGGGGATTGTACTTACCGGAGGCGGCGCCCTGCTGCGCGGCCTGGAAGAATTGCTGGAAGATCGGACGGGAATCAATACGATGACGGCGGAACAGCCGATGACCTGCGTGGCGATCGGAACAGGCAAGTTTGTGGAGTTTTTATCTGGAAAACGAGATGAGGATTAAAGTGCGCGCGTCTGACCGAAAGGAATTTTCAGGCGCGCTCTAAAGGTTGCGCGCAATTTGGCCGATATAATAATATAAAATGTTTACAGGGATGTCAGGCAGTTCACGGATGAGCAAAAGGTAGGGCAGGAAAGGAGAACTGTAGATGGTTAAAGGGTTATATACCGCTTATACCGGGATGATGGAAGAGATGCGGCGGATGGATGTTATGACGAACAATCTGGCCAATGCGGATACGACCGGATATAAGAAAGAAGGGACAGTGAATCAGTCATTTGACGCTCAGCTTGCGCTTAAGATTAAAGATACGTCGGAGATCATGGCTGCCAGAAGGCTTGGAGACGTCAGCCTGGGTGTGAAAGTCGGCGAGACATACCGCGATTACGGACAGGGGTCCTTTTCCGTGACGGATAATCCATATGACGTGGCGCTGGACGGAGAAGGCTTTTTTGCAATTGAGTTTCGCAGCAAGAACGGACAGACTTCGATTAAATATACAAGAGATGGCTCTTTTACGGTAGACAGGAATGGCTATCTGATGACAAAAGACGGCGATTACGTTTTAAATGCCAATGGGGCGCGGACTACGACCGGAGGAGCGGCGAACTATATTCGCATTGACCCGAATCAGGAAGCCAGAATCGAAACGGATGGGACGATTTATCAGAACAATCAGCCGGTGGGACAGATTGGGCTTGTTGATTTTGCGGATTACAATTATCTGGAAAAATACGGCGAGAATCTGTATGATGTTGTGCCCGGCGCGCAGCTGGCCGCTTCCAATGCAAAAATAGAACAGGGATGCCTTGAAATGTCAAATGTCAACATCGTCTCAGAGATGGTGGATATGATAACGATTACGCGGGCATATGAAGCGAATCAGAAGATTGTGACGGCAATTGATGAGACGCTGGACAAATCCGTGAATACGGTAGGACAGGTATAGGAGGATAAGCCATTATGATGAGATCACTTTGGACGGCGGCATCGGGAATGATCGCGCAGCAGACAAATGTGGATTCGATTTCCAATAATCTTGCAAATGTCAATACAACCGGATATAAAACAGAGCGGGCGGAATTCAAATCGCTGCTGTATCAGAATATGCAGACGAGGACTACGACGGCAAATGGAGAAAACAAGCCGGTTCCGGCGCAGGTGGGGCTTGGAACGAGAGTGGCGGCCATCAATTCGTTTTATACGCAGGGCAATCTTCAGTCTACGGAGAACGAGACGGATTTTGCAATTGACGGCGACGGTTTTTTTGCAGTTCGCGGAGACGACGGCAATACGTATTATACACGGAACGGAAGCTTTTTCTGGGCGGTTGGCCCGACCGGGACGACGCTTTGCAATTCCGACGGCTATCCGGTGCTGGATTCCAACAATAACGTTATCGTAGTGCCGAATGGCGTAACGAGCGGCAGCATGCGCATTACAAGCGAAGGGGACATCGGCTATGTGACGGCGCAGGGCGCGTATGTGCCGATGAATCAGACGATCGGTTTGCATCAGTTTACGAATCCAACGGGATTGCAGAAGCTTTCGAGAAGCCTTCTGGCCGAGACGGATGCGTCGGGCGCGCCGATGAACGAGGCGACGGCGGCTGGACTGAAGCGGAGCAGCATACGTCAGTATTATCTGGAAGGCTCCAATGTGCAGGTTGCGGATGAAATGGTAAACCTGATTATTGCACAGAGAGCGTATGAGCTGAATTCCAAAGCGATTCAGGCGTCGGATGACATGCTTCAGCAGGCAAATAATCTGAGAAGATAACAGTTTGGAAAGAGGAGGCGCTTAGATGGATTTTGGAATAAACGGCATTTCAGCAATGATGGATCAGACGGGGCGTTCGTCTGCAAACGGCAGGGCGGATGCTTTGCAGAATAAGGCGGGCAGCGATTTGTCCAAGGCGTCCGATGCGGAATTGATGGAAGTATGCAAAGAATTTGAAGCATATTTTGTAGAGCAGGTTATGAAGGAAGTCGAGAAGACGATTCCAAAGAGCGAAGAGGAAGATGCTTCGATGTCACAGCTGACGGATTATTTTAAAGAAGAAATGATTCAGACACTGGCCGGCGACATCTGCGAACAGCAGAATCTGGGACTGGCGCAGCAGATGTATGAGCAGATGAAGCGTAATTACAGCATATAGTTGCCGCATGCGGCTGGCAAAAAGATAAAATATTGGATGTGTGCATCAGCCTGCATCCAATATTTTTATATCTTATAAAGAAAGCGTGCCTGTTCGTCCGTGGGGCGGATTTTTTCAGACGGCATTTTGTACGCCTTTGAAGCGGCGTTCTGATGCAGGTCAAACGAGTGCGGGAGCTGATTTTACAGGAGAGGAGAGCGCGAATTGGAAACGATCAGCGGCTACGTAGAGCATACGATATTCCGAAATGAAGACAATGGATATACGGTATTTGAACTGGTCTGTGGAGAAGAGAGGATCACCTGCGTAGGAACGTTTTCTGTTCTGAATGAGGGAGAGACCGTGAAAGCGGCCGGCAGATATACGGAGCATCCGGTGTATGGCAAGCAGTTTGCAATCAGCAGTCTGGAAACATGCGAACCGGAGGATGAGGCGTCTGTGGAACGGTATCTGGGGTCGGGAGCCATAAAGGGCATTGGGCCGGCTCTGGCGGCAAAAATCGTGCGGCATTTTAAAAAGGATACGTTTCGGGTCATGGAAGAAGAGCCGGAGCGTCTTGCGGAGATCAAAGGAATCAGCGAGCGCAAAGCCATGGAAATTTCCGCGCAGGTGGCGGAAAAAAAGGAGCTGCGTCAGGCGACGCTTTTTTTGCAGCAATATGGAATTTCTTTGAATCTTGCGATCAAAATATGGAAGGCGTACCGGGAAAATGTCTATCGTATCATTCGGCAAAATCCCTATCGGCTTGCGGATGATATTCAGGGCGTGGGCTTTCAGACAGCGGATGAGATTGCGGCGAAAGTCGGCATTCGCGCAGATTCGGATTTTCGAATCAAAAGCGGGATCGTCTATTGTCTGCTGCAGGGGGCTGCGGAAGGGCATACGTATCTTCCAAAAGACGCGCTGACAGAACGGACGGCTGAAATTCTGGGCGTGGATGCCTGTCTGATCGAAAAGCATTACATGGATCTGGCGATTGATAAAAAAATTATGATCCGGGGAGACGGTATTTATGAGGCGTCCTATTATTATATGGAAGCTTCCGTTGCCGAACGGCTGCGAAGGCTGAATCTGAAATACGAGCTGCCGCCGGAGCTTGTGAAGCAGCGCGTGCAGCAGGTTGCGCAGCAAAGCGGTCTGGAACCGGACGCCATGCAGATGCTTGCGGTGGAAGAGGCGCTGGGCAGGGGGCTTCTGGTGATAACCGGAGGGCCGGGCACGGGCAAGACGACGACGATCAATATGATGATTCGCTGCCTGGAGGAGGAGGGGCTTGAAATTTTTCTGGCCGCTCCGACCGGACGTGCGGCAAAACGGATGAGCGAGACGACAGGACGGGAGGCCAGGACGATCCATCGCATGCTGGAATTGAACGGAGGCATCGAAGGGAACGCCGGGTTTGCCAGAAATGAGGGATATCCGCTGGAGGCGGATGCCGTGATTATTGATGAAATGTCTATGGTGGACATTAGTCTGATGCATGCGCTGCTGAAAGCGGTGGCGCCGGGGACAAGGCTGATTTTAACGGGAGACGTCAATCAGCTTCCAAGCGTAGGGCCGGGCAGCGTGTTAAGAGACATGATCGATTCCGGAGCGTTTCCCGTTGTGCGTCTGGAAAAGATCTTTCGTCAGGCGGCGCAAAGCGACATTATTTTAAATGCGCACAAAATTAATGCCGGAGAACGGGTGGAGCCGGATAATAAAAGCAGGGACTTTTTCTTTCTCCGGCGATATGACGCGGATGTTATTGCGCAGGTCGTCATTCAGCTGATCGCGCAGAAGCTTCCCCGCTATGTGGACGCCTCTCCCTATGAGATTCAGGTACTGACGCCGATGAAAAAGGGGCTGCTTGGCGTAGAGCGCTTCAATGGAATTTTGCAGCAGTATCTAAATCCTGCGTCTGCGGAAAAAAGAGAAAAAGAGCATGGGGGCCATGTCTTTCGGGAAGGCGATAAAGTTATGCAGACGAAAAACAATTATCAGCTGGAATGGGAAATCCGCAGCAGGTATGGATTCGCCGTGGAACACGGACTTGGCGTTTTCAATGGCGATATGGGCATTATCCGGGAAATCAATGCGTTTGCAGAGACGATGACCGTGGAGTTTGAAGAGGCGCGCATGGTGGAGTATTCCTTTAAAAATCTGGATGAGCTGGAGCTTGCCTATGCGATCACGATTCATAAATCGCAGGGGTCGGAATATCCGGCGGTCGTGCTTCCGCTTTTGAGCGGGCCAAGAATGCTTATGAACCGCAATCTGCTTTATACTGCGGTGACGCGGGCGAGAAAATGCGTGACGCTGGTCGGGGATGACGCGACGTTTCAGTCCATGATAAAAAATGCGGATCAGCAAAAACGATATACGGGACTTTCAGAGGAGATAAAAAAGAGCATAGATGACGTATGAGAAAAGAAGAACAGAAAAGCTGCGGCGCATTATCCGCCGCCTCGATGGGGCGGTTCTGGATTTTTTGTTTCCGCCGCGGTGTCCGTTTTGCGATCGGGTTGTTTTGCCGGAAGAGGGCGTCTGTCCGACATGCAGAAAAAAGCTGCGTCCGGTAAAAGAGCCGGTTTGCATGAAATGCGGCAAGCCGCTTTCGGATCAGAGAAAAGAATACTGTGCGGACTGTGTAAAGCAAAGCCGAAGCTTTGCGCAGGGAAAAGCGTTGTGGATCTACAAAGAGGAAGTGAAAACATCCATTTACCGCTTTAAGTATCAGAATAAACGGGAATATGGAAAAACGTACGCGGCGGAAATGGCAAAACGATATGGGGGATGGATCAGAAGCAAAAAGATACAGGCGATTGTTCCGGTTCCGCTGCATAAAAACAGGAGGAAGCAGAGAGGCTACAATCAGGCGGAGGTTCTGGCAAAGGAGCTGGGGGAGATTTTAAATCTGCCGGTGCGCGCCGGTCTGCTGGAGCGGGTGCGGGATACAAATCCGCAGAAGACATTAAATAACAGGGAGCGAAAAAATAATCTGAAAAAAGCTTTTAAAACGACGGAAAATATTGTACAATTGAAATATATTCTGGCAGTGGATGACATCTATACGACAGGAAGCACGCTGCATGCGGTGGCGGAAGCCCTGCTGGAAGCGGGAGCAAAAGAAGTATATGCCTGTTGCGTTGGCATTGGCAGTGAGGATTAGGAGGGTCTGGAATGGATGTAAGAAGTTGTAAAAATTGTGGGAGATTGTTTAATTATATGCAGGGGCAGCCGATTTGCGCGGCATGCAAACAGAAGCTGGAAGAGAAATTCACAAAGGTAAGGGACTATATTCGCATGAACGATACGGCCACCATGCAGCAGATCGCAGATGAAAACGACGTTACGGTCAAGCAGATCAAGCAGTGGGTGCGGGAAGAGAGGCTGACGTTTTCTTCCAAATCTCCGGTTGGAATAGAATGCGAGGAATGTGGGAAGATGATTCGGACGGGACGTTTTTGCGATAAATGCAAAAATAATATGGCAACTAACTTAAAACAGATGTATGCGATGCCTGCGGCAGTGAAAAAACCGGATACGAAAGGCAAGGATAAGGACCGGATGCGGTTCCTCGACAAATCATGACAGGAAATGCCAGAAAACGTCCGCCGGGCGTTTTTGCGTATGCATGGCAGATAAAACAAGAGACGGTATGCAGCCGTCTTTTTCCATGAAAAACTTTGCAAATAATGTGTTGTGTGATATAATCATTTATCGAGGTTTTTGCGGAACATAAAATAGATGCACATGGGGGAATCTATGTTAAATCAGGAACGCGTGCGGGAAATGACAAGGCTTGCCATATTCGATCAGAAAGAGGGCAGGGTATGCAGGCCGGTGATTCAGTATTTCCGTAAAGATTATATAGCAAAAGAAATGATAAAAAGCTTTCTTACAGGCACGGCTTCGTTTGGTCTGCTTGCCGGAATGATCGGGCTGTACTGGATCGAAGACATTATGGAACAGTTGAATGTGACGGATTTAAGGCAGACGGCAATGCGGCTTGCAATTTGTTATGCGGCATATATGGGCGTGTATTTTTTTATTACGTATCTTGTATATCACATTCGCTATACGAGAGGGCGGCATAAAGTAAAGAAATATTATATGCATCTGAAAAAGGTTAACCGGATTTATCAGGAGGAAGAACAGATGTAGGATGGCTGCATCCGGATGACAGGAGGGAAGAACGTTGACGGGTTTACTGGAAATGAGAGAGAAACTGAAGAATCTGTATGCCAGGTTTGATTTGTATATCAATCCGTTGTTTAAATTTGCAGTGGCATTGTGTGTGTTTTCTATTATAAATGGAAATATTGGTTATATGGAGAAAATTCAGTCGCTGCCGGCGGTTCTGGCTCTGGCTCTGGCCTGTGCGATCCTGCCGCTCAATGCAACGATACTGGCCGCATGCGCAGTGATTTTGCTGCATTTATACGCATTGTCTTTAGAAGTGGCCGTCGTGGCGCTGCTGTTGTTTCTTTTGATTGGCCTGATGTATTTTCGGTTTGCGCCTAAGGATGGGGTGTATGCGCTGCTTACGCCGATTTTTCTGCACTTTAATCTTGGCGCGGTGATGCCTGTGGCGACGGGGCTTTTGGGAAAGGCCTATTCGATACTGTCTGTCATAAGCGGGACGCTGATCTGGTTCTTTCTGGACGGCGTAAAACAAAATGCCGCGGCGCTGGGGAGCAGCGGAGAGGATGTGACGCTGACGTCGAAATTTACGGCTGTTTTAAACCAGCTGATCGGAAATAAGGAGATGTATCTTGTAATCCTGACGTTTACGCTTGTGACGGCTGTCGTGCTGCTGGTTCGGAGGCTTTCGATTGATTATGCATGGACGGCCGCCATTCTGATCGGCGCGCTTGTAAATTTTATCATTTTGTTTTCCGGATATTTATTTTTGGGAATATCCGGTAAAATCACAGGACTTGTGATTGGATCGCTTCTGTCTCTGGCGGTGGCGCTGATTCTGGAGTTTTTCCTGTTTAATCTGGATTATTCCCGGACGGAACGCGTACAGTTTGAAGATGACGAATATTATTATTATGTTAAGGCTGTTCCCAAAATGTATGTGGCAAAGCAGGAAAAGCAGATTAAGCGGTTCAATGCAGGGAATGCGAAAAAGACGACGAGAAAGCAGATGCAGGGGCGTGTGGATCTGCGGGAATGATAGAAGCGAAAATGCAGAGAGGAAGTGGGATGCATGGAACAGATGATGTCAACATTCAGCATATTCAAAGAAAAGTATCTGACATGGATGGATTTGCCGTTAGTGAAGACAATTGACATTGTTGAAATCATTATTATAGCGTTCCTGTTCTATACGATTCTCGTCTGGATTAAAAGCACGCGGGCATGGATGCTGTTCAAAGGCCTGATGGTTATTCTGGTATTCGTTCTGGTTGCAGTCGTATTTCAGATGACGACCATACTCTGGCTGGCGGAAAAGACGCTCAATGTAGGCGTGATTGCGCTGGTGATTATTTTTCAGCCGGAGCTGCGGCGCGCGCTGGAGCAGCTTGGCAGAAAAAGCTTTTTAAAAGGCGTCGCTTCCATTGATTTTGGAAAGGATCAGGAAGAGAAGATTTCCGAAAAGACAATCAATGAGCTGGTCCGCGCCTGTTTTGAAATGGGGAAGGTGAAGACGGGAGCATTGATCGTGATGGAAGATACGGTCGTGCTTTCCGAGTACGAACGGACGGGCATTGCGCTGGATGCGCTTTTAACCTGTCAGCTGTTGATCAATATATTTGAGAAAAACACGCCGCTGCATGACGGCGCGATTATTGTACGTGGAGACAGAATCATATCTGCAACCTGCTATCTGCCGCTTTCCGACAATATGGAGCTGAGCAAGGAGCTTGGCACAAGGCATCGCGCTGCGGTTGGAATCAGTGAAGTCAGCGACTCGCTTACGATTGTCGTATCGGAAGAGACCGGAAGCGTTTCCGTCGCCGTCGGCGGAAAGATCAGACGCGGGCTGGATCAGGAAGGCTTGCGAAATCAGTTGAAGGCCCTGCAAAAATACGAGCCGGAAAACAAGCGCAAGGGCTTACTGAAAAGGAGGCTGAAAAATGTTAAAAAAGATATGCAAGTGGATCACAAATAATTTCGGCCTGAAGGTTCTTGCATTGATATTTTCTTCTGTTTTATGGCTGGCAGTCGTCAATATTGACGATCCGAATACGACGAGGACGTTTACGACGACAGTATCCATTGAAAATGAAGATTATATGAAGAACATTGGAAAATATTACGATATTGTCAATAACAGCAATACGATTACGTTTAAGGCCAGTGGCAAACGCTCTTATCTGGAGCGCATGAGCAATACGGATTTTAAGGCGGTTGCCGATCTGAAAATGACGGAGAACCTGGAGCGGGTTCCGATTGAAATTTCTGTGCAGCGTTATGGCGGATACGTGACGATTGTCAACAAAATGCAGTATCTGGAAATTGCTGTGGAAGATCTGAAGTCCAAGCCGTTTATGATTGCCGTCAATACGGAAGGGGAAGTTTCACAGGGGCATGCGCTGGGAGATACGAGCGTATCTCCGACGCTGCTGCGGATTTCCGGCCCTTCGTCCGTTATTGACCGGATTGACAAAGTAGTTGCGGCTGTCAATGTAGATGGAATGTCTCAGGATGTAACCGACAGCGTTATTCCGATTCTGTACGATAAAAATGATAAAGAAGTTGATACGAAAGACCTTTCCTTTAATATACAAAACGTCATGGTATCCATGCAGATTCTGGATACAAAAGAAGTGACGCTGAATTTTCAGACGATGGGAACGTTGCAGGAAGGATATGAATATGTTGGAACAGAGTATCATCCGCAGACGGTATTTGTGAAAGGGGAATCGGCTGTTTTAAATACCATAAACAGCATTACGGTGCCGGCCGAAGTGCTGGACCTTACCGACGAAACAGACAATATCGAAAAAGAAGTGGATATTTCCGCGTATCTGCCTGAGGGCGTGACGTTGAAGGATAACGCACAGGCAAAGATCGCCGTTCTTGTAAAAATCGAAAAGCATGAGCGGAAGACGTTTGAAATGCCTACGGCAAATATTACCGTAGGCAATCTGGGAAGCAGATACGGCGTAAAATTTTTGTCAGACACGGTAGAAGTGGAGCTGGAAGGGCTGGCTTCTGAATTGGAGGCGCTGGACGCTTCGGCCCTGACCGGCAGTATTGACGTCAGCGGGATGACGGAAGGAGAGCATACGGTGAATCTGGAGCTGAATCTTGACAGCAAGTTTAAGCTGGTAAAGAAAGCGACGGTCACAGTGGATATCGTGTCGGCTGGCAGTATGCCAAATACCGCGTCCGGAGGAAACGAGTCGAATCGGAAGGATACGCAGGAAGGCAGTTCGGAAAAGCCGGACGACAGTGCAAATGCTCCGGAAACGAACAAAAAACCGGATGCATCCACAGAATTGGAGGATTAAATTATGAGCAGAATGTTTGGGACGGACGGAGTGCGCGGCGTGGCGGGCACGGAGCTTACAACGCTGCTTGCAATGCAGCTTGGCCAGGCGGGAGCCTATGTGCTTACGAAAGAAAAAGCGCATCAGCCTACGATTATCGTGGGATGTGATACGAGGATTTCGGGAGGAATGCTTGCGAACGCGCTGATGGCGGGCATCTGTTCCGTGGGCGCAAACGCGATTTATGCGGGAGTTGTGCCGACGCCGGCGATTGCGTATCTGACGAGAAAGCATAAGGTGGACGCAGGGGTTGTGATTTCGGCGTCGCATAATCCAATGGAATTTAACGGCATCAAATTTTTTAACGGGGAAGGCTATAAGCTTTCCGACCAGCTGGAAGACGAAATCGAAGCTTTGATTCAAAACAATATGAAAGACGTGCCGATCGCGACGGGATCTTCCGTTGGAAAAGTAGAATATCGCCTGGATATCAAAGAGGAGTATATTTCTTTTATGAAGAAAAAAATGCCGTTGGACCTTTCCGGGCTTAAGATCGTAGTCGATTGCGCGGAAGGCGCGTCGCATGCTACGTCTGTGAAGACGCTGCGGGATCTGGGCGCGAATCTGGTGGCCATTCATACGCGTCCCGATGGGACGAATATCAATGCCAACTGCGGCTCTACGCATATGGAAGAGCTTCGTGCGCGCGTGGTTTATGAAAAAGCGGACATTGGCATAGCGTTTGACGGAGACGCGGATCGCATGCTGGCGGTCGATGAACTGGGAAATGTGGCGGACGGCGATCAGGTGATGGCGATTATTGGCAATCATATGAAGCAAAACGGCACATTGAAAAACAATACCGTCGTGGTCACGGTTATGTCAAATCTGGGATTCTCTCTGATGGGAGAGCGCGAGGGGCTTCATATTGAGAAGACGAAAGTAGGAGACCGCTACGTATTGGAGCATATGCTGGAGCATGGCTATAATCTTGGCGGAGAGCAGTCCGGGCACATCATTTTTCTGGATGACAATACGACGGGAGACGGGCTTTTGAGCGCGCTGCATTTGCTGGAAGTGATGGTGCAGACCGGGCAAAAGCTCTCTGAGCTTTCTAAGATTATGGAGGTTCTTCCGCAGGCGCTCGTCAATGCAAAGGTGCCGAATCACAAAAAAGAACACTACATGGAGTATGCAGAGATTGCGGAAGCGGTTCGGGCGCTGGAAGAGAAATTTCACGGAGAGGGAAGGGTGTTGATCCGGCCTTCCGGCACGGAGCCAATGGTCAGAGTTATGATAGAAGGAAAAGATCAGCATGCGATTGAGAACGATGCAAGAGAGCTGGCGGATTTGATTACGAATATCATGCTATAATTACTGGAGGATTTCTATGGTAAGTCAGAAGGTTACGATTAAGAACCCTACCGGACTGCATTTGCGTCCGGCAGGGATACTTTGTAAAGAGGCAATGGAGTTTCAGGCGCAGGTTACATTTCGGTACAGAGGAAATACGGCGAATGCGAAAAGCGTATTGAGCGTTCTTGGGGCATGCATCAAGTCGGGAGATGAAATCGAACTGGTCTGTGACGGAGAGGATGAGGAGCGCGCGTTATCGCATCTGGTGAAGCTGGTTGACGGGGGATTTGGCGAATAGGGGGATTTCCGTAAAATATGCATAGGTTAAGCAGGAAAAACCGGGTGGAAATCTGCGCGTTGACGGTCATCTTTGTGATAGCCGCGTTTCTTGTATATAAAACGACGATTTTGACGCGCATGATTCTTCCAAGAACCGAAACGCTGGTAGAGGCAGAGGAGGGAGAAGCGTGTCTGCTTGCGGATGGCGATCATCTGGAGCAGACGTTTCGTTATCCGTCGGATGAGCTGCTGAGCGCAGGCGTAAGGATTTCCCTGAATGAAAAAGTACAGAAAAAGCTGCTCAAGGAAGATAAGAAAAGAGATCTTGGCTCGCTGCATCTTGAAATTCTGGATGAGGGCGGGCAAAGCCTGATGAAAGCGGACTATCGCGTTTCCGTGCTTGCGGACGATCAGAATCTGGTAGCGTCGTTTCCGGGCGCGCAGACCGGATTTGAGGGAGCGATTCTTACAATTGCGCTGGATGCAGAGACGATTCACGAAGAGCTTGATCTGAAAATCGGCTGCACAAGGGACACGGTAGGAGATACGGCGCTTTCGATCAATGGCAGGTCAGATGCGCGCACGTTAAACATACAGACGGCGGACCGGCAGTTTCTCTACTGGAAGAGCTGGGGCGCGGTTGGCGCGGTTTTGATATACCTGCTTTTGCTTGGAACGTATCTGGGCTTTGTCGTATTTCGGGGAAAGCCGGAAAACGTCTTTTTGTTTACCGGGGCCATGCTTGCGCTTGTATATCTGCTGCTGCTGCCGCCGCTTGCCGTTCCGGATGAAGAGGTGCATTTCAAACAGGCGTATGATTATGCAAACAGGGTGATGGGACAGGGCGGATCGGAAGACGGCGCGTTTGTAATGGACGCGGAAGATTTTCATGCCATGCAGATGTTTGAGACGACGCCGTCCCTGCCGGAATATGACAGATTAAAGGACGCCATTTTAAAAAGCGGCCGGGAAGAAGGGCGCGTTACGGTGCCGCATTTTGATACGCGCGCGCCGGCCGTCACGTATGTGCCGGGCATACTTGGCATTGTGATCGGACGGGCGTTGGGGCTGAACGGATTAATCGTCATCTATTTGGGCAGAATATGTGCAATCCTGTGCTATCTGATTACCATGTACCTGTTTATCCGCCTGATGAAGGCGGCGAAGGCGGCCGCGTTTCTGATGGCTGTTTTACCGATGACGATTCAGCAGTGCTGCTCCTATTCGTATGATTCGATCGTAATCGAATTTGCATTTGTCTATATTGCGCTTTTGTTTTCCTTCCTGTATGATAAGCGAAAGATGACAAGGCGCTATGCGGCGGCCTTTGCGGCCCTTACGCTCCTTCTTGCCATGAGCAAGGGCGGCACGTATCTGCCGTTGTGTCTGCTTTTGCTGTTCATTCCGGCGGATTGCTTTAAAAGGCCGCAGGAGAAGAAGCTGTTTCTGGGCGGGATGGCCGCCGCTGGAATCGTGGGCGTTTTATCCGGCACGTTAAGCAACGTTTTATTTGTGGTGCGCCCTACGGCGCAGCAGACGGCGGATGCGTATCTGGCAGGAGAAAATTACGGGCTGTCGGGCCTGCTTTCAAATCCGATGGAATTTGTCTTTTTATCTGTGCGCACGCTGTTTTTATCCGGCGCGTCGCTTTTGGAAAATATGATCGGGATGCAGCTTGGATGGATGGATATTAACGTATCGCGTTTTGCCGTCTATGGATTTTTGCTGCTGCTTCTGTTATCCATCTTACAGATTGAAGACGGACGGCGCAGAAGCCGGCCTGAGGTGACGGCTTTGCAGAAGGCCGCGTATCTGGCGGTGATACTGATTTCTGCGGGAGTGGTGTTTGCGAGCATGTTTATCAGCTGGACGCCCAGGGAATCGACGGAGATTTTTGGCATACAGGGCAGATATTTTCTGCCGCTTCTGCCGCTTGGCGTCCGCCTTTGCTACAGCCCGAATCTGACGATAAAAAAAGATATGGGACGAACGTTTATGTTTGCCGGCGTTTGTCTGCAATGCGTCGCGATCTATAGCATATTGCTGTCGCTGGAAAGGATACTATGAGAAAATTAGTTATTATCCCCGCGTACAATGAGCAGGGGGGAATCAAAAAGACAGTGCAGGATATACAGGCGCACGCGCCGGATTTTGACTATGTGGTGATCAACGACTGTTCGACGGACGATACGCTTGCCGTATGCAGGAAGAATGGATTTCATGTCATCAATCTCCCGGTCAATCTTGGAATTGGCGGAAGCGTTCAGACAGGCTATCTGTACGCTTATGCGAACGGATACGACGTGGCCGTACAGTTCGACGGCGACGGGCAGCACAATGCAAAATATCTGGACGAGATGGCGGACAGGCTGGCAAAAGAAAAGCTTGATATGGTGATCGGGTCGCGCTATATCAAAAAAGAAGGATTTCAGTCTTCCGGCATGCGGCGCGCAGGCATCCGTTATTTTTCCGGTCTGATCCGGCTTGTTACAGGAAAGCGGATTACAGACCCAACCTCCGGTATGCGGATGGCGGGCAGGTCCGTCATTGCGCTTTATGCGAAAAACTACCCGAAGGATTACCCGGAGCCGGAAAGCGTAACTGTCGCTTTGAAAAAAGGAAAACGGGTGGGGGAAGTCCCGGTGCAGATGAATGCAAGGACGGAGGGCATTTCATCCATTTCGCCCAGAAAGTCGGTTTATTATATGATAAAGGTTTCTCTGGCAATCCTGATTGCCGCGGTTCGGGGGGAGCGCGTATGAATTTGAGAGTTCAGGTTTTTGTGGCGGTCATGCTTGTGGCGGCGCTGCTTTGGATTGTGAATATGGTGCGGAAAGAAGCGCTCGACATTCGGTTTGCGCTTTCCTGGCTGACGGTGGGAGCCGTCGTGCTTGTGCTGGATATATTTCCCGGCATTATGGACAATCTGGTGCGTCTGCTTGGAATTGAGCTGCCGGTCAATATGATGTTTTTCTTTGGATTCTGTTTTACATTGTTGCTTTTATTTATCCTGACAGTGAAAGTTTCCAGGCAGGAGGAACACATCAAGCGTCTGGTGCAGGAAATGGCCCTGTTGCAGGACGCTGTGTGCAAAGAGAAAGGAGAAGCTTTAAAAGAAAACGATGAATAGCGAGATATGCGGCGACGCGAATGGCGATACGAAAAAAGTACTGATTTTGATGTCTACCTATAATGGAGAGGAATATGTCAGAGAGCAGCTGGATTCCGTACTGGAGCAAAGCTATCCGGATGTGGATATTTTAGTGCGTGACGACGGCTCTACCGACGATACGTTCGTCATATTAAAGGAATATGAAGAAATGCATCCAAATATTCGCGCGTATCAGGGAGAAAATATCGGCGTAAACAGGAGTTTTTTTGAACTGCTTCGAAAGAGCGATGCGAGGGCTGCATACATAGGGTTCTGTGATCAGGATGACTACTGGCTGCCGGAGAAGATTGAACGGGCAGTGGAAAAGCTGAAGCGTTATGACGCGCCCGCTCTTTACTGCGGCGCGAAAACGCTGGTGGATGAAAATCTGGAACGTCTTTCAGAACAGCAGAATCCCCATGTAAATCCCGGGTTTGGAAATGCCGTCATTGAAAGCGTCTGTTCCGGCTGCACCCTGTTGATGAACCGTGCGCTTGCAGACATCATAAAGGAAAGACTGCCGGAAGACGTAATTCATCACGACTGGTGGTGCTATATGGCGGCCTGTTATCTTGGCGAGCTGTATTACGACGAGAATTCCTATATCTGTTACCGCCAGCACAGCGGCAACGAGGTGGGCGCCAGCGGCTCTGCCCTTGCAATGATTCGGGCAAAGGCGAGAGATCTGAAAAAGCGTCATGGAGATCTGAAAAAGCAGCTGTCTGACTTTCGGCGTTTTTACCATTCGGAGCCGGAAAAAGACGCTCTGGTCGATGCAATTCTGGAAGCGGACAAATTTCCGGGAAGAGTTACGATCCTTTTTGACCGGCGCTGGTATCGACAGAGCGTTCTGGACAATTGGGTGGTAAGAGGGTTGTTTTTACTGAATCGCATGTTATAGGAAAGGAAAACGATATGAAGAAAATTTTAATTACCGGCTGCAACGGGCAGCTTGGAAGGGCGCTGAAAACAGAGTATGCAAAAGACGAAGCGGAATTTATCAATACGGATGTTGCGGAGGGCGAGGGCATTGTTTCGCTGGACATTACCGATGTTGAGGCAGTGATTTCCTGCGTGGAGACATACAGGCCGGATGTGATTATCAACTGCGCGGCGCATACGAATGTGGACGCCTGTGAAAGCCAGTGGGATCTTGCGTATCGGATCAATGCGATTGGCGCAAGGAATTTGAGCATCGCGGCTGCAAAAGTGGACGCAAAGCTGATGCATGTGTCTACGGATTATGTGTTTCCGGGCACATCGCCAAGTCCGCGGACAGAATTCGACGCCACTGGCCCGATCAGCGCTTATGGCAAAACCAAATACGAGGGAGAGAATTTTGTAAAGGAGTTTGCGCCAAAGCATTTTATCCTGCGCACGGCGTGGCTGTATGGAGACGGCAAAAACTTTGTGCGGACGATGTTAAAGCTGTCCGAAACGCACGATACGATTACGGTTGTGTCCGATCAGTTTGGCTCGCCGACGAGCGCGGCGGAGCTGGCCCGTATGATTCATTTTCTGGAGCCGACGGAAAATTACGGAACGTATCATGCAACCTGCGAGGGACAGTGCAGCTGGGCGGATTTTGCAGTGGAAATTTTCAGACTGGCGGGCAAAAGCACAACTGTAAAATACGTGACGACGGAGGAATACAATTCCCCCGCGAAGCGTCCGGCGTATTCCGTGCTTGACAATTATATGCTGCGCCTTGTGGCCGGCGACGCGTTCAAAATGGCGGACTGGAAGGACGCGCTTGCGACGTACATGAAGGATGGCATCGCCTGAGCGCGGCGTTTTGATCAGACCGGGAGGAGATTTGTATGGAACCACTGGTAAGCGTATGCATTCCGGCCTATAACAATGCCGGTTATATCAAAGAAACGATCGATTCCATTTTGAATCAGACGTACGCCAATCTGGAACTGATTATCTGCGACGACAAGTCGAAAGATGATACGGTGTCCGTGATTGAAAAAATAAAAGATGACCGGATAAAATTATATAAAAATGAGAAAAATCTTGGTATGTCGGGAAACTGGAATCACTGTCTCCACAAATGCAGCGGGGAGTTTATCAAGCTGATCTGTGCCGATGATATGCTGATGGAAGACTGTCTGGAAAAAGAGGTTCGGGCGCTGATGGAGCATCCGTCGGCAGTTCTGGCGGAGAGCGATACGCAGCTGTTTGATCTGAATGGAAAGCCGAAAGGCTTTTATAAGCGGTATAAGACGTCCGGTCTGACAGATGGAAAGAAAATTGCGCGCGCGGGCGTTTTTGTGAAAAATTATTTTGGCGCGCCGCTGGCAAATACGTTCCGCAGAAGCGTTCTGGAACAGGTTGGCGGATTTGACGCATGGTATACGTATATTCTGGATTATGATTTCTGGGTGCGGCTGGCCTGTCTTGGCGACGTATACATTATTCATGAGCCGCTGAATTACTTTCGGGTGCGCAACGACTCCAATACGGGCGAAGTGATGGCGGGCGATAAAACGGAGGCGTATGTGAAGGAGCATTACCATCTTCTGCGAAAATTCCAGAAAGAGCTGCATCTGTCGGAAGCGGATATTCGAAAAAGCATGCGGATTCGGAAGTTTCGGAATTTTGCGGCCGGCGTATATCTGAAGCTGTTTGTGCGGTAAGGATGTTTTGGCAGCAGTTTGGCCCAGGCGGGAATCTTTGCGGCTGTCCATTACCAGAACTTGTATTTTCTGACATGAAATGCTATAATAGCATAATCTTGAAGAGAAGAAGGAAGAAGAAAGGAGAACTTTCGTATTATGAGGACTTACCTGGTAACAGGCGGAGCAGGTTTTATCGGATCGAATTACATCCATTATATGTTCCGCAAATATGGAGACGCAATCCGCATCATCAATGTGGACGCGCTGACTTATGCCGGAAATCTGGAAAATCTCAGGGAAGTGGAAGACAGAGACAATTATACGTTTGTCAGGGCGGATATTACGGATAAAGAGGCGATTCAGAAGATTTTTGAGGAGTATGACATTGACCGCGTTGTGCACTTCGCAGCGGAAAGCCATGTGGACCGGAGCATTCGGACGCCGGAGGTGTTTATTAAAACAAATGTGCTTGGAACGGCGGTTATGTTAAACTGCGCAAAAGACGCATGGGAGCTGCCGGATGGCTCGTACCGGGAAGGAAAGAAGTTTCTGCATGTGTCTACGGATGAGGTGTATGGTTCTTTGGAGGAGGACGGCGGTTATTTTTATGAGACGACGCCGTATGATCCGCACAGTCCGTATTCCGCGAGCAAGGCGTCCTCTGATTTTCTGGTAAAAGCGTATATTGATACGTATCATTTTCCGGCGAACATTACGAACTGCTCCAATAATTATGGACCGTATCAGTTCCCGGAGAAGCTGATTCCTTTGATTATCAACAATGCCCTGCATGGGAAAAAGCTTCCGGTTTATGGAGACGGGAAGAACGTTCGCGACTGGCTGTATGTGGACGACCATGCGAAAGGCATTGATATGGTGCAGGAGATGGGGCGGCTCGGAGAGACGTACAATATCGGAGGGCACAATGAAAAGCAGAATATCGAGATTATCCATATCATTCTGGAAACGCTGCTGGAAATGCTGCCGCAGGACGATGCGAGAAGAGCGCACATCAGCAAAGACCTGATTACGTATGTCGAGGATCGAAAAGGGCACGACAGAAGATATGCGATCGCGCCGGATAAGATCAAAGCGGAGATTGGCTGGGAGCCGGAGACCATGTTCAAAGACGGCATCAAAAAGACGATCGCGTGGTTTTTTGAGCATGAAGACTGGATGGAGAACGTGACGAGCGGCGAGTATCAGAAGTACTA
Source organism: uncultured Roseburia sp. (assembly GCA_947647505.1). Lineage (GTDB taxonomy): Bacteria > Bacillota > Clostridia > Lachnospirales > Lachnospiraceae > Roseburia_B. The sequence continues at coordinate 44,638 of CANSKO010000013.1, read as the reverse complement.
CGACGAGATGTATAAAGAGAAATAGATTTCAGCGGAAAGAAGGGCTGCGCAGTAAAATGGGATGGGCAGGCCTTCTTTCTTGCGGCATGTGAGGTGAATGCGATGAAAGGAATTATTCTGGCGGGCGGCTCCGGAACGCGCCTGTATCCGTTGACAAAGGCGATCAGTAAGCAGATTATGCCGATCTATGACAAGCCGATGATTTATTATCCGCTGTCTACGCTGATGCTTGCGGGAATTCGGGAAGTGTTGATTATTTCCACGCCCAGGGATCTGCCGGTGTTTAAGGAGCTGTTAGGCTCCGGCGAGCAGCTTGGGATGCGTTTTGCCTATCGGGTGCAGGAAGAGCCCCGTGGGCTTGCGGACGCATTTTTGATTGGAGCGGATTTTATCGGGCAGGACGCAGCCGCGCTCGTGCTTGGCGATAATATTTTTTACGGGCAGAGCTTTTCAAGGGCGCTGCAAAATGTGGCAAAGCGGACAGAGACGCAGCCGGGCGCTACGATTTTCGGCTACTATGTTCGGGACCCCAGAGAATACGGCGTTGTGGAATTCGATGAAAACGGAAGGGCGCTTTCCATTGAGGAGAAGCCGGCGCATCCCAAATCCAACTATGCCGTGCCGGGCCTTTATTTTTATGACAATGACGTGGTGGAAATCGCGCGCAGCGTGAAGCCTTCGGCAAGGGGAGAGATCGAGATTACCAGTATCAACAATGCGTATCTGGAGCGGGGAACGCTCTCCGTGGAGACGCTTGGACGCGGCTTTGCGTGGCTGGATACCGGCAATCACGATATGCTGCTTGCGGCGGCGGATTTTGTGTCGGCATTTCAGAAGCGTCAGGGACTTTATATTTCCTGTATTGAGGAGATTGCATACAAACGTGGGTTTATCGATAAAGAACAGCTGATTCGGCTGGCGCAGCCTCTGCTGAAAACCGATTACGGACAGTATCTGACAGAGGTTGCCAAAGGACTGTAAAAGAGGAGAAAAGATGGGAAAAATAAAAGTGGAGAATGACTGCAATGGAATCGCAGGTTTAAAAGTAGTGGAACCTGCTGTATTTGGAGATTCGCGCGGTTATTTTATGGAAACCTATAACTATAATGATTTCAAAGAGGCAGGCATCGACTGTACGTTTGTACAGGACAATCAGTCATCGTCCAGAAAAGGCGTGCTGCGTGGACTGCATTTTCAGATCGCATATCCGCAGGACAAGCTGGTGCGCGTGATCCGGGGCGAAGTATATGACGTTGCAGTGGATCTTAGAGAAGGGTCGGAGACGTTTGGAAAGCACTACGGCGTTGTGCTTTCTGAGGAGAATAAAAAGCAGTTTTTTATTCCAAAGGGCTTTGCGCATGGCTTTATTGTATTGAGCGAGGAAGCGGAATTCTGCTATAAAGTCACAGATTTTTATCATGCGAATGATGAGGGCGGCCTGATCTGGAACGATCCTGAGATTGGCGTCAAATGGCCGATGCCGCAGGGCATGACGGAGCGCGACCTGATCTTATCCGATAAGGACAGGCAGTGGGGCGGCATCCGGGAATACGCATCCAAAAAGAGCTAAGAGGAAGCCTTATGTCGGAATCAAAGAAAAAAAAGCAGGGATTGTCACTGGCGGGGATTTGCAGGAGCAGAAAGCTGATTGCCCGCCTTTCTGTGAATGATTTTAAAACGAAATTTGCAGGGTCGTATCTTGGCATCGTATGGGCGTTTATCCAGCCTGTGATTACGATACTTGTATATTGGTTTGTGTTTGAAAAGGGCTTTAAGCCGGCGGCCATTCACAATGCGGCCGGAGACCAGGTGCCATACGTGCTGTGGCTGATTGCCGGCATGGTGCCGTGGTTTTTTTTCAGCGACGCGTTAAGCGGCGGGACGCGGGCGCTTTTAGACTATTCTTATCTGGTTAAAAAAGTGGTGTTTCAAATTGACGCGCTTCCGATTGTAAAAGTCATTTCCGCGGTATTTGTGCATCTCTTTTTTGTGGCGTTTGCCGTGTTTTTGTATGTGCTGTACGGCTATGTTCCGGATTTCTATACGTTGCAGATTGTATATTATTCCGTCGGCCTGCTGCTGTTTGCAACGGGGCTTGTCTATCTGACAAGCGCAGTCGTCGTGTTTTTCCGGGATTTGAATCAGGTCATCAATATTGTGTTGCAGGTGGGCGTGTGGGTGACGCCGATTATGTGGGACATGGAAAAGATGGAGATTGGAACGGCGTTTAAGGCTGTTTTGAAGCTCAATCCGCTGTATTATATTGTGCAGGGATATCGGGATGCGCTGATCGGAAAGACGGCGTTTTGGGAGAAGCCGGGACAGACGGCATATTTTTGGGCGGTCACGCTTGCGTGCTTCTGGCTGGGCAGCTATGTGTTTCAAAAATTGCGCATGCATTTTGCGGATGTATTATAGGAGTGCTTTACGATGGGTGAAATCGCGATCAGAGTAAATAACGTAAGCAAAATATACCGCCTGTATGACAGACAGCGCGACAGACTTAAAGACGCCCTGAATCTGACCCGGAAAAAATGCTATCGGGAGCATTTTGCTTTGGACGGGCTTGATTTTACAATACAAAAGGGCGAGACGGTAGGCATTATCGGCACAAATGGCTCCGGAAAATCGACAATTTTAAAAATCATTACCGGCGTGCTGCATCCAAGCGGCGGAGACGTTACGGTGGACGGCAGGATATCCGCACTGCTGGAGCTTGGCGCCGGGTTTAATATGGAATACACCGGCATCGAAAACGTCTATTTAAACGGCACAATGATCGGCTTTACGAAAGAAGAAATCGACGAGCGTCTGTCGGATATTCTGGAATTTGCGGACATTGGCGATTTTGTGCATCAGCCGGTGAAAACGTATTCGTCGGGCATGTTCGTCCGACTGGCGTTTGCCGTGGCAATCAACATCGATCCGGAGATTTTGATTGTGGATGAGGCGCTTTCGGTTGGCGATTCCTTTTTTCAGTCCAAATGCTACCATAAATTTGAAGAATTCAAACAGATGGGAAAGACGATTCTGTTTGTCAGCCATGATCTTTCGAGCATTACGAAATACTGCGACCGGGCAATCCTTTTGAACAGAGGGCATAAGATTTTCGAGGGGACGCCAAAGGAAGCCGTGGATCTGTATAAGCGCGTGCTTGTCAATCAGCTGGATGAGGCGGCGGACGGTGAGGAGAAAACGCGATGGGACCAAAGCGGCGAGGGCTTCTGGCGCAATACGCTGACGGTCAATCCGGAGGTGCTGGAATATGGCACGAAAAAGGCGGAAATTATTGATTTTGCCTTTGTGGACGCAAACGGCAGATACAGCAACGTAATAGAAAAAGGTTCTGAAATGACGGTAAAGATGAAGGTTCTTTTCCATGCAGACATTGCAGAGCCGATTTTTGCATTTTCGTTTAAAAATTTGCTGGGCATTGAATTGTGCGGGACGAATACGCTGTTTGAAAAAACAGAGATTACGCCCAAAGCGGCAGGAGACGTACAGGTGGTGTCGTTTCGTCAGAAAATGGATTTGCAGGGGGGAGAATATCTGTTGTCGCTGGGCTGCACGGGATATCCGCACGGAGAGTTTACCGTGTATCACAGGCTCTATGACGTTTGCAGCCTGACGGTGGTTTCGACGAAAAACACGGTAGGGTATTACGATATGAATACGAAAATTACGGTGGAATAGAGAGGGAGCGAAATGGATATTTTTACGACGTCTCATCTGCGGGCCAACATTATCGCATGGCTTCCGGTAAAAAAGACGGACAGCGTATGTTATATCGGAATGGATACGGACGTGATTGCGGGAAAACTGCGGGAAATGTCCGATCATGTGATCTGTCATCCGGCGGGAGAAATGCCTGCGCGGGAAGGCGGCTATGATTTTATTGTCAGCGCGGAAGCCGCATGTGAGGAAACGCTGCGGATGTACGGCCGGCATCTGCGTGAGACGGGGATTTTAATTCTTTGCGCCGAGAATGCGTATGGGCTGAAATACCTTGCCGGAGCGAAAGAGATTGCAACAGGAGAATATTTTGCTTCGGTGGAGGGAAGAAGGGAAGCGAAGGGCCGGACAAAAGAAGAGCTTTCCAAAATGGCTGCTGCGGCCGGTTTTGCCTGGCAGAAGTTTTACTATCCATTTCCCGATTATTATTTTACAATGGCGCTGTATTCCGATGAGCATCTGCCCGGGCAGGGAGAGCTGATTGATCCGATCGGCAATTTTGACGCGGAGCGTCTGATGCTGTTTGACGAGGGAAAGGCGATGGATGCGCTGCTTGCGCGGGAGAAGTTCACGGAATTTTCCAGCTCTTATTTGATTGTAGCGGGTAAAAGCCAGGCGGCGCAGATGGTAAACGGGCAGGGCGAGGAGATTTTATATGTCAAGCATTCCAATGACAGAGGCGCTGCGCATGCGATTCGAACGCTGATTACAAAATCGTTGGATGGAAGGATGCACCTTGTCAAGATGGCGGATGGAGACGCTGCCGCGGCGCATGTGGAGCATCTGACAGAGATGGAGCGGGCGCTGCGGGAATCGTATGCAGACGGACGCTTTCTGGTGAATGCGTGCAGCAGACGGGCAGATGGCGTTGAACTGGAATTTTTGTCGGGTCATACGATGGAGGAGGAGCTGGATTTGCTGCTGGAGCAGGGAGAAGAAGCGCGCGCGAAAGAGCGTATGCTGGAAGTTTTTTCTGCAATTTGCGACTGCAAAGGCGTGCAGGAATTTCAGATGACGGAGGCGTTTCAGAACGTATTTGGAAATCCTGCGCTTCCAGAAGGGCTTCTGGCGGCAAATGTGAGCGACATTGATCTGATTATGTCCAATATTCTGATTGGAGAGGATGGCCGCTGGACGATTCTGGATTACGAATGGTCGTTTGCGTTTCCGATTCCGCAGCGCTTTATTCTATATCGTAACATTCGCTATTATGCAGATACGACGGCGGACCGCCGCGCGCTTTGTCCCGATGCGCTGTATAAGCAGGCGGGGATTTTATCGCAGGAGCTTTTGGCGTATGCCGAAATGGAAGAGGCGTTTCAGGCTTATGTGCAGGGTGGCCATGCGCCGATGCGTCAGCTGTATAAGGAAGCGGGCAGGCCGGCGTATCATATCAGCAGTATCCTGCATGTCGTGGATGAGATGGAGCGCAGAAGCGCGTTACAGGTTTACTTTGACAGGGGAAGGGGATTTTGTGAAGCGGATTCTACGGTGTATCGCAGCAAGGCGCTGGACGGCACATATCAGCTGGAAATTCCGATTGCATCCGGCGTGCAGAGGCTGCGCATTGATCCCGGAAGCCAGGCGTGTACGGTAGAGCTTGTGCAGCTTGCATGGAAAAACAGAAGTGGATCGGCCGTTGATTTTATACACAACGGGCACAGGCTGACCGGAAATCTGTATCTGTTTGATACGGATGACCCCAATGTTTTGGTCACGCAGGTTCCGCAGGGAGAGAATGTTTTGCAGATTGACGTCAGAATTGATGCGATGAGTTTAAAGGCGGCAGAATGGATTGCGCCAAAGATCGATACGAAATACAGGTTGAAAAAGCTCCTGAAGAAATAGAGAGGTTTTTATGAAACGATCGTCATCTTTAAAGACCAAGCGTATGATTATGTTCTGGGCCAAGATGTTTGTCGTGGCGCTGCAGACGGGATTTTATGGCTGGTTGTGGTATGCGCATTATAAAGATATGATGCCGGTTTCTTACTGGAGGCGCGGCAACTGGGCGGTGATCGCGCTGTATGCGGTATTTATCCTCGTCTTTTCCAGAGCGTTTGGCTCGTTGAAGGTGGGATACCTTAAGACATGGGATATTATGTATTCGCAGTTTTTGACGATAGTCTGCGTCAATGGCATAACGTATTTTCAGCTCTCCTTAATCAATGGCGACTGGAGTCTTCTGGAGAACAGCCGTCCTATGTTTTGGCTGGGCGCGGTTGATTTTCTGGTCGTTTTGATCTGGGCGCTTTTTATGCGCTGGATTTATGCCATTATTTATCCGCCGCATGAAATGCTTCTGATTTACGGAGACGTCAGTCCGGACGCAATTATCCGCAAAGTGGAATCCAGAAAGGATAAATTTCATGTCAGGGAAAAAATGCCTCTGAGCGCGGGCATGGATAGGATATACGATAAGATTTTACAGTACAATGCCGTGCTAATCGGAGATATTCCGGTACAGGAGCGCAATCATTTCATCAAATTCTGTTTTGACAGAAATATTCGCTGCTATGGCATTCCAAAGATTTCCGATATTATGATCCGAAATTCGGAGCATATTGACCTGTTTGATTCGCCTTTGCTTTTGTTTCGCAATAATGGGCTGACCTACCGGCAGATGTTTGTCAAACGGGCGATGGATCTTGGGATTTCCTTCGCCGGCATTTTGCTTTCGTCTCCGGTTATGCTTGTCATAGCGGTTTGCGTCAAACTTTATGACGGCGGTCCCGTGTTTTACCGTCAGGCCAGGCAGACGAAGGATGGAAAGGAATTTGAGATTCTGAAATTCAGAAGCATGGTAGTGGATTCGGAGCGGCATGGCGCGCGCCTTGCGAAAGCGCATGACAACCGGATTACGCCGGTAGGAAGAGTGATCCGCAGACTGCATTTTGATGAACTGCCGCAGCTGTTTAATATTGTGAAAGGCGATATGGCGTTTGTAGGCCCGCGCCCGGAGCGCAAAGAGATTACAGAGGAATATTCCAGAGAAATCCCGGAATTTCCGTATCGGCTGAAGGTGAAGGCCGGGCTGACCGGATATGCGCAGGTATATGGACAGTATAATACGGCGCCGTATGACAAGCTGAAGCTGGATCTGACGTATATTACCAGCTATTCCGTATGGCTGGATATCAAGCTGATTATCCTGACGGTGCGCATTCTGTTCCAGAAAGAAAAATCAGAAGGCGTAAGCGATGCGCAGACGACGGCGCTGAAAAAGAAATAAGAAGGAAAGGCAGATACATGGAACCCTACTCTGTATTGATGTCGGTTTATGAAAAAGAAAAGGCGGCTTATTTTCGGGAAAGCATCGAAAGCATGCTGCATCAGACGGCGCCGGCCGATGAGTTTGTGATCGTCTGCGACGGGCCGTTGACAAAAGAGCTGGACGCCGTTTTGAAAGAAATGGACGAACGGCATCCCGGTCTGTTTCAGATTGTCCGCCTGAAAGAAAATCGCGGGCTTGGCAGAGCGCTCCGGCAGGGCGTGGAATGCTGCAGGCATGAGCTGATTGCCAGAATGGACAGTGACGACGTAAGCGTTTTGGATCGCTGTGAAAAACAGCTTCGCGTCTTTGCTGAAAGAGACGTAGATCTGGTCGGGGGCATTGTGGAAGAATTTGCAGATGACAGCGCCCATCCGGGGGCGAGGCGCAGCGTGCCGCAGACGGACGCTGCGATCAAAGCGTTTGCCAAACGCAGGAACCCGTTCAATCATCCGACCATGATGCTGCGCAGGTCATCCGTTCTGGCCGCAGGGAATTACAGGGACTGTGAAGGGTTTGAAGATTATTTTCTCTGGACGCGGATGTTGCTTTGCGGCATGCATGGGCACAATATACAGGAGACGCTTGTGCGTATGCGTGTAAGCGACGGCATGTACCAGCGCAGAGGCAGCTTTCGCTATGCGCTGCTTGGGATAAAGGCGCGCTGGAGGATACACAGAATCGGGTATTCCGGGTTTGTGGATTTTCTGATTTCTGCGGGGGCGCAGTTTTTGATGTCGATTGTGCCGCTTGGGATGCGGACGTTCCTTTATCAGAAGTTTTTGCGGGGAGACAGAGGGGTGTGAGGAAATCCGTTTTCAGACCGACTGCGCGGCCGCATGGCTGCCTGATACGGCAATCGATTCATTCAGACGCGCTTGCGCTCTATAAGCCCGTAGCGGTTCTAAGTTCGAAAAAACCTCACTAAGAACCGACGGGCTTATAATGGTCTTCATAGAATCGATTCCGTTTCAGGCAGCGTGCGGCCGCGCAGTCGGTCTGAAAACGGATTTCCGCCGAGGCGTTGGCGTGGCGGTTGGAGTTTCTGTGAAGGGTGGATGGTATAGGTTTTGGCAATTCTTTTTTCTTTTGTTTTCTGGGGGTTATCATATTTTATCATAGTATGCATTTATGCATTCTTTTTCTTTTTATTATCGCAGGAAGGTTCCACAAAGTTATAAACGGTTAAAAAAAGACAGCGTAATCTGCGTAAAAGTGGAGTTTGGCGAGGGTGAAGGTAAAGCGCCGCTTGATAATATCGTTAAGAGAGCGGAGTGTATAAGCTGAAGGGGCGGGGTATATAAAATGATTAAGGAGTGCATACCGCATATATCGCAGAGGTAAAGAGGGAGTTGGGACTGTTGATGTATGGCGCTCTTGATGTAGCAGAGGAATGAAAAGATGTCAAATAAGAAACTATTATTTATTAGTCATGCAGAAAAGGATTGTGTTTGAGTTAAAAGCTACTGATGGTATATCGAATATAGAAGTAGAATGCAGATTGAAAAACAGAGATGTTCGTAAAAAGATTGTAACATCTTCAGATTGGGAATGTTATACGATACCTTTGTCTGAATTTGGAGGAGATGTGTCAGAGTGGAAATTCTTAAAAGAAATTAAATTTTTACTAAGAAGGAAAAATACTTCTGGTGGAAAAATCGAAATAAGAAATATGAAGATAAAATGATTGTGGAGGATTAGATGGCAAAAAAGAAAGTTGATGTAACCATTCATAGTTCAACAGCTGAGTATTTGACGTATGTTGCTGCTGTTGGAGATACGGATGAAAGTATGGAAATGCGTTATGAGGATGAAAATATATGGCTGACACAGAAAATGATGGCGCAGCTTTATAATGTTAGTTTGCCGACAATAAATGAACATATTAAAAAAATATATGGAGATAGAGAACTTACTAAATCAGCAACTATTCGGAAATTCCGAATAGTTCAAGCTGAAGGCTCAAGGCAGGTGAGCCGTGAAGTCTCCCATTATAATTTACAGATGATAATTGCGATTGGTTTTAAGGTAAACAATGACCGTGCAGTCCATTTTCGTAAATGGTCAGGACAAATTGTTAAGGATTATACGATCCAGGGCTGGACTATGGATAAAGAACGGTTGAAAAAAGGGCATATGTTTACAGATGAATATTTTGAACGGCAGCTACAGAATATTCGTGAGATACGTCTCTCTGAGCGCAAATTTTATCAAAAAGTTACCGACCTCTATGCTACGGCTTTTGACTATGACAAAGATGCTAAAATTACCAGACAATTTTTTCAGACAGTGCAGAACAAAATGCATTGGGCTGTTCATAGGCATACAGCGGCAGAACTTATCGTCGAACGAGCTAATGCAGAAAAAGAGCATATGGGATTGATGACATGGGAATCAGCTCCAAATGGAAAAATTGTAAAAACGGATGTTTCAATTGCCAAAAATTATTTGAGTGATGAAGAGATGTCTTATATGGAAAGAATTGTGTCTTTGTATCTTGATTATGCAGAGCTACAGACTGAACGTCAAATTCCTATGAGTATGGAAGACTGGGCAAAGCGGCTGGATGGATTTCTGGAATTTAACGGAAATGAGATACTTACGGACGCTGGTAAAATTAGTGCAGAACAAGCAAAACTTTATGCGGAGACAGAATTTGAAAAGTATCGTGTTGTGCAAGACCGAATATTTATGTCTGATTATGATAAGTTTTTAATTGAAATGGAAGAAAAATCAAAGTAGATTTATAGAGCTGTAATAGTGGGAAATATAATTAATTATGCAATAGCATGCCGCATTTTGTGGTGGTTGTAATGCTTTCTCACAAAAACCAACAGCGGTTATTCAAAACTGGATGAGAAACAGGCAGGAGCAAACGCATTTATAATGTCACCAAAGAAGTGGATAGAAGCTACGAATGCCATTAAGGATAATTTGATACCGCCAGAATTAACGCCTGCAAAGGCGGTCAGCAGAAGCAAAAAGAAGAAAAAATATATGGTAATTTTAAAGCTTTTGGAAATAATAAAAGTACATAGCGCCGCTTTCCAAACCAATTGCGGAAGAGAGGCATTCACAGACAAAAAATGGTTGCGTTTTCTTATAATTCTGTTATACTATGGATAAATGTAAATGTTTGCCATTTGTCATATGACAGGGTAATAAGAAGCACAATATGTAATTTTGCCACTTGCTATACAGGTGGGATATAAGTAGTATAGTCCGTTCATAAATCCCCGTCAGTTTTTGATGGGGATTTTTTCTAAGGAGAAATTATGAAATTAAAATAAGACCTCTCCAAATAAAGAAAAGTATGAACCAGATCTAAAAGACCGAAGAACAGAAACATAAAAGCGAGTAAAACGCACAACATACCGCATGACATACCAGACAGGGCGCCCATAAAAGAAAGGCTTGCCGCCATCCTGATGAACGGGCGGGAGGGCGCGAAGCATTGTTTCAAAATTCGTATCGCATGATACGGACAAGGTGGAAGCGGCGCTGTCATGCAGGAAGACCGTTATAAGCCCGTCGGTTCTTAGTGAGGTTTTTTCGAACTTAGAACCGCTACGGGTTTATAGAGCGCAAGCGTGTCTGCATGCATGACAGCGCCGCTTCCGCCGCCCGCATCACACCACACGCGCCACCTCAACAACACAATGATGCGCGGGGCAGTAAATACTTTGAAAATTGACGGGGAAATTTGCTTATGCTATAATCATGCGGGAAACAGTGGCGTAAATTTCCATCGGGCGTAAAAGGATGGTTGACAGGATGAAAGAATTGGAAGGGCTGCAGCATCGGCTGATGGAGATGCTGCTTGCGTTTCAGGAATTTACGAAGGAACGGGAGCTTACATTTTTTCTTGTAGGTGGGAGCGCATTGGGCGCGTACCGGCATCAGGGGTTTATTCCGTGGGATGACGACGTGGATATCGCTATGCTGCGGTCGGATTTTGAGAAGATGGAGGCGCAGATGGAGGCGGTGGGCAGACGGATCGGTGATTTTGTGTATTCTCCGGTGGAGGATCATCTGATTCCGGAAGCGCCGATCGGCTATCTGTACGATGCGGCCCATGCGCAGAATGGGTATGAAAATACGGCCAAGATTGACATTCATCCGATTGACGGCGTGCCGAAGCGCGCATTTCTTCGCAGAATTCAGATGGTCTGCTCCCTGATTTATTATCTGTCTGAATATCGGAATCCGGTCAAGAATAAAGGAAAGAGGATACGCAGCATTTCCAAAGTGATCTTAAAAGTCACGCCGAATGCGCTGTTTGATTTTTATATGCGGGTGACGAAAAGGATTATGACGGCCTGGAGCGATCAGAGCAGCGAAGATCTGTGCAGTCTGTTTGGCGTGGCGGGATATGCCAGGGAGGTTATGCCAAGAAGCTTTTTGCTTCCTCTGAAAGAAGTGTCTTTTGAAGGGAAGCCGTTTTTGATTCCGGGAGATATTCATGCGTATCTGAAACAGTTATATGGAGCATATGAAACGCTGCCGCCCAAAGAGAAGCGGCGGCCGGGACATGACAGTTATCGGACGTATCAAAGGAGTGAATGACGTTGCATGCCTGTGTCAGAAGGGTCCGTCAGATGGCCAAACGGATCATTGCATATGAAATTCGGGGTGAGGATAAGGTATATCGCCTGAAACATACGCCGTTTTTTGTAAAAAGGCGGTATACGCGCGCGTATCACAGAGAGCTTGCGGCCCTTGCGGTGCAGCCGTATAAGATCGTCTTTGACAACTATATGGGCAAGGGATACGGCTGCAATGGAAAATATGTGACGGAGGCGCTGCTTAAAAAAGGGCGCGGACTGGACATTGTCTGGACGGTAAAAGATGCGAAAGAGCAGAACGCGCAGTTTCCGGATCAGGTGCGCCTTGTGGAATACGGCTCGAGGGAAGCAATGCGTGAGTATGCGACGGCCGGCGTGTGGGCGGGAAATTACCATCTGGTGCATTATCTGAATCAGGGGCTTTTGAAAAAGCCCGGGCAGACGTATATTCAGATGTGGCATGGCTCGTTTGGGATAAAGAAAATAGAAGGCGACTGTAAAAATCTGACGGAGGATAAAAACTGGACGGTTCTGGCGCAGAAAAATGCGCAGTATACGGACTATTGGATTTCCAACAGCGAATTTGAAACGGACGTTTACAGACAGGCGTTTTGGAATGTGGACAAGACGCTGGAATACGGCCATCCGCGCAATGACATTTTTTTTGACGAAAGAGCGAAGCGGGCGAGGGAAGCCGTGGAACAGTATATTGGCAAAAGCGGCGTGAAGCTGCTTTTATACGTGCCTACGTTTCGGGATGATTTTGCCGACTGGGAGCAGCCGTTGGATTACGGCAGACTGAAACAGAGCCTTGAGAGGCGGTTTGGCGGGGAATGGCGGATCCTACAGCGTCTGCATCCGCGGATGAGAGAATGCGCGTCTGTAAGGACAAAAGCCGGCGGCTGCGTGGATGTGACGGAATACGCCGATATACAGGAGCTTCTGGCGGCGGCGGATGCGGTGATTACCGATTATTCCAGCGCGGCGTTTGATTTTCTTCTGACAGGGCGTCCGGCGTTTGTTTACGCGTCGGATTACGCGCGGTATCAGAAGCTCAGGGGATTGTACTATCCGCTGTCAGAAACGCCGTTTCCCATCGCCTCCGATAACGATCAGATGGAAGAGCGGATTCTAAATTTTGATGCGGCGGCATATCGAAATGCGGTGGAGCGTTTTTTACAGGAAAAGGGTTCCAGAGAGGACGGAGGGGCCGCGGAGCGCGTGGCGGATTTGATTGTCGCATGTATGGAACAAAAGTGTCAGTAAGGGACCAATGGCCAAAGAGGGCCAGGTGAGGAGTTTGTATGGAACATTTTAATGCATTTTGGAAACGCAGAGGTCTGTTGTTGGAGCTTGTGAAACGGGGAATCAAATTAAAGTATCGAAAGTCCTATCTGGGCATTGTCTGGTCGCTGTTAGAACCGCTGTTATCGACGATTGTCCTGACGATCGTCTTTGGCACGCTGTTTGGCCGCGGAGAGCGGGATTTTCCGCTGTATGTCCTGTGCGGCAGATTGCTGTATACCTTTTATGCTTCTTCCACAAAGTCTGCGGCCCGGTCGATCCGCACCAATGCGTCGATGATAAAAAAAGTGTATGTGCCGAAATATCTGTATCCGCTGTCCAGCATTTTGTTTAATTACGTGATAACGGGAATTTCGCTTCTTGTGCTGATTCCGCTGTGCATTTATTGCAGGCAGTACCCGAATATGCATATGCTGTACGCGTTCGTTCCGTTTGCCGTTTTATTCGTGCTGACGTATGGCAGCGGCATGATTCTGGCGACGATTTCCGTATTTTTCCGCGATATGGAATATCTCTGGGACGTCATACTGATGGTGATTATGTATACGAGTGCTATTATGTATATGCCGGACCGACTGATGAAAAGCGGCTTTGCATGGATTTTAAAATACAATCCGCTGTTTTGCGTGATTACAAATTTCCGGGACGCAATGATGGGAAAACCGATGGAATGGAATTACCTGTTTACGGCGGCCGTCTATGGCGTCGCACTGTCCGTAATTGGGACCTATATGTTTTATAAGAAACAGGACGACTTTATTCTGGCCATATAGGGAGGCGCGTTATGGGGAAAAAAACGTTAATTGTAGAAAATATCGGCATTAAATTCAATCTTGGGCAGCAGGGACGGGGAACGTATCAGGATTTCCTCGCGCGCATCTTCCGGCGCGGCGCCAGAGAGGAAGATGAATTCTGGGCTTTGAAGGATATCAATTTTTCTCTGGAGAAGGGCGACCGGCTTGGGATACTTGGTCTGAACGGGGCGGGAAAGAGCACGCTTTTAAAAGTCATTGCCGGCGTGTTTAAACCGACGGAAGGAAAGGTCACCCACCGGGGGAAGATTGTGCCGCTTTTGGAGCTTGGCGCCGGGTTTGAAAAGCAGTATACCGGAAGCGAAAATATTTTTCTCTACGGTTCCATGCTTGGCTACAGCAAGCAATATCTGGAGGAAAAATACGATGAAATCGTAAAGTTTTCGGGCCTGAAAAAGTTTATTGACGTGCCGATTCAAAATTATTCTTCGGGTATGCGCTCAAAACTTGGATTTTCCATTGCGACGATTGCAGATCCGGAAATTTTGATTCTGGACGAAGTGCTTTCCGTAGGGGACGGACGGTTTCGGAAGAAGAGTGAGCGGAAAATCAAACGGATGATGGCGGGCGGCACGACGGTATTGTTTGTATCGCATTCTCTGGAGCAGGTTTGCAGGATCTGCAACAAGGCGATGATTCTGGATCAGGGAAAGATACTGAAGTTTGGCGATATTGAAGAAGTTGCAAAACTGTATGAGGAGATTATAGAAGATTCATCAGAAAAGGAATAAAAAATTATGGCGATGGAAAGTTATATTGAAGAGAAGAGAATTACGGCGGCTGTAACGGACGTCCGGTGGGAGCGGATTTTTCTGTATGTGGATGTCAGACTGGAATTTAAAAGCGAGCGGGAACGGGAGGGGGAGCTTTGCTTTTACGCTGTGGACGCCATGTATTATTCCCCCACGATGTTTCAGGTCATTGGCGTGACAGACGACGTATATCATCTGAAGCTGAATGTTACGAACGGAGGCGAGAATGTCTGCGTTCCTTCCGGCGAATACAGAATTTTAATCTGCCGGGATGACTGCAAGATGGCGGAATGTGAAACGGATACGTCGATACTGGAAAAGATGCAGGATTTTTCCAGGACATTTTTGTATTCCATGAGAAACAGGGCCTATACGGTTACGTTTTTTGTGGAGGAGGAGACGGATACGCTGCCGTTCCGGTTCTGCGTGCTCTCAGCGGCCAAAAGCGACATCAGCTTTCCCTCCAAAAAAACGCTGCGGGGCAAAATACAGCTTCTGGACAGCATTAAGGTTACATGGGGAAGCTCTAAAAATATCATTCGGAAAATTTATGCGTTTTACAGCGGATTGTATGCGTCGGGAAGAAAGCGCACGATTTTGTTTATGTCGGAGCAGAATGATACGATTGCGTCGAACCTGAAAGCCGTATCGGATCGCATGAAGGAACGCGGCATGGAAAAGGATTATCGTATTCTCTATTCCGCCCGTTCTGCGGCGTCAAGCCCGCAAAGCGTAATGAGCTGGATTTCGCTTGTAAAGAAGGTTGCGCAGAGCGGCATAATCTTTCTGGACGATCATGCGCCCATTTTTGACTGGCTGAAATTGCCGGAGGATACGAAGCTGATACAGCTTTGGCATGCTGGCGCCGGTTTTAAAGCTTCCGGCTACAGTCGTTGGGGACATGTGGGCGCGCCGCCCGCAGCGTCGTGTCACAGGCAGTATAGCTTTGGCATTGCCGGGTCAAAAGAAATTGCTCCGTTCTTTTCAGAAGTCTGGGGCATCAATGACGAGCAGGTGCTGCCGACGGGAATGCCGCGGATGGACGAGTATCTGGATGAGGCGTATCGAAAAGAAAAGACGGCGCAGCTGCATGAGGCATATCCGATCTGCAAAGGGAAAAAGGTGATGCTTTTTGCGCCGACGTATCGCGGGAAAGGAAAGCGGTTTGCCTATTATCCATATGAAAGGATTGATTTTGAGGGGCTGTACGACGCGTGCGGCGATGAATACGTCGTGCTCTTTAAGATGCATCCGTGGGTAAAAGGAAAGACGCCGATTGATAAAAAGTATAAGGATAAATTTCAGGATGTGGGGAAATATCCCAATATCAATGACCTGTTTTACATTACAGACCTTTTGGTGACGGATTATTCGTCGAATATCTTTGAGTATTCTCTGATGCGAAAGCCCATGCTGTTTTATGCGTATGACAGGATTCAGTATTCGTTTTCCCGCGGCTTTCACAGGGACTATGAGGAAGCGGCGCCCGGAAAAGTATGCTATACGTTTGCGGAGCTTCTGGAAGCGTTTCGGAAAAAGGACTTTGAATTTGAAAAAGTGGAACGGTATATCGAGCTGCATTTCGACTATATTGACAGCCATGCCTCCGACCGCGTCATCGACTGGATTGCGCTTGGCCAGCTTCCGGAAGAGATTGTAGAGGATCTGGAACGCGTCAGACAGCGGAATGCGCACAGAAAGGCGCTGGATTTTCTGCCGGAAGGGTATGTCCGTGACTATAAGCTGGGATGTGCGGTAAAGGAAGGTGAAGAGACTTGAATATAGCGATTATTTTTGCCGGAGGAAGCGGCGTGCGCATGGGCGCCGGCATACCAAAGCAGTTTCTGGAGATTGATGGAAAGCCGATCATCATCTATACGCTGCAATTGTTTCAATACCACAATAAAATCGATAAGATTTACCTCTCCGTGCTGGAAGAGTATATTCCATATATGCAGGAGCTGATCGGAGAATACCGGATAGATAAGGTTGCAAAAGTCGTGCCGGGAGGGAAGACGGCGCAGGATTCTATTTATCATGCGCTTAAAGAGGCGGAACGTGAAAATCCCCAGGACTCGATTGTTCTGATTCACGACGGCGTGCGTCCGTTTGTATCGTACGAGGTTATCAGCAATAATATCCGAAGCGTGAAAAAAAGCGGGAATGGCATTACCTGCACGCCCTGCTTTGAGACGATTATGATCAGCGGCAACGGAGAAGAAGTGGAACGGGTGCCTTACCGGAAAGAAACGTTTGCGGCGCAGGCGCCGCAGAGCTTCTATCTGAAAGACATTATTGCAGCGCACGACGCTGCGCGGAAGAAGGATGCAAAGTATGAGAACATGGTAGACGCCTGTACGATCATCCGCAGTCAGGGCATCGAGGCGCACATGGTAATGGGAAATCGTGGAAATATTAAAGTGACGACGCCGGAAGACGTCTATATGTTTCGCGCGCTGCTGCAATATAAGGAAAATGAGCAGGCGTTTGGGCTTGGCCTGACAAACCGGATTGAAGCGAGGATGAACCAGGCGCTTCATAAGGAAGAAGATTAGGCGGTTGTGAAAATTTATACCTGCCAAAAAGAAAACAGCGGAAGGGAGCCTTGCGGATGGATGGAAAAAACAGATTGCTGATGCAGGATGCAGAAGAAATTGCCGGCAATATGGAGCTGGCAGAACGGTTTCGAAACAGCACGGTGTTTATTACCGGCGCGACGGGACTGCTTGGCATGCAGGCCGTATTTGCCCTGATATGCATGAACCGTATGCAGCATTGCGGCATTCATATCGTTGCGATGGTAAGAAGCAGAGAAAAAGCGGAAAAAGCGTTTGGGAAATGGATGGGAGGAAAGGATCTGACCTTGTATTATGGCGACGTCAGCCAGCCGATCGCTTATGAAGAACAAGTCGATTATATCCTGCACGGCGCAAGTGCGACAAGCTCCGGATATTTTGTGTCACATCCTGTCGAGACGATTCAGACGGCGCTGAAAGGAACCGAAAACGTCCTGGAATTTGCGAAACAAAATGCGGTGAAAGGCATGGTGTTTCTGTCTTCCCTGGAGGTGTACGGAACGCCGGACGCAACGCTTCCTCTGATTGATGAGAAGGCGTACGGCTATCTGGACCCAACCAGCGTCAGAAGCAGTTATTCGGAGGGAAAACGCATGGCGGAATGCATGTGCGCTTCCTATGCGTCCGAATATGGCGTTCCGGTTAAGATGGCGCGGCTCAGTCAGACGTTTGGTCCCGGCGTGGCGTATGAGGATGGCCGCGTATTTGCGGAATTTGCCCGGTGTGTGGCGGAGAAGAAGGATATTGTGCTGCACACGCAGGGAAATACCGTTCGAAGCTACTGCTATACGAAAGACGCCGTTGCCGCGATTTTTTATATATTGTTCAAAGGTCAGGCGGGAGAAGCTTATAATGTAACGAATATGGATACGGCAGTTTCGATTCGTGAAATGGCGGAGCTGGTATGCGGCCTGTACCCGGAGCGCGGCATACGGGTCAGGATAGAAATTCCGAAAGATGTGTCTTCGTTTGGATATAATCCGGAAATGATAATCCGGCCGGACAGCACGAAGCTGTCGCGTCTGGGATGGACGGCTTCGGTTGCCCTGCCGGATATGTTTCGAAGAATGATTGAGGACAGTTTTTTATTTTAATTTTTTTAACAAACGTTTGAGTTTGCGTTTCCATAACGCTTTTGCTTCTGTTCTGGGCGTTTTGATCTGGTTATGGACGAGATCTTTGTGATTCTGATGCTCTGTATGCGTAAGGTCCTGAATGGCGTTTAACAGAAAAGCGCCGGATTCGTCCATATATCTGTGACGCAGGACGTCAAGCTTGTCAAAGTCAATGTCCGGCATCTGCAATGCGGCTTT
This sequence comes from uncultured Roseburia sp., assembly GCA_947647505.1. Classification (GTDB taxonomy): domain Bacteria; phylum Bacillota; class Clostridia; order Lachnospirales; family Lachnospiraceae; genus Roseburia_B. The sequence continues at coordinate 26,312 of CANSKO010000013.1, read as the reverse complement.
TGGATTGTACCCTTTGACGCGGCGGCCTTCCAATCCGAACATTTCCAGCACAGAGTCGATTTTATCGCCGCCGCGGGCGCCGGCGAAAAACTGTTTGCCAAAAATCATGGAAAAGCAGCAGGCGTGGAAGGAATTTGTAAAGATATAGGAAGCATGCTGCATGTAGCCAAGCCATTCCTCTATGCCAAGCCCATAGATTACCTTATGGTGCGTTCCTTTGGGGATGTCGGCGTTTTCCAGATCCTCGCTCAGTTCGATGACTTCCAGATTGTGGGCCTGTGCGAATTCAACGGCAGTTTTTACAAGCCCTTTGGCTTTTTCCATGACGATGTAAATCAGGACATAGCCTTTCTGCTCAGGCTCGATGGCCATATCATAATAGAATTCTTTTTCGTGGAGGAATACGGGGTCCAGCACATGCGCAACCGGAAGGTCGGAGTTTAACTGAATATATTCCATCAGACTTTTTTCGCGCACGGAAATATAATCGATGTCGCTGATGTAGTCAAAAAACTGCTCGCCCTGCTGCTTTGTATATTTCGTTGCGCCGCGGCTTGCGGCGTAGGCGATTTTCTTTTTGCCTTCCATTTGTTTGCAGGCGAGCAGAAATCCCCGGTCAAATCCATTTTTGGGATTGTATTTCCAGATCACGTCAGTCGCGCAGATATAGCAGTCAAAGCCGGGGTCTTCCGTTTCCATCATTTTGGCGGTATAGCATGTCCCGGTTTTCTGATAATATTTTTGAATGAATGCTTCAAAACGGTCAAAACGGTACTCCCGCTCATCAAACAGCGCGGTCCATTTCTTAATTTGTTCCTGCCAGTCCGGATCGTTTGGATTTGGCCGCTCCCTGTAGTACAGGAGAGGATGTCTGGGGTCGAACTTTCCGTAATATACCGGCTTGTAGTCAATGATTGTGCTTTCGATTCCGTGGTTTTTCAAATAGGCCCAAAAGGCATAGGAATGCAGCGGAGATGCAAAATTCAATACCTTTGTATGTGCATTGATGGATATGATTCCAATTTTCATCGTGGAAATCCTTTCTTTTTCATCTGGTTTTAATAATTGTATGGCATAATAGAAAGAATGTCAAGATTTGGGCGATACTATTCATATGAAACAGAAAAAGCGCCGGATGCGTTTTGGGCATTTGGTAATTTTTGGCTTTTCATTTGCAGGAATATAGGGTACAATAAAGAAATCCATAATATGATATGGAGGTGGCGTCGGATTGCGGATCTTAGACAGACATTACGGGAGAGCCGTCTGGATATTAACAGGCTTTTGTTTTGCTCTTGCAGGGGCGCTGATGCTGCTTTGCGGGACGTTTCATCTGGATCGCTTTTATGACGTGGGAGATATTTATGACGTACCCCGAAGCGCTTTTGAGATAAACGATAACGAAACGATGCAGTATGATGCGGCAGAGCGCGTCTGGAAGGTAACGGACGCGGTTGCGGTGAAGCATACATGGCTGACGAGAAACAAGTGGAAATACGCCTGTCTTGTGCTTTCCGAAGTAAGCGGGGGCAGCTTTGATGCGACCGTCCGCTGTTATAATAAAAAGGGAGAGCAAAAATGCCAGGTGGATGTTGTCCTGTCGGAAGGCGACAATCTGCTTGCGCTGCCGGGCGTCAGATACAGTCGATTTGATCTTGTGATAGAGCATCAGGTCGGATTGTCGTTTCGGATTGAGAAGATGCAGTTTCGTCAACAGCCGCCGCGCTTTTCCAAGCGTTTGTTTGCACGATATGTTCTGGCGCTGTCCGCCGCGTTTTATCTGGTCACGGGCCTTATTTTTTTATGTTTCAAAAGAAGATTGCAAAGGATTCCCTGGCATGCGCCGGTCCGTCTGCTTTTGCGGCTGTTTTTGAAGGTTGGAGAATATGGAGCGGCGTGGAGCGGAAGGCTGTCTGCAAAAGGCCGCGGGAGAATGCGGAGCGGGATTTTCTGCTTTCTGCTGCTGTTTATACAGACGGCTTTTCTGATTGGCATTTACAATCAGATCTGGTTTGTCCTTATGGCGGTTTGTATGGCTGGGTTTGCTGCGATTGCCTTTTTGTGTTATGAGAAGCCGCTGCATTTGCCGGATTGGAACAATAAATTGGTGGCGTCCTTTCTTCTGCTTTGGCTGTTGAGCCTGATTTCAGATGCTTTGGTTGCAAAAAATCAATTCTCATTTATGGGAATCGGCATGACGCTTGGCATGGGCTTTCTGTTTTTTATGTGGGGAAATATGCAGCGCAGAGAGCTGCTTTTGCGGGATTTTGTGCGCGGCGTGCAATGGACGTTTCTGCCGAATGTGTTGTTTTGCTATTTGTTTCGCCCGTTTACTCCGGGATACCGTTATTCGGGCGCAGCGATTAATCCGGGCTATTTTGGCATGTATCTGCTGTTTGTATGGCTTGCGTTTCTGGCGGAACTGGAATTTGATTTTCGGAATAAATCGGTGCGGCGTGCAGATTTATTCCGCATTCTGATGCTTGGCGTCTGTGGGAATATGCTCTGGAAAACGCAGAGCATTTCAAGCATGCTGCCGGCGGCAGTGGCGGCTTTGATTTTTTCTTTTCAATTCTGGCTGAATCGAAGAAACGTAAAAATACTGGGCTTTGCCGCTTATCTTCTGGCGTTTGGCGCAGGTTATGCAGCGGATTCGTACTGTGTCTATCAGATTCCAAGAGCGGTTGGAGCGGAAATTAAGCTTGAGCGGGATTTTTATCCGGACACCGTGACGGACCATCCATTTCTTTTGACGGTGCAGGCGGCGGAAGAAGGGGCGGAGAACCGCCTTTTGTATAAGCTTCAGACAAGCTTTTCACTGGAGGCGCTGACGAGCGGCAGGACGCTTTACTGGAAAGCGTATCTGAGGGAGCTGAATCTCTGGGGACACAAAGGAAACGCAAGATTCTGGGGAGGCGGCCATATGCCGCATAATGGCTTTATTCAGATTCTGTATCGGTATGGCATATTTGCGATTGTGCCGTATCTTCTGATGGTTCTGTTCAACAGCTGGTTTGCCATCCGGTATTTCAGGCGAAATCTGTTCGAAAAAAAATATGCGTTTTTTGTGCTTTCGAATATGGTCTGCTGCAATATGCTGCTTCTGGTGGAGAATCTGGAACGGCCGTTTGTCTGGATTTGCTGGTATGGGATGTATGTTGTGATGGGAGTATATTTTGACGATGAGAAGGGGAAGTTAAGAGTGAGGAGATAGCGGCCGGAAGGGATGGCGAGGTGCGGACGGCGTTTGCAAAACGGCATTCCATTCAGACGCGCTTTCGCTCTATAAGGCGCGCAGCGGTTCTAAACTCGAAAAGACCTCGTTAAGAACCGGCGGCCTTATAACGGTCTTCATGGGAATGCCGTTTTGCGCCGCCTGTGCGGATTTTGCGCCGGGGCTGCTTCCGGCCGTATGGTGTGGGAGAGGTATGGGCGTTGAGCGGGACGTTTTTTTGGCGGGAAAGCAAAGCGCGTTTTAGAGAAGGACTGGACGAATCGGCGGTAAGAGGGGCTTTACATGGCGAAAAGCGTGTTTATAGAAGAGCGGACGGGATGTTTAACGTGCGGTGAGCAGGATGATGGAGAAGAGTGACGGATGAAGAATTTGTTTGAAGATAAGAAGCTGTGGATACGCAGAGTGTTTTTGATGTGTTTTGACATTTGCGCGGTGTTTCTGGCGAGCATGCTGGCGCTTTTGGCGCGCTTTGATTTTGATCTGGATTCCGTTCCGATACATTTTCTGGAGAATGCGTGGAAGTCGCTTCCGGCGACGGCGGTGACGGCGCTGCTGGTGTTTTGGATTTTTCGGCTTTACAGCAGTCTCTGGAGCTATGCCGGGGCGGTGGAGATGATGTATCTTGTGTCGGCGTGCGTGGTGGAGACGTTTATCAATATGTTTTTGATGCTGCTGTCGCATCCGGAGACGGGATATCCGGTGCCGCGGAGCTATTTTGCATTTTTTGGTATTTTTCTGTTTGGGATGATTTTTGCCTGCCGGTACAGCTATCGGGCGCTCCGGTCCGCGCGCAATATGATTCGGGACGCGGAGTATACGCGCAATGTGCTGATTGTTGGAGCCGGGGAAGCGGGAAATACGCTGATTAAGGAAATCAAGAACAGCCAGTATCTGAAAAAGCGCGTGATTGGCGTGATTGATGACGACAGGGCAAAGGTGGGCAGTTATATTCACGGCGTGAAGATTGTCGGCAGCCGGGGAGACATTATTGATAAATGCATGGAGCTGCATGTGCATGAGATCATTATCGCCATGCCGTCGGCTTCGCCAAAGCATATGAAGGAAATTCTGGATATCTGTAAGAAGACGGGCTGTGAACTGAAGCGTCTGCCCGGCATGTATCAGCTGATCAATGGAGACGTCAGCATCAGCAGCCTGAAGGAAGTGGATGTGAATGACCTGCTGGGGAGGGAGCCTGTGGAAGTGGACCTGGATTCCATTATGGGCTACGTATCCGGCAAGGTCGTGATGGTAACGGGCGGCGGAGGCTCCATTGGAAGCGAGCTGTGCCGCCAGATTGCAGGGCACAGCCCAAAGCTGCTTCTGATCGTGGATATTTATGAAAATTCCACATATGATGTACAGAATGAATTGAAGGCGAAATTTCCGGAGCTGAACCTGAAAGTCCTGATTGCGTCGGTGCGCAATACGAAGCGGATGCAGGTTATTTTTGAGACGTATCATCCCGATATTATTTATCATGCGGCGGCGCATAAGCATGTGCCGCTGATGGAGGACAGCCCGAATGAAGCGATTAAGAACAATGTGCTGGGGACGTGGAAGATGGTGCAGGCGGCGGATCGCTACCGGGTAAAGCGCTTCGTTATGATTTCAACGGACAAGGCGGTGAATCCGACGAATATTATGGGCGCGTCCAAGCGTATCTGCGAGATGATTATTCAGACGTACAACAGGCGTTCGCAGACGGAATATGTGGCGGTGCGGTTTGGAAATGTGCTGGGCAGCAACGGAAGCGTGATACCGCTGTTTAAAAAGCAGATTGCGCGCGGCGGTCCGGTTACGGTGACGCACCCGGACATCATACGCTATTTTATGACGATTCCGGAAGCCGTATCGCTTGTGCTTCAGGCCGGGGCATACGCGAAGGGCGGCGAGATCTTCATTTTGGATATGGGCGAGCCGGTAAAAATCGTAGATCTCGCAAAGAATCTGATTCTGTTATCGGGACATAAGCCGGATGAAGACATACCGATCGTATTTACGGGGCTGCGTCCCGGAGAAAAGCTGTATGAAGAGATGCTGATGGAAGAGGAAGGAATGCAGGATACGGCAAACCGGAGGATTCATATCGGCAGACCGATTGAAATGGATGAAGAGCGTTTTCTGAGGCAGCTACAGGAATTGAGCGAGTACGTGGTGACGGAGCCGGATGATATCAGGGAGTGGGTAAAACGCATTGCGCCGACGTATTGTCCGGAAAAGGGGGCATAAATAAAATGAAAAAACGCAGATTGACGGTCAGACAAAAGCGGTATATCCGAAGGAAACGAAAGATGGATTTTGCGATCAGCCTTCTGGCATGCATCGCGTTGTCTCCCGTTTTTGCGCTGCTGTGCATTGCGATTAAGGCGGACAGCAGAGGGCCGGTATTGTTTAAGCAGAAGCGGGTGGGCATTCACAAACGGTTTTTTGAAATCTACAAATTTCGGACGATGCGGATTGATACGCCAAAGGATACGCCGACGCATCTTCTGAAAAACCCCGATCAGTACATTACAAAAGTCGGGCATTTTCTCAGAAAGTCTTCTCTGGACGAGCTGCCGCAGCTTTTTAATATTTTAAAAGGGGACATGAGCTTTGTCGGGCCGCGTCCGGCGCTGTGGAATCAGGACGATCTGGTGGCGGAGCGCGAGAAATACGGCGCGAATGACGTGACGCCCGGGCTGACCGGATGGGCGCAGATCAACGGGCGCGATGAGCTGGAAATTCCCGTCAAGGCCAGAATGGACGGACAGTATGTCGCGCGTATGGGCTTCTGGTTTGACGTGCGCTGTTTTCTTGGAACGTTTTCTTCGGTGCTTGGCGCAAACGGCGTTGTCGAGGGAGGAACCGGGAGGATGAAGAAGCGATGAAAAAGGTATTGATTACGGGCGAGCACAGTTATATAGGGACGTCGTTTCAAAGCTACATGAAAAAAAACGGCCCGGATTGGGTGATCGATACCGTCAGCGTTCGCGGAGACGACTGGAAGGAGACAGACTTTGGCCGTTATGACTGCGTGCTCCATATGGCGGGAAAAGCGCATGCAGATACGGGAAGGGCGTCGAAAGAGACGATACGGGATTATTACAGGGTCAATGTGCAGCTGACAAAGGAAGTGGCGAAAAAGGCAAAGGCGGATGGCGTAAAGCAATTTATTTATCCGGGCAGCATTATTATTTATGGAGACAGCGCGCCGTATGGAAAACAGAAAGTCATTACGGCGAAGACGAAGCCTGCGCCCGCCGGTTTTTATGGAGACAGCAAGAAAAAGGCGGACCTGCTGGTCCAAAGGATGCATACGGATGCGTTTAAAACGGCGGTTCTCCGCCTTCCTATGGTATATGGAAAGGGAAGCCGGGGGAATTACCCCATGCTGTCTGGGATCGCGAAAAAGCTTCCGGTTTTTCCGAATGTACAAAATGCGCGAAGCATGCTTTATATTGAGAATCTCTGTGAGTTCCTGAAAGAAGTGATCGAGCATGAGGACTCCGGGGTGTTTTATCCGCAGAATGCGGACTATACGACAACGACGCAAATGGTAAAAGCGATTGCAAAGGCGTCGGGGAAGCGGGTTTTTGTAACGCGTCTGCTCGCTCCGGCCGTGTGGCTGTCTGGCAGGCTGCCCGGATCGATTGGCGCGCTTGCGAATAAGGCGTTTGGAAACTGCACATATGAAAAGTCCATGAGCGATTACAGGGGAAATCGTTATCAGATATACAGTCTGGAAGAATCCATTCGCAGGACGGAAGGGAAGAAACGGCCGATATGAAGAAAAAAGCGCTGGTGACAGCTTCAGTGGCTTCTATGATTGATTTATTTAATGCAGACAATATCCGCATCTTACAGCAAATGGGCTATGAAGTGCACGTAGCTGCCAATTTTGCGTTTGGCAGCATTACAAGTCAGGAAAGAGTGCATGCATTTCGAGAAGAGCTAAGGCGTGCGGGAGTAACCGTCTGGCATGTGCCGATTCCACGTAGAATCAGCGATGTGAAACACATTCTGAAATCCTTTCGGAAAATGAGATGGCTGTGCCGGAGGGAATCGTATCAGATCATTCATACACAGTCTCCGATCGGAGGCGTCGTCACAAGATGCGCCGCTTTTGGAACGGGCGGCAGGATTATTTATACGGCGCACGGATTCCACTTCTTTTCCGGCGCGCCAGTCAAAAACTGGCTTTTGTTTTATCCAATCGAAAAACTTTTATCCAGGAAAACAGATACGCTGCTTACCATGAACCGGGAGGATTATGCCCGCGCAAAAAAATTCCATGCAAAAAACGTGTTTTGTCTGCCGGGAATTGGCGTGGACGTTCAGGCGTTTGCGCAGTGCGATTCGGAACGCGGCAGGATGCGGAGCAGCCTGGGGATTATGGAACAGGATTTTGTGCTGATCAGCGTAGGACAGCTTTCTGTGCGCAAAAATCAGGAGACGATGCTTCGGGCGATGGCCCGGATTCAGGATGCGCGCTTGAAGTATCTGCTGGTTGGATTTGGAGAACGGGAGGAAGCGGACCGTAAGCTGGTGAAGGAGCTTGGGCTGGACGGACGCGTGCTGTTCGCCGGATACCGCAGCGATGTCAGAGAGCTTTTGCATGCGGCGGACTGCTTCGTCTTTCCTTCTTTGCAGGAGGGGCTTCCGGTGGCGCTCATGGAAGCGATGGCTGCGGGGCTGCCTGTCATTTGCAGCAGGATACGGGGGAATGCAGATCTGGTAACGGATGGCGTCGAGGGCAGGCTGGTGGATCCTCTGGATGTGTCCGGATATGAGAAAGCCGTAAGAGAATTTATGAGAAACCCAAAGTTTGCAGAAGCGTGTAAAAAGAATGCATGGAAGAAAATACAGCAGTTTGACGCGGGGCGGGTGCAAAAACGCATGCAGGCGATATACGCAAATCGCGTGGAGGACGAATGAAACGTACAAAAAACAGGCCGGATGTTTCTGTCATTATGGCAGTTTACAACCTTTCCGACAAACAGATTCTGGGGGAGTCGATACGTTCTGTCTTAAATCAGACGTTTCAAAATCTGGAGCTGATTATCTGCGACGACGCCTCCACAGACGGCACATGGGAGGCGCTGAAGGAAATTGCCGCGACGGATGATAGAATCCGTCTGCTGCGCAATCGGGAAAACCGTAAGGCTGGATACGCCAGAAACAGGTGCATCAAAAGCGCGGCGGGCGACTATATTGCCGTGATGGATGCAGACGATGTGTCTGCGCCGGATCGAATCGAAAAACAGTATGGCTTTTTGCAGCGGCATCCGGAAATTGCATTTGTCGGAAGCAGGGGCGAATTTTTCAAATATCGCATTGGCGATGACGGGGAATTGTACTGGTATAAGAAGCAGCCGCAGGAGCGGGATTTTTTGTTTTCCCTTCCGTTTGTGCACGCATCTATTCTGTTTCGAAAGGAAGCGCTGCTTTGCGTGCGTGGGTATGACAGTGGAAAGCGGGCGATTCGGGCGGAGGACTACGATTTGCTGCTTCGCCTGTATGGAGAGGGAAAGAAGGGCTATAATCTCGATGCGGTATTGTATTATATCCGACGGGATGAAAAGCAGTATAAAAGGAGAAAATACCGCTATCGCTTACATGAGGCGTATATCAAATATCGCGGCTTCAAAAATCTTGGGCTTTTTCCCGGCGGAATTTTATATGTGATAAAGCCCTTGCTGGTCGGCCTGATACCGATGCCGATCATGAAGGCGATACAGAAGAGCTACTATGGCAGGAAACAGAGGAAATCAGAAGATGACGGGCATTATCATTCTCAATTATCAGACATGGAATTTAAGTATCAGATGCATGAAAAACATAATCGAAACGCAAAATGACAGTCCGGTTCACATCTATCTTGTAGACAATGCGTCGAAAGCGGCTATGCCAAAAGAAGTTTCGGAATATCTTGCGGCATACAAAGAGAAGATCACGTTTTTGCAGGCAGATGAAAATCGAGGCTATGCGGCGGGGAATAATCTGGGCATTTTGCGCGCGCTTGCGGATGGGTGTGAAAATCTGATTATTGCGAATAACGACATTACGTTTCAAAAGCATGCGGTAAAAGAACTCGTTCGATCGCTGGACGTCGAAAAAAGAATTGGCATCGCAGGACCGAAAGTTGTGAACGAAAAGAAGGAAACGCAGGCCAGCCGCTGCTCCATGAAAACGGGAATCGTGGAGGTCTTTCAGCTGTTTACCGCGGCAAAACTGCTTTTTCGAAGAAAATGGCGCCGCTATTATTGTCTGAATCAGGACCCTGATCAGGCGGCGTTTGTTTATTATGTGTCAGGGTGCTGCTTTGCCATGTCAAAAGAATGCGCTCTGTCAGTGACGCCTCTGGACGAAGGAACGGTGCTGTATAATGAAGAAATGATTCTTGGCATCTGGATGGAGCGGAAAAACTATCGCACGTATTATAATCCCAAAAGCGTCGTTGTGCATCAGCATGGCAGCACGACAGGGAAGGGCAGGCCGTTTATGCATCAGTGCATTTGTCAGAGCGAATTGTATTATTGCAGGAAATACCTTCACGCAAAACAATGGCAGCTTTTTCTGCTGTATCAGTATCGCAGAGGGCTGTATCGGCTGCGATGCATAAAAGATCCCGTTCTGAGAAAATACAAAGACGTTTTTCTCAGAGAGACGAAAGCGAAGTACAGGGAAGGGAAGGCGCTGAAATAAAAAAGTTGCCATTTACTGGAAGGACTGCTATAATAGTGAGAATGAAAAAAACGCTTGGATCAGCTGAAAAGAGATGCAATATGGAACAGGAACAACCATTGGTGTCCGTGCTTGTCAGGACATGCAACCGGCCGCAGGTTCTGCGGACGGCGCTGGAAAGCATTCGCAGACAGACGTATCCGCGTATTGAACTCATCATTATTGAAGACGGAACGAATGCGGCGGAAGCCATGCTGCAGGAAGCATATGCCGATTTGCCGTATACGTATGAGGCGACCGGTGAAAAAAAGGGACGCTGCTATGCGGGCAATCGCGCGATGCAGCTTGCGTCCGGAAAATATCTGAATTTTCTGGATGATGACGATGCATTTCTGCCGCATCATATAGAGACGCTTGTCAGATTAATCGAAGGGGATGCAAAACGGGCCGTATACGCCATAGCCGAAGAGCGTCAGATTCTTTTGAACCGGGAGGATTACGCCGCGTCGGTCGTAAAAAAACGGATGGTGCGCTATCGTCAGCCCTTCAATCGAATGCTGCTGTATACGATGAATTATATACCGATTCAGAGCATATTGTTTGAAAGAAGCCTGTTTGAAGCGCTTGGCGGATTTGACGAACGGCTGGATACGCTGGAAGACTGGGATTTATGGGTGCGGTATTCTACGGTGACAGACTTTACATTTCTCGATCAGATCACGTCTTATTATCATACGCCATATGAAAGAAGAAAGAAAAAGAAGCGCGCCGCATGCCTGAAGGATTACATGCTGCCGCTGCATCAGAAATTTCAGACGTATCAGGTAAGCATGTCGGTGGAGCAGGTGAACCGGGAAATGGAATATGTAATCCGGGAATATAAGAACAAAGGCCTGATGCGGTATATTCGGTTGTTTTTCCGGGTGGTTTTCCTTGGAGAGAGGTAGATTTTAAGTTATGGAAAATAAGATATTGGTGACAAAATCATCCATGCCTCCGTTTGAAGAGTATGCAGAGGAAATCAAAAGTTTGTGGGATACGCACATATTGACGAATATGGGCGCAAAACACAGGGAGCTGGAGCAGGAACTGATCCGGTATTTAAACGTTCAAAACGTGTCTTTGATGGTAAATGGACATATGGCGCTGGAACTGGCGATTCAGGCGATGCATCTGACGGGCGAAGTGATTACGACGCCTTTTACGTTTGCATCGACGACGCATGCGATTGTAAGAAACGGGCTTACCCCCGTTTTTTGTGATATTGACCCTTTGACGTATACCATGGATGCGACGAAGATAGAAGCGCTGATTACGGACAAAACGTCTGCAATCGTTCCGGTACACGTATATGGCAATCTCTGCGACGTGGATAAAATCAAAGAAATTGCAGAAAAATATAAACTGAAAGTGATTTATGACGCGGCGCATGCGTTTGGAGAATCTTACAGGGGGCGCGGCGTGGGCAGCTTTGGGGACGCGTCGATTTTCAGCTTTCACGCGACAAAAGTATTTCATACAATCGAAGGAGGCGCCGTATGCTTTGCGGACGATGCATATGGGTTGGATTTGTACCGTCTGAAGAATTTTGGGATTCGCGGACAGGAAACGGTGGATTCCATTGGGGCGAATGCCAAGATGAATGAGTTTCAGGCGGCGATGGGATTGTGCAATCTGCGTTATATCGGCAGAGAAATCGAAAAGAGAAAGCAGGTATACGAAGCGTATCGCAAGCGTCTGTCTGGCATGGACGGTTTGCAGCTTATGACGCTGCAGGAGGACGTGGCGTATAATTATGCGTATTTTCCCGTTGTGTTTGAACAGGAAGCATTTGGCGCGACAAGGGATATGGTGTCTGACGCGCTGGCAAAAGAGCATATTTTTGCGAGAAAGTACTTTTATCCGCTTACAAATGCGTTTGACTGTTACAAGGATGCGTACGATGCGAATCGGACGCCTGTGGCGCTGTCCATATCCAAAAACGTGCTGACGCTGCCGATTTATGCCGATTTGGAGCGGGAGACAGTGGAGCGGGTATGCGACGTAATTGTTAAGATGGCAAAGAGCTGATGCGGCGTAGGGTCATTTGGCGTCAGAGGATCGTGTTATAGCTTCAGATAGGCTAAAATTCGTTACGGAAGAGGGGTTTTCCATGGAAGGACCGAAAAATGTCATGATTTTTCCGGCGGGTACAGAAATTGCGTTTGAGATTTTTCATGCCCTGAAGGATTCAAAATTTGTAAATCTGTACGGCGGTACAAGTGTGGAGGATCATTCCGAATTCGTATATGAGAGATTGATACGGGGCATTCCCTATATCACAGATGAAAATTTTCTTGCGGCATTTAATCGGGCGTTGCTTGAGCATGAAATTGAATATGTATATCCTGCGCATGATGCCATCTGTATGTATATGAGCGAGCATAGGGATAAAATAAAGGCACAGGTTATCTGCTCGAATTTTGATACGGTGGACATATGCCGGTCGAAAGAGAAAACATATCAGTTCTTTCAGGGCGCCGATTTTGTTCCAAAGACATATCGTTCTGAGAAAGACGTTCGAAATTATCCGGTTTTCATAAAACCGAAAACAGGTGAAGGCTCCAGAGGAGCCAGACTTGTGCAAAATGAACGCGAGCTGCAATTTTTCATACAAAAAAATCCTGACGTGGTTATCTGTGAGTACCTGCCAGGGGAAGAATATACAGTCGATTGTTTTACGGATGGCAATCGGAATCTGAAAGTGGTAAAGTTAAGAAATCGTTTGCGAACAAGAGCTGGAATCAGCGTACGCTCGTCGTCACTGCCGCAGGATCCTGTTATAACGGATATTGCGAATCAGATCAATGATAAATTAGAGTTTCGGGGAGCATGGTTTTTCCAGATGAAAAAGGATCTGCATGGAACATACAAATTGTTGGAGATTTCGCCCCGCATTCCCGGAACGATGGGACTGTCAAGAAATGCAGGAATCAATTTTCCGTTGCTGACGCTGTTTGTTTTCTGGGGAATGGACGTTAAAATCATTGACAATGCATATCAAATTACGGTGGACAGGGCTTTTTACAGCGCGTATCGGATGGATTTTGATTATCAGCATATTTATGTGGATTTTGATGATACGTTAATCGTCAGAGGCAACATAAATATTGTATTAATTTCCTTTCTTTACCAGGCATTGAATAAAAAGAAAGAAATTTACCTTCTCAGCAGACACAGAGCGGATATTCGTCGTTCACTGGAAAAGCACAGAATTCATGCCGCCCTGTTTAAAGAAATCATAATTCTGAAAGAACATGAGGAAAAAAAGGATTTTATCAAATATTCGGATGCCATATTTATAGATGATTCTTTTGCGGAACGATATGCGGTAAGCAAAAGTCGGAACATTCCAGTTTTTGACGTGGATATGGTGGAAAGCCTGATTGACTGGAGGAGATAAGGATGAAGGTTGGATTTTGCGGGCCTTTTTGCGATACGAATTTTGGTGATTACGCGATGCTTGTAAATGACGCAATGGATATAGGAGAAACGCATATCACAATTTTTTCTTATGAAATTGCACGCATAGCGCCTGTTATAGAACGTTATTTCAAAGCGTTCCATATCGTAACATGCAATATAGAAGTGGAAAACGATGCCGTGATTGTGGAAGGAAGGCAGTATACGGTGTCGTATGACGATGCGATGGAAACGCCGTTGGAAGTGATGCGGAAGATTGCGAATCTGGCGGAAGTGGAAAAAGAAGTGAAGCGCGTGGATAAACTGGTTGTAACAGGGGGAGGATTTTTAAATCGCATCTGGACGGCCAGACACAGGAAGGCAAGATTATTCGCGATACTGTCTGTCATATACCTGGCGGACATGCATGGAAAAGAAATCGTCTTTATGGGAAATACGATAGGGCCGTTTGAAGAAAGCGAAGCGTTTTTTTCTCTGTTTCTAAGTTCTCTGAAGCATTCGACGTGGGCGGTAAGAGACCAGATTATGTCCGGAAACTGTTTAAAGAGGCTTGGAATTGATACGGATGTGCACGATCTGCCGGATGATCTTTATTTTCTGAATTCTAAATTATGTGCAGAACCGAATGGCGTTCTGGAAAAATTACAGAACCTGTCAGAAGGCAGACCGTATGTCCTGTTGGAACTGTATCACTCTTTACAGGAAATAGAAGAAAATATGTCGGATTTTCAGCAGTTTGCGGCGCAGATGAAGCAAAGATTCCATCGAAACGTAATTTTTGTTGCGCTGGATCAAAAGTATGGAGGTTATTTGCAGGGGAAAATGATAGAAGAGGCCGTTCCTGAGATTCGCATGTGGAATGCGCAGGACATGGAATATCTGCCGATTGAGGAACTGGTATGCCTTGTTCAAAACGCGTCGTTCGTTTTGTGCGAGAGGTATCATCTTTCCGTGTTGGCATTGGCGCATAATACGCCGTTTATGCAGGTTCTGAAAGACGTTTGTGGGGACAAGCGATATTACTATATAAAAGCAATGGGAATTCTTGAGATGTTCTTGGAACGTGAAAAATGTCAGGCCGCGCAATTTCTTCAGACTTCTTTTCAGGATGCGCTGCTTCTTCTGCGTGAAAATATAACGGAGACAGAGCAGAAGCAAAAACGTCTGTTTAATGAAAACAAACGGAGAAAAGAAGAAGCGCAGCGCGAGATAAGAAAAGCGTATATCCAAACGCATTTGAAGAAAGACGGACAATAGATAAAAGGAGAATGGAATGAAGCTTGGAATCATGCAGCCATATTTTATGCCCTATATTGGTTACTGGCAGCTGATGCATGCAGTAGACCAGTACGTCGTCTACGACGACGTCAACTATATCAACCGGGGATGGATTAACCGAAACCGGATTTTACAGAATGGCAGACCAGACTATTTCAATGTTTTCATGCAGGGAGCAAGCCAGAATAAAAAGATCAATGAAATACAGGTCAATGCAGAGCCTGGATGGAGAGAGAAAAATTTGCGGACGCTTCGGGGCGCCTATCGAAAGGCGCCGTATTTTAAAGAAGCGTTCCCGGTTATGGAAGAAATTCTTGCATGCGAGGAAAAAAATCTGGCAGCCTTTTTACTGCATTCTTTGCAGACGGTCTGTCGCTATTTAAAGATACAGACAAAGCTGATACTGTCGTCTTCTCTGGAAAAGGACATTTCACTGAAAGGAGAAGATAAGATTCTCGCAATCTGTGAATTGCTGGGGGCCACAAAGTATTATAACGCTGTGGGGGGGGTAGAACTGTATCATTTCTCCCGTTTTCAGGAAAGAAACATTGAGCTGCATTTTTTAGAGACAAACCCGATTGCATATGCGCAGTTTGACAATGCGTTTGTCGCGAATCTTTCCATCGTGGATGTGATGATGTTCAATTCCGCAGAAAAAATCGGAGCGCTGTTAAACGATTATACCCTGCTTTCCGGCGAACTGTTTGAAGGCGATATGAGGGGACGGACATGAGGCTTGTAGTCAATGCGGATGATTTTGGCATGTCTTCCGAAAAGAATATTGCGATTGACGCCATGATGCGAGGCCGCGTCTGTACAAATGCTTCTCTTGTCGTCAACTGTCCTGCAACAGAGGAGGCGGTTGCAATGGCGTTTGCAGGAGGCTATCAGGACAGGCTTTCGCTGCATCTGAATCTGACGGAAGGCGAATCGCTTGGCAAAAAGATTCGGGAACATGCATTATATTATGCGGAAGAGGGATTTGCGCATCGGCCCATTATCAAAAGCGCCTGGCAGGTGCAGCCGCTTTACATTGAGGCGGTGCGGCAGGAAATAGAGTTACAGATCCGCCGCTTTTTATCGTACGGGCTTTCGCTGCACAGTCTGGATTCACACAACTGGGTGCATCTGCGGACGCCGGTTTTTCTGGCTTTACGGCCGTTGCTTCGGAAATACCGGATTTCCATTGTGCGGCCTATGTGGGAAGGTTATAAAAGGCCGGAAATCGCATCTGCCAGATGGTCCCGCTATTTTCGGAAATTTGACTTTTTCCTGCAAAGATGCCCACAGTGCAGGGTGTTTGGATGGACAGGCAATATTGAGCAGTTTCTTTTGGCCAGACAGCGGATAGAAGACGGAGCATATGTGGAAGTCTTTACGCATCCGGCCGCGGTGGATGGAGAAATCATGGATTTGTCCAGCTCGTATTGCCATAATCCGCGTAAGAAAGTCGTGGAATGGGTGCGTATGCTTGCGTCGTACGAAAAAATTTCTATTATGCAGATACTGGAGGAAAACGGAATATGAAGAAAGTCGTGATCATCGGGGCAACCGGAGAAATCGGAATGTATATTGCAGATTATTTCTGCAATACGGCGAAAAATGAATATGAAGTCATTGCAGTCGGACGAAGGGAGACGGATTTTTTTGAAACGTATGGCATAGCGTATTACTGCGTCGATATCCGTCAGGCAGAAGCGTTCGACGTTCTGCCAAAGGAAGACGTCTACGCTGTTATCTATACGGCGGGCATGATGCCGGGCAGAATGCAAGGATACGATCCGATGCGATATCTGGAAACAAACGTCTGCGGCACGTTAAACGTACTCGAATACTGCCGCAAAGCGGGCGTTGACCGGCTGATCTTTACACAGACGATCCGGGATCTTGGCAACAAAATCGGACGGGAGAGGATTGAAGCGGATGCGCCAAGAGACTTTTCCTATACGGGAGATCATGCCGTATACGTGATTTCCAAAAACGCGGCGGTTGACCTGATCGAGCATTATTATCAGGAGTATGGCCTGAAACGCTTTATTTTCCGGCTTCCTACGATTTATATGTATACGCCCAACAAATACTACAGCGTGGACGGTGAAAAAAAGATCATGGGCTTTCGCCATATGATCGATCAGGCTATTTGCGGAAATGATGTGGAGGTATGGGGAGATGTGTCCAGAGCGCATGATATTTTATACGTGAAGGATCTGGCGAGGCTGTTTTACCTTGCCTGCAAAGCCGATGCGACAGACGGCGGCGTCTATAATGCCGGAACGGGCATACCCGTTTCCATACTCGATCAGGCAAGCGGCATGATTGAAGTTTTTGGAACGGAAGAGAAGAAATCCAGGCTTGTATTATGCCCTCAAAAGCCCAATGCAAGGCAGTATGACATTGATATTGCAAAAACCGTAAAGGAGCTTGGTTATGAACCGGCGTATTCCTATACGGAATATTTAAAGGATTTTAAAAAAGAAATGGAGGAAGATCGCTTTCGGACTCTGTTTGAACCGTAAATCAGGATACAGAAGAGATTTATTCTGCCAATGGAGGAAACTGAATGAGTGCATGTGCCATTACCATTCGAAATTTAACAAAGACGTATCGACTTTATGAAAGCAATAAAAAGAGGATACTGGAAGGTCTTTTTCCCTTTGTCCGGCAGCAGCATAAAGACTTCCATGCGCTGTCCGACGTTTCATTTGACGTGAAACAGGGCGAAATCGTCGGCATTATCGGAAAAAACGGAAGCGGAAAGTCAACGCTTTTAAAAATCATCACGGGCGTATTGACGCCGACTGGCGGAGAGATTCAAATTCATGGCAGGATATCCGCATTGCTGGAGCTTGGAACGGGATTTAATCCCGAATACACCGGAATGGAAAATATCTTTCTTTCCGGAACGTTAAACGGCATACCCCGGGAGGAAATGCAAAAAAGAGTGGATGATATACTGGATTTTGCAGATATCGGCGATTTTATCCATCAGCCGGTGAAGAACTATTCCAGCGGCATGTTTGTAAGGCTGGCATTTGCAGTCGCAGTCAGCGTAGATCCGGAAATTTTAATTGTGGATGAGGCGCTGTCAGTAGGAGACGCCGCTTTTCAGGCGAAGTGCATGGCGCGTATGACGCAGATTATGAAGCAGGGCGCAACGGTTTTATTTGTTACGCATGATATGGATATTATCAAGCGCTTATGCGAACGCTGTATTTATCTGGAGCATGGCAGGATTATAAAAGAAGGGCCTGCGGCGGAGCTTGCCGACCTGTATCTGAGAAGAGCCAGAGAAAATATGAATAAAGAAAATCTTTCGCTGCAAAAGACGCTGGAGACGGATCAGAACGCCGTTGTTTTGGGCAGAAGAAAAAAGGAACGGACGGGAGATGCGGTTTGTGCGGACGGTGAATTTGAAAAGCGGGTACGGCGTTTTCGGGAAGGAGACGGCAAGGCAAAAGTCATTCGGGCAGAGCTTTTGGACGATGCGGGCGATGCGCGGGCAACGTTCCAATACAATGAAAAGGTGCGTTTGCAGATCTATGTGCAGTTTGGATGCGCGCTGAAAAATGTTGGCGTGGGGTATCATATTCGCGATGGAAAAAATACGGAAATTATTGGTTCCGGCCTGCAATTTGAAGGAGTGGAACTGCTTTCAGGAGAAGCGGGCGATGCATTTTGCATCACGTATACGACGAGGCTGCCCCTTATGGCCGGCGCATACAATGTGACGCTTGTAGTCTCTTCTGCACTGGTAAGCAATACGACAGTCGTGTTTCATGATTTAATTGAAAATGCCATAGTGTTTGAGGTGGAAGAAAACCAGAAAGCCAAGGTATGGAATAAAGTATACATTCCAAATACAGTTGCAGTTGCGGAATGTCATGTTACGGAGTAAGGTGCGATGAAGAGAAAATGTGAAATCTGCGGTCAGCAGACGGATAAATTTCTGCCTGTGAACCCATGTTTCCGGCAGGAACAGGAACGATTTGGATATGGGCCGACTGAGCCGGAGACATTGAATGAAAGCGAATATGTATGCGAAACCTGCCAGAGTACGGATCGTGAACGGATGTGCGCAAGCTTTTTGAACAAAATTTTGAAAGAACATCTGATTCGGTTAAATGTCCTGGAAGTGGCGCCCGGACATGTGCTGTCGGAGTTTTTTTCCGAGCAGTATCCGGTCTGCACGTACAAAACAGCCGACCTGTTTATGGAAGGCGTAGATTATAAAGTCGATGTGCAGGATATGGAAGAGATTCGGAACGGGCAGTTTGATATGGTGATCTGCTTTCATGTTCTGGAACACGTCAAAGATGACAGGAAGGCGCTCCGGGAGTTTTACCGCATATTATCGGAAAACGGCATCGGAATTTTTCTTGTTCCAATTGATTTGCTGCAAAAGGAAACAGAGGAAGCGTGGGGCCTGTCAAAAGAAGAAAACATACGTCGCTTTGGACAGGAGGATCATGTAAGAAAGTATTCCAGGCAGGGCTTTATCGACAGGATGGAAGACGCCGGATTTTCGGTTCTGTCTTTGGATACAAAGTGGTTTGGATGGAGAAATTGCAGACAGAATGCGTATTCCAAAACGGCAACGCTTTATATTGCCGTTAAGAACCCTGCATATGGGAAGCAGAATCTGAAAGACGTTTTTGCCGGGCATTTCTTTTCTTATGCTTCGGAAAAAGCCGACAGCCAGAGCGTTCGTTATTCCATAGACGGCGTGGAGAAGAAGGGGGAAGCATGCAGCGTCTGGGGATGGATCTTTCATAAGTCCTGCAAATATGGCAGGATTATAAAAGGCGTTCTCTGCCTGAAGAAAGGCAGCCGGGTTATTTACAGGAAGCAATTTGAATTTACGAAGCGGCAGGATGTCATGCGGATTTATGGAGAACAGTATGAATATTCCGGGATTGAGGTGGCGTTTCCGCTCAGAAGAATAAAAAAGGGAACGTATGAAATGGCTTTTCTGCTGTTTAATGATCGAAAAGCTTATGAAGTGGATGTGAAAAAGAGTATTTCTGTTTGAGGTGAAGATGAAAGTTTCAGTTATTCTTACATCATATAATCATGAAGCATATATCGGAGAGTCGATAGAAAGCATATTGCAGCAGACGTTTGAAGATTTTGAACTTCTGATTTACGACGACGGATCGAGCGATCATAGCATGGATGTGATCGCATCGTATTCGGACCCGCGCATACGGGTGATTGCAAACCCGTTTAATCGGGGAACGGGCATTATAGAATATGTCGTCAAAAATTATGCGAAGGGCGAGCTGGTTGCAGTTGCGCATTCGGATGATTACTGGGAAAAGGACAAATTGGAAAAGCAGGTCAGATATCTGGCGGAGCATGCAGAAGTCGCAGCCGTTTTTACGCACGTTCATGTCGTTGGAGAAGACGGAACGTCTTATACAGATGCAGACGGTTTTTACCATCATATTTTTGAGCAGAAAAATCGCAGCCGGTATGCATGGCTGAGAACATTTTTTTATGAGGGAAATTGCCTGTGCCATCCAAGCGTTTTGATTCGCAGGTCTGCTTACGAAGAATTTGACATGTTTCCAACGGCTCTGCGGCAGATTCCGGATTTTTATATGTGGATACGCCTCTGCTTAAACAGAGAAATTTATATATTGGAAGAGAAGCTGTCGGATTTCAGGGTTCGAAGATCCGAACGGAATACAAGCGCGTTTCGAAAGGATACAAGCATACGTTCTTCCATAGAAGTTCATCTGATACTCGATCAGTTTTTAAATTTGCAGGATTACGATTCGTTTCTTCGGGTATTTCCGGAGGCGAAGCAGTTTGCAGATCCCCATTCTTTTATCGTCCGTTACGCGTTTGCAAGAGTATGTCTCCTCGATGATGCGCCCAATTATAAAAAAGCCTATGGGCTGCAGCTTTTATATGGTTTGCTGCAGGATGAGGAGCAGCGTGCGATTCTGGAAAAAACGTATCAGTTTGGCATTCGGGATTTTTTTGCGTTGACGGGCAGATCAGACGTCTATGGGCTGTATCCGAATGCATATGAAAATTGCTGCAGCCTCTATTATGATACGGGCGAAGGATATTCCGATCAAAACAGATGCTTTGTATCGTATGAACTCTGGATGAATCCTCAGACGGTGCAGCTGTGTTTCCAGAGTCCGGTTCCAAAGGGCGTTTGCGTAAAAAAGCTGAGGATGGACCCCATCGAAGGCGAGTTTGTGCGATGCAGGCTGCTGGAAGTGAAAGTGAACGGAAGAGAAGCAGTGTGTACGCCTCTGAATGCTTTGGAAAGTCGAGCGGATGGCGAATGCTTTCTTACGACGGATCCAAATTATGAGATCTGTACGGAGGCGGCTGAAATGGAAACGGTGGAGCTTTCCTTTGAGTTAGAGCGTATTCCCATGCAGCAGGTCAGCCGGAAGATGGAAGAGGAAAGAGTGGAAAGAAGAAAGGAACTTGACCATTTAAATGCCAGCGTCTTTCAGCTGCAAAAGGAAGTGGAGTTCAGAGGCCGCTGGTTTTGGAGGCTAAGGAGAAGATTTGGGAGGAACGATCCGTGTTAAAAGAATTCAGAACGCAAAGAAAAAGTTTTTTTGAATTATCAGGCAATGATTTCAGGGCAAAATATGCAAATTCACTTTTAGGAGCCGTATGGGCATTCGCGATACCGCTGGTGACGATTCTTGTATTGTGGTTTGTATTTGAAGTCGGGCTGCGCGCTGCGCCGGTCAATGACGTTCCGTTTATGCTGTTTTACATTCCGGCATTTGTTGCGTGGAACTTTTTTTCAGATGCGTTTTCTTCTGCATGCGGCTGTCTGAGAGAATATAGCTATGTCGTAAAAAAAATGAAATTTCATGTGGAGCTTTTGCCGGTGATGAAGATTTTGTCTTCCTTTTATGTGCATGTCTTCTTTCTGGCTTTTTCAATTGTTGTTTTTTTCGTTTATGGAAAGACGCCGGATCTCTATAATTTGCAGGTAATCTATTACCTGTTTTGCCTGCTGGCGCTGCTGCTTGGCTTATCGTTTTTATTTTCTTCGCTTGCTGTTTTTTCCGGCGATATCGCGAACATTGTTTCCGTTGTCCTTCAGGTGGGATTCTGGGCGACGCCGATTATCTGGTCGGTCGATACGATGCCGTCAAAAGTGCAGTATATCCTGAAGCTGAATCCGATGTTTTATATCTGCAATGGATACCGGGATTGCTTTGTCTATAAAGAGTGGTTCTGGGATAAGCCGGCATTAACGCTTTATTTTTGGGCGGTCACAGGGTTTATGCTGCTTTTGGGCGGTTATGCATTTCGGAGGCTGCGGCCTCAGTTTTCGGACGTGCTGTAAATACAATAGATAACGGAGAATATTTATGGATATTGTTTATGTATCGTATAATTCTGAAAAATGGATTCAGGCGTGTTTTACATCGCTGCTTCAGTCAGAGTATGATCTCAAAAAAGTGCATATCTATGTCGTGGATAACGCTTCTTCCGATCATTCAGTTGATGCGCTGAAAAAATTTAAGGAGCAGAATGGAAAGAAGTTTTCCGGTTTTTCCATTCTGGAATCAGATAAAAATCTGGGCTTTGGAAAAGCGAATAATCTGGGATTTTCCAAAGGCGAGTCGGATATTGTCTGCTTTTTTAATATTGACACGGAAGTCTTTCCCGATACGCTGCAAAATCTGGAAAAAGAGATACAAAGCTCTGAGGAGGACGCTGCATTATGGGAGCTGCGTCAGTTTCCCTATGAGCATCCAAAGCTTTACGATCCTCTGACGCATGCGGCGTCCTGGTGCAGCGGGGCGGCTTTTGCCGTGCGAAGAAGCGTTTTTGAGCAGGTAAACGGATTTGATGAAGCGATTTTTATGTATGCGGAAGACGTGGATCTGAGCTGGCGCATCCGGTCGTATGGATATCAGTTAAAGTATGTTCCTAACTCCGTGATTACGCATTATGCATACAAAAATGCGGGAGAGGTCAAGCCGGGGCAGCATGTAAACAGCATTATCAATAACCTGCTTCTGCGGTATCGCTTTGGCGGTCCCCGAACGATTTTAAAAGGCCATTATCTTTTCTGGAAGTGCATGATGGGTCCATCTGCGTTTCCGGGCGCGAAACGGGCGCTGCTTGGGGCCTATGCAAAGCATTTTCTGAGCATGTCGCATTTTCTGAACAGAGCGCATTGTGGATCACAGAAAAGAGGCGTGGCCAAATTTGTCGGATTTGACTATGAAACGATACGGCAGGGAGCCTTTTATGTGAATGCGTTTCCAAAAGAGCAGCCATTGGCGTCTATTATCGTTCGTACCTGCGGCAGACCGAAGGTCTTGAAAGAGACGCTGCTTTCTCTCAGGAATCAGACGTATCCCAATCTGGAAGTTGTTGTAGTGGAAGACGGGGAAGACTGCGCCGGCGCGATGATCCGGGAAGAATTTTCCGATTTGAACATTCTGTATTTTGCAACGGGAGAAAAGGTTGGACGTTCCAGGGCAGGGAATCTTGCGATGGAGATGGCGCATGGCAAATACCTCAATTTTCTGGATGACGACGATTTGTTTTATGCGGATCATGTGGAGGTTCTGGTAAAGACGCTGGAGAATTCGAAAAACAGGGCGGCGTATGCGTTTGCATTTGAGACGCCTGTTGAGGTGAAAAGCCGTGATCCATACGTCTATACGGTGTATAATTATTTAGAGGTGCACAAGAAAGCGTTTGACCGGATCGAACTGTGTCATCACAATTTCATTCCGATTCAGTGCATTATGTTTGAAAAGGAATTGTTTGAGCAGTACGGAGGACTGGATGAGAGTCTGGATGCGCTGGAGGACTGGGATTTGTGGGTAAGGTATTCTTTGCATACGGATTTTGATACGGTGGAAAAGACGACGTCTTTGTATCGCGTTCCGTATGTCCGGGAAATGAATGAAAAACGACAGAAAGACCTGGATGATGCGTTGGTGCGCGTCAGGGAAAAGCATAAGTCTTATATGCAGCAGATCAGCGTGTATGATGTTGCAATGATGTATCAGAACCAAAGCAGGAGATAAGAAACGGGGGACGGATATGAAGCAGGGTGCGGAGCGGGAAAATAATTTTGGCATGATTCGTCTGATGGCTGCCGTTATGGTGATCGTTGGGCATATGTTTACGCTGGTCGGGCAGGCAGTTCCAAAACTGCTGTGGAATACGGTGAATTCTGTCGGCGTTGGGATTTTCTTTTGCATAGGCGGTTATCTGATTACTTTAAGCTGGCTGCGGGAACCGAATTTTAAAACGTATATGGTAAAGAGAATCACCCGGATTTTCCCTCCGCTTATCGTATGCATCGCTCTGACGGTATATGTGGCCGGCCCGCTTTTGACAAGCCTTTCGGCTGCGGAATATTTTAAGCATCCTATGATTGAGGAATATATGAAAAACTGTCGTCTTTTTGTCTGCTACTCACTGCCGGGCGTATTTGAACAAAATGTAGTTCCGGGAGTTGTCAATGGTTCGCTCTGGTGTCTGCCGGTGGAGTTTTTGATGTATCTGGTGATTCCGGTTTATATCAGTATAGGAAGCCGCCTTTCAAAATCGCTGCAAACGTATTTTTATGGGATCGTAACGGTGGCGGCAGTATTGGCAGGATGCGTCTGGACGACATGGTTTTATGATACGCACTTTCTGTTTTATAGAATGGATTTCTCGCAGATTATGCAGATTATGCCGTATTATTTTGTCGGAAGCCTGTTTGCCGTCTGCGATATAAAGAAGATTTTAAACGTGCAGAATGCGCTGCTTTTGATGTTTCTTTCCGCCTGTCTGCTGTCCTTGCCGAAGCCGTTTTCGTATTTTGGACAATACACATTGATGCCATACGTCATTCTTTCTCTGGCTCTGGCGGAAAAGCCTGCTTTTGCAGAACACAGAGTTTTTCGCTTTATTCCGCATTTTAGCGTGGGGGGGGGGTACAAACGTATACGTAGATATATCGTACGGCATGTTTTTGTTTAGCTTTGTCATACAGCAAAGTTTGGTTGATCTCTTTTTGCGTTTGGGATGGACGCTGAACGTCTGGGCGCTCATTGCATTGTCAATTATTCTGTCGATGCTGATGGGCGCCCTGACGGAGCGGCTGGTGGAGCGTCCCGCGGCCAGGCTCTGCCGTCAGATATTGCGAAAATAGTAAATGCAGTTGTTGGACAGCAGAGTTTTTAACCTGTTTGTCCAAGCTTCACAATGATATAGTCCTCCTGTTCCAAAATATATCCTGCGTTTGGATATGCAGGCATATGGAACGCTTCTTCCATCGCTTTTTTTATAGCGTCATGGGAGAGGAAGCTGTAATATTCGTTGTACGTATCCACCGGCTTTCCTATAACAGTGGGGTATTCATAGCCGAGCATGCTAAAGAAGCGATGAATCCGAATAGAGCTGCCCGTATCGTTGCCTGAAAAGATAGAAGACAGGCACACTTCATTTTCCGACAGAATGTCTCCATATGCTTCCGGCGTGCCTAAAAAAACGACTGCCTTGTCCGGCTTTCTTCTTCCAAGCGTTTTTTGCAGGTCGTAATTTACATTTTGGGCAAGGTCAACGTCTCTTAAATAACGTTTGTAATCCAGCTGGAAAAATCCGTTGGATTCCTTCGTATTTTGAAACAGGATGAACAGCACGGCGATCCAGATCAGATATTTTCCAATGTACGCACCTTTATAACGCCAGTTCAAAAGAAGTGGGTATCCATATAAAAGAATGCCTGCAATCGCGATAAAATTTGAGATATACGCCCGAAGGGGAAGCATGCCGTTTGCGGAAATAATAAAAAGGGAAAAGGAAGCTACAGTTACGCCCAATGCCAGCAGCGCTTTTGTGAATTCTTTTTTCCATGCGCAAAAAACAGCGATTGCGATCCAGAGAATGCATGCGGCAAAAAATAATTTACAGGAAAAATATTCCTGCACATAGTATTTCAGATTAGAGATAAAAAGCTGAATGCTTGAAAAAAGATCATTCAGGCTTTTTATTTCCCTCCACTTCATAAACCATCCTACCGCATAGTCCGAATAAGAAATGCCGGATGCGGACAGATGCGCGGCAACCAGTCGTCCAAATAGCTTGGACAGGATGATAGACAGGCCTAACAGGCCAAGCGGCTGAAAGATCAGCACGCGCCACTTTTTTTCTTCCCGGTTCAAAAATCCAAACAGGCAGATCTCGACGCAAAAATAAACGGCCGTCGCTTCAATCAATGCTAACCCTAAAATCTGAAGAGCCAGAATGCCGGCATATTTTATCCACTTGTTTTTGACTGGATATATGTATATACCGTAAGAGAATGTAGCCAGAAAAATGCAGAGAGACGTCTCAATGCAGTTTCCAATATAAACAAACATTCTGGCAATAAGAGGATACGTAAGAATCAGGCATACGCCTGCCGTGGAAATAAACGAATCCAGAGCTGTCTGCGATACGTATTCATAGACGCAAAGGAACAGAAGGGCGGCCGCAATCAAAACAAGGATTGCAATCGACTCCCTCCATACGGGCAGATATGCATATGTGTTGATTAGTTTGTAAAGCAGAAAGGAGCCCCATCTTCCGGCAGCTACAATTCCACCGTATTTATAATAGAAATCAATGTTTTCGTCATCAATGCCGATCGACTGGTTCGCCAGCAAAAAGCCATAGGATAAGA
>CANSKO010000012.1 GCA_947647505.1 uncultured Roseburia sp. | reverse complement strand
AATTTCTCAAATCAGAGATTGGTTTGATATTCGGCATAATCACATTCTCCTTTCCCGCCCTAGAGCGTGTTTAAAAAATGCTTTCTGACAGATGTGCGACCCACTTAGTGGGAGATTTGATGTGAAATTCAACAACATATCTTACAACATTTTAATGAACGCGCCCCATATAGGTTTTGGCTTCCCAACTTAAAATCAAAAAATTCTCCCATCGCGAAACGCGTCCATCATTTCCCCCGTCAGACTGACGGCCGATTCTGAGCGCTCCAAAGGCAGATGCTGTCTGTCAAACCATTCTGCCGCAGAAAGTTCCGTCCTGTCCATCCGAATCTCCGTTGAACCGTCCGCCTCGCAGAAAAACCCTGCCAGAATGGAATCCGTAAAGGCCCAGGGCTGACTTTTGTAATAGCGTATATTTTTTACATTCAGCCCCACTTCCTCCATAACCTCGCGGCGCACCGCATCCTCCAGGCTCTCTCCAACCTCCACGTACCCCGCCACCAGCGCATATTTCTGAAAACGACTGTGCGCTTTGGCGTATTTTGTCAAAAGAATGCGCTCTCCATCACAGATCCCAACGATAACAGCGGGATGAATCTGTGGATAACAAACCGTTCCGCAATTTGGACACTGCATAGCGCGCTCCTCTTTGCGCATTGACATTCGGCTTCCGCAGCGTCCACAAAAGCCGTTCTCCCTCTGCCATTTATATATCTGATACCCGGTAATTCCCGCAAACGCGCTCCAAAGAGGCCGTATCTGCCGAAGCTTTTCCGTCGGCAGATACGTCCAGTCCGAAAATGCGTCGATTTCTTCCCTCAAAAGTCCAAAATAATGCACCGCATCCATACGAAACAGATACGCTGCACGTTCACAGAGAGCCGGAAAGACCTCCGTCAGATCTTCTACGGCAGGATATACAATGCAGCCGTCTCTTTCCCTGCACAAAATCCCGCCTTCCCGATAAATCAGCATCCCATCCTCTGCCTTCGGACGAAGCTGCCGATATGTACTGTCATACCTGTGCGGCGCAATATCCTGAATCATATATCCGTTCGCCCCTTTCCCTTCCGCGCTTTTTGCCCTTGCAGCAAGAAGCCGTCTTTTTGGCAGTCATGTTCCTCTCCTGCTCTCTGGATTTGCTATTTGATGACGGCAATCGCCTCTATTTCACAAAGCACGCCTTTTGGCAGCTCTTTTGCCGCCACACAGCTTCTCGCCGGCTTTGAAACGAAGTATCCGCCGTATATTTCATTGAATACGGCAAAATCTCCCATATCCGCGAGAAAGCATGTCGTCTTAACAACCTGATCAAACGTGCATCCGGCCGCTTCCAAAATAGCTCCCACATTCCGGCAGCACTGCTTCGCCTGCGCTTCTATCCCTTCCGCGACTTCTCCCGTCTCCGGAACAATGGCTATCTGACCGGATGTAAAGACAAATCCATTCGCTTCATATCCCTGTGAATACGGCCCGATCGCTCCCGGCGCCCTGTCTGTATGAATGGTACGCATAAATATAACCTCCCTTTCTTTCTTCCCATTGAAACACGCTTTAGTATAGCATTTTTTTTCGGAAAAGAGAATATCTAATATAACAGACCAAAAACGGCTGCGCCTTCGTCCAGACGGCTTGCTCCAAATGCCGGCGCATGCTAAAATGACAACCATGCACTGCATCAAAAACAGGAGGGAACAACATGAAAGCATTATTAATCAACGGAAGCGCAAAAGAAAACGGCTGTACCTATACCGCGCTCGCAGAAGTGGGAAAAACGCTGCAGCAGGAGGGCATCCAGACCGAACTGTTCTGGCTTGGCGCAGGCGCCATGCGCGACTGCATCGGCTGCGGCCGGTGCAACACACAGCATGCGGGCTGCATTTTTGGCGACGACTGCGTCAATGAAGCGATTGCAAAAGCAAAACAGGCCGACGGCTTTGTATTTGGAACCCCCGTTTACTACGCGCATCCTTCCGGCCGCATATTAAGCGCGCTGGACAGAATGTTTTACGCCGGAAAACCGGCGTTTACACATAAGCCGGGCGCAGCCATAGCCTCAGCGCGAAGAGCGGGCACGACAGCGTCCGTAGACGTTTTAAACAAATATTTTACCATAGCGGAAATGCCGGTCGTATCTTCTTCTTACTGGAATATGGTGCATGGCAATACGCCGGAGGAGGTTTTGCAGGACAAAGAAGGCTTACAGATCATGCGCAATCTTGGAAGGAATCTGGCATGGCTCTTAAAATGCCTGGAAGCCGGAAAGCTGCATGGCATTGCGCTTCCAGACAACACGTATGTGGAAAGAACCAATTATATACGCTAAAAGAACACCGCAGCGCGCGATTTGAGCAACCATTTCCAATACGCCGATTGCACCCCCTGAAAACTGCGTTTATAGTAAAGATATCGTGGAAGGAAAAGGGGGATGGCTATGCCGACATACGGTATGGGCGACGCAATACGCGAAATACGGACGCGCCTGGGATATACGCAGGAAGAAATGGCTTTTGGCCTCTGTACGCCGGGTACGTTATCCAGAATCGAAAACGGAAGGGCAATCATTTCAAAACACGTATTCGAGGGCCTGTGCGCAAGAATGCCCGGACTGCATCATGTCTGGATTTCCTGCGACACCAGAAAAGAAATGCAGCGCTCCAGGCTCTGCAAGCAGATTCTGCTGTTTCTGGAGCTGCGAAAAATGCCGGAGGCCAAAGCCGCCATCCAGACATATAGCGGCATAAAAGATAAAAAAAGCCTCTTTTGCCGGCAGTTTGAATGGTATACGCAGGCAATCTGCCAGGCGATTCTGAAAGAAAACGAGCACGAAATACTGCCCAAACTTTCAAGGGCGCTCTCTCTTACGCTGCCGGACTACCAAAAACGCTTCCGCAATCCAAGAAAGGCCATTGTATTGTCCTACGACGAGGTATACATCCTGTCCAATATGGGCATTGCGCACGCCATGCGCGGCGACCCTGAAGCGGCTTTTCACATTTTATACTTCCTGAAAGAGTATATGAAAAAACAGCATCTGGATCTGCTGGAATCCATGAACGTCTCTCCGATGATACTTGGAAATTTTGCCTGGCTTTTAAAACGGCAGGGACGATTTGAAGAGGCGGTAAAACAATGCGACAACGGCATCAAAATCTGCTGTTCCATCGGAAAATACACCATTCTGCCGCATCTGCTCTGCATAAAGGCAGGATGTCTTACGGCCTCCGGAAATCAGAAGACAGCCAAGAAGTGCCGACAGCAGGCAAAAGCAGTTCTTGACATTACAGAAGAATACAGAGGTTACGGGAGCTTTGAAGAATTTGACAAAGCGACAGAACCCATTTATGTAACGCTATAAGTATTATACGGATAAAACGCTCCAATTACCATGCGGTTTCAGTAAAAAAAACGCTCTGCTGAAACCGCATCTTTTATCCCGCCCGGCTTCGGAACGCTCCGTCCAGATGCGGGCTTGCTATATAAAATAAAATGGGATACAATGAGGAAAGCAAAAATAAGATTAAAAAAGACGGGAGAATGCAATGGATATAGTCGTATTAGCCGGAGGATTAAGCGCGGAACGGGACGTTTCGCTTCAGACCGGAAGCATGGTGACAGACGCGCTGCGGCAGAATGGACACCGCGTCGTTTTACTGGACGTTTTTCTTGGATGCGAAGAAGCGGGAGCAGATCCTTTTGATCTGTCCGCATGTGAACGCAACGCAGACGCTGCCGGCATTGCGGACGCCGCTCCCGATCCCGCGCAGATAAAGGCCATGCGAAAAGACGGGTCAGACTGTTTTTTTGGTCCAAACGTCATTCGCATCTGTCAGATGGCGGATATCGTTTTTCTGGCGCTGCACGGGGAAGACGGGGAAAACGGCAAACTGCAGGCTGCCTTTGATTTATTTGGCATCCGCTATACGGGAAGCGGATACCTCGGCAGCGCGCTTGCAATGAATAAAGAAATCAGCAAACTGTTTTTTCAGAAAAACGGCATACCAACGCCAGACGGCATACATCTGACAAAATCAGATTCCGCCTCAGGCATCGAAACGCTGCCTCTTACGCTCCCCTGCGTTGTCAAGCCCTGCTGTGGCGGTTCAAGCATTGGCGTTTCCATCGTCCACTCAAAGGAATCGCTCTCCCATGCTCTGGAGGAAGCGTTTCGCTGGGAGGACGAGGTCATTATCGAAAACTACATAAAAGGACGGGAATTTTCCGTTGCCGTGATCGACCGGACGGCGCTTCCGGTCATCGAAATGGCGCCGCTGAACGGCTTTTATGACTATAAGAACAAATACAAAGCAGGGAGCACGATTGAGACCTGCCCGGCCGACCTGCCCGACAGCATTGCCAAAAAAATGCAGGCCTGCGCCGTAGCCGCAGCCGATGCGCTTGGACTGTTCGCTTACTCCAGAATGGATTTTCTGATGGATGAAGCGGGCGCCATCTTTTGTCTGGAAGCCAATACGCTGCCCGGCATGACGCCGACCAGTCTGATCCCGCAGGAAGCGCGCGCCATCGGCATGGATTTTCCTGCGCTTTGTGAAAAACTGATCGAAATTTCTCTGAAAAAATACGGAGGATGACTCTATGAAGCAAATGACACTGGAACAGATTGCAGCCTGCTGCGGCGGCGTTTATATTGGCGAACAAGACAAACGCCATCTGGAAGTGACCAACATTGCAATCGACAGCCGCAACGTAAAAAAAGGCGGTCTGTTTATTCCCATTCGCGGAGAGCGGGTAGACGGCCACAGCTTTATCCCAACGGTATTTCAAAACGGCGCGCTGGCGTGCTTAACAGAGCGGCCGCCCGATTCACCGGCCGGCCCCTGCATCCTCGTCTCTTCCACAAAAGACGCGTTAAAGCAGATTGCGGCATTCTATCGGCAGTCGCTTGGCCTCCGCGTCGTCGGCATTACCGGCAGCGTCGGAAAGACAAGTACGAAAGAAATGATCGCTTCCGTTTTAAAAGAAGCGTACTGCGTACATAAGACGGCGGGCAACTTCAACAATGAAATCGGCCTTCCGCTTACGATTTTCGGCCTTACGCCGGAACACGAAATCGCCGTTCTTGAGATGGGCATTTCCGATTTTGGAGAAATGCACCGCCTGGCGGAAACGGCAAATCCGGATATCTGCATCATCACCAATATCGGCCTGTGCCATCTGGAGCGTCTTGGCACGAGAGACGGCATATTAAAGGCCAAGACCGAAGCGTTTGCACACCTGCGCGGAGACGGCGTCGTCATTTTAAACGGAGACGACGACAAGCTTTCTACGGTACGGACGGTAAACGGCAAAAAGCCAATCTTTTACGGACTGCGCGAAGGCCTTGCATTTGCATCGGATATAACGCCGCTTGGCATGGAAGGCATTCGCATCACGCTGCATCTGCGCGGCCAATGCCGGACCGTCACCATACCGATCCCCGGTGAGCACAACGTTTACAACGCGCTGGCCGCCGCCTGCGTGGGCGACGTCTGCGGCATGGATCTGGATGCGATCTGCCACGGCATCGAAACGGTAGAAACCATCAGCGGCCGAAGCAACCTGATTCAAAAAAACGGCATTACCGTTATTGACGACTGCTACAATGCAAATCCCGTTTCCATGCGGGCCAGCATCGATGTGCTCAGTCAGGCGTCCGGCAGGACGATTGCCATACTGGGCGATATGGGAGAGCTTGGAGAAGAAGAAGAGCGTCTGCATTTCGAAATCGGAAGCTATGTCGCGGCAAAGCAGATTGATTTCCTCTTCTGCACAGGCGATCGTTCGCGGCAAATGGTACAGGCGGTGCAGCATGCGGCAGACAGCCGCACATACGTCGCGCATTTCGACAACATGGACCTGCTGATCGACTATCTGCCTTCTATCCTAAAAAAAGGAGACACTTTACTGGTAAAAGCGTCTCATTTCATGCAGTTTCCTAAGATTGTGGAAGCTTTGACTCTCTGAGCATGGCAAGAATCTTCGCCTGGGTATATCCGCCCAGGCGTTTTTTCTCCTCTTTGGACAGCTCGACCGGATAAATCGGTTCTCCATACTGCAGCACGACATGCGCAGAACGTATCCACGGGAAATGGTTTTCAAAAATATCGGCCGTCCCGGTCAGCGCCATCGGAATGATCGGACAGCCGGTCTTTTCCGCCATTTTCAGACTGCCTTCCTTAAACGGCAGCATATCCTGTTCATCTGCGCCCTGTCCCCGCGTGCCCTCCGGAAAAATACACATTGAAATCCCCCGTTTGATCTGATCAATCCCGACCAGAATCGTCTTCAGCCCTTCCTTTACATCGTCCCGGTTTAAAAACAGGCAGTACAGCCGCTTCATCCATATGGAAAGAATTGGCGCTTTTATCATAGAATCCTTCGCTACATACCCCGTCAGTCCCGGACATCTGGCATATGTAATGACCACGTCGAAAAAACTGCGGTGATTGCCAACATAAAGAACCGCAGCGTCTTTTGGAACATGCTCTTCTCCAATGACCGTAAGGCGCGTCCCACTGAAAAAGAGAATCACTTTAAACGCCCACTGCACCATGCGAAGCTGCGTCAGGTCTGCCCTGTAGCGATGCTTTCTGGCAATCAGTCCCTCCACAAAAAGCACGGGAAGCCCCAACAGCAGATAGCATATAAGAAAGATGGCAACAAGAATCAATCGTATCATAGCTTTGTGGAAACATCCTTTCCTCTCGGATTTGTTATTGGAATATTATACTAACTGCAAGTTGGAATTACAAGCGCAATTCATGAATAAAATGAAAAAAACGGAAAGTGGGAATCTTATGAAACGCAATCTGCGCCATGCCCTCCGGCGCCTGCCCGTCTGCGCCGCCGCAATCCTTCTGCTCCTTACAGTCGAACTTGCAGCGGGCTGCGGAATCGAAAAAATGGACGAAGGAAAAATAAGCGATTTGAACTATGAAATGGTCGAGGAAGAGAATATCCCGGAAGAGCTGATGGGAAAGATAAACGAAAAAAAGGCCGCCGATTTTAAGCTGACGTATGAAAACGATAATTTTCTGTATATCGTACGGGGATACGGCGAGCAGGAAACAGGCGGCTACAGCATACAGATACTGGACTTCTATCTGACGAAAAACGCCGTCGTTTTCAACAGCAATCTGATCGGCCCGTCCAAAGATGACGTAAAAAACATGGCGCCCAGCTATCCCTATCTGGTCGTCCGAACAGAAAATCCAGATAAAAATGTAATTTTCCAGTAATCTTACGGCCGCTTATGCCAGATGGCGGCCGTATTTTTTTAAGTATTGTGCAATACAGAATAGAAAAAACCCGAACAACGTGTTATAATAAAATCATTAACCGTTCCCATCTTGCAGAAAAAGAATGGAACGTGCAAAGAACGGAACATGATGTAGAAAACAGAAAGGAAGGGAAAGATGAAATTTCGAACAGAACTATTGAAAAACATACTTGCCTTCGGACTGGCAGTCAGCCTTACCATAACTGCCGCTCCGATCGGGCAGTCCGTTTCAGCCGCGCAGGAGACAGCGGATCGCACAGGCGAAGACGCCTCTGAAGAGATAACGCTTGAATCCGTACGCGCAGAGGCAGCCGCAAGTTATGCCAGCGACGAAAAAAAAGGCTTTGACATCGATTTCGATCAGTCCTTTTCCGGAACCGGGCTGAATTTCTCCACCGATACAGACACAGCGCATTACATGGAAGCGCTGGAAAATTTAAGGTCCGGAGAGGATGATCACACTATTATCATCCGCTTTAAGACCACGGCATCGAATGGATTTTTATTCGGCATTGGCGACGGCACGGACAATCAGGGCAAAAGCATGCTTTTGGGGCTGAAAGAAGAGAAGAATACGACAAAATTTCGTCTCATATTTCAGAACGAGCCAAAGCCAGGCACATCGGCCGGCGGCTTAAAAGGTTCCTTCGGCGCCAATTTAAATAACGGCGAATACCACACGGTTGCCATCAGCTTTCTTCCCTCGAAGGGCGCACAGAGTGGAAACGCCCGCCTTGTCATTGACGGCGGCCAGGATCTCTATCCCGGCAACTGGGTCAACTGGACGCCCGGCCTGAACAAAGGCGCAGCGTCTTTTACAAAATTTGAAGTCGGAGGCGGCTCATTTGCAATGAACGACGTCTGCGACGGCTCGGCTTTTAACGGTGAAATTGATTTTCTGACCATTATCAACAAAGCCTACAGTGAAAAAGAGCTGCAGAAGCTTACTTCCGCAGACAAAGGGGCTCCCGATTTTTCCATTATGTTCCAGGCCGGAACCTGCCGAACATGGCTCTTTACCGGCGGCACGGAAGGCGTCGCGGATTTCTCTCAGATCAAAACGACGCGAAACTGGGTCGGCATGTTTGAAGATTCGATGCGCGCCAGCGGATCTTTTGTAGAGCGCGGACGCTTCGTATTTAATACCGCGAAAAAAGGCTCCGACGTCGCGCAGATTCTGGACGAATACGATGTACGGATCGCCCCCTTTGGCACAACGGCCGCAGGCATTATGGTCGGCGCATCGGATTACCGGAAGGGTCCGGAAGGCATTGAAGATTTTAAGACGAATTTGCAGGCGCTTCTTGACAAGCTTTCCGGCGATGGCAAGCTTCCGCTTCTCCTGACGCCGTATCCCTCCGCAAACAGCGCCGATGCGGAAAATATTGCAGCTTACACACAGGCCATCCAGGAAGTCGGCAAAAAAAAGAGCCTGATCGTCAGCTTAAGCGATCTGGACGCGTCCTTTTTAACAAAAGACGGAACTCTGACTTCTCTGGGCCATCAGGAAATTGCCAACCGCATAAAAACAGCGGTAGGCAGCAACTCACGTACAAACTATACCTTTGACCGGCTTTCCGACGGCAATTATACCATTGCAAAGCAAACGGAAGACGCTGAACTGGCGCAGGTCGAACGCGTGACCGCGAATGAAAACAGCATTTCTGTGTCTGTAGACCCCGCCACCGTCCACCAGCAGCCAGTCCGTCTTGAATATACGCTGACCGATTCCAATGGCGCCACACTCTCCGCTTCCGTTTTGCAGGGACAGACAGAGTTTACCATTGACGGACTCAAAAAGGCGGAATCCTATCTCCTGCGCGTATACGACGTAAGCCGCGGGAACGTCAGGGAATCGTATCAGCCGGTTAAAATTGCAGCGGCGGAAAACGCCGTAGGAATCCCCGTAAAATACGAAGACGGCAACGTCTCCGTCAATGCAAAAATACAGGAACTGATCGAGCGCGAAGAGCCGGCCACTTATCTGTTTATGGGCGACAGCATTACGCACGGCATCTTATCCAACGGCTCTGACAAAAAAGGCTTCGACAACGTGCCGCAGATGTTTGCAAAATATCTGGATGAGCTTGGCAGAACAGACGACATTGTCTTAAATACGGCCGTATCCAATGCGACGATCGCCACAACGCTCGATCAGATCGAACCGCGTCTGACGCGCTACCGCCCGGACGTCGTCATGATTATGCTTGGAACGAACGACGTTTCCTACAATGGACAGAATACGGTAACAAACGGAAACGCTTCGCAGAACGCCATTACGGTGGAGCAGTTCAAAGACCGTTATAAAGAACTGGTAAGAAAGATTCATGAGACAAATTCCGACGCCAGCGTCGTCCTCCGCGTCCCCTGTGAAATGATTGTCGATGACGCGCATAAAGGATATGTCGAGAAGTTTGACGCTATTTATGACGTTGCGGAGGAAATGCGCGCGGAAATCTCCGGCCTCAACATTGCCGTAGTCAACCACAGACAGGAATGGCTGGATTATCAGGCAAATGTCAGAAATGACAACATTGTCATCGGCGGAGCATATGGCTGGCTGACCGATAACGTGCATCCGCACGGCAGGGGAAACATCTCCATGTTCCAGCAGCTTATCAAAGAGCTTGGCCTGTATGTCAATACATCGGAACTGGCGAACTACGCATACGAGCTGAATGCATGGACCGACACATCCGGCCTTGCCGCACCTGTTACGCAGAGAGGCAGCCGCGCCAGCTTTGCTATGAGCGCATTATCCGGCTATGCAAACGGCCTGAGAAACGTAACGCTTACCTTTACGGCAGACGGCAAAACGCTTTCCAAAACCGCAGAATATGCCGCAGACGGCGTCGTTACGCTGGACGGACTGGATGAAACCAAAGCATATACGGTCGGTGTCTCCGGAAAAGACAAAACAAACAGCAAAGAAATCACATTCCAGGCAACGCTGAAAAAAGAAACCTCCACGCAGGTTACGCCGGAAGATCTGGCAGAGCTGCTGCGGAAGATAGAGGAAGCGGAAGCGCTTGATATTTCTTCCTGCTCCACAAATTTCCAAAATGATTACAAAGCAAAAATTGCAGATATAAGAACTGCATATGAGACAAACGCAATCAAAACGCTGACGCAGCTGGAAGATGCGCTGATGGAAATCCGCGCTGCCATGCAGAAGGCGAATGAAGCCATCGACCAGGCTCCGGACGGATCGGCAAAGCGCGAAGCAATGCAAAAGCTCAATGAAGAAATTGCAAAGCAAAAGCCTACCTTTGACGCCGGAAGAGTCGAGGGCAATTATACGCTCGAAAGCTGGTCTGCTTACAGAAAAGCATATCAGGCTGCCAAAAAAGCTGACGTAAACATGGAGCTTGACGTATTGCTCCAGCTTCTGAAGGACTTACAGGATGCTGCCGGAGATTTAGAGCAGATTCCTGATCCGGAACCCGGACCTGGACCGGGACCGGAAGAACCTTCTCCCACAGAGCCTGGACCGGATCCCGGACCGGATGAACCCTCTCCCACAGAACCCGGACCGGGTCCGGAAGAGCCTTCTCCCACAGAGCCTGGGCCTGGACCGGATGGGCCCGGCGCCCCGACGCCAGATCAGCCCGGCAATCCGGCCCCGGGCGCTCCGACGCCAACGCCTGGCATCGAACAGGGTAAAATTTACGAAGCCGGCGGCTACAGCTATCGCGTGTTGGATTCTGCAAACCACACGGTAGAAATCACCGGCATGACAAATAAGAACGCAAAGAAAATCACGATAGGCGGACAGGTGTCGCTTGCAAACACCTCCTGTAAAATTGTATCCATCGCTCCCTCTGCTTTTAAGAATATGAAAAAAGCAAAGACGGCAGTCATTGGAAGCAACGTAGAAACAATCGGCGCAAATGCGTTCTTAAAATGCAAAGCCCTCAAGAAGATAACCATTCAGAGCAAGGTATTGAAATCTGTTGGTAAAAATGCACTGAAAGGAACTTCTTCCAAATTGCAGATCAAAGTCCCGAAAGATAAATATAAGGCATATAAGAAGCTTC
Organism: uncultured Roseburia sp.; assembly: GCA_947647505.1. Lineage (GTDB taxonomy): Bacteria > Bacillota > Clostridia > Lachnospirales > Lachnospiraceae > Roseburia_B. The sequence goes on along the minus strand of CANSKO010000012.1, from coordinate 68,154 downwards.
TGCAGAAAAAGGGCCAGAGCAAAGGCGCAAAAATCAAAAAATAACCGGCTTCCTTCCACTGCGCGTCTGGAAGCGCACGGAAAATCTTTTGACATTTATTTAACGCTGTGCTATACTGAAATAGTTATATTAACCAGACGACTCATGCGACAGCAGCCACAGGAAAAGGGAGGAAATTAATGCAGCAGGAAGATTTATGCAAAGTACGTGCATCAGTACACCAGCAGTGTGGAAGCAAGGTAATGATACAACTGGATAGAGGAAGGAATAAAATCGATATTCAAAAAGGCATAATACAGGACGCATATCCAAGCGTATTTACGATTTTAGTCGAAGATGCGCATGCAGGAAATCCGCCGCAGTTATTGTCGTTTAGTTATACGGATATTATTACCAGAGAGATACGAATGAAGCTCTGTTAATACAGACAAATAGAAGGAATATTTATCCTCCGCTCTGAATAAGATAGTACAAATTCAGAACGGAGGATTTTTTGTGGAATTAGAAAGACAGCTTCTGCACAAAAACAGGGAAATTGGCCGGGCATTCAGCCAGATTACGCTGGATGATGATTATAATCTTCCGGATTTCAAGCCGGACTTAACAAAAGTAATCAGAGAAAGAGGGGAGATCCTGTTTGAAGAAATACACGTAAACAACGGCCACGTCTGGTTTAAGGGAACCCTTGCATTTACTATTTTATACCGCACGGACTTAGACAGCAAAAAAATAAACTGCCTGAAAGGAGAAATTCCTTTTCAGGAAAGCTTAAGCGTAGACGGAGCGGGCGAGCTTGACCCGGTAAAGCTGGATGGAAAAATTGAAGACATTTCAGTCAGCGTAATCAACTCCCGCAAATTAAGCATTCGCTCCCTTGTAGAATTTCATGCCATAATAGAAAAACCAGAGGAAGAATCCATTTTAACGGGCTTAAAAGAGGAGGACGCCTGCGAAGTGGAAAAAGAGCAGATGGGCGTTCTGGAACTGATTACCGATAAAAAAGACACACTGCGCATACGAAAAGAAATTTCCCTTTCGTCCAACAAGCCAAATATGGATGAAATCCTTTGGAGCAGCGTGGAATTGCGCGCCATAAACAGTCGCCTGAAAAACGGAGAAATCGAAGTGACGGGAGAAGCCCTGATCTATGTGCTCTATTCCGGCGCAGAAGAAGACGACCGGCTGCAATGGTTTGAGACGACCGTGCCCGTACAGGGCGCCGTCGAATGCAACACCTGCGAAGAAGCTCTGGTCTATCGAATTTCCGCGCATCTGGCGCAGGCTGGCCTTGAAATCTTAAAAGATGAGGACGGCGAGGAACGAAATTTCATGCTGGAAATGGTTCTCAATCTTGCCATTCGCCTCTGGAAAGAGGATACGGTAGAGATGATTTCCGATATCTACGCGCTTGACAGACAGGTAACGCCAAGATTCAAAACATCCTCCTTTGAAAAGCTTCTGTTAAAAAATGAGGCCAAATGCCGCATTTCGGATAAAATCGAAATGGACGATATGCAGGAAGATGTTTTGCAGATCTGCGCCAGCGAAGAATCTCTGGCCATCGAACAGACGACGGTTACAGAGGATGGCGTGCTTGCCGAGGGCATTTTAACGGTAGAGCTTCTTTATCTGACGTCCGATGAATCCATGCCGCTTGGTTCCAAACGCGCCTTTTTGCCATTCTCTCAGATGATTGAAATGCCAAAAACAGACGGTTCCGTAAAAATCCATCTGGACGGCGGCATTGACCAGGTGACAACCGTACTCTCCGACAGCAAAACGATTGATGTAAAAGCCATACTCAGCCTAAATCTGCTTGCCTTCGAAGAACAGGAGAAACAGCTGATTACAGAAATTGAAGAAGCGGAGCTTGACCTTGCCGCGCTGCAGCAAAGCCCCGGCATCGTAGGCTACATCGCAAAAGACGGCGACCGGCTGTTTGGAATCGCCAAAGAACACCATACGACCATTGAGAACCTGATGGAAACAAACCACCTGACAAACATGTTTGTAAAACCCGGAGAAAAACTGCTGATTATCAAAACGGTAGGGTGAAAATCACATAAAAACTGCTGCATGGACGCATCTGTTCCGGCAGCAGTTTCTTTTGTTCTTTTCCTGTAATATGAAAAAAAGATTGCCAAACGATTTATTTCGTACTAAAATAAGTCTGGAACACGTAAAGCAAGGCACCATCCCCGCAGCAATGCGCGGATATATTGGAAAAGGAGAATGAATCATGAGTTACGTGGATGAAGCGCTGGAGCGCGTAAAGGCAAAGAATGCATCTGAACCGGAATTTTTACAGGCGGCCGAGGAGGTGCTGGACTCCCTGCGCCCGATAGTGGACGCCAACGAGGAAACTTACCGCAGGCAGGCCCTCCTGGAACGAATCACGGAACCGGACAGGCAGTTCAAGTTCCGCGTCCCCTGGGTGGATGATTCGGGACAGGTTCAGGTCAACACGGGATACCGTATCCAGTTTAACAATGCAATCGGACCGTACAAAGGCGGTCTGCGTCTGCACCCCTCTGTCAACACGGGCGTTATCAAGTTCCTTGGCTTCGAGCAGATCTTCAAGAATGCTCTGACGGGACTTCCGATCGGCGGCGGCAAGGGCGGCTCTGACTTTGATCCAAAAGGAAAGTCGGACCGGGAGGTGATGGCGTTTTGTCAGAGCTTCATGACGGAACTCTGTAAATACATCGGCCCGGACACAGACGTGCCGGCCGGAGACATCGGAACGGGCGCGAGAGAAATTGGTTACATGTTCGGACAGTACAAAAAGATCAAAAGCGCCTATGAAGGCGTTCTGACGGGCAAAGGACTTTCTTACGGCGGCTCTCTGGCGCGTACGGAAGCGACGGGATACGGCCTTTTGTATATCACAGAAGAGCTGGTGAAATGCCACGGCGAATCCATGGAAGGGAAGACCGTTGTCATTTCCGGAGCAGGAAACGTAGCAATCTACGCAACGCAGAAGGCACAGCAGATGGGCGCAAAGGTTGTCACCTGTTCCGACTCTACGGGATGGATTTATGACCCGGAAGGAATCGACGTAGCATTGTTAAAAGACGTCAAGGAAGTCCGCCGCGCACGGCTGACGGAATACGCAAAAGAGCGTAAGAGCGCAGAATACCATGAAGGACGCGGCGTATGGAGCGTGAAATGCGACATCGCCCTGCCATGCGCAACGCAGAACGAGCTTGGCATCGAGGACGCAAAACAGCTGGTTGCAAACGGATGCATGGCAGTATGCGAAGGCGCAAACATGCCAACGACAATCGAAGCGACAAAATACTTACAGGAAAACGGCGTATGGTTTATCGGCGGAAAAGCGGCCAACGCAGGCGGCGTTGCGACCTCAGCGCTTGAGATGTCGCAGAACAGCGAGCGACTGAGCTGGAGCTTTGAAGAGGTAGACGCAAAGTTAAAGCAGATCATGGTCAACATCTACCACAACATCGACGAAGCGGCAAAGCGGTACGGAGCGGAAGGCAACTACGTAATGGGCGCCAACATCGCCGGCTTTGAGAAGGTTGCGGAAGCGATGCTCGCACAGGGCGTTGTATAAAAGGATCTCTGCAAACGGGCAGAGCCGGAATTTCCGGCTCTGCCCGTTTCATAAAATGCATTCCTTTTATTCTTCCGGGTTTTTCCACATCACCTCATACGCCGTATATGCACCGCTTAAGTGATACCCCAGTTTCTCCGCCAGATCTGCCGACCATGTATTCTGCGCGTCCCAGCTGGGATACCAGCCGCGCCGGAGGCATTCTAAAATCAGCTTCGCCCCACATATACGGGCAAGCCCATTTCTTCGCATATCCTCCCTTGTATCGATCTCCACTTCAATCCCGCCAATATAGCCGGAATAAGAAGACGCGCCGGAAACGGGTTCGCCGTCTTTCAGGATCGCAACTCCAAGCCCCTGTCTGCAATATGCCGCATAATCCTCATACTGCCGCACCAGATCTCTGCACCATTCCAGCTCTTTGCACCGCTCAAATAAGGCCTGATCTATTTTCTTTAGCGAAAACCCATCCGGCAATCCCTCCACGATCCTCTGTAGCTTTTCTTCTTCAAATACATCCGGCTCTTTCCGGGTGGCATACCGAACGGTTTTTTTTGCCCGCTTTCCATAGCACGCTTCAATCTGCCCCGCCCACGCGTCCTCTCTCGGAATCATAATCAAAATCTCCCGGTCAGCCGGCCCAAACGGATACAGAACCATCTCTTTGTCCGGCTTTCCTGTCAGAAAACAAAAATCTCCCAATATTGCCATAGCGGAAACAGGATCTGTCAGGGAATTCACGTATATCTTTCCCATCACGCCCTGCATACAGGACCAGATCATCGTCTCCTGCCATCCGGCAAACAATGCCGCCGCTTTCTCCGTCTGCCCCAACTGATAGATCATACTTTCCCTCCCGTATTCTGTTGCTGTTTTTATTTTAACAAAGCTCCGCCCGTCGTCAACTTCTTTTTCCAACCGGATTCGACGTATTCCTATACACATCTGTCGTTTTATGATAGAATAAAAAAATAACCGGAAAGGACTTTACAATGAAAAAAGGCATTATTCTATATCAATCCAAATACGGCGCAACCAAAAAATATGCCGGCTGGCTACAGGAAATCACAGCGTTTGACTGTATGGAAACACCCAAAGCCACATGGCAGGAGGTCGCGCGCTATGATACCATCCTGCTTTGCGGCGGCATATATGCTTCCAGCATAGCGGGGCTTGCATTTCTGCGAAAAAACATGCGCAATCTGCATCCCCAAAAAATCGCCCTGTTTTGTGTGGGAGCCTCCCCATATGACAAAGCTGCGCTTGATGCGATCAGAGCAAGGCATCTGACCGGCGATTTAGACGGCATTCCCCTTTTTTATGGACGAGGCGCCTGGGATGAGCGCAGCATGACGTTTTTGGACCGAACGCTATGCAGACTGCTGCAAAAATCCATTGCCAGAAAAGATCCTTCCACCTATGAGCCCTGGATGAGGGCGCTTATGGATTCCATCGGAAAATCCTGCGACTGGACCGACAAAGCTTATTTAGACCCTCTTTTAAACTATCTTAAAGAATAGAATCTCCATCAAACGTCTTGACAAACCGTATATCGTATGCTATTTTTTATACATACTATTGGTATGTATAAAGGGAGAGAGAAAAGACGTGGCAAGAAACAAGCATCCGGAAGAAACCGTCCATTTCATTTTGGATGTCGCCTATCGCCTGTTTATGGAAAAAGGGTACGAGCATACGTCCATACAGGATATCATCGATCATTTAGGCGGATTAAGCAAAGGCGCAATTTATCATCATTTTAAATCAAAAGAAGACATTTTAATCGCCGTTACCGAACGAATCACGGCGGAATCCAACCAGATGCTTGCCGCCATCCGGGACCGAACGGACTTAACCGGCAGAGAAAAGCTGCATACTATATTCAAAGCCTCGATCAGCCGTCCCGTGCAAAATGACATATTTACAGCCGCCCCCGATTTTCATAATAATCCAAAGCTGCTTTTCGGCCTCCTGTACGACACAATCGAACATGCTGTGCCGCAGTATATTCTGCCCATTCTGCAACAGGGCATTTCAGACGGCTCGATTGAAACGGAGCATCCAAAGCAGCTGGCGGAACTGATTTTGCTTGCGGCAAACGTCTGGATGAACCCCATGATATTTAACAGCTCCGAAGAAGACTCCCTTCGTAAATTTATGGTGTTTGGACAGATGATGCGGGGATTTGGGCTGGATATTTTAGACGACGAAATACTCGCGCGTCTACAGGAGCTGACGGCGCTTTATCACAGGCGAAAATAATTTCTGCCCCGTCAAACGGGCGGAAAATTTTTCCCCCAATACATACCGACCAGCGGTATGAATGAGAAAAAATTTTCTATGGAGGTTATGCACTCATGCATCACACGCTTTTTTCCAAAAATTTTACGATCCTTGTCATTGGACAGATTATCTCGCTGTTTGGCAACGCTGCGCTGCGGTTTGCGCTGCCCTTGTATGTATTGAATCTGACAGGCTCTTCCGCACTTTATGGAACGGTTACGGCGTGCGCGTTTCTTCCCGCTATTCTGCTGTCGCCAATCGGCGGCATTGTGGCGGACCGGATCAATAAACGAAACATCATGGTCGCGCTCGATTTCTTTACCGCGGCGGTCATTCTGGCCTTTTCTCTGCTGATGCATACAGGAAATCCCATCCTCCCTTTGACGGCTGCGCTGATGCTGTTATACGGCATTGCAAGCGCATACCAGCCGTCCGTACAGGCAAGCATCCCTGCGCTGGTAAAGCCGGACCATCTTATGGCGGCAAATTCTATTATCAATACCATAAGCTCTTTTGCCGCTTTAACCGGCCCCGTGCTGGGCGGCATTTTGTACAGCGCGTATGGGCTGAACGCCGTCCTTATGATTTGCATGGTCTGCTTTTTCCTCTCCGCAGTCATGGAGCTTTTTCTCGCGATTCCATTTGAACCCCATCGTTCAGAAGGCAGCATATGGCGCACCGTCAAAACGGATTTTGTGCAGAGCCTTCGTTTTATCTGGAAAGATCGTCCCATCATCGGAAAGGTCCTCCTGATTGTCTGCGGCGTCAATTTATTTTTGTCCGCGATGATTCTTGTCGCATTGCCGTATCTGATCACGGAAATTTTCGATTTTGAAGCAAATCTGGCAAACAGGCTGTACGGCTATGCACAGGGCGCTCTGGCTGCGGGAGGACTGGCAGGCGGCATATGCGCCGGTATCTTCTCCGGCAGACTGTCTCTTCGAAAATCCGGCTCTCTCCTGACCAGCTGCGCTGTATGCGTCTTTCCGATCGCCGCCGCGCTGCGCTTTTCTTCCTCTGGCATGCTTCCGTATCTGACGCTCACAATATGCTGCTTTCTGATCATGGCATGCTCCACCATTTTCACCGTGCAGATGATGACGTTTATACAGGCGGAAACGCCGCAGCAGCTCATCGGCAAGGTCATTGCGGTTATCCTTACCGTTTCTATGTGCGCGCAGCCTCTTGGCAATGCATGGTATGGCGTTCTGTTCGAGCTTTGCAGAGGATTTGAATATGCCGTCGTCCTGTTCTCCGGCATTACGTCGCTTGCGCTTGCGCTTGGCGCAAGATCGGTTTTTTATAAATTTTCGGCAGCTCCGTAATATTCGCTTTCCGTTGCTCCTCTTTGGCTTCGAAAGCTCCCATTGATACAAAAACAGAGAGCCTTAAACTCTCTGTTTTTTACTGCCATAAACATATATTTAAGACTCAAATTTTATAATGGCCTTCATACATTCATTACAATTTTTATTCTTATCAACATTGTAAACATGGCATGTCACTCTTTTATTCTCCATCAGCATCCTGGACACCCCTTCGCTATAATATCCTGGAACATAACCCAGAATATGCCCTGATACATCCAACATCTGGACAGCATATGGATCATACCGATTATCCGGCTCTCTCTTTAATACAATTTCATCGCCTCTTGTAACCGTGACGGCATTCCTGCAATTATCCCCCTTACATTCAAGATAATGCCTGACCCCTGCTATAAAAAAAATTCTCTTTCCACTTTCCTCTATATTTAATATCGGATCTATAAACTCAAGGCTGTCAATTGGCAGTCTTGCGCCGCTCCTTTTCAGCATCATATATTCGTCATATTCTTCTAAACCATATTTCTCCAAAATATTTTGAATATCTTTTCTTTTTTTATCTGGCAGGCGGCTTGCAAAAACGGAAAACAGTTTTGTGTCTGTATATACGTTATCTATATCTGGAAAACACAGCAAAGGTGTAAAGCCGTCATTTATCGCATCCTTAATATCTTTGACATATTGAAATTCAAACTGTCCGTTTTTTATCAGCTGCCCAACTACATATTGTTTTCTGGATTGCTCAGATTTCCAAATCAAATATAGATAATCTCTGCCATCTCTTTGTGACATCACTCTACTCCTTTCCTTTATAAATAGCGCTCATAATACGTATTTTAGACAATAGATACTTTTTTATAAGCAGTTTTCTTTTTTCTGATAAAACTTCATCATATCTATTAAGTATATCACAAATATTCTCCTCTGTCACAAATTTTTCTATATTGTTTACTACATTCTCTGTCTGATTATAATACATTTTTCTAAGATATGTTAATACCTCTGCATGAGTAGGAAGCCTCTGATCACTGACAGTAATTCTAATCCGTGATTTTGATTTCGTATCTACTAATGAGTTCCATAACATCCGATCTTTTCCCAGATATTGATTGATTTTCGCTTCAGATACATATGCACAAAGCGATGAACTATTATCATATAACGGACTTAATGTTATCCTTTTATTTTCCTTAAGAAAAGCCCAGTTACTCTGATGCCTGTCTGTATTTCCTATTAAATAATCGAAAACTAAAATAGATAAAAATTCTTCAAAAAGTCCAAATACATGCAATATTTTTTCTATCATTTCCAGCGAATATTTTTCACCGGTCTTGCTATCCATAAGTTTTTCAGAATCATAATTGTTATAGAACAGGCTTATGCCGTAAATCCCTTCGATTAATGTGATACTTTCACGTTCAACAATATTATAACTCATCGAACCTTCTCTTCCCTGAAACATCCCTATTTCAAATTTTGCGCATGGAATTCCAATTAATCCCGCAATATCACTCGCAATGCATTCTGATGCATGATCCGTTGTTTCTACATCCTTTTTATATTTAAATAACCCTGTTTGATTTGTATCCGGATTGATTAACCATAATTTTTCACTTCGACCGCTTCCTTCTGATGCCCCCTCGTATTCCTTCCAATGCGAAAAATCTTTCATCTTCGTTATCTTCCTTTCCATAATACTCTCATAATGCATATGATCTTATTATGAACGCTTACACTGTCTTTTTCAATTTAAAATTATCCCGTTCGGCTCATAATTTTACAAAATATAATTGCCGCAAGCGTGCTCACAATCGTAGCCAAAATCCCCGGTCCTACAACCGCAGACGGATTCACGCTCCCATACTGACTTCTGTAAGCCAGCATATTCACAGATATTAGCTGCAAGGAAGAAATGTTGATGATTAAAAACGTACACATCTCATTGCTTGCCACGCCCTTTGGCACGGCCATCCGCTCTTTCTCCTTCCTTCCAAAACACGCTTTTCCTCCTGCTTTCCGCTGTCTGAAAGCCGCCTCTTTTCTGCCCTTCGCTTCCCGCCGCTCCTCCTCCAGCTCCGAAAGCGCCTCCATCGCCTTTAACCCCGCAGGCGTCGCCGCCCACCCAAGCCCAAATACATTGGCAATCATATTTGTTGCAATATAGCGGTTCGCCGGATGATCCTTTGGTATATTCGGAAAAAAGAACCGCAGAAACGGCATCAGCGCTTTCGTCGCGCTTTCGATGATTCCGGCCTTTTCCGCAATCCGCATCACGCCCACCCAAAGCGCCATCACGCCCATCATGCTGATGCCAAGCGTCACCGCTTCTTTTGCCGAACTAATCGCCGCTTCCGTAACCTCCGGCAGCGTTCCATGAAACGCGGCATACACCACTCCAATCAGAATCATAAAGCCCCATAAATAATGCATACTGTTCTCCGCATTGCTTCTTTCTATCAGACTATGCCTGCGCCCGCGCCCGTATGAGCTGCAAATTCCCGTTCATATTCCCGTGCAGCGCTTCATATATTGCAGTAAAACAACCCGTTCGGCGTCCATACACTGGCCGCGCCACGGACAGGAGCTGTATGCTATGTCAAACATAAAAAAAAGATTTCTTTCCGGGCTGCTTGCCCTTCTGTGCCTGTGCGCGGGCCTTACGTCCTGCGGCACGCCCGTCGATCTGATTTCCTCCCATTTGCTTCTGAAGGAGCAGCGGTCCTTTGACGAATATGCCGACCGGCTCTTTCGAGAAGAAATGCAGGAAAACACCATCAATCTGCATTTCACGCTTGCCGACCCCAAAAGCTACGGCATCGACAGCCACAAAATCTCGCTGGGGCGATGTTCCAGAGAAGAAGCCAAACGTGCGGCTGCCGCCACGGAAAATATCGCCGCCGCGCTTGCCGCCTTCGATTACGACGCCTTAAGCTCCCGCCAGCAGCTGATCTGCGACGTCTTAAACGATCACTGCGAAAAAAGCAGACTGGCTTCTTCTTTTTACTATTACGACGAACCTCTGCGCCCCACTACGGGCACGCATTCCGAGCTTCCCGTATTGCTGGCGGAATATGCATTTGATTCCCCCTGCGACGTCACGGATTACCTTGCCCTGCTTACCTGCGTAGAGGATTATTTCGAAGAAATCATTCAGTTCGAACGGGAAAAATCCAAAGAAGGCCTGTTTATGCCTGCGTATGCGGCCGACGCCGTGATCGAAGCCTGTCAGAATTTCACTGCAAAGCCGAAAAAGCATTTTCTGATCCGCACATTCAACAGCCGCATCCAGGAGGTGTCCGGCCTTTCAGCCGAAAAAAAAGCGCTTTACAAAAGGCAAAACGCTTCTCTCATAAAAAACTCCGTCATTCCGGCCTATCAAAAGCTTGAAGCGGCTATACAGCAGCTGCGGGATTCGGGACAAAATGACGCGGGGTTGTGCCATTATCCCGAAGGAAAAGCCTATTATGCGTCTCTCGTGCGCTCCGCCACCGGTTCCTCCAAAAGCATCGAAGCGTTGCAGAAAAAGACAGAGCAAAAACGCAATCTGGATATGGCCGCGCTGCAAAAGCTGCTTGCCGCCAATCCTGCGCTTTTGGGGCAGGACAATCCAACGCTTTCCCTGGAAGAGCCACGCGCCATCCTGGATCATCTGATGGAAGCCATGCAATCCGAATTCCCACCGGCCTCCAATACATCCTATGAAGTGAATTATGTACATAAATCTCTGGAGCAGACGCTTGCGCCGGCCTTCTACCTGACTGCGCCGCTGGACGACATCAGCCGCAACGTTATTTACCTCAACCGGCGCAGCCTCTATACCGGCATACAGCTCTTTACCACACTTGCGCACGAAGGCTTTCCCGGCCATCTCTATCAGACAACCGGCTCTTATCAGGCCGGCCTTGCGCCCATACGCGCCCTGCTGGGATATCCCGGCTACGTCGAAGGCTGGGCGACGTACGTGGAAATGCTCTCCTATCGCTATGCCGGACTGCCGGAGGATACGGCCGACATGCTGATGTACAATCAGTCCGCCCTGCTAAGCCTTTACGCGTCTTTGGATATGGGCATTCACTATGACGGCTGGAAGCTTGCCGACGCCACCCTGTTCCTGCGTAACTTCGGCATCACCGATGAGACGGCCATAAAAAGCATCTATGAGCTGATCGTGGAAGAGCCTGCCCATTACCTCAAATACTACATTGGCTATCTGGAATTTCTGGAATTGAAAGACTATGCAAAACAGGCATTTGGCGCAGACTACTCCGACCGCGCCTTCCATCAAGCCGTCATCCGGATTGGACCGGCGCCATTTTCCATCGTAAAAAAATATTTAAAAAGCTACTACAGCGGATCTGACGCAACATCCGAATAAGTCCGGACCGAAAGGCGGCAGGAAAACGCCCGTTTCCTGCCGCCTATGCATCGTCATTTAAAAGCATCGCATAAATCTCCCGCTTGCTCACGCCTCTGTCCTTTGCCGCCGCCTTCATCGCTTCTTTTTTCTCCATTCCCTTTTCCAGATACGACGCGACATGCTCTTTCACCGGAATCCGCTCCCATGCGTCAATCGCTTCCCTGCGCAGCTCCTTTCTCTCCTTCCCTTCAATGACCAGCACAAATTCCCCCCGGGCCTCCGTCTCCTGATACAAGGCCGCAGCGCCAGAAAGCGTTGTCCTCCTGCATTCCTCAAACTTTTTCGTCAGCTCCCGGCAGACCGTAACCGAACGATCCCCCAGCGCTTCATACAATTCCTGAAGCGTTTTTTGCAGACGATGCGGCGCCTCATATACAATCAGCGTCCGGGTGTCCCGCTCCATCTCCTTTAACACTTCCGTGCGTTCTTTTTTCTCCCGCGGCAAAAACGCCTCAAACGCAAATCGCCGCGTCTTCTGCCCTGACATGGCAAGCGCCGTAATGCAGGCCGACGCGCCCGGCAGAGACGTAACGGCAACGCCCGCATCCAGACAGATCCGCACAAGCTCCTCGCCCGGATCGGAAATGCCGGGCGTCCCAGCGTCAGTAATCAGCGCAATATTACATCCCGCCTGAAGCTTTGCGGCAAGCTGATGCGCTTTTTCTATTTTGTTGTGCTCGTGATAGCTTGTCAGCGGCGTTTGAATTTCAAAATAATGCAACAGCCGTTTCGAATTGCGCGTATCTTCCGCTGCAATCAGGTCCACTTCTTTTAAAATCCGCAGCGCACGCAGCGTAATGTCTTCCAGATTTCCAATCGGCGTCGCGCACAGATACAATGTTCCCGTCATAAAACGCTCCTTTTCAAACCACGCGCCGGCGAATCCACTCGCACAGCTTTGCGCCGCAGCCGAGCCGCTCGCCTTCTAATACCCATAAATATCATAAATTTCATCCGTATATACGCCGGCTTTTTGATATACGATCAGTGGCTTTTCCACACATAGCCTGGAATTGCCGCCCAAAAGCCCCTCCAGCAGCACCATATTTGGCTCTCTGTCCACAAATGGATACACCAGCTGCATGCGCTTTGGCTCCAGTCCATACTGCACCATTTTCGCCATAATCTCCGCCAGCCGAAACGGCCTGTGCACCATGTAAAACCGCCCCTTTGGCACAAGCAGCCTCGCGCTTTCCCGGAGCACGTCATCCAGCGTGCAGAACACCTCGTGCCGCGCCGCCGCCTTCGCTTCGTTTGCCGGAGAAAGCCCGTGACTGCCAATCATATAGGGCGGATTCGTCGTGATGACGTCAAAAGAGGATGCTCCAAACCGTTTCGAAGCATCCCTGATATCTCCGCACACTATGTCGATCTTCTCTTCCAGCCGATTCCACGCCACGCTTCTTGCCGCCATATCCGCGCTCTCCGGCAAAAGCTCAAGTCCGGTAAAATGCTCTCCTTCTGTTCTGGCCTCCAGCAAAATCGGAATAATGCCCGTTCCTGTGCCAAGATCCAAGAGACGCTCTCCCTTTTTCACCTTTGCAAACCCGCAGAGCAGCACGGCGTCCATGCCAAAACAAAACCGGTTCGCATCCTGAATAATACGGTATCCGTTACGGTGCAGATCGTCCAGGCGCTCCTGCGGCTTTAGCTTACGTTCCATCGTCAATTTTTGATTTTCCCCCACGATCTTCCAGCCCCGCCAGTTCTTTTAATTCCGTCGCGGAAACCTTCACGTCTTTTTTCCGTCTCGAATGAAACTTCAATTCCTTTACTTTATATTCCCGCGCTTCCTTCTCATCCTCGATTTCAACGACGACCTTCACAAGCTGCCGCAATACGTTGACGCTCTGTACAACGCCCTTTAATCCTTCCGGCGTCGTCACCGTATCGCCAATATTCGGCAGACGGCTGTTTAAATATTCATACGTCTCCTGCTCATTTTTCAGGCAGCACATCAGTCTCCCGCAAAGCCCGGAAATCTTGGTCGGATTTAACGAAAGGTTCTGCTCCTTTGCCATCTTAATCGATACGGGCGCAAACTCCGAAAGATACGTGTGGCAGCACAGCCCTCTTCCACAGATGCCCACGCCTCCAAGAATCTTCGTCTCATCCCTTACGCCGATCTGCCGCAGCTCAATTCTCGTCCGAAACACGGCGGCAAGATCTTTGACAAGCTCTCTGAAATCAATCCGCCCGTCCGCCGTAAAATAAAACAGCAGCTTATTGTTGTCAAATGTATATTCTACGTCCACCAGCTTCATATCCAGATTGTGCTTTGCGATTTTATCCAGACAGACGGCGTACGCTTCCTTTTCTTTCTCACGGTTCTTTTCAACCGTCTTTTCATCTTCCTCCGTCGCAACCCGAATGACGGGTTTTAACGGCGATACCACTTTCTCGTCTTCCACTTCCCGCGGGCCTAAAATCACCGCCCCCATTTCCACGCCACGCGCAGTTTCCACAATCACATGATCCCCGGCTTTGATATTCAGCGCGGCCGGATCAAAATAATACACTTTGCCGGCGCCACGAAACCGCACTCCAACGACTTTTGTCATCTCAATTCTCCTTTATCGTAAACAATAACAGCTCCATTAAAAGTTCAAAATTCACATTGGCCAAAACGCGGGCCTTTGCTTTCTCCAAAGCCTTTAACACCGCCTCAATCCCGCTGTAGGAGCTGTGGCTTGCCGCCTTTTGAATCGTATAAACCTCTTCACGAAATACCAGCTTATTGACATCCGCCGTCGCTTTGTATAAAAGCACATCCCGATACCAGATCATCATCAGATCAAAATAGTCCTGAATTTCAAGCTTATACGCCGCAATCTGCCGGACCTCCTGCATCAGCTCAAACAATTCCATATCATGAATGCGCCGTAATGCCTGCAAAACAGATTCTTTTATTTCATGAAAATGCTCCGATCCTGCGAGCGCAAGCGCCTTCCCGACGTTTCCCTGCGCAAACGCCGTGCAGACGTCCGCCTGATAATCCGGGACCTGCGCCGCTTCCATCAGAAATTTTCGAATTTTATCATCGCTGACCGCTTTTAAATCCAGTCGGACACAGCGGGAAAGCAGCGTTGTCAAAAGCGCATTGGCATTCGCCGTAAGCAGCAGTATGATGGCATATTCCGGCGGCTCTTCCAGCGTCTTTAACAGCGCATTCTGCGCCTGTACGTTCATCTTCTCCGCTTCATCCACGATATAGACCTTATACCGGCTGCCATAGGGCTTCAAAATAACGTCGCCGTTGATCTGTCTGCGAATGTCGTCTACGCTTATCGTATTTGGCTTCTCATGCGTGACATAAATAATGTCCGGCTGGTTTCTTCCGGCCGCCTGTCTGCACGAACGACACGTTCCGCAGGGGGCCTCCCCATGCGCCTCGCATTGCAGCGCGGCGGCATACGCCTCGGCCAGAAGCATCTTGCCGGACTTGTCAGGACCGTTCAACAGACAGGCATGGCTTACTTTATCCATGCGAATCGTATTCTGAAAATATTCTATTATGTCTTCATGTCCGATAATGTTTGAAAAATCGTTCATCGCATACCCCTTTATGTAAAAATATCCAATAACAGTCCCTGTATTTCGCCAATCTTTCCCAATATGCCAAGATGGTCCTTCTCATCCTTTACGAGCTCATTTGCCAGCGCGTCCAGATTTTCATCCACGAGCCGTATAATCCCGTATACCCTGTGGCGTCCTCTCCGGTCCAGAAAGTTCTCCCTTGAAAACTTATGCGAACGGTTTACAACCTCGTTTAAGAAATCCTTGACAAGCCCTCTGTATTTCTTCATATCCCGAATATCCATGTGCTGCGCAATCCGCTCGCCCTGATTCGTAATCTCATCCAGCAGCGCCGTCAGCCGCTCCTGCAGCTGCGCTTCTCCAATCGCGCTCGTCAACGTAAACTTAAAGCTTCCATCCGCCTCCGGCGCTTTCGCAGCGGCGTCAACCGTCGCTACGGGCGTCATTTCGTTTACCTTTATTTCCATCCGATCTTCTCCTTTTATAAAAATGAACGTATATACGCCGCCGTCTCCTCGCAGACCTGCTTTAAGCTATTGTTGCAAAAACGCTTTTTGATTCCGGCAGCCATCAGCTTTTCTTCCGAGAAGTCTTCTGCGTCCGCCAGAAATCTTCTGCAAAGCTCTGCATAGTTTGGCTCCGGCTGCATCCGCTCCCGCAGCAGCGCCCGTTCCAGACGAAGTCCGTCCTCCACCTCTATATACACCGGCAGCGCCTGAGACGCTCCGTAATACTCCCGGATCTTTGCATAGGCGTCCAGCGTCGTTATCATAAGGTAGCTCCGGCGATTCAGATCAATCTGGCCGTCATCTGCGGTAAAATACTTCCAGATCCCGTCTACCGTATGGTATGCCCGGACTTCGATGACCTTATCCGCGTCCAGAAGTTCCAGAAGCCGCCCTTCGTCCACAAAAAAATATTCTATTCCTTCTGTTTCCCCGAAACGCCTCGGCCGCGTCGTATAAGGAACAACCCGTGAAAGCTCTTTGGAATGCTTTTTGAAAAGCTCCTTATATACCGTATCCTTTCCGGACGAGCTTTTTCCCATAATGCAGAATAGTTTACCCATGCCTGAATACCGTCCCTCTTCCCTAACGGTCAAATTACAGTCTTTCTTTAGTATACTATAGTATCTGTGACTTGACAACGTTAACCCTTTCATTTGTTATATCGGCAATTCCCTGCAAATTCAGCTGCATTTTTTTGCAGCTTCGCATATTTTTTATCACATCTGCGTCGATGATTTCTCCGGGCAGAAGCATTGGCGCGCCCGGCGGATACAAATAAGCCATATCCGCAGACGCGCGGCCGACCGCCGCGTCAAAAGACACCTCCTCTGTGGGAAGGTTAAAGGCCTCCGCAGGCTCATATGCCTTCTTCTTCGGCCGATACAGGCGGCGCAGCAGATCGTTTACATCGTTATTGCATGCCGCATGCGACAGACTGCCGTCTATTTCCCACAGCGCCTCGCATAACCTGTCAAATCCTTCCTGCGTATCCATGATGCTCGTCATGCCAAGCGCAAACGCGCCGGAAGCCATCTCCATCTGCAAACGGTACGTTTTCAAAAGCTTCCGATACAACGTTTCACCGCTTATATTCGTATTTTTTACAGAAATTACGATTTTAGACAGATCCAGATCATAAATTTCCTCTGCCGTAAAATCTTCTCTGCGCATCACATGAAGTCCGGACAGGCCTTCCGCTTTTTCATAAAATTCCATCAGGCGATTTCGATACCGCGAAAAGCGCGCTTCGCCTTCTTCCCGCAGAAATCGAATGCAGCGCTCCATTCCCGCCATCAGCACATACGACGGAGAGCTCGTCTGGTACATGCCAAGATACCGCTCGATCTGCTTTGGCTCCACGCGTGCGGAGCACAGATGCAGCAGCGCCGTCTGCGTCAGAGACGGCAGAACCTTGTGCATGCTCTGCACGACGACGTCTGCGCCCAGGCGCGCCGCCGTTTCCGGAAACGCCGGATGCAGACCAAAGTGCGCGCCATGCGCTTCGTCTACAAGCAGCGGGATTCCATGCGCATGCACAACGTCTGCAATCGAAGCAATATCGCTTACGACGCCCTCATACGTCGGTGACGTCAGTAAAACCGCGTCGATGTTCTCCTCCTCCAAAAGCGCGCGCGCAACTTCCTGCGCGTCCACTGCGCCCAAAATGCCAAATTCCGTCATTTGGGGCTGTAAATAAACCGTTGAAATCCCGCGCAGACAGACTGCATGATAAACGGATTTATGCGCGCCGCGCGCCATTAAAAGTCTTCCGCCAGGCTTTACAGCCGCCGATATCGCGGCCAGATTGCCGCATGTGCTGCCGTTTACAAGATAATAGCTTCTTTCCGCGCCATACAGCGCGGCCGCACGCATCTGCGCCTCTTTCAGAATGCCCTGCGGCGCATGAAGGTTGTCAAAACCGTCGATCTCCGTAATGTCCATGCGATATGGATTGTCGATAAACATCGGACGCCGTTTGTGCCCCGGCATATGAAACGGGTAGATGCCGCTGTCTGCATATTCCAGTAATGTTATGTCAAGCATGCCGCACTCCCTATAAAAAACGATTCAATTCCGGCATCCAGTCACCGAAAAATACATAATCCCCTGCAACAGCCTCCCAGACAGGACCAAAAAAGCCAATAAATCGCGCCACCGCCTCTTCCCACGACGGTCCCGCGCCGTGCATCGAACGCAAAAAGACCTTCCATTTCTTCTTCATGTAGGAATAATCCGCATACGCTGCAATCACCGCAAGCAGAGACGGCTCTTTTGCAGCCAGAGACGATTCGCATTGCTTCCCGATCGCTTCCGCAACCTTTCTGCCATCGACGCTTCCTTCCAGTATCCGGTAAACGTCATAATACGCGCCGATATTCTGTATCAGCTCCAGCTTTGTGACAATCTCCATAAACCGCTCTCTCAAAACTTCCTCTTTGGGGTTTTCATAATAGAAAATGCGACTGTCCGGAGACAGCAGACTGCAAATGCTCTCTTTCTGCGGAGACATCTCTTTTCGCTGTAAACATATGGAAACGACAATCGGCGCTTTCCATTCCGAAATCTGCGCCAGAAGCTGTAAGGACAGGCGTCCTTTCCGCACGCTCCCTTTCTGCGCAAACGTTACGCCATATGCCTTATTTGCTCCAAACACATCCAAAAACAACCCGTTCGAAAGCTCCTTTAGAATGGCCGCATCCTCCATTTCTTCCTGCTCCCTGCCAACCACACAGGCATATTCCAGATGCAGCGTAAGCTTTCGTTCGTATTGCTCCCTGCCCAGCACGTCGCTGTTTTTCAATCGAAGCCGCGCGCCATATTCCGACGCGCCAATCCGCCGTACCGCCTCTTCCAGAACTGCGCCGCCAAGCAGCTTTGCAAACGGCAGTCCCATCTCCTTTGACTTTTGCAGAAGCTTTTCATAATTCCATTCTTCACACTGCAGCATCCTATGCACCTCTACGCCGTTTTCTTTTCCTACAGCCAGACCCCAATGATGTTTTGCACCTTTTGCAAAACCCTGCGCGCTCTGGCAATGCGCAAAAGCTCCGCAATATCCTTTGTCCCATCTGCAATATAGGACAGCAGCGCACGCTTGTAGATATCCCGATCCAGCTTTTCTTCAAATTTCAGACAGTCGCAAAGCATGCGCTCTTTCGTGTATATCTTTATTTTGCCATCTGCAAACGGAATTTCCGTCACGCCAAGCTGCAATGCATCTGGCTCCGTATAATACGGCTGCACCAGAGGATACTTGATATGAAATCTGGATTTTGACGTATTCTTATCTACCGCAAGATGCCACTCGTAAGGCCTCTGGCTGATATAATGATGATAATACAGCGCGCTCTCCAGACAAAGCACGGCATCCGGAAACATCCCCAGAATCAGCTCTTCTTCGGAAGCTTCCCGATCGCCGCATGCATAATATCCATTCTTGACCCGCTTTAGCGTGCCGTCTTTCGTCCACGCCAGAATCCTCCGGTAATCCACGCCAAGCGACGTAATCTGGCTCGTCTTTAAAATGCCGCCGCCCTCTTCCATCTTCTGCCTCATCTCCGCCAGCAGATATTGGGTTTTCTCTTCACGCGTCATCTTTTTCATAATATTTCCGCTCCATATATTCTTTCGTGGTATTTTTTATTATATCTTTCTTCTGTTTTTCTGTCAAGCAGCGGCAGGACGCAAAAAAGGGAGCCGAAGCTCCCTTTTTCGTATGTCTCTTATTTCTTTTTCATCTTCACCGCTTTGGATGCTGCGTAACCGCTGAATCCCTTCTTCGTCTTCACAACGACTCTGTAATAATACGTCTTGCCTTTCTTCGCTTTCTTATCGATAAAGCTCGTTTTCTTCGTTGCTCCGATTCTGACAAATCCCTCCGCGGGCTTCATCGAACGGTAAATGTAGTATTTCTTTGCGCCTTTTAACTTCTTGTAGGAAATACGCACTCGTTTTCCACTCTGTTTTGCTTTCAGCTTCTTAACAGACGCTGTGAGCTTAATCTTTTTCGCCGCGCCATTATCGCTTGCCGTATAGTTCGGATCTGCCGATTTCGCAACTGCGTAATAGCTCATTTCCTTTTTGCTGACCGGATTCTGGTCGTAAATCACTCCAGATGCGCCGGCATTGCCGATTTCTGTCGTCTTGCCATTTGCAAGGCGATATACCGTATAGGAATCTGCGCCCGTCACCGGCTGTACCGTGATCTTAACGCCCATTGCCTTCTTCTCCGCCACTGCCTTCAGCGATGCAATTTCCGGAGCCGCAAGCTTCACGGCTGTCGGCTGTGGAGTATTGCCTCCCGGAGGCGTCGTATCTCCCGGTCCCGGTTTTTCGTCCGGATCCGGCTTCGTAATCGGGCCCGGCTCTGTGGTTCCAGGACGCTCGCCCAGATTTTTCTGCGCTTCCTGCAAATCTTTTAACAGCTTCTGTAAACGCGCCGTATCCGTCACATTATTCCGGATAGCATCCTGCGCTGCTTCATATGCCTTTTCAAACGCCTCCCATTTCTCCGGGTCATATCCTTCGCCGTTCGTATTGTATTCCTCTTCAAATTCCTCAAGCGCTTTTTTCAAAGCGTCCAATACGTCATCCGGTCCTGGCTCTTCACCGTCGTCCCTGTCCAGTTGTTCTTTCGCTGTATTCAAATTATCCAGAATCTCATTCAAAAGGTCCAGATCATCCAGTTCTTCATCCAGAGCCGCTTCCGCCGCTTCATACGCGTTTTTAAATGCATTCCAGCTCACTTCTGTATAGCCTTCGCCATTCGTATTATAGATTGATTCAAATGCCAGCAGCTGCCGTTCAATTATCTCCCGGAGCTGTTCCGGCGTCATCGTCTCATCCGGCACTAAAACAGCCGCGTTCAGAGCATCCAGAAGCCTCTGCAATTCCGCCTTATCCTGCAGATTATCTGTAATGGCTTTCTGCGCATTTTCATACGCCAGCTTAAATGCATTCCAGCTCTCCTGCGTATAGCCTTTACCATTGGAATCGTAATATGTCTTCAACGTCTCCAGTCTGGTCTGCAGCTGTCCAAAGATCGCCGCAACGGAAAGCGAAAATTCATATTCTTTTCCATTTACCAGCGCAGCGCCTCCGGCGCCCTGTGCAAAGCCTGTCACTTCGATATTGGAAGCCACTGCGGTCTCCGCCTCTGCCTGAGCCTCCGTCAGCGTGTACGCAAACACCCATGTATTTGTCGCATTGCCGGATACATAAGCTGCATTCGCATCCGCCCCGTCGATTTTCAGCTTCAGCGTCGGAGCGCCTTTCTTGATTGCCGCCGCTGTCAGCGTTACCGTAAACACAAGACGGCTGCCCTCTCTGTTCAATGTAATGTCAGAAATCGCAGGAGCCGTAAACGGCTGTTTCTTCGGAGCCGTCAGCCATGCCATGTTCATCGACGTAAAGGCAATGCCATTGTTCGATCCCGCATACAAAGCGCCAACGCTTCCCGTTCCAAACAGGCTTAAGCTGGAGTTGGCAAATACGCCGCTCTTAATCTTCTGTGAATACTTCCAGTCAAACGATCCATCCGCACTGTTATACAGTCCGACGTAAACATAACCATTGTTCGTATCTGGTCCAAGCGGCGTTGAAAGAATGACCGCTTCTTTTCCATCCACTGCAGCCGGTGCATGGATAACGGAAATTGCCGCTCCTCTGTCACGAATCTGCGTCGTTTCAATCTTCGACCACTCAATGCCGTTATCCGTCGCCGTTCCTGTAGACACTTTCAGCTCTCCGCTGTAATTTCTGCTGAACAGCTTCAGTGTGCCATCGTTCATCTCTACAATCTGCGATTCACGAAGCGCAGCGTCACGGAATGATCCTGCCTGAATCTCTTCAAGCGTAGCCGCTCCCGTTCCTACAACCGGCGACGTTGACATCTTCCAGGTCGCCCCGTTATCGTCACTGTAAATTACGCTTGCATTATAAGAATATGCGCCGCTGCCGTTTGTATAGCAGACCGGCACGATCAGGCGTCCGTTCTTCGTCGTATCCGTCTGATGTCCCAGACGAATTCCCGTTCCGGGTCCTGCCGTAATAAATTTCATCCAGTCTTCTTTTACCATGCCGGTAATATTCTGATATCCCGTCCATGTTGCGCCATGATCGTCGCTGTAGCAGGTCACAAGGCTTGCCACGCGCGGCATCTTCAATTCTCCGGCGTTTTCTCCCGTATAAATATAAATGTTTCCTGCATCCTCTCCGTCACGCGTCAGTCTTCCGGCGTTTTCTCCGCCCAGATAATTTTCGACCGCATATGTCGTTGCGTTGCCCGCTTCATCATAAACGACGCCATTTTCCCGAATGGTATACTCTGCCGTATATTCCAGATTTGCCATGCTGCTGTTCGGGTAATCCCGCAGGATGGGATACAGCTTATCGCCAACCTTCTTAAATCCGGTTCCTTTCTCGATCAGTCCGGTTGCAGACGCTCCCTGCGATTCGGGATAAAGCGTCGCTATCATATGCACCCGGTTGCCTGCGCCGCGGAACAGGACAGGCTCCGTCGTAAACGAGCTCATCAGCTCGCCATCCGGCTGGTCAAATACTTTCTGCATATCGCCCCATGTCACGCCGTCTGCGCTTCTGCGGATTACAGTATCCCTGCTTCCATATCCATCCGACACCAGCTGATGCATATCAGCCACCGCAATCAACGTATTATTTTCTGTCGTCAGCAATCCTGGCATGGTATAGGAAACCTCTTCGCCTTCCCCTGCCGCAAACAATTCCAGATCATCCGTTTTCACTGCATCTGCCGGAAGTTCCGCCGCATCCGCCGTCGTCGCCGCATGAAGCTGCGCCACCTGATCTTCGTTCAATGCTTCAAACGTTACCTGCGCCAGATTGATCTCGCCGCTGAACGGGAACGTCGGCAAATCGCCTTCTCCTCTGTAAACCGATCCAACCTGCGCATGCGTCATATTGCTGATACCGCTTAAAAATCCTGTATTTCTGTTTGCGATTACGCGTACGCCGTCGAGATACGCCTGCGTGCCTGACGCGTCAAAGATATACGTAATCGTATGCCAGTTTGTATTTTTGATATCTTCCTGCGGGTTTGAATCCGCGTTGACTGTCGTGCTTTCACCAGCTCCCTCTTCCTGATTGCGGATCTCATATCCAATCGTACCGGTTGAAGGCACGATATAGAAGGATGCGTATCCATTTGGATTGCCGTTGGAAGCCCCAAACAGCGCAATCCGTTCTCTGGAAGCAGCCGCCTCTGCCGACAGTTTATAGCGTACCGTAATGGATCCCCTGCGCATATTGCCAAGCTTCTCTTCAATCACAGCTTTCTCTACCGCAGCTTCTCCATCTGCCGTCGCGCCATTTGCAAATGTCAGCTCGCCTGTCTCAAATACCGTATCCGTACGCCACGGCTGCGTGCTGAATGTAACCGTAAGCTGTCTGCCGTTTGCAGATACGGAGGATTCCTGCGTCACAATGCCAAGCGCGGTTCCATTTGCTATGCGGACCGACGTCTCATCGTCAAATAAATAGCCTGCATCCGTCGTCAGCGTAAAGGAAGATCCCTGCGCTGCGCCAGATGTAACCGCGGAAGCCGTATAGTGCGCTCCCTCTGACACGCTTACCTGCGTACCGTCAATTGATACTGTCTGCTCGCCCGAAATCAATGGCGTCTGCGAAAGGTATTTCAGCTCTTCTTCCGAATAAATATCATCTGTGATTGTAAGGAACGAAATATTGCCATTAAACGCCGGCATCCTGTTCTCTATAGCCGAAAATGAGCCGCCGCCAATTTCAAAGTGCGTAATCACATTTTCCGGATTAACATTAAACCAGCTTTGCCAATTATCCCTCCACCAGTCAGTCGGAAAAACATTACTGCTGCCGTCCACACTGAGCAGAATCTGATTCTGATATGTTCCTATCGTTGTGTCAAAGCTAATGGCCACCGTATGCCATTGCGCATCATCCACCTTGCCGCCTTCTCCAAAATTGCCAACAAGACCGCTTGCTTTCGTCCGGAATTTTCCGCGTACATTTCCGCCATCCATTCCGAACGCCATCGCGTTGTTGTCGTTCTGTCCATTGCCCGTGCTGAATATCAATCCCTGCGATACGTTATTTGCCGCGCGGAACTGATATATGATCGTGCCGCCGGTTGTCTTTTCTCTTAAGTTATTTAACACTTTCAGATAATCGCCGTTCTGATACCATGCGCCGTTTTCATCTGCAAGGTTCAAAGAATTGCTTCCATTAAACACAACATCCGAAAGATCCAGATCCAATGCGGACTGATCGTCTGCGAATGCATCCCTTGCTTCTTTTCGTATTGCCTCCAGCGTTGCAAGCGTTTTAATTTCAAAACGCCCTGTCTGCGAACGCGCGCCGTCGTTTTCATTGACTGCCGCAAGATCCACTTTATACGTCCTGTGCTCTTCCAGTCCTGATTTTACTTTTAAAAGATTTCCTTCAATTGTAAACTCTTCATTATCGTTGTTTCCATCCACAAATTCAAAACGATACGTGCCGTCCTGTGCCGCTGCGCCCTCCCGCAGCGTGCCGACCGTCGTACCTCCCGTCCAGGTATTGAGATACGTATCAAATGCCGGCGTCATCTCTACCATAAAGGGCAGCGCCTCATTTTGGGAACTCAGTAAAACATCCTTGCCTGTAAACGTATACTTCTTCGCTTTATTGTTGACAGCTGCTTTTGCCGTTCCAACGATGGACAGCTTATACGTCCGATTGTCTGTATTTGCCAGATGGTTCAGGATAAAGCGCTCCGCAGAATCCGAACGCCTCGTCTTCCTGTATGTCCGATGATTCGTTTCATCGGTAAGCGTCACTTCAACCGAGCCAAGCGCTTCTCTGCCCTCTGCCAGCTTTGCAATCATATCCTCTTCCAGAGCGGCTCTTGTTTTGCCGGCCACCATTTCCGGGGTCAGATTTTCTACCTTTTCTTCTACATAATTGGGATTCTTGTATGAGAGATTCGCTATTTTTGTATCCGTGCTCAATCCGCATTCGCGAATAAACTGCCGCGCCATGCGAAGCTGTCCCAACGTACCCGGATGCAGCGAATTTCCATAATCAAATGTATTCGTTCCTGCCAGCAGATATGGAAATACCTTTGCTTCTGCCGTCCATTCCGTATACTGATCAATATACAGAATCTCTCCGTCTTCTTCCGCCACGCGCTTCATTGCCGCCAGATACCCCTGATTTTCCAGCGCATTCGCTTTGCCCGTGGAAGGCGTCGGCGTCCGGAAGATAATGCGTGCGTCCGGATTTTTCTCTCGAATCGCCGTCACAATTGCTCTTAAATTTGTTTCATAGGTCGCGGCATTTGTTGCAGAGCCCGCATCATTCGTTCCGATCATGATCGAAACAATGTCCGGCGTATAACGATTCAGCCTGTTTTCTATATTATCCAATATGGATTGCGTTGACGCGCTGGATACTGCCGTATTGATTACAATATCATCCGTTCTCCCAAGATCGTCTTTAATATATTTCTCGAATGTCTGTGCAATTCCATCATATCCATACGTATGAGCCGCAGCATGCGTGATGGAATCTCCCATAAACAGCCATGTAAGCGCCTCGTCCGCATCTACCTTCGCACGAATTGCTTCCTGCAGCTCGTTAAGCTCTTTTGCGCCGCCCTTTTCTCCGGCTGTAATCCGTCCATACGCTTTTGCAAGCTGTACTTTTCCATCGGAAGACTGCAGACAAAGCGTGTACTCTCTTCCTTCCGGCAGTTCGTCAATCATAAGCGTCCGGCCTTCCGCTTCTGCCGCTTCGCCGCTGATTTCCATATCCTCCACTTCCAGCGTATACTTCCAGGACGTCTTTCCCGTTGTATCCTCGTTGTCCGGAATCACTACGCTTAATTTGCCGCCCGCTTCCGCCGTCACTTCCGGCCGAACATCTTTCAGGTAAGTTTCCGGCGCGCTTTCTTCCTCCCAGGACATAAGCGTCGGAAAGCTGGTTGTATTTCCAAGCGTCGCATTGGAAAGCTGCATGGCAAGCGCGCGATGTCCCTTTCCGTTTAAGAGGTCATCCGTCAGATTATTCGTCTGAAAACTCGCGTCATTCGTCTGGCTAAAATGATCCACCATAACGATTCGGCCTTTCTTGTCTGCATTTCCCTCCTTCTCAACATATTCCAGCAAAGCCGCTTTGGCAGCTTCTGCATATTCCTCCACATTCCCGTTCACTTCTGTATCGCTCACCGCATGCGGCAGCTGAATAACTGCAATACCTGTATTATCTCTTACAGCCAGAGCCTTATCCACAATTCCCTGAATTGCCAGCTTAAAGCTATTTATAGCCGTTTCACCCGTTGACCCCACTCCGCTGTAATCCTCCGGGCCAACCAGATAGGACACGGCTTTTGGAGAAAGCGCTTTAAGATAATCGTCTAATTTTTCATCAAACTTCTGTGCATTATATCCAGTCCGTCCAACATTTGTCATAAAACGCTGCCTGTGAATTTCTGTGTTATTTGTGCCACTACTCGCTTCACCCCAGCGAATATGCTCCTCAAACTGCCCGACGTAATTGCGCATGCCCCCGATTTCGGAAAACCGTCCCTGCGTTTCCACGCCGCCGCCAAACAGCCATGTATTATCTCCCGCAGCGTCGAACATTCCCGCAACTTCGCTTCCGAATCCACTGAACGCCGCATTCTTGATTCTTACAATTTCGCTTCTCAGATCAGAGACAATCGCGCTTCCGTTATTATAAAAATCCGCCGCATGCGTTGTCGCCAATGTGCCCTTTGCGCGCTTGTAGACATCTGATTCCACGAAAGTCTGCCATACATCCGCTTCAACAGTATCCTGCAGCGCATCCGCTTCCGCAATAACCTCCGAAAGTCCTGTGCAGGATGACCTGGCTTGCTTTATGCCATATGTGTTGTGCGCACTCTGAGCAGACTCTGCGCCATCACTGATTACAACCGACTGTATCGTTCCGCCAAATTTTTTATACGCCGTATGACGCTGACAGCTGTACTGGCTCAGGCCTCCGATTGTAATCGTATCAATTTTGCGTCTCCAATCCTCATATTGAGTTGCCGCTGGATCAGGAGCGCCAAAAAAGCCCTTCATGTAAGCCATATTATTGGTTTTATTGTTCCCATTCTGATCCGAGGTGCTGCTTTGCGCCGCTTTTCCATCCAGAAGCGCACGTATGCCATTCGTCGCATCTACCAGCAGCGTCAGCGTATGGTACTGATTATCTACTATGCTTCCGCCAAATTGAAGCTGCCACGCCGTACTCCCCAGCCATGCTCCCGTAGAGAAATAAAGCCTTGATATATCTGGCTGTAACAAGACTGCCAACGTAGATTTTGGATTATTCCCCTGATTGCCGTTATTATCCTCCACTTCCGAATAATTGTTTGCGCTGTCCGCGATTTCCATCAATCGATATGCGTTGTTATTTCCGCCTTCCATTTTGGAAGCGTCAAATTTCAATGTAATAGAAATTGCCAGAGAATCTCCCATTTGCGACAGCTTTTTTATATCTCCAAATGATGGGGAAAATACTTCAAAAGTCTCCTCGCCCTTTGGATTAAAGTCTTTCTTTGACAAATCATACTCCAATTGCAACGATCCGTCCTGTTTGTATTCCACATCAAATGAAACGCTCACCGAATCAGTAGATTCATCCCCACTCCCATCAAAGACTTTTGCCGTAATGTTTATCTTCTCTCCGTCTGGAAGCGTAGCGCCGTCCGGAACTTCTACTTTTATTCCTGTTCCATCCGACAACATCGCTATCGAAAGCTTATCTCGATCTTCAGAAGCGTTGGTGAGAGACGCCTCAACAATCCGCATATCGTCTCCATCTGCATCCGTCGCTATATCTTTTGCGTATATCTCTACGTCCCTGCCACTTAACAGTGGTATTGCCACATTTGGTTTTGCAACCGGCTTACTGTTGGGGCCTGCTGCAATTAATGCATCCACCGCCGCTTTCAACGGATCGTATGCTGTGCAAATTTCCCATTCCTTTGCAGATGCATTTTCCTTTACGAGCTGTGCATTCTCCAACGCAGTAGCATACTGTTGATAAAGGCTTGCGCTATACACGTCCTGCTCATAATCGCCATTCGCTTCAACATACTGATCAAAAGTGTTTTTCAACGCCTCCGGAACATCATTATTTTTTGCCAGCGTGCCAGCGCTGTCATATTTTTTAGAGGAGCACTCTACATATTTGATCGATCCTGGAAAATTATTTATTCCAGTTTCTGCCTCTGCTTTTTTCCCAATCCGAATCTTACTCGTATTCTTCTTCGCCAGATAAGTGTTAACGGAAGCAAAATTATGGCCTTGATCCCCTGTCACTCCATCTATTGCAATAAAACAGCCGTCTGTGTTTCCTGACGTTCTTTTTGCAAACGAAAAACTAAGTTTATGCCAGGCCCCTGCGGACATTGCATATGCTGGTTTGCTGTAATAATTGGAAAATGACGAACCATCCACCTTATAGCTCAAAATAAGTCGTCCCTGTCCATTATTCAACTTAGGGTTATGCCATAACGTAACAAACTCTCCGTCGTCGTTTTCCAATGTAAACAATGCGTATCTTTGATTATCGTTCGCTGTTACCGTATCATATTTCACCATCATTGTAATATGAAACGATTCCAGATCGTTCGCAAACGCCAAATCTTCTACGCTCGTAATGTCCGGAACATCCCCTAATATCCCATCATCTAAGCCCTTGCTTCCATACGTCAAAAGCGTTTCATCAGGCGCAATTGTCGTGATATCCCCGACCACCTGTGATCCTTCTTCATCACCGGTTTCCACCGTATCCGCATACGCGTTCACAGGCGGAAATTCAATACCGCAAATCGTCAGAACCGCCGCCAGAAGCAGCGCCATAAAACGTTTGCCTGTTCCAGATTTCATAAAAATAATTCCTCCCTCCAAATCTTATCTTTTTCTTCCCTGTCCGTAACCACATCCCTGTCAAAATACGTTCCCCTGCATCCCTCCTTCAACTCTGTGCGCCCTGGGGCCTCCTTACGGCTGCGCCAGAGTTCATCTGGCTGATAAAAAATAAAGATACTCATTCCAAAACACAGAATATCGTATCCTCCAATCTCATTTCCAATATACCGTATCCGGCGCCAAATGAAAATTTTCCTTAATTATAATTTACTACCCTGTCCCCTGCCTGTCAAGTGCAAAATCCTTCCTGCGCCGTCTCGCGAGAGGGACATGCGCAGGAAGGATGCCGTTTTATTCTATGTATGGCGTTGTTTTTGCATTTTCTTTCCAGTATTTTTTCAGATCGCCATTTAAAAGGCCAAACGCCTGTCGGTTTCCGTTCATTCGGATATTATTCAACCATTCATAAATCATCATTTTATTATACAGGCATTCTCCATTTTCATCTGTTTTCCGCTCCAGAGCAGACGCCATCAGCGCATATTCATTTTCCAGACTGGCGCTGAATACACCCTGATCGTCCGTATTGATAGAAGCGCTGATCTGCGGACATTCTCTTAACCTGCAATCCTCTGCAACCAGTCCCCGATTATAAAACTGCACAATCGGATGCTTTGCATATTTTTTGAATGTGCCGATCATATAATTTGAAGTTGGATTCGTTTCAATTGCAATGCCTCTTTGTGCAATTTCTTTTTGAAGCTCTTTTTGCACCTGTGCGACGCCTTTTACAAAAAGCGGCATTACCTTATAATCCACCTCGCGTTCTCCCCGTTTTTTTACTTCCGCAGCATATTGATATAAATAGTTCAAATATGCCACTTCCGGAATGTAGCGAATTGAATAATCCTCCGGGAAAAGCGAGTTTACCGCATGCGTATTCTGATAATCTTCATACCCTTCCCTCTTGCAGAAAAACCCCTTTTTATACATTTCCGGTTCGTCTCCACGGAGCATCCATGCGCTGTAATATGTAAAAATATTATACGACAGAAAAGACTCTTCCGCAAAATAACCCTTATATGCCTCCTGTCCGGCATACTTCTCCTTCACATGCGCCAGAATCGGCGCAATCTTATTTTGAACGGCAAAATCGCCGTAAATTTTTGAAAAATGAAACGTAAATTCCTTTTGGAGATAGCTTTTCAGGTTATCCATCCCCTGTATATGGTATTGAACGATGGCATGATAAAGCCATGCAATATTATCCAGATAATCCTGCGCCGGTATGGACACATGATAATTCTTCAATGCGTACCATTCGTCCACTTCAATTCCAAGCGCAAGCGCATGCCCCAGACGGTCTCCACAATCCATTTTCAGAAAAAGAATCGCTTCCGCAATCGCCCGAAGCCCATCCAGTATGTCCAGAAAATCTTCTCCGACATGATACGAAATGCGAAGCTGTGGCAAACGCCGCTTCTCTCTTGTCACGCCATACGAACAGGTATGGCTTCGCAGCAGACGAAATGCCGTCGCAAAGACCTCCGGTCGACACCCGATTTCCTGTGACGCGGCGTCAATCCCCAGCACGCGGGAGGCCGCCACCGGATATCGTTCCCGAAAGGTTCGAACTGCCTGCGCACAAATCTCCACATTCCTGCGCTTTTGAAATTGACGCGGCTTCCAGAGCAGCGTTTTAGAAGACACGCTCTCCTTCGACTTGATAAAATGAAACACATAATAAAACCTGTCCCGCAATTCCCCGCCATTGTCAATCGCTTCATCATAGGAACATATCATCTTATAATTGTCTTCCGCCCTGGCAGCCGGCGTTATCCGCGCCTCCAGGCTGACAATATTCTGGCTCTGCAGCGTATCGCGCACCGCCATTCTGGCCATGCGCTTTCCAAACTCAGAGCTGCCCAGAAATACCTTTTTTCTTCTTTCGTAAATCTGAAAATTTTCGAATCCGACATACTCATTGGCCTGTACCATTTCCCCCCGCACCGTTTCTTTCAGCACGAGATACGCGTGAAACAGATTGGATGCATACTCCGAAAATAAAACGCCGTGCTTGCAGATCTTTCGAAAACAGTGGTATAAAAAAGCCCTTTCTCCCCACAGATCCAGATATCTTCCCTCATTTTCATACCATTCATAATGGGATAAGATGAGCGCATAATCTCCTTCACAAAGCTGCCTCATATTCTTTATCGCATTCACAATCCGCTGTAAATCCGGGATCAGCAATCGCAGTCCCTGCGCGTCTGAAAGATATTTCTGCACGCATTGCAGCGTCTCCCGCTCCCAGAGCGCATCGAACGTTTCCTCGTCCAGAAAATCCCGGCACGCATTCAGAGCAATGCTTTTCTGCGCCTGCAGACAGACCCTGAGTAATTGCAAAAGCTCCAACCGCCCGCTTTCTCCTATAAAATCAGAGTACGGTATCCGCACGTTATCCATATGCTCCAACAGGCGGCATATTTTTCCATGTTTTCTGGCAAACGCTTCCATTCCATCCACGTTTGCATCCTCGTCCCCAAAAAGCATGGACAGAATTTCCCGTATGGAATACGCCTTTGTCTCCTCCAATCCCTTCTCTTCCAACGCTTCTTTCGTCCATATATACGCATCCTGTTTGACGCCAAATTCCAGCTCCAGATTAGAAACGGAAATCCGATAAGGAATGATTTCGATTCGGATGTTGGCCAGCCTCGAAAAAAGGTAGAGCCGAATCAAAAACGCCTGGCAAATCCGGATGTCAAACGGCTCTTCCATATAATCCCTGCTGTATTTGATATTTACATTGCGCCGCCGCTCTTCAAACCGGCGCAGCTTTTCCATTACGGAATTGCCGGAAATGTGATTCATCAGCTGAATCCACGACATATGGAAATAAGGCGCCGATCCCATAAGGTGAAAATGGTTTTCCGACATACCGCCATTTAACACCGCCTTTAATTGCGCGTTATTGTGTCCGATCACAGGTTTGTGGGAAAAGCAACGGCTTTCCTGAATGTTTTTGATGTCTTTTTTCGCCATAAAGGCCATGACAAACGTCTCTTCCGATATTTTGGACACGACCTGCCTCCAGCGAAGCAGCCTCGTATATCGGCATGCAATCTCATTATCCTGCTCTACCAGCATTTTATCTGCAAAATGAAACACTGCGTTAAACACGTTGATCTCCCGATCCAAACCATGCATTACGTCGTCAAATTCCGTGTAGCCTTTCAGCCAGTCTTTCACTGCCGACAAAAGGTGGCGCATTTCCGTATCGCTGTAATTTGTCATGTAAGGCAGAAAGATCTTTTCCAGATCGCTTTCCCTCATCCGGCTGCTTGACACGCTGCTTTCTATCAGATTGCGAACGGAAATCCTGCTTAACAATACAACTAAAAAATCGGATACTGTATTTTCCATTTATTTTCCTGCCATCCTGTCAATTATCCACGTCCTCTGTCAGTCCCTTCTGTGACGCTTCTTTATCCGCCGTTTTCAGCTCCTCTCCCATATAAGCGTTCCACGCTTCTTTGAGGGTGGCATTATCACCCAAAACCAGCTTCACAATGGGACATTCTGCAAAGATCCCTGCAAAATTGCTGCATTCCGTTCCATTTTTATTATAGAAGTCGTCCTGCTTTGAAAGCTTCCTTTGTATCTTTTGAAACAGCTCCTTTAACTTCTCATACGAGCTGTCCGCTGCAATCACCTTATGCTCCTCCCGCTTGCATTCCACCAGAATCCGCTTAAACAGGTTGTATGTGATGTCAAAATTATATACGGGAACAGCCAGTCCCCCATCTTTGCTCCAAAGCTTAAAATGTCTGAGCAGAGAATATTCGGAGTCATTGATAGCAGAAATCTTCTCTTCCTTTCTGCTATCCTGCGCCATCTCCGTTTCCATAAACAACCGCACTTTTTCCTCTGCTTCCTCTTTTGACCATGTCAGCGCACCTTTCTCTGTAAACGCCTCGCACAAAGCCATGTAATAATTTTTTATTGTATTATAGTAATCAAACGAATTATTGATAAAATTAAAGATGTTGAATGTTTTCCTGCCTTCCTTAAAGCAGAACTGATAATACTCCTTCTTTTCGTTTGGGTCCTTAATATCAAACGTATACGCGTGATTCCATTTCAGGCTGTCGTCAAAATCGCTGAAAAAGAACAGCAGCGCGCCAAAGATCTGCATCTTTTTATTTTTGAGCAGTTTCTCACAGGCTTCCCACCGGCTGTCGGCCTCACTGTTTTTATTGGCGCCTTTTTTTCTCTCTTTGTTAAAATTGACGATGCTTTTCATCAGCTTGACGTCTTTCAGATTGCAAAGCGTAACCTTTTCCTGTCCGCTGTATGTACAGGCGCCCCAGTAAGATGGCTCGGCGCCTTTGATCTTTTCGACTCTTGGCGCCATATACCGCGCCCAGCTGCCTCCTACGGACGTCCCCATCAGCTTTTTCAGCGTATCCCTGTTCTTATACGCCCGGGATTCTGCGTCAGGCGCTTCCTCTAGCAACGGCAATTCCCTGCACACGTAATATGCATAGATCCTGCTGAACGCTACCGTATACTGCTGCAGCAATATATGGATCAGGCGCTTATCATACAGCTCTTCTATGTGGCTGATACAGTAAAAGCTTCGCAGCAGCTCCCCGTAGCTATATCCATATGTATCATAATCCTCCACAAATTTCATAATCGCCGCGTTTTTATAGCTCCCAATATTCTCTTTGTATTCCATCGAAAGCCATTCCGGAAACTCTATCACAACTGCATCTGCAATTTCTTCCCCGCGCCTCAGGATTTCTTCTTCGCTCCATTTTATGAACATCTCGTATTCCCGGTTGGGAAGATAATCGCAGGCAAGCCGAAACAGAATATCGTCCATCACCATATGATAATTGTTATCGTATCTTTGAAAAAATCCTTCCTCCTTCTCCCCTTCCCTCTGCTTTAAGTCTTCCATTCCGTTGTACAGCTGAAACGTCCCGCTTAACCCCCGCAGCGTCTCAGGCTCTACAAAATGCCGCTTCTTTCCGCCCGCGTCATAATACACCCCTGTTTTTTCCCATATCAGACGGAACAGGCCTTCTTTCATTTCCATTTCCTTTCCGTCTATTCTTACCCTGCGGCTTTCCCGAACCGCATAGTCCATTTTCTTCAGAGAGGGCAGATAGATGCGCATATAGGGCGGCAAAATCTTCTCCAGATACTTCTCCCCCATCTGCATGATCCGCTTCCCCTTATTTCTGATGACGCTTTCCGGAAAGTCACAATAGGCTTTTACGTACCGTTTCTCACAGCACAGGAGCATTTCTTCATAATCTACCGCAATCAGGACAATCAGTCCCGGCACCATCAAATACCTGTGAATCTCCTCTAAGATCTGATATCCTTTTTTTATATTGACGTCAATGTCGTCAATCGCAACAACGAGATAGGTGTTCCTGTAATTCTGTCCGCCGGCATAGCTCTTTTCGTTGATATATTTGATATAAGACCGGATAAGCTCCGTGAAATACCTTCTCACCTCGCTGCTTCTGGCCAGGTCCCCCAATGCATCCAAAACATTTCCCTGTTCCAGAAACCGCTCCCGCTTTTCTAAATTTGAAATCTGCGTGTATATTTTTTCAAACTGCTGATACAAATCCTGCGTATCATAATCCAGGTTCCGCCTTCCCATTCCATGCACATTCTTATTTTGCTTCTGAAATTCTCCAAATATATTTGCCAAAATCGCGTCAAATATATTTTCATTTTGCTGCAGCATAGAGGCGTCAATGGATTCCAGACCGACAAATTCCAATTCTTCCTCCCGGTCGTCTATCAGATGATATCCGTTCTTGTTGTGATCCCGCATGGCTTCCAGAAATGAAAGCATGGCGGACGTTTTGCCGGTCCCCCGCCTCCCGACAAACGCGATTACATTGTCCATCTGACGCCTGTTGCGAAATTCGTTTCCATGCTGCATGGATTTTTGCAGCCGCAGGTTATCCTGTACGATCTGCGCCGTCAACGTTTTAGCTTTCTCATATACGCTTCTGAAAATGGATTCCCCGAATCTGATATGATCCTCATACACAATCCCATTTTGCGTTGGATCAATAATTATTCTGCCCTCATTTCTGTTCCCTTCCATAAATAATCTCCCTGTCCTGCGTACTTTTGTCGTTTTTATAGTTGTCCATTATAATGTACCTCCGCAGCTCAATGCGATTGCGCAGATGCTCGATATATTCTCCCTTTGCATCTCCCAAAAAATCCCAAAAGAACGGACTGTCGTTCAGCTCCCTCTCGATCAACTGATAGGCCCTTCTCTCATAAGCCCTGCATTCGCCCGGATCGTTCCAGTATACGTCATAAATCAGCGCAATCAGCAGATAGCATTTACACATGTATTCATATTCTACCGGAAACATCCGGCCCTTTTTTCTTTTTCCGTCCAGAACTTTTATTGCACTCTGATAAGCCTCAATGGCCGACGTATACCGTTTCTGATTCAGGCGCTTCGTCCCCTTTTTAAACAGTGTCCGCACATATCCGGGCGCAATGCCGCACGCTTTGTCATAGGCGTCGTTTGCGCGCGCCATATCCTCCAGATGATTCTCATAATACCACCCCATTCTGTAATAAACGTTCGCGTACGCCGGATTGTCTTCCTGCCCTTTCAGCGCGTCTTTATAAAACGGAATCACATTATCGCGAAACGCCGCATTACATGTCGCAAAAGAGGCCGCCAATGTATAGACAGAAGGAGACACAGGCTGTTTCTGATAAACTGCCAGACATTTTTCAATCATTTTTTTCGGGGGATAGCGATTATTCAATCCAAGATAATTGCATAGATCATTCACTTTTCTTTTACATAAAAACTTTGCATGTAAAAAACAGCCCGCCACTCGTTCATCTCTTATGTTTTTCTCTGCTGTCGTAAGGCTGGCAATCGTATGCAGCAGCCCATTATACATGAATGTTCTCCTGTTCGCATCGACTGCCTTGCCAAAATATCGTTTGATATAGCTCAATCTGCAATATTCTTCATTCACATATATGCGGATCAGTTCGCTCATTTGTCCATCCGGATAGCGCAAAACATTCTTTACGATGTTTTCCAGATATGTCTGCAAATACCCGGCATTATTTTCCTTATACTGATTTAAAAAATTAGGATCTGCGCCAATCCAGCTCTGTTTCTGATAGCCGCATGCTTCCATTCTTTCATCCAGACGGTCAAACGCGTCTTTGGATACGCCAAGATACAGCATGCCATCGTACCATTTCGCATCCTCCGCACAAAACGCAGGCTCCAAATTTTCATCCGGAACATCCTCTTCCAGGACAAAAAAACCACACATCTTCAAAAACTCGCTAATATAAGCGCATTCGTATCTGTCCCATACATTATAAACGATCTTAATCGCGTATGTCCTGTTTTCTTTTTGCATTCTACTTCTCCTTTATCTTTCGCAGCATCTGAAACAACGCCATATCCTCTTCCCGCTCCAGCTGAAAGCCCTTGTCTTCTTTTAAAAATGAGGATGCGTCCTTTTTCCATTTTTCATACACAGCGTTTTCAGCAATTTGTCCTTTCCGCACCAAAATCATGCGATGCGCGATCGGCTGTTTCTTTTCTCCGGCCGATGTTGTAAGACACAATGCCATTCTACAAAACATATTCTCCACGTTAAAGGCCCTGTACCGTAAAGCCATCATGCAGATCTCTCCCGATTCTTTATTCTTTACCATAATATATGCAGTAGGAAAATATGGATAGACAACAAAGAAGCCCTTATATTTTTTTGTCACAGAATGGCCCGTATGAATTTCTACCTGCGCATATACCGATTGGTTCTTCTGATACAGCTTCAGGCTCCCGTCAATCAGGCTGCCTTCTTCTTCCGCCGCCGTAGAAACATACAGGATCTCATACTCACCAAGCATTCCCGACACAGCCGGAAGCATT
Organism: uncultured Roseburia sp.; assembly: GCA_947647505.1. GTDB lineage: Bacteria > Bacillota > Clostridia > Lachnospirales > Lachnospiraceae > Roseburia_B. The sequence continues at coordinate 31,650 of CANSKO010000012.1, read as the reverse complement.
TCTTCCGGTAATGAAAAAAAGCCCTCGCTTCTCCTCTTGCTCCGATCGGAATCCGAAAACAAAAGCATATCCGCCGAAATGTCAAGCGCTTTGCAAAAAGCCATGCATTCTTCCACTGATATTTTCTTCTGACCGGACAGTACTTTTGAAAGATTCCCCTGAGAAACTGAACGCCCTTTCTTTTTACACAGGCGAAGCAAATCCGCCTGGCTGATATGATGATCCTCTAAATACTTTTTCAAAGCCATATTGACACGAAATGCATCGTTATCGCTCGCCATATTCTCCATATTATTCCCCCGTCTCATTATAGTATGGATTATTCTTACATAGTAACACCCCGCATTCCATTTTGCAATATTTTATTCTATTTTGAATCAACATTTATTCTATTTCGAATCTTAACCTTTCTCATCACATCCATCCCCCGTCAAACCGGATCACCTGCCCCGTCAGATACGCCGGCGCATGCGCCAGATGAAGCAGAAATTCCGCCGCCTCTTCCGGCTTTGCAAAATACCCCGCCGGGATTTCCTCCGCCAGCTGCGCGCGCTCTTCTTTCGTCAGTCCGGCGTTCATCTGCGTGTCGATAACGCCGAACGCCGCGGCATTGACCTGAATGTTGCTTGGCGCAAGCTCTTTCGCCAGAGCCATCGTCAGCGCATTGACGCCGCCTTTGGCGGCCGAATACGCCGCCTCGCAGGAAGCGCCGCAAACGCCCCATTCAGAGGATACGTTGATGATTTTTCCGGATTTTTGTGAAACCATATGCGGAATCGCATACTTGCAGCAAAGAAACGCCGATGTGAGGTTGGTATGCAGCACGCGTTCCCATTCCGAAAACGGCATGTCACTGAGCAGACCGATATAGGAAATCCCCGCGTTGTTGACGAGAAGATCAATCCCGCCGCAAAAATCTTCGATTTGCGCAAACATGCCGCTTACAAACGCGTCGCTTCCGACGTCGCCGCAGCAGCACAGCGTCCGTACGCCATATACCTCCCGCAGCTCTTTCGCAAACGCGCGCAGCTCGTTTGCCAGATGCAGACAGTTTAACGCCAGATCATATCCCTGCGCCGCAAACGCGCGCGCCGCGGCGCGCCCAATCCCTCTGGACGCCCCGGTAATCAGAGCCGTTTTCCGCTTCATGCCATCACCTCAGATTCCCACAGCAGACGAAGCGTCTCCGCCAGCTTTTGCACCTCAATCTGCCCCGGCGCCGATGCGCGCCCTGCCGTGCCAAATGTAACGGCCGAACCGGACAGCCCGCCGCAGAGACGGCTGATTTTGCCCATATCCGCCATCGACATCGTGATAATCGGACGGTCGGCATACGTTTCATACATTTCCCGCGTTGCCGCAAGCAGGGTAAACACATCGTCTGCCCGCTTCGGCATTACGGCCATTTTCAGGATATCCGCACCGCTCTTTTGCATGGCGCGAAGCCGCTGTACAATCGCCTCTTTGCATGGCGTCTTCCGGAACTCATGGTTAGACGCAATCACATGCACGCCCTGCGCATGCGCCGCATCGACAACGGCTTCGACAACGGCTTCGCCCAGAAACGCTTCCACGTCAATCAGATCTACGGCGCCGCTTTGCGCCGCCGCCTGATTTAACCGCACATAAGCGTCCGGTTCGATCACTTTTTCTCCGCCTTCTCCCAACGTGCGAAACGTAAACAAAAGCGGCAGCTCCCCAAGCGTCTCCCGCAGCTTTTGCAGCGCCCCACAGACCCTGTCCGGATGCAGCCCGTCCGCAAACCAGTCTACGCGCCATTCCGCAAAATCCGCTCCGCTTTCTAAAACTGCGCGGGCGCCCTCTGTCATCTCTTCCAGCGACCGGCCAACGATCGGCGCGCAGATTTTTGGCATCCCTTCCCCGATGGCCAGCTTTCGGATGACAACCGGCTTCAATGGCCCTCTCCTTTTGCAGCCTCGTACGAAATGCCCAGAACTTTTTTCATATGCGCAATCGGCATTTCCTTCCCTGTCCAGAGCTGAAACGCCGCGGCCCCCTGAAACAGCAGCATGCCCATGCCGTTCATCGTCTTACAGCCGATCTCCCTGGCCAGTTTGAGCATTGCCGTTTCCGCAGGGGAATAAATCACGTCCGTTACGATCAGATCTTTCCGGAAAAAAGAAGCGTCCGGTATATACGTCTGTCCCTCGAGCGGCTTCATGCCCACGCCTGTCGCATTCGTAAAAAGGCAGGAGTCTTCGATTTCCGCTTTCAGCCTGTCAAGGTCTGCAAGATCGTACAGCGTAACCTTGCAGCTGGTGCGTTCCGCAATTTTATCAATCGTAGCTTTCGCATTTTCCCAGAAACGGTCCCGCATGTTAAAAATGGACAATTCGGCAACGCCGTCCAGCGCGGCCTGTACCTGAATTGCCGTAGCCGCGCCGCCGGAACCGACGATTGTCATTTTTTTGCCGATCACGTCTATGCCGTTATCCCGCAGCGCTTCCATATAGCCGACGCCATCTGTGATATGTCCCGTCAGCACGCCGTCCTGATTGACGATCGTATTGACTGCGCCGCAGAGCTCCGCCGCGGGGGACAGCTTGTCCAGATATGGAATGACGGCGGATTTGTTGGGCATCGACAGATTGGCCCCCGGCATTTTTAACGCCCGCATTCCCGTTATGGCGTCTTTTAAACCGTCGTTATTTACTTCAAATGCAAGATATGCATAGTCCAGCCCCAGATAAGCAAATGCCTCGTTGTGTATTGCCGGGGAGCTGGAATGCCGGATCGGATCCGCCATCAGTCCGATCAGCTCCGTATGTCCTGTAATCCGTTCTGCCATGTGTATTCCCCTCTTTCTTTTTCTTTCAGATCCAGTTTTTGCAGAAGCTCCGTACAGATCTGCTCCGCCGTTTTTCCATCCGTCTCAATGGTCAGATCGGCCGCAGCCTCGTATGCTTCCCTTCTCTGCTCCATAAGCTCCTTAATATAAGGAACGGTTTTGTTCTGCTCCAGCAGCGGACGGTCATGATTGTCCTTCACGCGCTCATAAATCGTCTCCGGCGCGGCTTTCAGCAGTATGATTTTTCCGCTCTTTTGCATTTCCGCCACATTCTCCCTGCGCATCGGCGTACCGCCGCCGCAGGAGACGACTACGCCGCGCGCGTCGCGCAATTCCGTCAGAAGCGCGCTCTCAAGGCCGCGAAAATACGCTTCGCCGCGTTTGACAAACAGCTCGGAAATGCGCATGCCCTCCCGCTCTTCGATTACGCGGTCCATCTCCATTCGTTCCAGCCGGCACATTCTGTGCAGCGCATCGGCCACCGTCGTCTTTCCGCAGCCCATAAAGCCGATCAAAAACAGATTGAAATTGATTTGTAATTTGCTGACAGGTTCCATAGCTCTCCTTTCGTCTGCTCCGTTATGCACTGAGGGTATTATACTACCGTCCGGTAAATTCAGCAAGAATTTTACAGATGGATTTCGGTTCTGTTTTCAAGCTTCGCGCAGGCTTTGCGCTCTGGCCTCGTCCGCCTTTGCCGCTTCTTCGTCTCCCAGCAGGCGGTATGCTTTTGCCCGTTCTTCATAGGGCTTCGGCGCGCCCGGCTTTAACGCGACCGCTTTGTTAAAATCCGCAATCGCATGTTTGTAATTGCCAAGCGTCATATACACGCTTCCTCGATCTGTATAAGAGGCCGCATTTTCCGGATACAGCGCGATCGCGCTGTTAAGATCTTCCATCGCGTCATATGTATAACTCAGTCTGGCGTACAGACGGGCACGATCGCGATAGGCGGCTGCATATTTAGGATTTATGTCAATTGCCCTGTTATAATCCTGCAACGCTTCTTTCCATTCGCCCAGCCTGTCGTAAGTATATCCCCTTCCATGATATGCCGTATCATACTCCCGCTTCAAGGCAATCGCTTTGTTAAAGTCTGCAATCGCCTTCCGATATTCGCCCATTTTCGCGTATGCATACCCACGATTATTATAAGCAACCTCAAATTCCGGATTCAATTCAATCGCCCTGTCATTTTCTGCAATGGATTTCTCATATTGGCGCAATGCATAATAGCTGATGCCCCGTTCGCTGTAAAACTGCGCCACATTTGCCTGTTTCTCAATTGCACAGGAAAAGCTCTCCACCGCCTTTTCATACTGCTCCAGCTCATAATGCCGCATCCCCCGGCGCCAATAATCCCAGGCCGTCATCTGGTCCATTTTCTGGCGTTCCTGCTCCGAAACGGTTCCCCGCTCCGTTATTTTTTCTATATCTTTCCGAAATTCATCTTCGCTTTCGTTTGACGGCCCGTCCGAATTCGCTGCATGGTCTTCTCCTTCGCCCCCGGTCAGACGCTTATATTCTTTTTCATAGTTTGTAATGTGCATGCTTGTCCGATTATTCAGATATTCTTCCGCTTCATGAATGCCGATTTTCTCCGGAAACAATGCGTTTCCAAGCGCCAGCATCGTAGCGTCAAAGCCGGCCGTGCGAACAAAATAGCCCTTTTTCTCCTGCACCAGCTTTTGAATCTTCTGATCCGGCAGCCCGTATTTTTCCATATAACACCAGTAGAGCCCGTTTTTCATCCTGACATTATCTTCTTCTAAAAGGTTCATTAAGCTGTTATCGCCGCCGCCATAGCCAATTACAATCGGCGTATAGCTCTGAAAAACGGATACCAGCACGTCACGCCATCTGCCCTTCAGCTCGTTCGTATCTTCCGGCTGGTTTAACGGATCGAAAAAAATGCCCCGATGCACTTTGGCGATAATCGGACGCTTGATATTGGAATCTCCGGCATAGTCGGCCAAAAGCTCATGGTTAATCACCAACGGCTTACTGTCCGTATACAAAAACAGCGCGTCTTCCACCAGACTGTCAAAGTTCGTCGTAATGACAAGGTTGTTTCCGCTTCCTTCCGTCAGCATCAATGCCAGCGGGTGATAGCCAAAGCCGGGTTTTTTGTCCGCCATTACTTTTTCGAGGTAGTAATAGCCATTTCTGTGATTGGGAAAAAAACGAAGCTTGTAAATATCAAAATAATATTTGCTCGGCAACGGCTCGCCGGATTTTTTCGTCTCCTCCCATGCCGCTTCGATCTCTTCAAAATCATGCTCCAGACGCTTTCTTTCCCGCAGCCGCTCCGCAATCCCGCGAATTTCGCCCAGACCGGGCCACTCTTCCATTTCCCTCATCCAGTCACATTCCAGCGTCACGCCCGCCGGTATCCCGGACGAAACGGACGCGCCCGCGCCAATGATAAAGCAAAACCGCTCGGAATTGTCTTTTCCCTCCCGCACCGCTTTTACAAGCTGCTTAATGGAAATCAACCGATACTCGTCAATGACCTGCGCATGCATATCCGCATCCCCCTTTTTCCTTTATTCCGCACTGCTTACGGATCGCTTCACAACCTCCTTCGCCGCGCGTATCCTCCGGTCAGCGCGCATGGCAACGTCCTGTATTACAAGCTTTTGCATGGCGGATATCACAAGTTCCATTGTCTCAAAATCAGGTCCGCCCTGTTTCGTTGGCAAATAAATATACAGCGCATCCGCATCTTTTGCATAAAAATTCTTAGAATAATCGAATTGTCCGGCATGCGAGGCTTTATGAATCGCGGCCGTTACAAACATCGCCGCAAAGGGAGGCAGTTTTTCCGTATGCACGACTGCCACATGGTCGTCGGCTCCGTAGCTGTAATTTCTGTACTTTGCGGAACCAAACATATCAATCGTCGTCGTATTTTTCGCAAAAACCCTGACGTTATTCCTTATATATGCGGAAATTCCTTCACAGGCTTCTCCCGCCGTCACAAACGGCAGACTCCCATCCAGTCTGTCTGCGCTTTTCAGCCGTTTTCCCCTTGTGGACTTCCCAAATAAAGCTTCCAGATTGTATGCGTCCCATTGTAACGTCTCAAATCGCTTCAACGCGATTTCTTCCGCCGCTGACAGTTCGCAGCTGTTTTGTCCGATCACCGTCAGATAAGCGGAAAGCTCATCTGCCCGTTCCGCCTCCATCTCTGCGATCCGCCCCGCCTTCAGCTTTTCTATAAAGTCTTCTATAAACGCAACGTCCATCTGACCGCTCTGCGTCACCGGCAGCGTAATGGGCAGATTACGAAACGTTTCATCTACATTGCGCACAAGGACCGCCGACAGCTTTTCCCTTTGTTTATTTAATAATGCCGAAAAATATAAGACGCTATTTTCGGTCAACGGAAATCTGGGAATCACTTTTCTTACAAATTGTCCTGCATACCAGCGTTTTCTGCGATAGAAAAAATTCATCTGCAAAAGCCCAAGGCTAAAGCAGCCCGCCGGATTTAGGTTTTCTTTATTTACAAAACCCGTCTCCCGCAAAATCCCCTGATTGCAGGAAGTCCTTGTGACATAGTCGTATTCCGTCCCATCCACCAGCCTGTTGGAATTAAAGCTCAGCGTTCTTTGTATCGCGAACAAATCGCCCATTTTATATTCGCCCCACTTAACACCCCTGAGCATTTCATTAAGTGAGGCGTCTATTTTCCCAGGCGCTCCTCCCCTTTCTCCTGCGTTTTCAAAAGGCTGGAAACTTCCCATGCAAGATAGTCGCTTACCGTCTTTTTAAAGTCCTCCAGCACAGGCTTTGTGTCCACAGGCGCCGTCTGATTCCAGTCCGCTCCGCTTTCAGGATCGATGCTCCCCTCGTAATATTCTTTTTCCGTAAAAATATGCAGCTTTGATTTTCCAAAGCGAACCAGATCCACAAGCTCCGCATAGCGTTCCTTTGCCCTGTCCGTATCTTTTAGATTGCAGCTCGCTTTTTTGCGGTTGGTTCTTGTATACCCGTCATTGGAAAAATCAATAAATTTCACAACGTCGTCTTTCTGGTGCGCTTCGCCAACCCGAAATACATATATATTTGTCTGTACGCTCGATCTGCCGACAAATAGGTCCATCGGCATTTTTATACTGGCAAGAAGCGTGCTGTGCTTTAAAATATTCCGTTTATATTCGGCCGCCCTGCCAGAGCCTGTCGAATTTTGAATAATAATGGCGGCGTATCCCCTGCTCATCATGGAAAGCGCCTTTTCCACAAATATCATGCCATTTCCCGGCGCGGAATACGGCGGATTTAAGACGAACGCATCCGCAGGAAATTTTTTATCTGCATTTCCGAACCCGTAATTTCCATTAAAATCTTTGAGCGAGTCTTTATTCAGGATGTTTGAGCTGCCGTCGCCCATCAGAATCATATTTAAAATAGCCAGCATATAGACATTGGAAAGTATTTCAAGCCCCAACAGCTGCTTTGCTTTAATTTGTTCAGATTTTATTGCAAGCTGTTCCGGCGATCGGATTGTGTTTTTGGCGTCAATCAGCATTTCATTCATTGCCGCAACCAAAAGCCCTGCCGAGCCTGTGGCAAAATCCCAGACATAAGAATCCCGGTTCACTCTTGCAAGCTTTGACAAAAGCGTAGCGACATAAGCGGGCGTAAGCACGACGTCATTTAACTTATCCTGCGAAAAGCCAAGCCAGCTGTACATTTCATTAAAAAGCTTGCCTGTAAAATCCGTTGTCAGACCGATTTTATAATAAATGCCCAGATCATCCACTATTTTTGAAAAAACTCTTTTCAGCTGGCTTTCCCCATTTTCCGCTTTATTGATATTGTCCGTCGTAAGCGTATTTTGCAGCGTCCGCACGATTAAATCTTTTTTATCTGCGGGAAGGTTTTTTACATCTAAAAACGCTTCGATTTTCCTAACCATAATATCTCCGTCCGTATTGCCTTTTTCCATAGACGATTTCAGATCGGATTTTTTGAGTGGAAACACGTCTTTTTCAACATCCCCCAATGTTGCAATAATCGAAGCCGCCACAAGATACACCCGATCATTTTCCCCAAGCCCTTTTTCATTTTGATAAATATCATTATTCAGCTTCACAAGGCTTGCTTCGATTTCTCTTTCTCTGCGTTCCTTTAATCTTTCGATTTCTTCCTGTGACAATTGTAAAAGTTTGACTTTTTCAATAAATGCATCAAAATTTTCTCTCTTTAAAAACGAAAAATCCGTATACTCGTCCACCTGCTGGCCGACGCCGAAATTGCTTTTTGAAACCGCATACACGCCAATCTGGTATTTGATTTCGCCCGCCTCGTTTTTATATCCCGTCATGCCGATTGCAATGACGTCCGTATATCCGGTATAATGCAAAATCGCATTTGCATAATGTACGGCGCCGTTTACGGCATAACGATTGATATTCCGAAAATCCGGCAGATTCTTCGCCGTTTTATTCGCAATTTTTCCCTCACCGTCTAACTTGACGAGCCTGTCTTTGTAGCCCTTATATTCAATCAGAATCGGATAATATACGCCGTCGTTCGCCCGCAGTAATAATTTCGTATCCGGCCTGTTGCCGCCGCTTCCTCCACTTTTTGAATGGTAGTCGGATAATGCCTGATCGATCTCGGCGTTCAGCCGTTCCTGCTCTAATTTATAATCCAACCGATAGGCTTTCAGCCATCCATTTGCCAGCTCTGCAATATTTGGCTCAATTGACGGAACTTTTGTCGCCATTCTGTTTTCCTCCCATCGTAATCGTTCCTACTGTCCGTCACAATCCTGCTGCGACCAACGTAAAAAGGCTCTGGCATCGCTCACACCGAATGCCAGATTGCCCTGTAATGCATGAACTCTCTCTAAACGCCATTAAAACAATCGTTCTCCCAGATATTTATCATGTGGAACAATCAGGCACCGTTCAATGGACTTCCAGTAATTGTCATACAGATTTTTTTGCGCCGCTCCATAGCTTTCCTTTGTATCAAATTCCCAGTATAGCGCATACTTCACGCTTTTTACAACGCGGGTGATTTTTAACGGCGGAAGCCCTTCCCGGATCTGTTCCATATCGATGCGATACCCCCGTTTCATCAGCCGAAGCAAAAGAAGCCCCTCCTGCTTTTCCAAAAAGCATTTTGCCTCGGACATCAACGCTTCAAACTCCTCTGTCTTTTTAGGATGCACCTGATAAATGCATAATTCTGTAAACGGCATACCGTATCCTCCTCTGTGCGTCAGACAATATTTCTTTCATTATAAAAGAATTGCATTCCATTTACAATCCATATTTACAGGCGGATTCCAGGCAGAATACGCGGCTAAAAAATTTATCTTTTTGTAACCTGCGGACCGTTTTTCCCGTGTATAATAATAGCAGGAAGGCTTTGTTTCGGATGGAAAGGAAATACAAATGGATGATAAAACAATCATAGACTTATACTGGAAGCGCTCCGAAGCCGCCATTTCGGAGACGGCAAGCAAATATGGGCGATACTGCCGCAGCATTGCATACAACATCCTTCACAACAACGAAGATTGTGAGGAATGCGTAAACGACGCCTATCTGAAAGCGTGGAACGCCATGCCTCCAAATCGGCCGAACCGACTGTCCGTTTTTCTTGGAAAAATCGTTCGGAACCTCTCCTTTGACCGCTATAACGGATACACGGCCCAAAAACGGGGCGGAGGGGAAATTCCATTGGCGCTGGAAGAATTGGAAGAATGCATCCCGGCTTCCTTTGACACAGAACAGGCGATGGACGCGCTTGCCCTTGCCGACATGCTCAATCGCTTTCTTGCCGGCGTAAAGCCAGAGGCGCGCATCCTGTTTGTAAGGCGATACTGGTATCTGGACCCCGTGAAAGAAATCGCAGCATCGGCCGGCGTCAGCGAAAGCAAAGTAAAGACGACGCTGCTGCGGCTGCGCAGGAAATTAAAACAATTTTTAGAGGAAGAAGGTGTCCGCATATGAAAGCAGAACGACTTCTGGAAGCATTTGGACAATTGGAGGAGCAATATATCGAGGAGGCCGCGCCTGACGCGCACAAAGCAATGCGTTTGTCAAAAGCCAGAAAAAACGCTGCGGCTGCGGCTGCGCTTCTTCTGATTTTTGCAGGCGTCTTTGGAACGGCAATGGTCGCCAGCGCCGGTTTTCGTCAGATGGTGCTGTCCTTTTTCCACATCGGACAGGTCGAATCGGCGCCGGATCATAACGGCGATGCCTTTCACATTTCCAAAGCGGACATTGGCGGACTTGTCAAAGCCGAATATGTTCAGCTGGGGGATTCCTATTATGATTCCGGCTTTGGCACGCTTTATCAGGTTGACCGCAAAGAAAACGGCGAGATCGGCTCTGTCCGTTTCTGGGCCATAGAGGATGGGAACGCGATTGCGCTCAAAACTCAGAAAAATTCATTTTCAGCAAACTGGCAGGGTAACTCGTATCAGGGGGACCTTTACTGGTGCACAAACGACGGCTCTCTCTCCCTTTATTGGGATGAAGACTTCCACGGTTTGTCGGAAACTAACTACTGGTTTGCACACTCTGTTTCCGGCCGCACGGACGTGGCGCTGCTCTATCTGTCGCAGGGAAAACAGCGAGATTACGCACAGTATCCCCTGCTCTATCACCTGGATACCGGAGAAGTAGAAGACATTTTACAGGGAACCGGCGCAGAAGCGCTCTCTTTTGTCTACGACTGTCAATGGTCCGATGATTTGAGTAAAGTCATTCTCACATGCCGCGACGCAAACGACGGAATGGCGTCTTATTTCTGCGATGTTGCCGCAAAATCTCTTGTCCGTCTCCCTACTCTGACCGGGGTAGAAACGGAACGCGCCATCTTTGCCGATGACGATACGCTGCTGTTGGTGCAGGCGACAGAAGACTGGTCCACCTGTTCCGTCTTTTCGTATGATCTGACTGTCGCTGCGCTTACGCAAACACTGTGTCAGGAAAAAATTTTTGAAGAATACAGAGATTTCTCCATGGAAAATTACGGTATGATGTTCTTTGGCGGACGATACGGCCTGTATGTGGACCCGACGGGAATCTTATCCGTCGTCGATTTAAAAACGGGGGATAAAACCCCGGTGAACAACTTTACCTTCGATCCGCGCGGCGGCTTTCTTTCCAATTTTTCAAACACGAAGCTGCTGTACAGCGTCTCGGAAACGCTCTCGGAGGAATCTCCGTCCATCTCTCAGCTTGGCGTGTTGAATCTGGAATCCAAAACGTTCACGGTCTTTGACCGGAAAGATAATGAAAACCTGGAAGAATTGTCTATCAGCTGGTTTGACGACGACCGGGTGCAGATCGATAACAGCCAGTCGGACACATACGCCCTGTACCTTTATCAATTCTGAATCTGACAAAAGAATAAGCGCGCGAAAACGGAAATCTCTGCTTCTGTTACGCCAAACCCTCAACATAAAAGCTTTCCGTTTTCAAAGCGCAATACTGTCTGCCCTTTACGGCTGTAAATTTCAATACGCAATAATCAGGGTCCGTTACCCCCTGCTTATAATATAGCGCATCTCCTGTGCGCCAGATTTCCCGCTTTATTGCATCATCCTGCAAAACTTTAGATCAAATCATAAAATGGACCGCTCCCTGTATCAAGTGACAGATCGAAAAAATGGAAATTGGAACAACTGCTATCCCGTTTTTTCTATCTATGGCAAAAAACAGAAACGCCAGACACGGAAAAACGGTCAGCCCCAATATAATGCCTGTATTTACAATCCCCGTATAATAACCTGCCCAGCTTGCAAAATAGAGCATCTGTCCTTAGCACATCATTTGGAGCCGGAACAGCGAACCAGATAAAATTGGGCAGCATTATAAGCAAAAACAATAAAAGTCCATACCTGTCAAAACCCAGCTTATATTCTTTCCACATCCTTTTGCCCTTTTCTTTCTTCTTTCAACAACGCATACATCTTCATATCTATGATTTCTCCGTTTTTAACGGCATTCTTTCTCAATGTGCCCTCATATTGAAATCCTGCCTTTTCAAGCGCCCTGCAAGACGCTGTATTTGAAGCAAACGGCTCTGCATAGATGCGGATTATGTCGCTTTCACGAAAAACATATTCGCAAATTTGCCGAATGGCTTCTGTCATAATCCCTCTGCCCCAGTATTCTTCCGCAATATAGTATCCCAGCTCGGCAGTCTGTCTGTGGATATTGCCCTGTCGAAAAACGCCGATGCTGCCAATTGCCAGATTGTCTTCCGTAACTGCAAACGCAAAGGTTTCGTTTTCATCTGCGGAACGCATATTCAAAATAAAGTCTCTTCCATCCTGCTCGGTATAAGGGTACGGCAGGCCATCGCGAAGATTATCCTGTACGTTTTTATTTGAAAGAGCCGCCGCTAAATTTGCCGCATCCGATAACTCCCATTTTCTTATTCTGCATTTCATTCTGCAAGCCCCCTTAAACTGCACCGCATTTCATCCGCTTTCCATTTTTTCTCCATGATTTCATAGACCAGCTTCCTATCGTTTTCCAATTCACAGACCCCATGCCCCACCGTTTTATAGCCTCTGCGCTCATACAGGCGCACTGCGGGAAGCGAAGCTTCCAGGATCGCCGTATCATACGCTTTTGCAATTTCAGTTTCCAGACAATGCATAATATGCGAGCCACAGCCCTGATTTTGATAAGCGGGCAACACGTATACGCCTGTAATATGATTGCCATCCAGACAGCCTGTTCCGACAATCACATCATTATACGTCAATACGCCCATATTTCCAGAAGCTATTCCGTCTAAAATACGTTCTTTACTATGATGTCTGCAAAAGAACTCCACCGCCTCCTGCGGATAATATCTGGGATATATGATTTGAATCGCCGTATGTAAAATATCGTAAATTTCATTCGCCATGTCCAAAGTTGCTTTTATATAGTTCATATTGTTCCTCCGACTCGTTCTTTTCTACATATTACCTCGTTAAGAAATCTGAATCTTCCATATGCTACTATAAGGAAAGTTGCAAAGGGTTTGGTATATTAAAATTTAATTTTTTATAATATACCGGCCTTTTCCAATTTTGGTTACGACATTATCCTTTTCAAATTGATTTAAAATACGCTGAAGCTGCCTTGAGCTACAATGAAGCCTAAAAGCGGCTTTTTCTATTCCAGATAAAACATGATTGTCGCATTTGAATTTTATATAGTTGAGAATACGTTCAGAAAGTGAGGATGGCGCTGCATCAATTTTTAGTATGCATTATGCAATGCTTTTCGAAAAAGTTCCAACAGATCTCCAAAGTCACTTGCTATTTCCAAAAATTCCGCCTATTCATTTACCTTTGGAATTATTTTTTCCCATTCCGCGATTTTTTCCTCCGTTTCTCACACAGCTTCTGTATTTCTGCTACCTGATTATATCAAAATTATTTTATGTGCAAAAATTATACTTTTTTAATCCTTCAACCTTTCCCCAATATCAGAGCGCTATATAATACTCTCATTACAATAACGCTCTCATTCTCAATTACATAGAAAACCAAATAATTATCTACCACCAACTGCCTTAACCCCATTGCCCGTTCTTGCTCCGATTCCATAAGTCTTACTTTTTCTGGAAACATTTTTAGCTCCTCGATAGCTTTCGCAATCCGGTTATATTGTCCTATTGCATTTTCTGGCGCTTGGAGCTGTATCGCAATATAGTTATAGATTTCCTCCATATCCGCTAATGCCTTATCTGTGATCTGTACCTTATATTGCTTCATACTTAATGACTCTCCCTAAATTTCGTAAAGGCAGAAACAGCATCCTGCACCCTGCCAGCATGTATATCATCATATCCCTCTTGCAATTTCTTGTGAATTTCCTCTTTTGTCATTAAATCTGCATTAAGACTAGAGGGAGCTTTCGGCAACGTTACCGCAAAAGGGATCCCTCCTGTTAATGAAATTTGATTGAGATACATGTCTATTGCTGTAGACATCGGGATGCCTAATCGTGTAAGCACATCTTCAGCTCGTTGTTTTACCGTTGGATTTATTCTTAAGTTTAAGGTTGCTGTTTTTTTCATATCAAATCATCTCCTTCGGTTAAATTGTAACGCGTTTGTCGTTACTCGTCAATGTAAATGTTAAAACCAATCCACATTTGCTGGCAACATATATTTTACCCAAATCAAAATAATATAAATAACACAAATATGGCAGGATATCTCATAGACTACCTGCCATACCTAATAGCTTATACTAAATTAATGTCACTCGAACTCCAACGTCCCCGGCGGCTTGCTCGTCAGATCATACAGCACGCGATTTACGCCGCCCACCTCATTGATAATCCTGCTCATCACCCTTTGCAGCACGTCAAACGGCAGCTCTGCCGCTTCCGCCGTCATAAAATCCACCGTATTGACTGCGCGCAGCGCCACTGCATAATCGTATGTCCGCTCATCGCCCATCACGCCCACAGACCGCATATTGGTAAGCGCGGCAAAATATTGTCCAATATCCCGGCTCAATCCCGCTTTTTCGATTTCTTCCCGATAAATCGCATCCGCGTCCTGCACGATCTTCACCTTTTCGGCCGTAACTTCTCCGACGATTCGGATGCCAAGCCCCGGACCCGGAAACGGCTGCCGAAACACCAAATGTTCCGGCATGCCAAGCGCAAGCCCCGCTTTCCGCACCTCATCCTTAAACAGATTCCGCAACGGCTCCACAATCTCCTTAAAATCCACGCAGTCCGGCAGTCCGCCGACATTGTGATGTGATTTGATAACTGCCGATTCTCCGCCCAGACCGCTCTCCACGACATCCGGATAAATCGTCCCCTGCACCAGAAAATCCACGACGCCGATTTTCTGCGCTTCTTCTTCAAAAACCCGGATAAATTCTTCCCCGATGATCTTCCGCTTTTTCTCCGGCTCTATCACACCGGAAAGCTTTTCATAAAACCGCTCTCTGGCGTCTACGCGGATAAAATTCAATTCGTAAGGGCCTTTTGGCCCAAATACTTCCTCTACCTCATCCCCTTCCTTTTTCCGAAGCAGTCCGTGATCCACAAAAACGCATGTCAGCTGACTGCCAATCGCCTTTGACAGCAAAACGGCCGCAACCGACGAATCCACACCGCCGGAAAGCGCGCACAGGACTTTTCCACGACCAACCTTTACGCGAAGGGCCTGTATCGCATCCTCCACAAAGGAATCCATGCGCCACGTTCCTTTACAGCCGCAGACGTCCCTGACAAAATGAAACAGCATCTTCGACCCTTCCTGCGTATGCAATACCTCCGGATGAAACTGAATGGCATACAGCTGCTTCTGCGAATTCTCCGCCGCAGCCACCGGACAGTCTTTTGTATGCGCCGTAATGCGAAATCCCGGCGCAGCTTCTGCAATAAAATCAAAGTGGCTCATCCAGCAGACGGTCTGCTCCTGCATACCCGCAAACAGGGCCGCATCCTGCTGCAAAAACACCTCCGTCTTTCCATATTCACGAACCGGCGCTCTTTTTACGCTTCCTCCCAGCTTCCACATCATCAGCTGCGCGCCATAACAAAGCCCCAAAACAGGAATGCCCAGTTCAAACAATTCCGCGCTGCACGTTGGCGCTCCCGCCTCATAGCAGCTGTTCGGGCCGCCTGTCAGAATCAGCCCTTTCGGACGCATCGCTTTGATCTTCGACAAATCGACGCGATACGAACAGATCTCACAATACACGCCGCATTCCCGGACGCGCCGCGCAACAAGCTGATTATACTGTCCGCCAAAATCAATGACGATCACCTTTTCCTGCTCCATTTATCCACTTCCTCCCAGATGGCGTCTTAAAACATTCTGTTTTCATACTCTTCATTATAAGAAAGCGGTTTTCAAATGACAAGCAGTATTTTTACCTTCTTCTCTGTAACTCTCTCGTATTTTCTTCCACCCGCCGTTTGGACAGCGGATACAGCAACAGAAACACCAGCGCCACCACGGTATAAATGATAGCCGGAAACAGCGTGGAAAGTCCGTAAATACCCATCCGCACCGCATCCGTCTGCGCCGCGGCAAGCGAGTCGTAGCCAATCGCTGACAGCGCAAAACCGCCCAGCCCGCCGGCCAGAGCCTGTCCAAGCTTTCTGGCAAAGGAATATACGCCATAAATCGTTCCGTCATCCCGCTGCATCGTCCGGACCTCCTGATCGTCAATGACGTCCGTAATCATCGCCCAGATCGTCATATTAAACAGATACATGCCGCCGATGCATGCAAGAAAGCTCAATAGAATATAAACCCATACATTTTCCAGCTTCAGAAAGTAAATCAGAAAAAACAATACGGCCGCCAGCAGACATCCCGCGGAAGTCAGCTCTTTTCTCCCATAGCGTTCCACCAGCTTTCCTGAAATGGCTGCCAGAATGATGGCCGCCGGAAGCCCAAGAAAATTGTTGATGGAAAGCGCTTTCGTGTCTTTAAAATAATCCGCGAATAAAAACGTGCTGATCGACTGGCTCATAATTGTTGCGCAAAGCGTAAGTATGGAAATCAAAATCACCGCAAGCAGCGCGCGGTTTGTAAATACCTGCACCAGCGTCTTTGCAACCGAGCTTTTTTTCTGCACCGATTTTTTCACCGTCACGACACGCTCCGTCACCAGAAAATAGCACAGCAGGTAACAGATGATCGCAAGTATCGAAAACACGCCGGCAACCATCGTAAACATGCTCCCCACAACAATCTGATTGCCGTCCGCATCCAGCTGATAAATATACAGCGGCGCAATCACGCTGATTGCAACCGCTGCAAATGTCGAACCAAGCGAACGATATACGGAAAGCGACTGCCTGTCTTTGGATTGATCGGAAATCACAGACGCCATAGAGCCGTACGGTATATTGATCGACGTATAAAAAACAGAGCCCCAAAGCAAATACGTGACAAACATATACGCCACCTTTACGCCCATAGACGCTCCGTCAAGCGCGCTCTGATACATCAGAAAGCTGGCGATTGCCACCGGCCCGCACATACGCAGAATCCAGATGCGAAACCTGCCTTTTTCGTTCTCCCGGGCAGCATCCACAATCCGTCCCATGCCAACGTCCGTAAACGCATCGACACACCTTGCCACCAGAAACAGCACGCCGACCATCGACGCTTCAATCCCCAGTACCTTTGTATAAAAAACCATTAAAAATGTACTTGCAAAAATAAATGTAAAGTCATTTCCGAAATCTCCAAACATATAGCCGATTTTATCCCGAAACCCAAACGACCGCTTTTCTGTTGTTTCCATATTTCGCAAAGCCTCCAAACTCTATATAGTCATTACGGCTTTAGCGTGTCCTGTTTTAAAAAAATTATGTGAAAATCACGTTTTTTCTTTCTCCGTACGCATCTGCTTTCGAAAAAAATCATACATAACCGGCAAGGCCGTCGCTCCTGCGGCCAGGTATGCCAGTGGCTGCGCCGCCCAGATGCCCGCTATGCCGAATTGCTTTGGCAAAATCAGCAAAAGCGGTATGGAGATCAGACCGCTTTGCAAAAGCGCAATCCAAAGCGCCCTTCCCTTTTTTCCAATGCTCTGAAACAGCATGCTGCCAACTGCGGAAACCGGAAGCACAAACAGCGTGCGGCACATCCATCGAAATGCGCCCACGCCTGACGCAAGCACATCCGCCTCATCGCGGAACAGCGCTACAATGCCTGGCGCAGCGACATCACAAATCACACAGAATAAGCCCATAATGCCCATCCCAAGAAGCGCCGTAAACCAGGTCGCTTTTTTGACCCTCTCTTTTTTACCTGCTCCATAATTAAACGCGCATACCGGCTGAAATCCCTGCGCAATGCCAAGCGCAAAACTAAACAGCAGATTTCCACAGCGTCCCGCAATGCTCATCGCAGCAACGGCGGCGTCTCCAAAGGCAGCCGCCTGCAAATTCATAACTGCCGTGGAAGCGCTGTTTAATCCCTGTCTTGCAAGACTTGGCAGACCGGTAAACAGGATATTTCGAATATCAGCCATTTCTTTCGTAAAATAGCGATAATGTATTTCCGTAACCGTTTTTCTGCGCAGAAACGGCGCCAGCAGAATCGCCGTGCTGATATACTGCGAAATCGCAGTAGACAAGCCCGCTCCGGCAATTCCCATATCAAGGCCGAATATGAGCGCCGGGTCCAGAAACATATTTAAAATTCCGCCCGTGCAAAGTCCCGCCATCGCAAACGCCGCTTCTCCTTCGTAGCGCAGAATATTGTTCAGTACGCAGCCGACCGTCATTGCCGGACCGGATAACAAAATAAAGCTTCCATATATTCTGGCGTCTTTTAAAATCGTGTCCGTACTCCCAAGCGCACGCAGCAGCGGCTCCGGAAACAACAGGCCCAGCGCGCCCGTCAGCGTCCCGACCGCAAGCGCCAGAATGACGCTGGTTGACGTGAAAATTTTTGCATCCTCCGTCTTTTTCGCACCCAGAAGACGGCTGATATTGCTCCCCGCCCCATGTCCAAACATAAATCCAAATGCCTGAAACACGGCCATCAGCGCAAAGACAATCCCTGTCGCTCCGCTGGCGGAAACGCTGATTTTGCTGACAAAAAACGTGTCCGCCATATTGTATATATTCGTGATCAGCATGCTGACCGTCGTCGGAATCCCAAGCTCTAAAACAAGCGTTCCAACGGGCGTCTCCGTCATCTTTTTATACTGTCTGCCTGTTGCATCCTGCATCTGTATCCGCCTTCTTTCCCCAAAATCCTTTTTTCTATCTTATCATACTCCAAAACCTCCTGTAAAATCCGGATTCACGCAAAAACAGACGCCGACAGGAATATGCTCCCCTCGGCGCTGCGTTTTTGTTCTCCCTATGTTTTCGTTCTTTTTACACGTGCTGATGCAGGTATTTCTCCCGCGTAGCCAGCCCTCCCCGAATATGGCGCTCTGACTTGTTTACATCCAGAACTTTTCTGGCGCTTCTGGCAAGAGACGGGTTGATTTCCGGGAGGCGTTCGGTTACGTCTTTATGTACCGTACTCTTGCTTATTCCAAACTGCTTTGCCGTCTGCCTTACCGTTGCATTGTTCTCAATAATATATCTGGCTATCTCTATAGCTCTTTCCTCAATATAGCTTTTCAAAAAAATATCCCCTGCGATACTTGTTTTTACATTGTATGCAGGGGGTATTTTTTATATGCCAGAACGCAGAAGTTTCCTGTCTTTCGCCTGAAAAACCATTCTCCATCCCTTTACGCTGTGCCGTTAATTTCTGCGAAGCGCCTCAATCGGGCTCATCTTCGCCGCTTTTCTTGCCGGATAAATCCCAAAAAACAGCCCTATCGCAGAAGAGAACACTGTCGTAACGACTACTGTGACAACGCTCACAGACGGCGTAAACGCAAACACCGGGTTCACAGCCGCCACAATCTTCGCAACAAGAAACGCCTCCGCCACGCCGCTTATAATGCCAATTAACCCGCCAATCATTGTAATAATGGCCGACTCCGACAGAAACTGCAGCAAAATGGACCGCGTCTTTGCGCCCAGCGCTTTTCGAATGCCGATTTCTCTCGTACGCTCCGTTACGGACACCAGCATAATATTCATAACGCCGATGCCGCCGACGATCAGAGAAATCGCCGCCACAAGTGAAATCAGCATCGTCACAACGTTTAACACGGTATTGACCGTCTCCATATAATCGTTAAAGCTCTCATACTGATAAATATCTTCCCCTATGCACTGATGTCTGCGTTCCAGCAGGTCCACTACCTGCGTTGTAATCGTCCCCGTATCGGCTCCGTCCTCCGCCATCAGATAAATCTGATAATACGTCTCAAATTCCATGCCATAGACCTGTTCCAGCACCGTCAGCGGAAAGTAAATGTAAATCGGCGAGTTCTCATAGGTGAACGTAAACATCGATTCTTTTTCCGCCTGTTCTACGCCGATAATCGTAAACGTCACTTCTTTTTCCCACAGCATAACGTCCAGGTTCATGCCAACCACGTCCGTCGAGCCGAAGATACGCACGGCGTCCCGCTCGCCGATCAGACAGACCGGCTGTCCTGCAAGGTATTCCGTCTCATTGAAATATCGCCCTTTTAAGATGCCCGTGGAAGAAAAAATCATGTAGGAAGCCATCTGACCGCTTGCCTGTACCTGAAATTCTCCTTTTTTTGTGCTCGTCGTGCCGCTAATGGACATGTAACTGTTAATTCCCCGGATTCCGTCCACCTGTTCCTTAATCGCCGCAATATCGTCTTTTGTAATTTCATAAGAGCCTGTGTCGTCATACGTATACAGAGCAATCTGTCCCGATGCAATGCCGGACATCTGCTCCGTAATAATGTTTCTTGCGCCGTTTCCAAGCGACATAATCAAAATGACCGAAGAAATTCCGATAATAATGCCCAGCATCGTCAGAAAGGAACGCATTTTATTGGCCCGGATATTGGACACGGCCATTTTCAGATATTCGAAAAACTGCGACATATCCGCCTCCTATTCCGCCGCTTCGGTCGCCGGCGCCATCTCTTCTTCCTGCTGCGCCGCTTCCAGAACCGCCATTCCTTCCATTATACTGGAATCTACCGTCACAATCACGTTTTCCCCTTCCTCAACGCCGCTTTTGATTTCGATTTTCTCCGTAGAGGCCATTCCCGTCGTCACATATTTCTTTGCAACGACGCCATCCTTTACGACATAGACAAATTCGCCGTCCATATCAGAATTTACGGCTGAAATCGGCGCTGTCAAAACGCCTTCTGCCGCGCCAAGCTGTATTGTCACCTTCGCGTCCAGACCGATCACCAGCGCGTCATCCGGCGCGTCAATATGTATTTTTATCGCAACCATTGCCGCGCCTGAATCGCCTTTTTCCGCAATTTTACTGATATAGGAAATGCTTCCCTCATATTCTTTATCCTGAAATTCGATTACTGCATGCTGTCCTGTTTCCAGATTCGCCAGATTATATTTGGAAATGGGCGCTTCCACGCACATATCATTTGCGCTGGCCAGCGTGACAAGCGGCGTTCCCTCTGCCGCCATAGTCCCCGCCGATGCAGCGACTTCCGTTACAATACCGTCAAAATCCGCCGTAATGCCGGCCTTAGCTCTGGATAAGCCGTCTGCGCTCTGCTCTAACGTAAGCTGGCTTGCCTGCTGCGTATAGCTGATATTGGCCCTTGCCGCCTGCGATAAAATGCCCGCCTCGGCTGCGCTGTTTTTCGACTGCGCCTCAGACAGTTTTCCCTGAAGCTCAGAAAGCTGGCTGTTTTTCTGAGAAAGCTGCGCCTGAATCCGCGTAAGCTCATTTGCAAGCTCTGCGGAATTTTTCACGGACTTTTTCTTCTTTTTTAATTCTTCCTCCCTGGAACGCAGTTCTTTTTGCAGCTGCTTTAATTCTTCTTTCTGCCGTTCGCTTAAGCCGCCCTGTTCCTTTTTGGCTTCCAATTCCGCCACGCGCGCGCCCGCCGCTTCGATTTCCGCTTCCAGCGCGCCAACCTCCGCATTGGCGGCCGCATTGTTATTGGATCGTATTTCATTTTCGGTCGCCTGCGTCTGCAGCCCGGCAATTTCCGCATTCAACGCGTCAATCTGACCTTGCAGAGCGCCAATCTCACCCGCGCTTTTGACCAGATCGCCCGCGCTTTCATTGCTTTTTGCAATGGAATCATTTGAAGCGGCGTTTTCCGCCTTTGCCTGTAATTCCGCAATATCATAACTCTTTTGCAGAGACGCCGTATCGTACGTCAGAAGATACTCCCCTTTTTGCACGCTCTGTCCCATAACGACCGGAATTTCACCAACCTGCGCATTGACGGGAGACGCGTACACCCGAATCAGCTCACTGGCAATCGTCCCGCTTGTCTCAAGCGTTGAGGTAATATCATCCTCTTTCACGGCCGCCGTTTCCACCATCGGAAGCGCTTCCCCGTCGCCACCCAGGAAAAATCCGGCCGCAAACCGGATAACAAGCAGCAGCGCAACGACTGCCGCTGCAATTTTCCAGACTTTTCTTTTTTTCTTCATGATTCTATTCTCCTTCCGCTTCAATTTTCGCCGCAATCGCTTCAATATCCTGATTTCCCTCTTCCTTTATTCTGGTATCCGACACGATTTTGCCGTCAATAATTCGTATGACGCGCTTTGCGCTGGCGGCAATTTTATTGTCATGCGTAATCAGGATTACCGTTCTGCCTTCTTTATGTAAATCCCGCAAAATCTGCATAATTTCCTTACTGGATGCAGAATCCAGATTTCCGGTCGGTTCATCGGCGAGTATGACAGGCGGCGCAGCGGCCAGCGCCCGGGCAATTGCCACCCTCTGCTGCTGCCCGCCGGACATTTCCGAAGGCTTATGCTCCATCCGGTTTTTCAGTCCGACTTTTTCCAGTGAGGCGACGGAGAGCGCATGCCGCTTCGCCGCCGGAATGTTTCGATAAATGAGCGGAAGCTCCACATTTTCAAGCGCCGTCAGATTTGGAATCAAATTAAATCCCTGAAAAATAAATCCGATTTCCCGATTGCGAATTTCCGACAGCGCGTCATCTGTAAGCCCCGCCACGTCCTCTCCGTTCAGATAATAGCTTCCGGACGTCGGAACGTCCAGACACCCCAGCATATTCATAAAGGTAGATTTTCCGGAACCGGACTGTCCGATCACTGCTACAAATTCTCCCGCGTCAATCCGCAGCGATATGTCATCCAGCGCATGCACTTCATTTTCTCCGGGATTGTAAATTTTCATCAGATTTCTGACTTCTATTAATGGGTTCAAGCTGCTCTTCCTTTCTTTTTTGTATTATACCATTCATACAATAATTCCAATACCCTGCAATGTCAACTATCTTAGGAGAATCCTAAACGAATTTAAGAAAACTTTAATGTTCGTTTCCGACAATTTTTCCAGCTGTATCCTCCAAAAAGCTTCTGTTTTTCACAGTTTCAACATAAATTATTTATATTGAGTGATTTTTGGAGAATTCTTAAGAAATTTTTATAGAAGTTTTCTATTGATTTTTAACTTTTTACGTTATATTCTTGAATACGCAATTACAAAAAACCGCATTTTTTTTCAATCGATTCGATTTCCTGTGCAAACGCATGCATAAAATACGCATTTGCAGCGCATCGAATCGCAGCGGCGGACGGCAGACATTCGCGAAAAAAAACAGCGTCTGGCACGACGCCTCTGAAAATGCATGTCAGGAGGAACCCTATATGAAAAAATCCTTTCGATTCATTCCAGAATCCTATAAAAACCCGGAGAGAAAAGCTCGCATTATAAATATATGCAACCGTTATTCCCTGCTTTTTCATATTTTGCTCTCTATGCTGCTTTGTTTTGCTATAGAAGTGATTTCCAGGCATTCCATTGCAAAGGCATTTGGATTTTTTGCTCTGCATACCTGGGCGTTTGCTTACAACGCATTTATCATTTTTGCGTCGCTATCCCTTGTCTACCTGCTTCGCAGGAGAGCGCTTGGCCGCATTGTAATCAGTGGAATGTGGCTGTTTCTTGGAACCATCAACGGCTGCGTATTGTCAAACCGCGTAACGCCGTTTGGCTATACCGATTTAAAATGCATTTCCGATCTTCTGGCAATGCAGAATACAAACTATTTTACTGCCGGCGAAGCCGCGCTTGTCGTCTTTGTCGTTTCCGCATTCCTGATTTTCTGCGTCTTTTTATTTTTCAAAGGACCCAAATTTCAGGGCGAACGCCGAAAAGTCTTAACGCCCTGCCTGATTGGATTTTTATTCCTGATGGTGCCCGTTACGACCCATGCGGCGCAAAACTCCAATATTCTTGCGTCTTATTTTGCCAATATTGCGCAGGGATATGAAAATTACGGCTTTGTCTATGGGTTTTCCACAAGCGTTGTAGACCGCGGCATGAGAAAGCCGGATCGTTATTCCGAAGAATCCGTCGAAGCCGCAAAACAGGTTTCCAAAAAAGAAGCTTCCACGGAAAAAAACAAACCGAATATCATTACGGTCCTGCTGGAATCGTTTATCGATCCGACCGAAGTGAATTTCCTTCAGTTTTCCAAAGATCCGATTCCAAATTTCAGAAAACTGACCGAAACGTACAGCAGCGGGCATCTGAGGGTGCCAGTCGTTGGCGCCGGAACTGCCAATACGGAGTTTGAAATTTTAACCGGTATGAGCATGCAGTATTTTGGAACGGGCGAATATCCGTATAAAACCATTTTGAAACAGACAGACTGCGAAAGCATCGCTTCGGATTTATCCGACATCGGCTATGGCACGCATGCGGTACATAACAATGGCGGTAATTTCTACAGCCGCACAAACGCCTTTTCCATGATGGGCTTTGATTCCTTTACAAGCAAGGAGCTGATGAACATCCGGCAATACACGCCGCTTGGCTCATGGCCGACCGATGACATTTTAATTGATGAAACGATCAAATCACTGGATTCCACAAAAGATCAGCCGGACTTCGTATATACGATTACGGTACAGGGCCACGGAGACTACCCGACGGAAAAAGTCCTCTCAGACCCCGAAATCCTTGTAACCGGAGCAGAAGACGCCTCATCCGCCAATCAGTGGGAATATTATGTAAATATGCTGCATGAGGTCGATAAATTTATCTACAATCTGACGGAAGCCTTAAACGCGCGCGGTGAAGATACGATCGTTGTATTTTTTGGGGATCATTTGCCAAGTCTTGGCCTGGAAGACGCTGATATGGCCTCCGGCGATCTGTTTTTGACCAGATATGCGACCTGGAACAACTTCGGTCTGCCAAAGGAAGACGCCGACCTTGCCGCTTATGAGCTGATGGCAAGCGTGACCAATTCGCTTAACATTCATGAGGGAACGATTTTTACTTATGAACAGAATGCTCTGGAAAACAACCTTTCCGGAACAGAGCCTTATCAGAACGGATTGAATCATTTGCAGTATGACCTGCTTTACGGCGAGCGCTATGCGTACAACGGCGAAGATCGGTATCCGGCAACAGAGTTAATTATGGGCACGGAAGAAACCTCCATTGCAGGCGTCTTTCCTTCCAGATATCCCGACTATCTCTCTATCAGCGGCAAAAATTTCACGCGCTGGAGTAAAATCTATGTCAATGGAGAAAAAGTTCCGACCTTTTATGTCAACAGCTCCAGACTTCGCATGTATGCAGAAGACCTTACAAACGGAGATATCGTCGTCGTCAATCAGATGGGTTCCGGCGACACCGTATTTCGAAGCACGCCTGAATTTCTCTACGGCGATCCAAATACGGACGGCACGGAAGCGCCTTTGCCCGGCTCCAACTAAATACGGACGTTCCTTCTTATATTTTTTAAAAACTGTCCTATACTATAGCGTATAGGGCAGTTTTATTTTATAATGATCCATAGCATCACATATTGACGCATCACAGAGAGGAAGGAATATTTCTATGAAAGATTATGCAAAAGAATTTCAGCCGGATATCGAAGAATTTCGCGAAGCGACCAACGCCTTTTATGAAAAAAATCTGTCTGTCGCAGCTTATAAAAAAATTTCCGGCGGTTTTGGCAGCTACGCACAGCGCGGCGGAGAATCCGGCATGCTGCGGCTGCGGCTTACCGGCGGCAGAATCACAAAAGAACATCTCAAATTCATATGCGACAGCATCCAGACATACAAGATCAGCCGGCTGCACCTGACAACCTGCCAGACCGTGCAGCTTCATAATTTAAAGGCCGACGTCATCTGCGCTTTGATTGAAGACGCCTGGGCGCACGGCATCATTACAAGAGGCGGCGGCGGAGACTACCCCAGAAACGTCATGATGTCTCCTTTAAGCGGCGTCAACCCCAACGAAACGTTTGACGTTTCCGGTTATGTAGAGGCGGCGGCCGATTATCTTCTGGATCAGATTCACAAAGTAAAGCTGCCCCGAAAATTGAAGGTCTGCTTCTCCAATACGCAAAAAGACCTTCCGCACGCTACATTTCGGGATCTTGGCTTTGTAGCAAAGAAAAACCATACCTTTGACGTTTACAGCGCCGGAGGACTTGGCCCGAATCCCAAGATGGGCGTTCGCGTCGCAGAAGACGTCGAGCCGGATATGGTTCTTTCTTATATCAAAGCAATGATTGATACGTTCCTTGCACATGGCAATTACGAACAACGCGCAAAATCCAGAACGCGCTACATGCAGGATTCCCTCGGTCCGGACGGCTATCGGGCCGCTTACCGTGAAAAGCTTTCCGCCGCCCTTGCAGATGAAACGTTAAAGCGTTCCATCGTAGCCGAACCTGTCACCAAAAAAGGCGACGGCTCCCTTTCACATCCACGGGCCATCCCTCAAAAGCAGCCGGGACTGTATGCCGTATCGTACCATCCAATCGGCGGCAATCCAACTCCGGAGAAGTTTTTGGCCCTTTATCAGGCAATTGCTCCGATGGAATCCGTAGAAATCCGTCTTGCGCCGGATGAAGGCATGTATCTTATCAACTGTACGGCAGACGAGGCCAAATCCCTGATTGCACTGACAGATGACGGCGCCGACACATTGTTTGAATCCTCCACCGCATGCATTGGCAATCATATCTGCCAGCTTGGCCTCAGAGATTCGCAGTCCCTTTTAAAAGCCTGCGTCGATGCGATCCGTCCCTTCCATTTTGCAGACGGAATCCTGCCAAAGCTGCACATTTCCGGCTGTCCGTCCTCCTGCGGCACACACCAGGCCGCCGCGCTTGGATTCCGCGGCGCCGTCAAGCAGTCGCCGGACGGACCGAAAGCCGCTTATGCGCTCTTTGAAGGCGGCTGCGCAGAGCTTGGAAGCGAAGCGTTTGGAACCGAAATCGGCATCATGGAAGAGACAAACATTCCTGCATTTTTGATTGCGCTCGGACAGGAGGTGCAAAAAAGCCATAGCTCCTATGCTGCGTGGATTCCACAGCATCACGAAACGCTTCTGTCTCTGGCCAATCAGTACTGCAATGCATGATTTCCAGAAGCTGTACGTTCCGGCATAACGCTCTGTGATGCATGTTTACAAAAGCTGCGCTCTCCGGCATAAGCAGGAACGAACGCCATTTTCAGGCTCATCTGACGCACAACGAAAAAGGCTCCCTACAGAAACAGGTTATTGTACATTCCCCTGTCTGTAAGGAGCCTTTTTCGATTATAAGCATTCCTTTAAATGCACTTGAGGCTTACCGCGCCGGTTTGTCGAATCTGCATCGGATATACATTCTCTTTTCCCACAAACGCAGCAATATAATTGACATAATCGTTTGTCTTCTCCCGGGGAATCACCGCCAGAATCACGCCTGCAAAACCGCCGCCATGCACTCTGCAGCATCCGTCTCCGATTTCCTTCAAATACAGCTCCGTAAGCGCAAGCGTAAGCGCCACCTTCTGATCCTGATCGTTTGACTTTGAAATGCAGTTTTGCAGCCATTTCCAGGAGGAATTGCCAGATTCCGTCAAAAGACGCAGCACCGTCTGACCATCTCCTTTTTCAAGAGCTTTCGCAGCCTCTTCCACCCTGCGGTTTTCTTCATAAAAATGAAGCGCGCGCAAAATTGCACGGTCATTCTGAATGACTTTTGCAATTTCGGGAATCTTTTTCAAAAACTCCTCCATAGAGCGTTCACATAAGCGTTCTGCGCCCAGAGCACGGGCCACCTGATACATCTCTCCTGGAACCGCAGAATACTCTTCGCTTAAATCGCCATGTCCTTTTCCGGTATTTACAATTACCATGTCATATCCCAGCGCATCAAAAGACGCGTCAATCTTCTCATATCGAATCGCATCCGAAAAATCCAGAAGAATCGCGCCGCCTGCTGCACAGGCCATCTGATCCATCAATCCGGATGACTTCATCCAGAAATTGTTTTCCGCATACTGCCCGATTCTTGCACAGTCGCCAAGCGGAATCTTATTCTCATTAAACAGGGCATTTACCATTGCGCAAAACAGCATTTCAAAAGACGCAGAAGAGCTGACGCCCGCCGCCGCAATGACTTCTGTCGTCATATATGCGTCAAAACCGTCGATCGCATATCCAAATTTCCCAACCGCTTCTATCATGCCCGCAATCAACGCCCTTGTTCCTGCGCGCTTCTCCACCGAAGATGCGGCGGCAATTTCCACGTCGATCAAATCATAGCCTTCGCTGCGAATCCGAATGCTGCCCGTTCCATTTGGCGCCGCCGCCCCAATCGTATCCAGGCTGATGCTTGCCGCAATAATTTTGCCCCCATTATGATCCGTGTGATTGCCAATCATTTCCGTCCGACCCGGAGACGTAAAAAATTCCGGCTTCGCTTCTCCAAAATTCTCTGCAAAGCGTTCCGCCAGATGCAGAAAACGCGCGCCGCTTTTTTCACTTTCCCCATATACCCGTTTCAAAACTTCTTTATCCGGTATATTTGCCATACCTGTTCTCCTCCCGATTTTTTCAAATTCTTATCCTTTTTCAGTATAACATGAACGCCTCTGTTTTCAAATACAAAATTTTTTTAAATCAATAGATGACTTTTTGTTTTATCTGTGATATAATAACTCCATCAGGTCATCAGATAGAATGCTTTTAAAAAAACAGGCAATGACATTCTTACTGATAGCTCTGCAATTCGGGGCATTGGCGCAGTTGGGAGCGCGCAACATTCGCATTGTTGAGGCCACGGGTTCGAATCCCGTATGCTCCATCGAAAAACGTCATTATATGGCGTTTTTTTATTTTGTCAATGTGTTCCATCTCAAGCTCTAAGGCTTCTGCCATAACAGCATCCCCTCCGAAACGCAGCGATTCATTTCCCACCATTTTTCCATCATAAAGAACCATACCATACTTTTTAACGGCAATACTGCTCAAAACGCACCTGCATTCTCTCCTGATTCTGTCAAATACACTTTTCGAGAGCAGAGGAGCTTTGCTGCTTTAAGACCTTCTCGTTACGGCCACCGTTTCCCGGAACTTTGGTGCAAAGCTTCGCCTTCGGCCGAATTTCCCTGCCCTTTTCTCCCAAAACTCCAAAACCATTTTTCCAAGTTTCATAAACAATACTTAAAACCGCCAGCCGCCTGACAGCTGTCAAAATCGAAATGCCCGCCGCAGAAGAGCCCTTCCCGGGATTCGGCCTGCGCTCTGAAAGAGAGAAACTATTCATCATCCATTCCAGACAACAAAAACTGCCAAATGCGGGCATTTTTCTTTTCGGAATTTTTTCCTGTAGAAATTCACACCGGTGACACATGCAGGTGGTAACGATTATGGCAAAATTCCGGTTGTCGAGGATGATGCGGCGACAACCAGCCTGATCAGCGACTATTTGACGGATGCAGGGCATACCGTATGCTCCGCCTGTGACGGTCTGCAGGCTCTGAAAAAATCCGCGAAACAAGTCATTGTCCCTGTCTTTATGCTGACTGCATTAAGCGATGAAGAAACGCAGGCCGCCAGCTTCGACTGTCTGGCCGATGACTACATCACAAAGCCGTTTTCCATGATCCTGCTGGGCAAGCGTGTTCTGGCGCTTCTGCGGCGCGCCGGGAAATTAAAGGAACCGGATATTTGGAGATGCGGAACTATTTCCGTAGACTTTAACGGCTATTTAGCGGAAAGGGACGGAGCGCCTATCGAACTGGCTCCCAAAAAAATCCAGCTGCTAAAACCGCTTATCGAAAATGCGGGAAGGGTTATGACAAGGGAACAGCTGATTGACGGCGTTTGGGGAATCAATGCGCCGCTTTGTGACCGGACATCGACACCTACAGCCGAAGGATACGAAAGAATCTGGCATTACATTGCATCACAACCGTAACTATCGCTTTGAGGTGGCTCCATGAAGCGATTAAAGCTAGTTTCCCAAGACATTTCTATATGTCTTTTCTCTGATGGCTGCGATCGCGCTGATCAATGCCCTGAAAGACGCTCCTCCTGACAAAATTGAAAGCATGGCGTCGCAGTATGCGCTTCCATATCATATGAGACGATCTACACACTGCATCAGGAGAAAGGCTATAAAATCGCATCATTATGCAGATTTTCCGGAATTTCCTGCGGTTCTTACTATAAATGGCTCAACCGGGAAACCTGTGCTTCAGAAAAAGCACCCTCTCGCTGGAAGAACTCATCTGTTTATACAGTGAAATAAATGGCATCTACGGGTATCGCCGCATAACGCTGAATGTGAACAGCCGGCTCAAAAAAATTACAACCGCAAGCGGATTTACCGCCTGATGAAATGTGTGAATATGCAGACCGTGATACGATGAAAGAAAAAGCGCTGCATCATGTCGAAACCGCGTGTCACTGCTGAGAATGTATTGAACAGAACGTTTACAGCAGATAGTCCCAATGAGATATAGCTGACGGATGTTACAGAACTCAAACTCCAAAACGGAAAAAAAGCATACTTAAGCGCCATTCTTGATCTATACGACAAAAGCATCGTTGCATATGCATTGGGCCACTCCAACAACAATCAGCTTGTTTTTGACGCCTTTGACGCGACGGTGAACGCCAATCCTGGCGCCCATCCCTTGTTTCACAGTGACCGGGGCTATCAATAATCAGCCGGCAGTTTAAAGTGAAGCCGGATGGAATCCATGCAACGCAGAGCATGTCCCGTCCAGGCCGCTGCATTGACAACAGCCCCATGGAGGGCTTCTGGGGCATGCCCAAATCCGAGATTCACTATCTCCGGCAATTTCATACCTTTGAGAAATTGGAGAAAGCCATCAACGAATATATCGTTTTTTACAACACAAGACGGCTTCAAACTAAGTTAAAGGGCCTGGCTCCCATTGCTTTCAGGAACCAGACCCTCGTGACCTGATTTTCTTTTTTTCATCTGTCTACCTGACAGGGGGCGGTTCAGATTCAAAGCCGCCGTTTTTTGTGTTTACAGGCGGCTTATGTGACAATTCTCCCATGAAAAGATACTTGCATGCTCCGAAATATGAATCATTCAGCTGTACGAGTTACGATAAGCAATACGTATGAGCCAAACAAAATCCAAAGCAATCCGGCTTTCCCCTGACTGCATTTCGAAAAAGATTTTCGAAATGCGCTATGGCGCTCATGCCATGCACCGCCCAAATGGCCAGTACATCGTTCGACAAATAACTGGATCCATCATGCAGAATGCTTTTCTGAGTGTGCAGGTCAAAAAACGTAGGCGCAGCGGGCTACGCTGAGGATTTTTGACCAGTGCAATCGGGAAAGCAGGCAAGTGGTTGGTGTAGTTATTTGCGCAACGATGCACTAGAGCGTGTTTGAAAAATGCTTTCTGACAGATGTGCGCCCCACTTAGTGGGAGATTTGTGCCAAATAAGGGAGGCGTAGCGGGCTACGTTGACCGAATTTGGTGAAATCTCGCGCTAAGTGGGGCGTACAGATGGCTGGAATGATTTTTCAGACACGCTCTAGCCCGAGACATAAATTTTTTATCAGCCCTTTTGTTATCCAGATATGAGTACGATATCATAGGAAAAAAATATCTATCTGCTTATTGCAGCAATTATTAAGACTATTTTAACCGAGAAAGGCCGTCTGCGCCATAGCGATTGCCAGGATCAATATTGCAAAGTTCCTGATATAATTGCCTGGCTTCTGGCAGTCTATCCATACTTTCATATAGCTTTGCCAGCACTGTTCGAGAATGTAAATTTTTAGGATCAATCTTTATAACTTCCAGCAAATACTTCTCCGCTTCTCTTTCTCGTCCTTCTTGCCTTGCGAGCAGACGGCCTAATTCCGTACGCGATTGTATATTCTTGGAATCAATGGCTATTATTTCAAGCAAATACTTCTCCGCTTCTCTTTCTCGGCCTTTTTGCCTTGCGAGCAGACGGCCTAATTCCGTACGCGATTGTATATTCTTGGAATCA
>CANSKO010000011.1 GCA_947647505.1 uncultured Roseburia sp. | reverse complement strand
GTGCGTTACACACAAGTAGCACACAAATAGCCCTTAAAACCCTATAAAATCAAGGCTGACAGTTTCGATCGAAGAAGCGGCGAAGGAAGGCAAGTTCTAAAGACCGTTCGGAGCCTGAGCCAACTGGAAAGAAAAAGAGAGAACGACAGTTATAAAAGAACAGATTGCGCGTCCGCGCCCTTTTCACAGGAGGGCGCAGACGCGCAATCCATTATAAATCCCCGTTTGATTCAAGCAGCACATTCCACCTGTGAATTTCACACGTATAGAAGCCTCTTTTTATGATCGGGTCATGGCAGGCGATTTCGGTTGCCTCCTCCAAATCTTTTGCCGCAAAAAGCAGCATCGCTCCATCCACGATTCCCATTTCCATATCGCCGAAAATACCGGCCATAAGGAAACGTTCTTTTGCAATTTGCTGTAAATACTGCATGGAATCCATAGCGTCCTGTTCGGTTTCGTTTTGTTCCCCTGCCTTATGGTCAATTCTGACATACAGGATCTGGTTTTCTTTTTGTTCCATTGTCTGTTTCCTCCTTATAGCAAATAGTTGTTGTCTTTGTCCGCCACCTGTAAAGTTGCAAGCGTATACGCTGCATAGCCTTCCGCAACGAGCGGCTCAAGCCGGCAAAGAGCTTCGGCTTCTTCATAGCTTTGGGTTTTGAAAACCACCATGCCGGCCATACCGGGATATCCTTTGAGCGGGCCGCAAAGCGCAATCTTTCCGTCGGCGTCTAACTTTTTCAAATGTTCCACATGCCTTGTAATAACGGCTTTTGTAACCTTATTGTAGGCTTTTCCCCGTTTGATCATCATGACATACAGATGCTTTTCCATGTATTTCACCTCCCGTTTCAGGATCGATCCGCTTCGGACAAACGCAGCGCGAAGCGAAGACCTTAAGATGATGTATAAAGTTTCAGAATAGCGGCAGCCTGCTCCTTGAGCATGGTTCGGGCTGTTTCCGGTTCCAAAATCTCAACGTACTTTCCAAAGGACAGAAGATAGTGCAGCGTCCAGTGGTTCAATGCGTATTGCACCGTAACATAATAATTTCCATCCTCACCCGGATGAACCTGTTCTTCCTGAAATTCATCATACAGCCTGTGGACAATTTCAGGGGAAAACTTCAGCCTCAAAAACGGAACGTTGCATGTTTTGCTGCAATCAGGAAAGAGAGGGGTATCCGAAGGCAGCTCGCGCGCAAAAGTTTCCGGAAGAATTTTAAGATGCCGGATCCTGGAGAGACGAAACATCCGCATTTCTTTTCTGCATCTGCAATATCCAACGAGATACCAGGCGTGCGACTTAAAGGCCAGCTGCAAAGGCTCTATCGTTCTTTTGGATTTTTTAAGTTCAGAATTTACGTAGTGAAACGTAATCAGGCGTTTCTGAAGGATGGCGTATTGCAGCTCGGAAATTTTGAGTTTTTCTTTTTTTTCGCTTCCCCAGTAAGAAAAATCAACGTCAAGCCATTTTGCCTCCTGTGCAGTTCGGAATATGGCGCTAATTTTACGGAATGCCATTTCTGCATTTGGGCATCCGGTCGCCTGCAGGAGCTGCAGACCCTGGTAAACGCTTTTCTGCTCCTCTTTTGACAAGACAGATTTGTCAATCGTATATCCGTCCAGCAGGGAGATGCCTCCGCCGTATCCTTTTGTGGACAAGACAGGTATCCCGGCGATGGTCAGTGTGTTGATATCCCGATAAATGGTTCTTGTGGACACATTGAAAAAATCGGACAGTTCTTTGGCCGTCACGCGCCCATGATTGACGATGTAAAATACCATTTGAACCAAACGTTCTATTTGCATGGCAGACACTCCTTCTGCTGGAACAGACTATAACATAATAAATATGACAAATAGCTGTCGCATTTGTTGCTTTTTTATCATACCGTATTTTTATTCCGTTTTCAATCACGTCGTTGAGACAGGGGGAAGCGTTTTTTGTGTTCTTCTGTTTGGCCGGGGACGGCTGCCTTCGTCGGAACGCTTTGTAAGAAAGAAGAGAGAAATTCCGACGGAAGCCTTGACAGACGCCTCTGCATCTCTTTATAATCGGGAACAGAAGGGAAAGGACGTATTACGTAAGCAGGGGGAAACGTTTTATGAAGAGGATACAAAGGGTCATAGCGGGCATGCTTGCCCTGATCCTTGCGTTATGTGCGCCGGATGTTCCAGAAACAGCGCATGCCGCGTCAAAGACGCCGGGGATCGACGCTTCGGTTACGACGAAAAATGTGCAGTCGCTGCTGAAAGCATACGATGCGGACAGCGCATATATTATGCAAAAGCAGATCGAAGCCGGAGACGATATCCTTATGTGGTTTGCATCCGGCAAACGAATCATCGACGGCATTGATACGGCCGTTCACGAAGAAACGCATGGATACAGTTTTCGATATGCCGGGCATTACAATGCGACGGCGTATTTTATCGGAAAGAAAAAGACGGTTTACGTATCGCATACGAAAGTCTATCCGACCAGAGAAATGGCCGGCACGATTCCAAAGCAGCTGCGGACGTTTCGATATAATACGTATGTGGCAAAGCCCATTCCAAATCTTGCGTCTGATATTCAGGGGGCGTACGGGCTTTTGAATGAATTTATGGCATATCGGTCGGGGATGCATGTTATGATTTCTCTTTTTCCCTATTTAAAATCGCAAAATGCCGATGGAAATGCGTGGATGCAATATATTATTTCGTGCGAAAACAACCGGCAGGCATATGCGGAATTTAAGTATTATATACTGCATTATCTGCGTTATGCCAAAAAACGCTATCCGGACGTTTATCAGGGAATTGCGGGCAACCGGTCGTTTTGCAGGGCGTATCAGGCGCTGGAGGGCAGCTATGCAAAACTGATCCGAACGTACGAAAAAGATCTGAAGCGATTGAAGCGAATCGCAAAGCAGCAGGGATATGAAATGGAGGTTACGAAAGAGCATATCCTGTTTATCGGGAGGGATGGAAGAGGAAGCGGCTTTGGCAGATTTACGGCAGAGTATGAAAAGCTGAAAAAAGAAACGGAAAAGGGCGTGTATGCGTCCATACACAGGCAGCTGGTTCGAAATGGAACGCATGGAAAGGCAAAACTATAGCAGACCTTTCATGTAAGGAGGCATGTATGGAAAATCAGTTTGAAAAGGAAGCGATGCGGGTTTCAATCGTTACGATTGTCGCTAATTTACTGCTTTCTTTGTTTAAAATGGGCGTGGGAATACTGGCGCATTCCGGCGCAATGGTTAGCGACGCAGTGCATTCTGCGTCAGACGTATTCAGCACGTGCATTGTAATGGCCGGCATTAAAATGGCGGGAAAAGAATCCGATAAAGAGCATCCATACGGCCACGAGCGCATGGAGTGCGTGGCGGCGATCGTCCTTGCAACCATACTGGCCATCACCGGCATTGGCATTGGATATGCGGCGGCAAAAACCATTCTGACGCAGAGGTATGACGTACAGGAGGCGCCGGGCATGCTTGCGCTTGCGGCGGCTATACTTTCTATCGCGGTAAAAGAAGCAATGTACTGGTATACCCGCATGTATGCCCTGCGCATAGATTCCGGCGCGCTGATGGCGGACGCGTGGCATCACCGTTCGGACGCGCTTTCTTCGGTTGGCGCGCTGATTGGCATTGCGGGCGCAAGGATGGGCTATCCTATGATGGACGCCGCAGCCAGCCTTGTGATCTGCCTGTTTATTGTAAAAGCGGCGTATGATATTTTCAAAGACGCGATCGACAAAATGGTCGATAAGGCATGTGACGAAGCGCTGGAGGAAGAATTAAAGCAGTGCGTGCTGTCACAGAGCGGCGTCGCCGGCATTGATCTGTTTCGAACCCGCATGTTTGGCAGCAAAATCTATGTGGATCTGGAAATCTGCATTGACGGCAACCGTTCGCTCTGGGAGGCGCACGCCGTCGCGCAGAAGGTGCACGACGGCATGGAGCTGCGTTTTCCCAAAATAAAGCATATCATGGTGCATGTCAACCCGGTTTGCAGGGAATAGAAACGGAAAAACAGAACAGGTATTCTCAAACGGGGCGTCATGTGGTATAATAGACATCATTTGAAGCAGGAGGACGCGATGGAGACATGGTATTATGAGGTCGTTGGCATCGAAGGCGACTATGCAAATTTAAAGCGGACGGATATTGCGTCGGAAGACATAAAGCTAGTGGCCCGCGCGCTGCTTCCGCCGGAAATCACAGAAAAAAGCCGTCTGAAATACGAATGGATGCAGTATGAAATCATTGAGTAGATGCGAACGGCTGGAAGCGAGGGATACATGAAGAAAAAACGCGTAGTAATCAAAATCGGTTCTTCTTCGTTGCAGCGTGTGGAAACGGGAAGGATTGATTTTTTGAAAATGGAGCGTCTCGTACGGGAGCTCTGTGATCTGAGAAATTGCGGCATGGACGTCTGCCTCGTGAGTTCCGGCGCAATCGCGGTAGGCAGAATGTTTATGGGCATGACGGGACGGCCGAATACGATAGCCCGAAAACAGGCCTGCGCCGCCGTCGGACAGGCCAGGCTGATGATGACGTATCAGAAGATGTTTTCGGAATACAATCAGACGGCTGGCCAGGTGCTTCTGACAAAAAATACGGTATTTGACCTTGTGGCGCGGAAAAATGCGCAGAATACGCTCGAAGAGCTGTTTCGCATGGGCGTCATTCCCATCGTCAATGAAAACGATACGGTTTCTACATATGAGATGCAGTTTGGCGATAACGATACGCTCTCTGCCATCGTAGCGTCTCTGGTATCCGCCGATCTTTTGCTTCTGCTGTCGGATATTGACGGCCTGTATACGGACGACCCCAATCAGAATCCGGACGCGCAGCTGATTCGCGATGTGGAAGTCATTCATGACGGACTGTACCACATGGCAAAGGAATCGACCGGAAGCGACGTGGGAACCGGTGGAATGGCGACAAAGCTTACCGCCGCAAAAATTGCAACAAAATCCGGCGCAGATATGATTATTGCCAACGGAAAGGACGTAAAAATCATACACAGAATACTGGAAGGCGCGGACATTGGAACGCTTTTTCACGCGAACTATGACGAGGATTTTTATATCAGCGATTATATAGAGGAGACAATGTAACGAATGGATCAGCAGAAAATCAACCGAATCAATGATCTGTACCGAAAGTCCAAAGCGGAAGGCTTAACGGAGGCGGAGAGAAACGAGCAGGCCCTTTTGCGAAAAGAATTTGCAGCCAGCGTCAGAAAGAACCTGCGGGCGCAGCTTGACGCGATCGACATGCAAAATCCCGACGGAACGGTAGAAAATCTGGGAGAAAAATATGGAAGCAAAGCGGCAGATTCGAAAAAAACATCTGGCTGAACGAAATGCGATGACAAAAGAAGACGCAGAGAGGCTCTCGGAGCAGATCAGCGACGCGCTGATTGCTTTTTTTTCGGAACGCCCCGGGCTTTTGATGCGCGGCATATATGGCTATTATCCGCACAAAACGGAGGTTTCCCTGCAAAAGCTGTATGCATGGCTTTTGCGCCGGCAGATTCCGCTGGCCTTTCCTGTGGTATCGGAGGATACGATGGCGTTTTATCCGGCAACGTCAATGGACGCGTTTGTTCCGGGCGCGTTTGGGATTTTGGAGCCGGCCATAAGGCATGGAAAAGCAGCGTTTCACGGAGCAGTCTGCCTCGTTCCGGGCAGTGTCTTTGACCGGGCGGGAAATCGCTATGGATATGGCAAAGGCTATTACGACCGGTATTTTTCCGGATGCAGGCAATTGTTTCGCATCGGCATTGCATACGAATCGCAGGTGGAAGAGAGCATTCCGGCAGAGGAAGGCGACGTTTGCATGCATGCGCTTGCCACGGAACGCGGCATTATGATATTACAGGAGGATTCGACTATGGAAGTAAAAGAACTGTGCAAACGGGCAAAAGAAGTCAGAGGGCAGATCGCCGGCTTATCAGCGGATCAGAAAAACGCGGCGCTTTCTGCCGTTGCCGATCGTCTGCTTATGCAGCAGGAGCGTCTGCTTTCCGCCAATGCGATGGATATGGAACGGGGCCAAAAAGGCGGTATGTCGGAAGGGCTTCTGGACCGCCTGAAATTGAATGAGGCGCGAATTTTACAGATGGCGCAGGGGCTGCGTCAGATTGCAGACTTAGACGACCCGATCGGTGAAGTCATCTCCATGAAAAAACGTCCCAACGGGCTTTTGATCGGACAAAAGCGTGTGCCGCTTGGCGTTGTGGGAATCATATACGAATCGCGTCCAAACGTTACGGCGGACGCATTTGGATTGTGCTTTAAAACGGGAAACGTCGTGATTTTACGGGGAGGAAAGGATGCGCTTCATTCCAATCAGGCAATTGTAGACTGCATACAGGAAGCTTTACGGGAGCAGAATGTTCCGGTGGAAGCCGTATCTTTGATTGCGGATGCTTCACGGGAGTCGGCGCTGGAATTTATGCGTATGAACGGCCTTGTCGACGTGCTGATTCCAAGAGGCGGCGCCGGGCTGATTCGCGCCGTCGTGGAACATGCAACGGTTCCCGTGATTGAAACGGGGACGGGAAATTGCCATATTTACGTCGATGCAGGCGCAGACCTTTCGATGGCGCTTGCCATTATAAAGAATGCCAAGACGCAGCGGATCGGCGTTTGCAACGCCTGTGAGTCGCTTTTGCTTCATAAGAGCATAATAGAGGAATTTGTGCCTCCTCTGGTTGAACAGCTGGCCGAGAAAAATGTGGAAATCCGCGCAGACGAACGGATTTTAAACGCAGCCAGGGCGCAGGGCAACGTGGTGTTAGCATCGGAAGAGGACTGGGGCGCGGAATATCTGGATTATATTATTTCTGCAAAATCCGTCGCATCCGTCGAAGAAGCGATTACGCATATCAACCGTTACAATACAGGGCATTCGGAAGCGATTGTCACAAACGACTATGCCAACGCGCAAAAATTTCTGGATGAAGTGGACGCGGCGGCCGTTTACGTCAATGCCAGCACGCGCTTTACGGACGGCTTTGAATTTGGCTTTGGCGCGGAAATCGGCATCAGCACGCAAAAGCTGCATGCAAGAGGACCAATGGGGCTTCTTGCTCTGACAAGCGCGAAATATATCATCTATGGAAACGGGCAGATTCGAAAATAAACGTTTCGTTTTTCAGCGCTCCATACAGAGCCTTTCACGGAAAAATCCGCCTCCTTTTATACGATAGGACAGAAAGGGAAAATTGTATGATAGAAAGGGAGAAAAGTCAAGGAAAATGTATGATGAAATCGACTTAGATAAAATAGACAGAAATGCAGAGCCGCCGACAGAGGAACCGGCTCGTCAATATTACTTCATGGCAAAGTGCAGGGAATGGGTAAAAGACTTTACACAGAAGCAGGGCCGTTCGCCCAGAGCCTGCGTAGTCAATATGGGATGCCAGATGAATGCGAGGGACGCCGAAAAGCTGACAGGCATTTTAAGCCGCATCGGTTATGAAATGACGGATACGGAAGAAGCGGATTTTGTCCTCTACAATACCTGCACGGTTCGCGAAAACGCCAACAATAAGGTCTATGGACGGCTTGGCGTTTTAAATGGTTATCAGAAGAAGAATCCCCGGATGATGATTGCGCTCTGCGGCTGTATGATGCAGGAGGCGTCCGTCGTAGAAAAGATTCGGCGCAGCTATCCGTTTGTCAATCTGATTTTTGGAACGCACAATCTCTATAAATTTGCAGAGCTTTTACATACCGCTCTGTTTCATGCGAACGCTTCCGGCGCGCCAAAAGGCGCGTCTTCTATGGTGATCGATATCTGGGAAGATACGGACCAGATTGTGGAGGCGCTTCCTGCAAAACGAAAATATGCTTTCAAATCAGGCGTTAATATTATGTTTGGCTGCAACAATTTTTGCAGCTACTGCATTGTTCCGTATGTGCGCGGCAGAGAGAGGAGCCGGGAACCGGAGGAAATTCTGCGTGAAATCCGGATGCTTGCAAACGACGGCGTCGTAGAAGTGATGCTGCTTGGACAAAACGTAAATTCCTATGGCAAAGGGCTTAAGCAGCCGGTGACGTTCGCGCAGCTGTTACAGAAAATTGAGGCGGTTGAAGGCATTTCGCGCATCCGCTTTATGACGTCGCATCCGAAAGATCTGTCCGATGAGCTGATCGAAACGATGCGCCGGTCCAAAAAGATCTGTAAGCATTTGCACCTTCCGCTTCAGTCCGGCAGCACGGAAATTTTAAGGAGGATGAACCGAAAGTATACGAAAGAGCAATATCTTCTGCTGATAGAGAAGCTGCGCGCGGCCATGCCGGATATTTCGATTACGACGGATATTATCGTCGGGTTTCCGGGTGAGACGGAAGCGGATTTTGAAGAAACGCTGGATATGGTAAGGCGCGTGCAGTATGACAGCGCGTTTACGTTTTTGTATTCCAGACGGACGGGCACGCCGGCCGCCGCAATGGAAGAGCAGGTGCCGGAGGATGTGGCAAAGCATCGGTTTGACCGCCTTCTTTCTAAGGTGCAGACGATTGCGGCCAGGAAAGCCATGCGCTATACGGGCAGCGTGCAGAGCGTTCTGGTCGAACAGGTCAATACGCAGGATGCGGCGCTTGTCACCGGAAGGATGGACAACAACTCGATTGTGCATCTGAGAGGAGGAGCGGATCGGATTGGAACGATCGTAGACGTTCGCCTGACAGAATGCAGGGGATTTTATTACATCGGCGAGGTGGTTTGACAGACGTGGCAAAGCGATTTGGAAAACATGACGTCTTTTTGCTTGGCATTGCGTTTCTTCTGCTGCTTGCAGTCTGCGCATGGCATGCGTTTTACAGCCGTACAGACGGCGGCTCTGTTTTGATTACGGTAGATGGACAGCTCTATGGCAGATATGCGCTGGATCAGGGGCAGACGATTCGCATCACGACGGACGGGCAGACGACGAATGTGCTGCGTATACAAAACGGGAGGGCGGACATGATACAGGCGGACTGCCCGGACCGTCTCTGCGTGCAGCAGCATGCGATCTGCAAAGAGCGCGAGACGATTGTATGCCTTCCGAATAAAGTCGTCGTAGAAGTCGTCGGAGGAGAGGAAGCGGATCTGGATTCTGTGACGGGAAAGGAAATGCGATGAAGCGAAAAACGGCGCATCTTGGAATGTATCTGGCTTTGGCATTGATTTGCAGCTATGTGGAGTCGCTGTTTCCGATTTCCTTTGGCATACCGGGCATCAAGCTTGGACTGGCGAATCTTGTCGTCGTGTTGATGCTGTATCTGGTTGGCGCAAAAGAAGCGTTTCTGATTTCCTGTCTGCGCATTCTGCTCGCCGGCTTTTTGTTTGGCAATCCGTTTGGCATTCTCTATGGCATGAGCGGCGGCGTATGCAGCTTTTTCGTGATGGTTTTGCTGAAAAAAAGCGGAAAAGTAAAAGTGATTTCCGTCAGCGTTTTTGGCGGGATGTTCCATAATATCGGACAGCTTCTGGCCGCTTCTTTTGTCGTTGAAAATATTCATTTGTTTGGATATGCGCCCGTTTTGCTTGGGGCCGGGTTTCTGACGGGCTTTCTGATCGGCCTTCTGGCGCAGGAGATCATGCTTCGCTATGGCGGCATGTTTTTTGGAAAGGATTAAGTATGTATGCATATATCAAAGGAACGCTGGAGGAAGTCGAACAGGGGCAGATCATTCTGGATCATGGAGGCATCGGCTACCGGATTCTTACGCTGGCGAATATTATGGATGCGCTGCCGTCCATTGGCAGCGAAGTAAAAATTTACACCTGTCTGAGCGTGAAGGAAGACGGCGTCACGTTGTTTGGGTTTTTGACGAGAGAAGATCTGCGCCTGTTTCAGCTGCTTTTAAAGGTAAATGGCATCGGGCCAAAGGGCGCGCTTGGCGTTTTATCGGCGCTTACCGCAGAGCAGCTGCGGTTTGCGGTGCTTTCCGGCGATGCAAAGGCCATTGCAAAGGCGCCTGGCATTGGCGCCAAAACAGCGCAGCGCATTATTTTGGAGCTGAAAGACAAATTGAATCTGGAAGACGCGTTTTGCAGTTCAAAGGACGATGCGGCAGACGCCGGGACGGATGGAAACGTTCGAAACGAAGCGGCGCAGGCGCTTGCGGCGCTTGGCTATTCCGCGTCGGAAGCGCTTGCAGCCGTTTCCGGACTTGAAATTTCAGAAGGCGCCGGTGTAGAAGACGTGCTCAAAGCAGCGTTAAAGCAGATGTTATAAGGAGACGGAATGGAAGAACGTGTCATATCCACACAGATGCAGGAAGAAGACAGCAGAACAGAACAGGGGCTTCGTCCGCAGACGCTTGCCGACTATGTCGGGCAGGAAAAGACAAAGGAAAATCTGAACGTATACATTGAAGCGGCCAAGCAGCGTGGGGAAGCGTTGGACCATGTGCTGTTTTTTGGGCCGCCGGGACTTGGAAAGACGACGCTGGCCGGTATCATTGCGAATGAAATGGGAACGCATATGAAAATCACCAGCGGGCCGGCAATCGGAAAACCCGGCGAAATCGCGGCTATTTTAAGCAGTCTGCATGAGGGCGACCTACTGTTCGT
Organism: uncultured Roseburia sp.; assembly: GCA_947647505.1. Lineage (GTDB taxonomy): Bacteria > Bacillota > Clostridia > Lachnospirales > Lachnospiraceae > Roseburia_B. Next base: position 76,986 of record CANSKO010000011.1, on the reverse strand, counting down.
GGATGAGATACATCGCCTGAACCGGCAGGTGGAGGAGGTTCTGTATCCGGCGATGGAGGATTACGCGATTGATATTATGATTGGAAAGGGCGCGACGGCGCGGGCGATCCGGCTGGATCTGCCCCGCTTTACGCTGGTAGGGGCTACGACGCGGGCCGGACTTTTATCTGCGCCGCTTCGGGACCGCTTTGGCGTCGTGCATCATCTGGAATTTTACACGGAGGAAGAGCTACAGACAATCCTTTTGCATTCCGCCAAAAAGCTGGACGTATCGATCGATGCAGCGGGCGCGGCGGAGCTTGCGAAGCGAAGCAGGGGGACGCCAAGAATTGCCAATCGCTTTTTAAAGCGGGTCCGGGATTTTGCACAGGTAAAATACAATGGACGCATCACGGAGGCGGTGGCAAGGTCGGCGCTCGATCTTCTGGAGGTGGACAGCTGCGGTCTGGATACGAACGATCGAAACATCCTGCTTACGATTATGCAGAAATTTGCGGGCGGCCCGGTCGGTCTGGATACGCTTGCGGCCGCAATCGGAGAAGACGCCGGCACGATTGAAGACGTTTACGAGCCGTTTCTGGTTAAGAACGGGTTTTTAAACCGCACGCCCAAAGGCCGTGTTGCGACAGAGCTTGCGTTTTCACATTTTGGAATAGAGCGATAGAGAAGCTTGCGTTTTCGTTTGGGACTATGCTATAATGGAACGAAGTCAGACCAAGGGGGAAACACGTATGTCATCAAAGTCCAGTGCGGAAGTGATTATTGGTGGTAAGATGTATACGCTGAGCGGATACGAAGGAGAAGAGTACTTGCAGCGCGTAGCGGCTTATATCAACAATAAGATAAATGAATTCAACGATATGGAAGAGATTCGCCGTTTTCCGGTGGATATGAAAGCGGTTCTGGTGGAGTTAAACATTGCGGATGATTTTTTCAAGGCAAGAGACCGGGTGGAGAAGCTGGAACAGGATCTGGAGATGAAAGAAAAAGAGATTTATGACCTCAAGCATGAGCTGATTGCAGAGCAGATCAAGGCGGAGACGAACGAGAAGACGATGCGCGAGCTGGAAATACAGGGGAAGGAGCTGCTGCTGCAAAAGACCAGACTGGAGACGGCGCTGGAGGATGCGCTGCTGGGTGAAAAAGAGAGTAATTCCGATGATGCGGACGGGAACGGACAGACAGGAACGGACAAAGAGACGCCGGCTGGCGTGGCGGCGTCCGATGGCAAAAAATCAAAAAAGAAATAGAGGGGGACGATGCTTCGTTCCCTTTTTCTGTGTTTGGGAGGAAAAGGCATGACACGAAACATGGAGCTTCTGGCTCCGGCGGGCAGTCTGGAAACGTTAAAGGCGGTCATTTTGGCGGGCGCGGACGCCGTGTATTTTGGCGGACCCGTATTTGGGGCAAGGGCGCATGCGAAAAATCTGAATCGGGAAGAAATCATGGAGGCGATTGATTTTGGGCATCTGCACGGGAAAAAGCTTTTTTTGACGGTGAATACGCTGCTGAAAGAAGAGGAGATCAACGAGGCGCTGCCGGCGTACCTGCTGCCATTTTATGAACAGGGACTGGATGCGGTTATCGTGCAGGATTTTGGCGTGCTCTCGCTGATCAAACGGCAGTTTCCGGATCTACCCATACATACAAGCACGCAGATGGCAGTGATGGGCGCGGCGGGCGCGGCGTTTCTGAAACAGGCCGGCGCTTCCCGTATCGTGCTTTCGAGAGAGCTTTCGCTGTCTGAAATTCGCACGATCAGAGACGAGGCGGCGATCGAGCTGGAGGGCTTTGTGCATGGCGCGCTCTGTTACAGCTGTTCCGGGCAATGCCTGTTTTCGAGCATGCTGGGCAAAAGAAGCGGCAACCGCGGACGCTGCGCGCAGCCCTGCAGACTGCCGTATGCGGTAGTGGATGCAAACGGAGAGAACGTGAGCCGGAAAGCGCAGGCGTATCCGCTCAGTCCCAAAGACCTCTGCGCCATTGATTTGCTGCCCGCGCTTTTTGAGAGCGGCATATCTTCCTTTAAGATCGAAGGCAGGATGAAGCAGACGCAGTATGCCGCGGGCGTCGTTGCGATTTACCGAAAGTATATGGATTTGTATCAAAAGGGCGGAAAAGAAGGCTATCACGTGGAGGAAGACGACTGGAAAAGACTGCTTTCCCTCGGCAGCCGCAGCGGTTTTACAACGGGCTACTATACGAAAAGAAACGGTCCCGATATGATTACGTTTGTCAAGCCCAGTCATGAAAAGAGCGACGCGTCACAGGATGCGCTGCCAGCGGAAAAAAAGCAGGGCGTTTGGGGGCGCTTGCAGGTAAAAAAAGATCTGCCGACAGCGCTGACGGTGACGTTCCTTGATGTTTCGGCAACCGTACTTGGGGCTGTCCCAAGGATCGCGCAGAGCCGTCCCGTAACGAAGGACGTGCTGCGGCAGAAGCTACACAAGACGGGGAACACGCCGTTTGCATTTGAAACGCTTGAAATAGAGCTGGAGGACGGACTGTTTCTTTCTATGACAGAGATCAACGCGCTGCGCCGCCAGGCGCTTGACGCCGTAACGGAGCAATATCTGAGCCGTTTTCGCAGAAGCGCGCCAGAGCAGGAGGAGAACGAAGCGGCGGCGCCTGCGCGCGCGTCTGGAAAAGAACCATTTTTTCTGACGGCTTCGGCAGAAAAAGAAGAGCAGATCGCGCCGCTTTTACAGGAGAAAGCCATTGCGCGTCTGTATGTTGACAGCGGCGTTTTTGCCAGAGCGGATACCGTAGAAAAGCTTGCGGCGCTGCACAAGAAGACGAAGGCGGCGGGCAAGCAGCTTTTTTATATCCTCCCTGTCCTGTTTCGCGGTTCTATGGCGGCGTTTTACCATGCTATCGTGCAGAATCTTCCCGTCGATGGATTTCTCGTAAAAAGCTACGACGCGCTGGGATTTTTATTGCAGGAAGGCATAAAGCCGGCGCGGATGCGTCTGGATCATAATCTGTATACATGGTCCAATCAAAGCAGACAGGCGTTTCTTTCCTATGGAATCGGCGGCGATACCGTTCCTCTGGAATTAAACAGGGCGGAACTTAAGCGCAGAAGCAATGTAGGCAGTGAGATGCTGCTTTATGGCCGTCTTCCGTTGATGACAAGCGCGCAGTGCCTGAAAAAAAATGTAAGGCAATGCGACCATGTGACAGAATGGCATGCCATAAAGGACAGGTATGGAATTTCATTTCCTGTAAAAAATGATTGTAACGCATGTTATAATGTCATTTATAATTCCGTGCCGCTGCATCTGTTTTCTGTTTTGGAGGAGCTTCGTTCTTTAGGCATAGCCTCCGCCCGGCTGGCGTTTACGACAGAATCCGGCGCGCAGGTGAAAACCGTACTGGAAGCGCTGGCTTTGCCGCCGCAGGAAAAGACGCAGATGACCTATGGACATTATAAAAGGGGCGTAGAATAGGGGAAATGATGAACAGTATATTTTGTGAAGTGTCCAAATATCTGATGCTTTTGTTTTTTGCACTGTATACATGGGAATGCTTTTCCGTGTTTTCACATAAAAACAAAGAGAAGCAGGAGGCGATCTTTCGCAGACAGAGCCTTCTGATGTTTCTGCTGCATCTGGACGGATATCTGGTGTTATTCGATCAGACGGAAAATCAAAAGATCCTGCTGTTTTACGCGGCGCAGGTTGTCTTTTTCCTGATTATCATCAGCAGTTACAAATTGCTGTATGAGGAAGCGGCGCAGCTTCTTGTCAATAATATGTGCATGCTGATGGCGATCGGCTTTCTGATTTTAACCAGGCTGTCGTTTGAAAAAGCGATCCGGCAGTTTACGATTGCCGTTGGATCGATGATTTTAGGGCTTATGATACCTTACCTGATTCAAAAAATCCGATTTGCGCGAAAGCTGGCTTTTCTCTACGCGGCGGCGGGGCTTCTTGCGCTGGCGGTCGTGGCCGTGCTGGGCGCAAAAAGCTACGGCGCAAAGCTGTCGTTTACGTTTTTTGGAATTGCCGTCCAGCCTTCGGAATTTGTCAAAATCATATTCGTATGCTTTGTCGCCGGCATGCTGCATGCGTCTAAGTCTTTCCGGCAGGTTGCGCTTACGACGGTCCTTGCGGCCGCGCACGTGATCCTTCTTGTCTTTTCCAAAGATCTGGGAGGCGCGTTGATTTTCTTTGTCGTTTATCTCGTGATGCTGTATGTGGCGACGGCAAACCCGTTCTATTTTATCGGCGGGCTGGGCTGCGGCTCCATCGCTTCCATGATCGCCTATCGGCTGTTTGCGCATGTGCGCGTGCGCGTCGTAGCATGGAAGGATCCGCTTAGCGTCATTGATAAGGAGGGGTATCAGGTCTGCCAGTCGCTGTTTGCGATTGGGACGGGCGGCTGGTTTGGACTTGGCTTATATCAGGGGATGCCGGAAAAGATTCCGAAGGTCGAGCAGGACGTCGTGTTTTCCGCGATTGCGGAAGAAATGGGCGGCATTTTCGCGCTTTGCCTGATTATGGTCTGCATGAGCTGCTTTCTAATGTTTCTAAACATTGCAATGCAGTTAAAAGACGGCTTTTACAAGCTGGTCGCGCTCGGGCTTGGCACGACGTATGGATTTCAGGTATTTCTTACGATTGGCGGCGTAATTAAATTTATCCCGTCGACCGGCGTGACGCTGCCGCTGATCAGCTACGGGGGAAGCTCTCTGCTTGGCACGATCATTATTTTTGCCATTATTCAGGGGTTTTATATTTTAAGGAAACGAGAAGGAGGGCAGAATGGACAACAGACGAAAATCCGTGAACAACCGTGAATTTGCGGTGATTGCCTACTGCTTTATCGGCCTGTTTTTGTGCACGATGGGTTACTTCGTCTATTTTCAGGTCGCAAAAAGTGAAGAATTTATCAACAATCCCTATAACGCCAGGCAGGAGAATTTCGAGAAGTCGATTCTGCGGGGGAAGATTTATACGGCGGAGAAAGAAGTCCTGGCGGAAACGAAAACAAATGCGGATGGAACGGAAACGCGCAGCTATCCGTATGAAAATCTGTTTTCACATGTGATCGGCTATGCGACGAAGGAATATGGGCGTTCCGGCGTGGAATCCTGGGCGAATTTCAATCTGCTGCGTTCCAGTACATTTTTTCTGGAAAAGACGATGCATCAGGTGACGGAGGAAAAGAGCGTTGGCGATAATGTAATCACGACGCTGAATCTGTCGCTGCAAAACGCGGCGTACCAGGCGCTTGGCGCATACAAGGGCGCCGTCGTCGTCATGGAGCCGTCTACCGGCCGCATCCTTGCAATGGTATCAAAGCCGGATTTCAACCCAAATACGGTAACGCAGGAATGGGATAACATTGTGGCGGATGAAAACGGGGAATCTCCGCTGTTAAACCGCGCCGCGCAGGGCCTGTATCCGCCCGGCTCCACGTTCAAGGTGATTACGACGCTGCAATACATCAGAGAGCATCCGGACGATTATGCAGACTATGGCTACACCTGCAGCGGAACGATTCAAAAAGACAACAGCAAGCTTAGCTGTTATGGAAAAGAAGTGCATGGAGGCGTGGATTTGCAGCGTTCGTTTATCAAATCCTGCAATACGTCGTTTGCAAACATTGGCCTGTCCCTTGATCCGGTGCAGTTTGCAGACACCTGCAAGGAGCTTTTATTCAACAGAAGCCTTCCGACCGAAAAGCTGGACGCGTCCAAAAGCAGCTTTGTGCTGCATGAAGCGTCTTCTGTCAGCGAAATCATGGAAACGTCGATCGGACAGGGAAAAACGCTTGTGACGCCGCTTCATATGCTTATGATTGCAGGCGCAGTCGCCAACGACGGCATGCTGATGCGGCCGTACGTCATTGATTCCATCGAAAATCACGAAGGCGGCTCTGTAAAAAAGTATGAGCCAAAAGAATACGGAAGCCTGATGACGCCGGAAGAAGCGCAGATTTTACAGGATTACATGAAAGAAACCGTGCAAAGCGGAACAGCCTCCCGTTTGAATGGAATGAGCTACGAAGCCTGCGGCAAAACGGGATCGGCCGAATTTGGCACGACGAAAGGCGAAAGCCATGCATGGTTTATCGGCTATGCCCACAGAGAAGACAAAGAAGACATTGCAGTCGCCGTCCTCGTAGAAGAAGCCGGAAGCGGAAGCGCCTATGCCGTTCCCGCCGCAAAGAGCGTGTTCGACGCTTATTACAGATAAATGCCTTTTCATGCCCATCCGCAAAGCTGGTCAAATATATTCTTGCAACTATGTACAAAAAGGGGTATACTTATTCTCAAAGCTTAAAACCACATCAGGAGGTATTGCAATGATAGAGGCAACGAGCTGTGGTGGTGTGGTAATTTTTCGGGGTAAGATTCTGGCGCTTTATAAGAATTACAGAAACAAATACGAAGGCTGGGTTCTGCCAAAGGGAACGGTGGAGCCGGGAGAAGAGTATAAGGAGACGGCCATTCGTGAAGTGTTGGAAGAGACAGGCGCAAAAGCGTCCATCATTAAATACGTCGGCAGAAGTCAGTACTCGTTTACCGTGCCGGAGGATACGGTGGAAAAAGAAGTGCACTGGTATTTGATGATGGCCGACAGTTATTACAGCAAGCCACAGCGGGAAGAATATTTTGTGGATTCAGGTTATTATAAATTCCATGAAGCGTATCATCTGTTGAAATTTTCAAATGAGAAGCAGATTCTGGAACGGGCGTATAATGAATATCTGGATTTGAGAAAGAGTAATTTATGGGGAAGTCATAAGTATTTTTAACAGCGGGAGTGATGATGATTTTTCATGAACTGGCATGAGGATTTGTATGTAGGCGAGAGCATCCGGCACAGATACCGGAAGGTCAGATGGAAGATTATGCACAATGCCGGACAGATGTTCGCATATGTGATCACGCTGGCTTCCAACGAGCGGAATCTTCTGGATCTGATACCTGCCAGAGAGCTTTTACAGAAGCATTATCCGAAAAAGCATCTTTACGTCGTCGGGCTGGCGGGAAATTACGATGAGGCAATTGCGCTGGCCGGACAGATTGTAAGCGATGTGTACCGGACAACCGGTGCGTTTGACGTAAGGCGTTATTTTCTGCAACAGGGAAAGCAGGAGGCATGAGTATTTTTTTTCTTATTTTAAAAATCGCAGGAATTTTACTTCTTCTGCTGCTGGTTTTGCTGCTTTTGTTTCTGTTTCATCCCATTTTTTATCAGGTCAGAGGAGAATGGGGGGAGAAGAAAGCGGCGCAGGGATATTTTTGGTGGCTCTTTCAGATACTACGGTTGGAGTTTTCCGTATCGGATCATCAGGTAAAGTGGCGCATTCGTATCTTTGGATGTTCCAGAGAGTTTCAGGAGGCGCAGGAGGAAGAAGAGGGTTTAGAGCGCCCGGATCAGAAAGGGGATACGGAACCGGCGGCGGAAAAAGCGACCGTACAGACGGAGGAACCAGAGGAACAAAAGCACAGACAGGCAGAGGAAGAGGAACCGTCCGGGGAGCAGGGACAGGAGGAAGCGGCTATGCACGCGGCGAAGCAAAAGCAGGGCTTTTGGACGCGATTTGGAGAATTTCGGAAAAAAATGACAGAGGAAAGCCTCAAAAAAGCGATGGCGCGCCTGTGGCGGGAGACAGTGTACCTTTTATCACGCTTAAAGCCCAAAGAGATTCAGGCGGAAATTTCTTTTTCCACAGGAGATCCGGCCATGACCGGATCGGTGACGGGGATGCTTGCCCTGTTTCCGTTTCTCTATCGAAGCGGTGTTTCCATATATCCGGATTTTCTGACGGAAGAATGTTACGTAAAAGGACAGATCAGGATAAAAGGGCATATCGCATTTTATCCGTTTCTGCGCAGTCTGATCCGCATTTTGCTGGACAGACACGTTCGACGCGCATATCGCATCCTGCGGCCGGGCGGATCTTCTGCGGCCGTTTGATTTTTCGATTGTATATTTAAAAACAGGAGGTTTTCAATGGGAGACAATACATTTCATACAACGGTAGAATCTTTATTCAAAGGCATGGACAGCTTTATTACGTCAAAGACCGTCGTGGGAGAGGCGATCCACATCGGGGATACGATCATTCTGCCTCTGGTGGACGTTTCGTTTGGCGTGGCGGCCGGCGTATTTGAAAAAAAGGAGCAGAACAACGGCGGCGGCGGCATGGGCGGAAAAGTAATGCCAAGCGCCGTGCTCGTGATTTCCAATGGAACGACGAAGCTGGTCAATGTCAAGAATCAGGACGGCATTACGAAGGTTCTGGACATGGTGCCGGATTTTGTCAATAAGTTTACAGGCAAAAAGAATGCGGTGCAGGAGGATGCGGCGGCAAGGGCGGCAGCCGGAAAAGAAATGGAGGACATCCTTTCGGATGCGGTAAAAGAGAGCTAAAACGGCGAAAGATGCATATAGTACTATATATGCATCTTTTTTTATGGAAAAGAACAGCTAAGAAGGTGAGAAAATGAAGCGGCTCATCGGATATTCTCTTTTTTGCATCGGACTTGGCATGGTTCTTATGTGGATCATTTCAAGCGCGGTGATCGGATTTTTACTGATTTGCCTTTGTATGGTGTTGGGCTATTTCCTGTTCTGCGGTTAAGCGCATTTGCAGGCCGTTATTTTTTCCGGATCGTTATATTGCCCGCGAGTGCAAGAAGAAGAAAAAAGAAGGATGAAAAAATGGCGGGCCAAAATCCGACGCCGCAAAGCAGCAGAACCGCAAAGACAAATGCGGGCATTATAAAAAGCTGTTTCATCCGATACAGGTTACGCAGGATGCAAAGCCTCTTTTTTTTCGCGCCATTGTATAGGGCTTCGGACGGTACGGGTTGTGTTGCTTTGCAGTATACGGCGGTATAACGATGGTCTACGGTTCGATATGCTTCATATTCCAATCCGTCTATTTCAAATTTCGGATACATGCCCGGTTCTGTAACGGTAAGATTTAAGTTACGTTCCCTGGCATATGCAAGGAGCGCGTCTGTAAAGGCTTCCGGCGTCATGATGATCTGATCCGGAATAAAAGAAAAGCTTTGTCTGCGTTCGATGTCTGAAATTTTTCTGTAATCATTTTGAATATCCATAAAACGACCTCCTTTTTGTTCGATTGCATCCATTCTGGAAAGCGCTTCCACTGGATGTTTCAAATCTGCCTTTTGCGAAAGCAGAAGGCGGCACATCTGCATAGCGGCATCCAATTCGGTCTGCTTTCTGACAAGATCGTCTAAGTGACGGCGCAAAATGTTTTCTGTTTCTTCTCCATTTAAAATACGGCGGATGTCCTCGATCGGAAGATTCAGTCTGCGCAGAATTTTAATCTGAAGCAGAAGCGCAACATCGTCGTCTGTGTAATCCCGGTAGTGGTTTTCTTCGTTTCGTCCGGGGCACAGCAGGCCCTTTTTCTCATAAAAGCGGATGTTTTGTCTGGTAATTCCCGTCTTTGTTTCGACTTCGCAAATTTGCATATCGTATGCTCCTTTTTTGTATAAATGGTTTGGCTTCCCATACAGCATAAGGGATATACCTGGTATAAGGTCAAGAAAAAAATAAAAAAACAGATAAAAAAAGGAAACTGCTTCGGTTTGAAGCGTTTCCTTTGATTACCTGCATGCCGAACTTCCTATCTGCGTTCTACTTTGCCGCTCTTTAAGCAAGAAGTACAAACGTATAACCGCTTGGGCACTCCGTTTACTTTGCATCTTACACGTTTAATGTTTGGCTTCCACATTCTATTTGTTTTTCTATGAGAATGGCTCACATTATGACCGAACTGAACGCTTTTTCCACAAACTGCACATTTTGCCATGACTGCACCTCCTCGCATTTATTAAGTTTACTCTTTGGTAAGCTCATAACATGATTATTCTAGCAGATTGCTTTTTAGATTGCAAGAAATTTTTGTAAAAAGTTTTGAGAGAAGGATCTACGGGGGTTGATATGGAAGGACTTTTGGGTATATATTTACAGAGATTTTTTTAAAAGCTTTATTTTACAGCGTTCCCTCTACTCACCGACTAAATTTATAAATTTATTTATTAAATAAGTATTTCTGCTTTTTAAAAATTTCAGATAATTTTCGTAGGTAAATGATTCGTCTGTTTTGACAAACGATAATTCATGTCTTTCCGGATACAAAAAATCATGCATGACCTCATCTTTAATATTATAAGCAACCGATTTATTATCGATTTGTTCATAAATCGTCTGGGCATGCTTACTTTTTACTTCAAATTCCGGAAAATAACATATATTGCCTAATGAAGACAAACCGTTTTCATTTGGAAATTTTTTATTAAACCGATCTTTTGCTACCAGATATTCAAAATTAAACTTACGATCACTGTATTTCGATTTTAGTACTGTAAGATTTATAATATAATTGATAAACAGTTTTGTTTCAGTCGCAATTCTTTTGGAAGGTTTCTGCGATTGCTCAATTGCCCATTCATTTAGTATGACATGCCATGAGTCATTCAGGATCGTACTGACATATCTGTTATTTGTGATGGATTTTGACATTTCATCTGTGATCTTGTTATCGCCATTACCTGACCAGTAATTACTGATGATATCATAAATATATCTCTTTGGCATATTTTTTTTGAATTGTTGCAATAGTCCTTTGTTATTTGTATTGTCTTTGAATGATAGTGGAGTATCGTCATTTCTAACATATTTAATTTTGAATAGTGTAGAAATAATGCACACCATCTGTGATTCGATATATTTTGTAACCGTTTTTTTATCAATGGTCATAATAAAGTCGTGTAAAAGGTTGTTAACAATCTTTACGCATTCTAAGATTTTGTTTTTGAATGTAATCATTTCAGATGGTTTCGCATTTGTAAAATATTTTGGCAATGAAACGATTTTTTGTCCTGAATTTGTTAAAATTACAGATAATAAAACAAAACCTATGGAATCGACATCAGAGTTTTCACCTATTTTTGTGCCTAATATGTGTGGATATTCTTTTTTTAACATTTTTCCCAATGCAAAACAATACTCAAACAGGTTGATTTTCTGATTTCGACAAATTTGGCCATAATCATAATTTAAAATATCTACGCCAGTCTCTTTTATCATGTCTTCATATTTCTTATCGACCAGTCTTAATAATGAAGCATCCTCTACTTTAAATATGATGTTGCTCCATTTTGCGGCATATATATCGTATTTGTTTAGCTTTGTTCCATTTGAATTGATTCTTTCAAATATATCTGGAAGCTTATCGAATTCGCCTTCATATATAATAACAGGAACCCGTATTTCTGAAACGTTATATTTATCTTTTAATCCAAGAATCATTTGATTGATTGTAATTTGTATGTTCATCAAAAGGTTTGTATCGTTCGATTCTATTACGATAGGTAGATTTTTAATGATAAGATTTGAGATTTGTCCTGCGTCCTTTTCCAAAGAAAAAAATGTTTTAATCGTAGACAATATCTCATTTTTTAAAATATTGAAGTTTGTTATAACTTTCGTACTGGTTTGTATGGATTCCATAACGTCATTCAGAGCATCTTTGCAGTCTTCATTTAAATTAATATATTTATTTGGATGCATTATGAAGTCTCTCAGTGTACTGAATCTTTGCAGTCCATCGACTAAAAGATATTTTCCGAATTCTTTATACAATAACAATGAGCCAAAGGGTTCTCCTGATATGACTGTATGAATAAAGTTTTTTTGCTTGTCTTCTGTCCATACAACGCTTCTTTGAAACGATGGCAATTCGATCTGTTCTTGTAATTGTTTAAAAGAAATTGTAGTCGTATCGTAAAAGATCTTCATGTATCCTTCTCCAATCGAAAATATTTTATATATTCTGTCATTTATTTGTATTATAATACATAATTTGATTTTATTCTATATAGAACATCTGTTTTGAATGCGAAAAACTGGTTCTCAAACCAATAATTCAAAACAGAAGGAGCGTAAACACTTCCTGTAAAAGGAGTCGGAACATATGCGTCAGAAAGAGGTCGAAAACAGTCTGATACAGGACTTGGAATGGATTTCCATAATAAACGCATGAAAAAATTGATTTTTCCGAAAAAATGGGTATAATGGATTGTATCAGCAAAATGATTTGACGGATGAAAGTTCAGGAGGCCAGAGTATGAAAGGACAAATGGAGACCCGTCTGGGTACGGTAACAATTGATGGCGAAGTCATTGCAACTTATGCAGGTTCCGTAGCGGTCGAGTGTTTTGGGATCGTGGGCATGGCTGCGGTGAATATGAAGGATGGCCTTGTCAGGCTGTTAAAAAGGGATTATCTTACACATGGTATAAATGTAACGGTAACGGACGAAAATAAAATCATCATTGATTTTCATGTGATCGTTTCGTATGGCGTTGGCATACGGACCGTCTCGGATAACTTAATTGATACGGTGAAGTATAAAGTAGAAGAGTTTACAGGCATGGAGATTGAAAAAATCAATATCTACGTGGAAGGCGTAAGAGTCATCGATTAAGGAGGATTTGAAAGTGGAAATCAATTCGATAAACGCTGCTTTGTTTCAGAAGCTGTTTCTGGCCGGAGCCGCCAATCTGGAAGCCAATAAAGAATGGATCAATGAGCTGAACGTATTTCCGGTTCCGGACGGAGATACGGGCACAAATATGTCCATGACGATTCTGTCTGCGGCAAAAGAAGTGGAGGCTCTGGAAAATCCAAGTATGAAAACGCTGGCAAAAGCCATTTCTTCCGGTTCTCTGCGCGGCGCGCGGGGAAATTCCGGCGTTATTTTATCCCAGCTTTTTCGGGGATTTACAAAAGTCATAGCGGAATACGACGCGATTACCGTTCCGATTCTGGCCCGCGCAATGGAAAAAGCGACAGAGACGGCATATAAAGCGGTTATGAAGCCCAAAGAGGGCACGATTCTTACCGTGGCAAGAGGCGCGGCGGAGAGGGCGACGGAGCTTTCCGAAAAGACGACGGATCTTCTGGCGTTTGCGGAAGCCGTTATCAAAGAAGCGGATCGCGTGCTGGCGAAGACGCCGGATATGCTGCCCGTGTTAAAACAGGCCGGCGTCGTTGATTCCGGCGGACAGGGACTGGTGGAAGTGCTGCGCGGCGCGCTGTATGCGCTGCAGGGAAAGGAGATTTCCTATACGGTAAAGACGACTGCAGGCGCAAACGAGAAAACGGCGTCGTCTTATATTGACGCACAGGCAAATCAGGAGATTACGTTTGCCTACTGTACACAGTTTCTGATTATGACGAAGCAGCCGTTTGGCGAGAAAAGGGAGCGCGAATTGAAAGCGTATCTGGAAGAAATCGGAGATTCGATTGTTGTAGTTGCGGATGACGAGATCGTAAAGGTGCACGTACATACCAATGATCCCGGACTTGCAATGCAGCGGGGACTTACGTACGGCAGCCTGACGACGATTATCATTGAAAACATGAAGCTGGAGCGGGATGAAAAGATTTCCGCAATGAAGGAAAAGGAAATGCAGGGTTCTCTGCGCAAAGAGCAGCCGGCAGAAGAGGCCAAAGAGCCGGATGCGCCCAGAAAGAGCATGGGATTTGTAGCCGTTTCGATTGGTGACGGGCTGAACGAGATTTTTAGAGGGCTTGGAGCCGATTATATTATTGAGGGCGGACAGACGATGAATCCCAGCACGGAAGACGTTCTGCTGGCTGTTTCAAAAGTAAACGCGGATACGGTTTTTCTTTTGCCCAACAATAAAAACATTATCCTTGCGGCGAATCAGGCGGCTTCTCTCTGTGAAGAAAAACGCGTAATTGTCATTCCGACGACGACGATTCCGCAGGGCATCACCGCTTTGGTTAATTTTATATCCGAACAGACCCCGGAAGAGAATGAAGCGCATATGAAAGCGGAAATCGCGCTTGTCAAAACAGGCCAGATCACATATGCGGTCCGTGATACGGTGATTGACGATAAAACGATCCATCAGGGCGATTACATGGGCATCGGTGATAAAACGATCCTTTCCGTAGGGACGGATCAGACGGCTGTCATGATGGAAATGGCAGAGCAGATGATTGAGGAAGAATCCGCGCTTGTCAGCATTTATTATGGAGAAGAAGCGACGGAAGAGGAGGCGCTGAAGTTTTCCAGCCTGATTTCCGCGAAGCATCCGGATCTGGAAGTGGAAGTCAATGCGGGCGGCCAGCCCATTTACTACTATATTATATCCGTAGAATAAAAAGGGGCAGATATGAAACTGGAATCACCCATTACGGAAGTCAAAGGAATCGGAAGCCAGACGGCGAAACGAATGCATCGAATTGGAGTATATACCGCAGGGGATATACTCCTTCATTATCCAAGAGAATATGTGCGCTTTAAAGAGCCCATTAAGCCGTCCGATCTAAAAGAAGAAGGCCATGCAGCCGTGATCGGAAGGATTCTGCGCGCACCGGCGTTAAAGCGGAGCAGCCGTATGGAGCTGGTGCAGACGATTGCGGGCGATCTGTCCGGAACAATCGAGCTTGTCTGGTTTCGCATGCCGTATATGAAATCTAAGGTCAGGCTTGGAGAGATTTACGTCTTTTACGGACGCGTGCGCAAAAAAGGGCGGCAGTATGGCATGGAGCAGCCGCAGGTCTATACGATGGAACAGTATCAGGAAAAAATGAAAACGCTGCAGCCCGTCTATACGACGACGGAGGGTTTAAGCGGGAACAAAATTGCAAAAGCCGTCCGTGCGGTGTTGGAGGAGCTGCCATTATCTTATGATACGCTGCCAGATTCCATCCGAAGGAAGGAAGGCCTTTGCGATTATCACGCCGCGCTTTGCCAGGCGCATTTTCCGGAACAGATGGAGCAGCTTGAAGCGGCCAGAAAACGTCTGGCATTTGAGGAGTTTTTCTTCTTTCTTTTGCAGATACAGCTTTCGAAGGCGCAGCGGCAAACGATTGCAAACGATTTTCCGCTGGAAAACGAGACGGTTCTGCCGTACGTGCTGTCGCATCTGCCATATGAGCTGACGCGGGCGCAGAAAAACTGTCTGGATGAAATCGTGACAGACCTGAAAAAAAAGACTGCCATGCAGCGTCTTATCCAGGGCGACGTCGGCTCCGGCAAAACGATCGTCGCCTTTCTTTGCATGGCTTTGATGGGGGAAAACGGCCATCAGTCCGCGCTTATGGCGCCGACGGAGGTGTTGGCCAGACAGCATTACGACACGTTTACCGGCATGTGCCGTTCCTTTTCGCTGGAGCGCACCGTCATTTTGCTGACCGGCTCTCTTTCGGCAAAAGAGAAGCGGGCAGCGTACGAGGCCATGCAAAGCCACCCAGACGCGATGGTGATCGGAACGCAGGCGCTGATTCAGGAAAAAGCCGTTTTTTCGAATCTGGGCCTTGTGATTACGGATGAGCAGCACCGGTTTGGCGTAAGGCAGCGGGAAGTTCTGGCCGAAAAAGGGCATTTTCCGCATATTCTTGTGATGAGCGCGACGCCGATTCCGCGTACGCTGGCGATGATCCTCTACGGCGATATGGACATTTCCGTGATCGACGAGGTCCCGGCCAGACGTCTGCCAAACAAAAACTGCGTCGTTGGCGTTTCGTATCAGAAAACGGCGTATGAATTTATTCGAAAAGAAATACTAAACGGCCATCAGGCGTATGTGATCTGTCCGCTTGTGGAAGAAAGCGAAGAGCTGGATGCGGAAAATGTAACGGATTATGCGCAGAAGCTGGAACAGTATTTTCAGGGGAGCGTTACGATTGGCGTACTGCATGGCAGAATGAAGCCGGAGGAAAAGAATCGGGTGATGGAAGCGTTTGCCGGAAATGAGCTGTCGCTGCTTCTCTCAACGACCGTTGTGGAGGTCGGCGTTGACGTGCCAAATGCAACCGTTATGATGGTCGAAAACGCGGAACGCTTTGGGCTGGCGCAGCTGCATCAGCTGCGCGGCAGAGTGGGACGCGGCAGCGCGCAGTCTTACTGCATTCTGGTAGACCATGCGCAGAGCCGGGAGTCGAAAGAGCGGCTTTCGATTTTAAATCGTTCCAACGACGGGTTTTATATCGCAGGCGAAGACTTAAAGATGCGCGGGCCGGGCGACTTTTTCGGCATCCGGCAGAGCGGGGATCTGCACTTTCGCATGGCGGACATTTACCAGGACGCGGCTGTATTAAAGCGTGCGGCAAAAGCCGTAAACGATCTTTTGCAGGACGATCCCTCGCTTGTAAAAGAAGAACACGCAAAGCTTCGCCAGATTGTCTTTCAAAATATGGAACAGGGCATGTCGTTATAACTGCTGTATGCCGGAGATATCCGGGGCAATCGTCAGTGAATAATTCGTATAATAGACGACAAAGCCGGGCGCGCTTTTGTTCGGCTTTTTCACATTTTTTTTCTGTAAGTAGTCGATTTCGACTTTGTCGCTGTCCCTGCCTTTGGAATAAAAGCCGGCAAGCCGGCCGGCTTCTTCAAATGTGCGGTCGGGCAGCTCTTCGCCTTCCGTTTTTACGATGACGTGTGAGCCGGGCATGCCTTTGGCATGGAACCACCAGTCGTTGCCGGAAGCGAACTGAAACGTCAGCTCGTCGTTCTGGTAATTGTTTTTGCCGACGTACATATGAAAGCCGTCGGAGGAGATATAGTGGAACGGCCGGCTTTTTATGCTCGCCTTTTTTCCGCCGCGTTTTTTGCGGATATAGCCAAATTCTGTCAGCTCTTCCCGAATCTGGGCCAGATCCTCTTCTGAAACGGCGATGTCAAGCGCCGTTGCAATACTCTCTAAATGCTCGATTTCGTCTTTTGTCTCTTCGATCAGCTCCGTTAGAGCTTCATGCGTTCGCTTCAGCTTGCCGTAACGGTCAAAATATTTTTTGGCGTTTTCGGAGGCGGAGAGCTGATCGTCAAGCGGAATCGTCACCATCTCATTTGTATAGTAATTTAACGCTTCGAACTGTTTTTCGCCTTCTTTCAGCCCATAGCCGTATGTGTGGAGCAATTCGCCGTAAATCCGGTATTTTTCCCGTTTTTCTGTATCGTGCAGCTGTTTTTTCTGCAGCATGTATTTTTTGCGGTTCCGTTCGAGGGCCGTCGTGGCAATCCGCCTCAGATCAGAGGATTTCTGTCGGATGCGGGTGTACTGATTGCGGCTTGCATAGTACGTTTCCAAAACCTCTGAAATGGAAGCGTAGGAAACGGCTGCGCAGTCTGCATACGCCAAAAGCGAAACGGAAGCGAATTCGATGGGCTCTTTGCCCTGATAGATAATGTTTGGGGCGAATCTGGCTTCCCGGATGTCCGCCATCAGTCCGTCAAACTGGCGGTACAGACGCAGCGCTTCGGCTTCCGTCAGCGCATGCGTGGAATAATCGCCGTCAATGCCGGCCCGAAAGCAGATTTCCTGCGCAATTGCCGGACTGATTCCGGTAAACGAGGTGTAGATCGCCTGACAGACCGATGTGGGCTTTTGCAGCGCGCTATGAAAAAAGCTCTCCTGCGTCGCTGTCAGAGGATTTTGCTTCTGCGTCGTTTCCGGAATGAAATAAGGCCGGCCGGGAAGCACTTCGCGAACGGAGCTGATCTGGGCGGATATGTGCTTGATGCTGTCTAAGATCGTGCCGTCTTCTTTGCAGAATATAATGTTGCTGTGCTTGCCCATCAGCTCAATCGTCAGCGTTTTGTGACACAGGTCTCCAAGATCGTCAAAATGCGCAATGTCAAAATGAATAATACGCTCTAAGCCCGGCTGACGGATGTCTGTGATTTTTCCATTTGCGATATGCTTGCGCAGAAGCATGCAGAAATTTGGCGCCGTCTTTGGGCCGGGCTTGTTTGCTTCCGTCAGATAAAGAAACGGCAGGGATGCGCTGGCTGACATGGCGAGGCGCCGCTGTCCGTTCGGGCCTTTTAAAGTGAATAACAGCTCGTCCTTTTCAGGCTGGGCGATTTTGCTGATTCTGGCGTTTAGGATGGTTTGCTTCAGTTCACAGACAAGGTTTGCTGTGACGATTCCGTCAAGTGCCATGATATTTACCTCCGGGTTTGTTTTTTTATGATTATACGCCTGTTGTGAGAAATCAGCAAGCGTGATATCAAAGCGCCGCGAAAAGAAGACAGGAAAGAAAGAAAAGAATTGTAAACAAAATCTGAATACGTTATAATTGTCATAGAATCATTTACGTTGTTTTATGAAAGCAGGAAAAGAAAATGTTGTTTAACTCCATTCACTTTTTAGTGTTTTTCCCGATTGTAGCGCTGATTTATTTTATAATTCCCGGAAAGGTCCGGTATCTCTGGCTGCTGCTTGCAAGCTACTATTATTATATGTGCTGGAACGCCAAATACGCGCTGCTTCTTCTGTTTTCCACCGCTGTTACATATCTCAGCGGATTTTTTATGGACCGGTTCGAAAAAAAGCCGTGGCCCCTGCCAAAGATTGTGCGTTACAGGAAATGGTGCGTTGCGTTAAGCTTTACCTTAAACCTGCTTGTGCTGTTCTTTTTTAAGTACTTCGACTTTGCCGTGGCAAATATCAACCGGATTTTAGAGAATTTCCATATCACGCTGCTTTCGCCGTCGTTTGACGTGCTGCTGCCGGTCGGGATTTCCTTTTATATTTTCCAGGCGCTCAGTTATACGATGGATCTTTACCGGAAAGAAATTCCGGCAGAGAAAAATTTTTTCAGATACGCGCTGTTTGTATCTTTTTTCCCGCAGTTAGTTGCGGGACCGATCGAACGCTCGAAAAACCTTCTGACGCAGCTTGCGAAAACGCATGCTTTTGATTACCGGCGCATGACGGAAGGTCTTCTTATTATGCTTTGGGGATATTTTCAAAAGCTTGTACTGGCGGATCGGATTGCAGTCGTCGTAGATACCGTCTATGGAAATGCCGCGCAGTATCCCGGCTGCTATCTGCTGCTTGCAAGCGTTTTGTTTGCTGTCCAGATATACTGCGACTTTGGCGGTTATTCCCTGATTGCCATCGGCGCAGCCAAAATTATGGGCTTTCATCTGATGGATAACTTTGACTGCCCTTACTTTGCAACATCCGTTGCCGAATTCTGGAGACGATGGCATATTTCCCTGACCTCCTGGTTCCGCGACTATCTCTATATTCCATTAGGCGGAAACCGTAAGGGGACGTTTCGGAAATATTGCAATATCCTGCTTGTTTTTTCAGTCAGCGGCCTCTGGCATGGCGCACAGTGGACCTTTGTTGTCTGGGGCGGCTTAAACGGCATTTTTCAGATACTTGGCGCTTCCACCAAAGCGCTCCGCGAAGCGTTTTATAAAAAGCTGTCGCTTCATACGGATTCCATTGGCCATTTCTGTCTGCGGATCGTCTGTACGTTTCTCCTTGTTGACCTTGCATGGATTTTTTTCCGCGCCGACAGTATGCAGCAGGCGTTTTTTGTGATCAAAAGCATTTTAACGGTCCATAATCCCTGGATCTTTCTGGATGGCTCTGTCTATACCCTGGGCTTAAGCCAGCGGCAATTCTGGCTGATGCTGTTTGCGATCGCCCTGTTGATAGCCGGAGATGTCTGCCGTTACAGGAATGTGCGCGTCATTGCTCTGATTTTAAAGCAGGATTTATGGTGTCGCTGGCTGATCTATATCGTATCGTTGCTGTTCCTTCTGATTTTTGGAATCTGGGGAGCGGGGTACGACGCGCAGACTTTTGTTTATTTTCAGTTTTAATCATCAGGGAGGAATCGGATATGAAGCATTGCAGGATCAAAAATACCGTTCGGACCGTTTGCTTTCTTCTCGTATTTGCATTTGTCCTGGGAAAAACCTGCCGCCTGTTTGAGAAAAAGGACAGCGTCGAGATGTATTCTGAATTTTGGGAAAATCCAAAAGAGTATGACGTGTGGTTTTTTGGCACAAGCCATATGCGATACGGCGTGCAGCCGATGGATTTGTGGAACGACTATCATATTCGCTCTTACAATCTGGCCGCGCCTTCCAGCTATCTGCCGCAGGTTTACTGGACGCTTCGAAACGCCCTGGACTATGCTGCGCCGAAGGTTGTCGTTGTAGACTGTTATCATGTAGAGGGGAATACAAAGACATGGGCGGACGACAGGATTGAAAAAGTCCATACCGGCTTTGACAGCATTCCGTTTTCCCCAACGAAGCTTCGCGCCGTATTTGACATTTTCGATACGACAGAAGAGCGGATCGAATATTTATTTGGCTTTTACTCTTACCATAATCGCTGGGAAGAGCTGGGAAACAGAGATTTCAGTCCGGCGTATTCGATTTCCAAAGGCTCTTTTTTATCAGACATTGTAAGCGGCCCGTTTCGGCATAAAACGGTTCCCGAAGCAAAAGCTTCCAAAGAAGAGGCGCTTGGTCATGCCTATTTGCGGAAAATTATAGAAGAATGCCAAAAACGGGATATCCCGCTTGTCCTTACGGCGATTCCCTCTCATACCAAAAAAACGGTACAGCTTGCTTTAAACAAAATTCCGGAAATAGCAAAAGAATACGATGTTCCTTTTTTAAATATGATTTACGACGAAAGCCTTGCGCTGGATTATCCGACGGATTTTCAGGACATTGGACATCTCAACAAAGCGGGCGCAAAAAAAGCCACACGCTATATGGGAGACTATTTAACGGAGCGCTTTGACCTGACAAAAGATTTGAAAGAGGATACGATACAGGAATGGGACAACGATTACATGCGCTTTCAAACGGAGATCAAACGCAGTCTGAACCAGATTTCATCGCTGTCTGGCTATCTGATGTGGATGGCGGAAGAGGCGTATTCGATCAGCATTTATCTAAACGATGACTTTGCCGTAAAAAACGCCGCTTTTTTAGAGCCTCTGCTGAAAAGGCTGCCCGATTGCGCCAGCGTTTCCCTTGAAGAAATAAAGGAGCTGCCTGGAATGGAATACACAGAATGCAATGGCCAGGAGGATGCCGTTATTTTTGTAAGAGATCCACTGACAAAAGAGGCGATCGATACGGCGGTTTTTCAGGATGACGCGCGGCAAAGGTGACGTTTCCACACAATGTTTGTATCCTGTGAGACGAGGCAGAGCCGGATGTTCCGGCTCTTGCCTGCCTGAGACGGCTTTCGCATTCCCTACGTTCGCTTCATGCCGCGCATCAGCGTCAGTATCTGGTCCGCTTTGCGCTGTTCCTCCGGAGACATGTTCTGTTTTAAAATTTCAATAATCAGATCCGTTTCATTTGGCGTAAACTGAATGCCTTCCTGTTTGGCGTTGTTTACGGCTCCCAAAATCATATTAGACATTTCTTTTGCATTTCCCGATTTGTTCTGCGCTGCAAATCTCATCAGAAAGTCTATTTTTTCAGGCGAAATATTTGCGAAATTTTTATTGTTTTTAAAAAAGTCATAATTCATCCGTTTCACTCCTTTCTATTCGGAAGCCGGCGTATGCAAAAATGTATCATAGGAAGAAAACATCTGCATCGCCGTCATAATCATATCGATGGAATCCTGTTCTGCGGGCGTGCAGAATTTTTTAATGTCGTGAAACAGCTGCATCCGTTTTTCCGAAGGGTCATCCGTAGCGCACATGCTCAGAGAAGGCGCGTCTGCCTGAAAGAAGGAAGCGACGTTCTGCAATTCCAGAAACTTGATCATCAGTGCAAAATTTTTCTGCCTCGCGCTGTCCATGTAGGGAATTATCGTCTTTAAAATCTGGATATTTCTGGACTGCGTTTCGATATCAAACGTGGTCGGCGTATAGTCGTATTGTTCCTGCTCCATAAAAATCCTTTTTTTATTAGAGTATGACGGCGTCCCTTCCGGTATGACAGAACCGAATCCGTAATTTTGCATATACTGCTGTATGAATAAAGAGGTGAATCTTATGGGACGTCTTGTCATTAACGGAGAAGAGGTTTACGAACTGGATGAAGACTGTTTGAAAGAAAAAAACCAACGGCCATTTTCCATGCATGAGGCATGCGCATCCCGTCAAAAGCGCCTGTCGAAAGAAATAAAATCAAGCAGCCTGTCCGCATCCGCATTTAAAACGAGAGCCGGATCAAACGAGACCTGATGCAAAAGCTCTTCTGCAAGGGAAACGTCGCCAACCTGAGACGGATCATGCGCGTCGGAGCTTAAGAGAACAGGCGTCTGATACCGCATACAGAACGAAAGCATGGTTTTATAGTTTTGTATGCAGTGCAGACGCCTTTCTTTTTTGCGTATGGAATTGTTGTTGACTTCCAGCGCGACATGATACGTCCTGGCAGCCTGCGCCAGCGCTTCATAGTCAAGCGGCGTGCGGCCGTCGTCCGGGTGTGAAATAAAGCATACTTTTTCCTTTTTCATGCAGGAAATGACGTTTTCCGTATTTTTCTGTACGCCCGCATCCTGATAGCAAAAGTCGTGTATGCCGGCGATTGCATAATCCAGCCGGTCCAGATAGCGCTTCTCAAGCGATATGCTTCCATCGTTTAATATATTGACCTCGCTGCCATGCAGAATTTTTACGCCGTACAGTGTACGCGGGACCGCGGAAAGATTCATAAAATAGATGGGATCTGCCGTCCCCGGAATGCCAGGGGCATGTTCGCTGAAGCCAAGCAGGGAGAGCTTTTTTTGGCTTGCCGCATAAGCCATCTCCCGAATCGTGCCATAGGCATGTCCGCTTGCGATCGTGTGTGTGTGGATATCCAAAGTGACAGGATAATTCATAGCAATTCCTCCAATCTTTTTAGGAAAGTATAACAAATATGGGAGCGCATGGCAAATGTCTGTGCATGGGAAGGAAAAAAGGTTTTGAAATTTATGCCTGTATCTGATATAATACTTTTTAAGTTTTGCATATTTCAAATTTGTATGATAAAGGAGTATGAATATGGCATTATTACAGGAATGGCAGAAAATTGCCTACAATGAAAAAGCGGACAGGCAGGAGCTGAACCGGTTCTGGCAGCGGTATTTTCTTCTGGAAAAAGGCGTCTATGAGAAATTGCTGACCAATCCCGATGAAGCGGTGGAAGGCACGGTAAAGGAGCTTGCCGAAAAATACGAACTGAGCATCATGGACATGACAGGCTTTCTCGACGGCATCAACGACAGCTTAATCGAGCCGAATCCGATTGAAACGATGGAAGCGGACACGAAGGTCAGCCTTGCGTTCGACAAGGAAAAATTATACAAAAACATGGTTGACGCAAAGGCGGACTGGCTGTATGAGCTGCCGATGTGGGACAATATCTATGACGCAGAGACAAAAAAAGCCCTGTATCTGGAGCAGAAAAAGTCCGGCACGGTAATCGTAGGAAAAAAACCGGGACGCAATGATCCCTGTCCGTGCGGAAGCGGAAAGAAGTATAAATTCTGCTGCGGAAAATAAGGGTTACTTGACAAATCCTTCGTTTTCGTGTATTCTTTCCTACGTGGTTTGATAGAAAATCACGCAAAAAGTTGAAGGAGGAAGGATTTATGAAATTAAAAAAAGTAATATCCGCCGCATTAGTGGCAGCGATGGCGATGACTTTCATGGCCGGCTGCGGCGATTCTGATAATGCAGGCAATGGAAACGCGTCGGGTTCCGATACACAGGCGGCGTCCGGAAATGAAAATGCATCCGGAAGCGGCGATACATTCCGCATTGGCGGCATCGGGCCGATTACCGGCGGCGCGGCAGTATATGGCATCGCAGTAAAGAACGGCGCGGAGCTTGCCGTAAAGGAGATCAACGAAGCGGGCGGCATTAACGGCGCGCAGATTGATTTTAATTTTCAGGACGACGAGCATGACGCGGAAAAAGCTGTAAATGCGTACAACACGTTGAAGGACTGGGACGTACAGGCGATTCTTGGCGCCGTAACCTCCGCTCCCTGCGTGGCAGTCGGAGAAGTTTCCAAAGATGACAATATATTTATGCTTACGCCGTCAGGAACGGCTGTAGAATGCGTAAAATATGAAAACGCATTCCGCGTGTGCTTTTCCGACCCGATGCAGGGACTGGAATCGGCAAAGTACATAGGCGAGCATAACCTTGCTACGAAAGTTGCGGCGATTTATGACAGCTCAGACGTATATTCCTCCGGAATTTACGAAGCGTTCGTGAAAGAAGCCGCCAATCAGAATTTTGAAGTCGTAGCGGCAGAGGCGTTTACGGCGGAAAGCAAGACGGATTTCTCCGTACAGCTGCAAAAAGCGAAAGACGCCGGAGCGGAACTGGTATTTCTCCCATTTTATTATTCCGAAGCTTCTCTGGTGTTGAAGCAGGCGGCCGGCATGAACTACAGCCCGATTTTCTTTGGTTGCGACGGTATGGACGGCATTCTTGCAGTAAAAGGATTTGACGCGGCTCTGGCGGACAATCTGATTTTCTTAAGCCCGTTCACGCCAACGTCGGATGATGAAATGATTCAGAAATTTGTAACGGACTATGAAGCGGCATACGGCGAGACGCCAAACCAGTTTGCAGCGGATGCGTATGACGGCATCTATGCGATCAAAGCGGCGATCGAAGCAGGAAATGTAACGCCGGATCTGTCCGCATCGGATGTATGCGATGCATTGAAAACGGCGATGACGCAGATTACCATTGACGGCGTAACGGCAAAAGGGCTTACCTGGGAAGCAAGCGGCGAGCCAAGCAAGGAGCCGATGGTCGTAAAAATTGCAAATGGCAATTACGCAGTTGTAGAAGATGACGCAGCCGCAGAAAGCGTTGAAGATAATGCAGCCACAGAAAACGGTGAAGATGCAGAGTAGAAAAGACGGAGGGGTTATCTTTCTGAGATAACCCTTCTGTTTTCATCCTCAGAACATTTTCCATACGTTCAGGAGAAAGAGGAAACGGGGGATTTATATGAGCTTTATATCTTATTTGATTAACGGCGTCAGTCTTGGCAGCGTGTATGCAATTATCGCGCTTGGCTATACCATGGTATACGGAATCGCCAAAATGCTGAATTTTGCGCATGGCGACGTTATTATGATCGGAGCATACGTCGTAATGGCGGCCATTTCAGGCGCAGGGCTTCCGCCTGGCGTCGCAGTTTTACTGTCGATCGTATGCTGCCTGATACTTGGAATCGTGATTGAAAGCGTGGCGTACCGTCCGCTTTTAAACGCGGCGTCTTCGCTTGCCGTGCTGATTACGGCGATTGGCGTCAGCTATCTGTTGCAGAATGTCGCGCTTTTAATCTTTGGAGCAAATACGATTTCCTTTGATTCCGTCGTATCGGTCCCGGCGGTCACACTGATGGACGGCGCCTTAACGATTACGGGAGAAGCCATCGTTACGATTGTATCCTGCATTGTCATTATGATTGCGCTGACGCTGTTTATCAGCCGGACAAAGTCCGGTCAGGCGATGCGCGCCGTATCGGAAGATAAAGGCGCGGCGCAGCTGATGGGCATTCATGTAAACGGCACGATCGCCTTAACGTTTGCGATTGGATCGGCGCTTGCCGCAATCGCCGGCGTGCTGCTTTGCTCCTCGTATCCGTCCTTAAATCCTTATACGGGCGCGATGCCTGGCATCAAAGCATTTGTCGCTGCCGTATTCGGCGGCATCGGCTCGATTCCGGGCGCGTTTATCGGCGGCATCCTCTTAGGCGTCATTGAGATATTCGGAAAAGCTTATATTTCCTCCCAGATGGCGGACGCCATTGTGTTTGGCGTATTAATTGTCATACTGCTTGTAAAGCCCGCCGGAATTCTCGGTAAAAATGTTCAGGAGAAAGTGTAGGTGAGGCGTATGAAAAAAATAAACAAAACGACAAAAAGCAATCTGATTACATATGCAATCGTGATTGCGCTGTTTGCGGCCGTACAGATTTTAACTTCCGCCGGCGCCATCTCAAGCCTTCTGCAGGGGCTTTTGGTGCCGCTATGCGCGTATATCATTCTGGCTGTTTCCCTGAATCTGACGGTTGGCATTTTGGGCGAGCTGAGTCTTGGACATGCGGGATTTATGTGCGTCGGCGCATTTACGAGCGCATTTTTTTCCAAATGCACGGCGGAGCTGATTCCTGTCGCGGGCGTTCGCTACCTGTTTGCGCTGCTGATCGGCGCGGCGGCAGCCGGCCTTTGCGGAATTCTGGTCGGCATTCCGGCGCTTCGTTTAAAGGGCGATTATCTTGCGATTGTAACGCTTGCATTTGGAGAAATCATCAAAAACGTCGTCAACATCCTTTTTATCGGAAGGGATTCCGAGGGATTTCATTTTTCAACAAAGGATTCGCTTTCGCTTGGACTTTTACCGGACGGAGAAGTCATTGTCAACGGTCCGCAGGGCATTACGGGCACGCCGAAGGATTCGACGTTTACCGTAGGCGTAATTTTAATTCTGGTAACGCTTTTTATCGTATTGAATCTGATTCATTCCAGGAGCGGGCGCGCGATTATGGCGATTCGCGACAACCGCATTGCGGCGGAATCCATTGGCATCAATGTTACGAAATATAAGCTGATGGCATTTTCCATATCGGCGGCCTTAGCCGGCGTAGGCGGCGTTATTTATGCGCACAATCTGGCTACGCTGACGGCGCAGCCCAAAAACTTTGGCTATAATATGTCCATTATGATACTTGTCTTCGTCGTTTTGGGCGGCATTGGCAATATCCGCGGCTCTATTCTCGCCGCGATCGTGCTTACGCTTCTGCCGGAGCTTTTGCGCGGGCTGAGCGACTACCGCATGCTGATTTATGCCGTCGTACTGATTGCGATGATGCTGTTTAACTGGAGTCCGAAGGCCATCGAATGGAGAGAGCGGCATTCGGCAAAATTCAAACGCAAAAAGCAGAAGGAGGTTTAGGCTATGGCGCTGTTAGAAGTAAAAAATCTGGGCATCTCCTTCGGCGGTCTGCGCGCGGTCAACGCATTTCATCTGAACATCGAAAAAGGCTGCCTCTATGGACTGATCGGGCCAAACGGAGCCGGAAAAACAACCGTGTTTAACCTGTTAACCGGAGTATACAGGCCGGATGAGGGCATTATCCTCTTAGACGGTGAAAACATCGTTGGAAAAAAGACGATTGAGATCAACAAAACCGGCATTGCCAGAACGTTTCAGAATATCCGTCTGTTTAAAGAATTGTCCGTGAAGGATAATGTAAAGGCAGGGCTTCATAACCATTACCGGTATTCGACGTTGGAAGGAATTTTCCGCCTTCCCAATTATTATAAAAAAGAAAAGGAAATGGATGAAAAAGCCATGAAGCTGTTATCCGTATTTGATCTGGATCAGGAAGCCGATACGCTTGCGGCAAACCTTCCGTATGGCAAACAGCGGAAGCTGGAAATCACAAGGGCGCTTGCCACAAATCCCAAGCTTTTGCTTCTGGATGAACCTGCGGCGGGCATGAATCCAAATGAAACGAAAGAGCTGATGGAGACGATTCGCTTTGTGCGGGATACGTTTGACATGACGATTCTTCTGATCGAGCATGATATGAAGCTGGTGTCCGGAATCTGTGAAAAGCTGACGGTTTTAAATTTTGGAGAAGCGCTTTGCGAAGGAGACGCGTCTGACGTGCTGCACGATCCGGAAGTCATCAAAGCGTATCTGGGCGAATAGGAGGACGGATAATATGGCGATGCTTGAAGTAAAGAATATTGAAGTATATTATGGCATGATTCAGGCGATCAAGGGCATCTCTTTTGAAGTAAACGAAGGAGAGGTTATCGCGTTAATCGGCGCAAACGGAGCCGGGAAGACGACGACGCTGCATACGATTACCGGTCTGTTATCTCCCAAACGCGGTTTGGTCATGTTTGAAGGAAACGACATTACAAAAGTTCCGGCGCATAAAATCGTATCGCTTGGCATGGCGCACGTGCCGGAAGGCCGCCGCGTCTTCGCGGAGCTGACCGTATACGAAAATCTGAAAATGGGCGCGTATACAAGGAAAGACAGGGGCGAAATGGAGCAGACAATCGCAATGGTATACGATCGCTTTCCGCGTTTAAAGGAGCGGAAAAACCAGCTTGCCGGAACGCTAAGCGGCGGAGAACAGCAGATGCTTGCCATGGGCCGCGCGCTGATGTCAAAGCCGAAAATCATTGTAATGGACGAACCGTCGATGGGGCTTTCCCCGATTCTTGTAAATCAGATTTTTGAAATCATAGAAGAAGTCAGCAAAAGTGGCACGACAGTGCTTCTTGTGGAGCAGAATGCAAAAAAAGCGCTTTCCATTGCGGACAGGGCTTACGTTTTAGAAACGGGGAATATTGTGCTTTCGGGAGACGCGAAAACGCTGATGGATGACGACTCGATTAAAAAAGCATATCTTGGGGAATAGGAGGCGTTTACATGGAACCTATCGTAATTACGATTGCAAGGCAGTATGGAAGCGGCGGAAGAACCGTCGGCAAAATGCTCGCAAAAGAGCTTGGCATACCGTATTACAGCAGTAATCTGATGAAAATGGCTTCTGAAGAAAGCGGCATCAATGAGCAGCTGTTCCGACAGATGGATGAAAAGCTGAAAAACAGTCCGTTTCTTCGCATGTCAACCGATCTGTACACGGGAGATCTGATCCCTCCGGAAAGCAGTGATTTTGTTTCCGCCAAAAATCTGTTTAATTACCAGGCGAAAGTCATCCGGCGGCTGGCGGAAACGGAAAGCTGCGTCATCATCGGACGCGCCGCAGACTTTGTGCTGAAGGATTATCCCAACGTCGTCAGCGTTTTTGTGCATGGATCTGCGGAATTTAATCTTGCCAGGGCAATGGAGCAGAACAGCATGACGGAAGCGGAGATGGAAAAGTTTATTGCAAAGACGGATAAATACCGGGCGGAATTTTATAAGCATTATACCGGACGGGACTGGACGGACGCACGGAACTATGATCTTTGCTTAAACAGCAGCAAGCTTGGCTTCGAAAAATGCGTACAGGAGATTCAGGCTTATATTAAAGTAAGGTTTTAACATGAAAAGATTAGCGTTAGAAGAAGAAATTTTATTGTCGGTGGAAAAGCCGGCCCGCTATATTGGCAATGAGATCAATATGGTCTGCAAGAACCCTTCCGATGTGGACATTCGATTTTGCATGTGTTTTCCGGACGTATATGAAATCGGCATGTCCCATCTTGGGATTCAGATTCTTTATGATATGTTCAACCGCAGGGACGACGTTTACTGTGAGCGCGTCTATTCGCCGTGGCCCGATCTGCATCGGATCTTAAAGGAAAAAAAAATCCCTCTGTTTGCACTGGAATCGCAGGACGCTATTTTGGCGTTTGACTTTCTTGGCATTACGCTGCAATATGAGATGTGCTACACGAACGTGCTGCAGATTCTGGATCTTTCCGGCATTCCGCTTTTCTCTCAGGATAGAAATGCCGACCACCCGTTCGTGATCGGCGGCGGCCCCTGCGCCTATAATCCGGAGCCGCTTGCGGATTTTTTTGACCTGTTTTACATTGGCGAAGGCGAAACAAGCTATGACGCCCTGCTTGACCTGTATAAAGAATGGAAAGCGTCCGGCGCCTGTCGAAAAGACTTTCTGCGCCGTGCGGCGCAGATTCCGGGCATCTACGCGCCGTCTCTGTATGAAGCGTCGTATCATGCAGACGGCACGCTTGCCGACTTTACGCCGACGGAAGCAAACATTCCTTCCAAAGTGGAAAAACAGGTCGTAACCGAATTGACGGACGTCGTATATCCGCAGAAGCCTCTGGCGCCGTTTTTACAGGCGACGCAGGATCGCGTCGTGCTGGAAATTCAGCGCGGCTGCATTCGTGGCTGTCGGTTTTGTCAGGCGGGCATGATCTATCGGCCGACCAGAGAGAAGGACGTTGAGGTTTTAAAAACATATGCGTATCAGATGTTAAAGAATACCGGCTATGATGAGATTTCTCTCAGTTCTTTGAGCTCTTCCGATTACTCGGGCTTAAAGGAGCTGGTCACGTATCTGATGGAAGAATTTCAGGGAAAAGGGATTAATATTTCGCTTCCGTCTCTTCGCATTGATGCATTTTCTCTGGATATTATGGGAAAAGTACAGGATGTGAAAAAAAGCAGCTTAACGTTTGCGCCGGAAGCAGGTTCGCAGCGGCTGCGGGACGTAATCAACAAGGGGCTGACGGAAGAGATCATTTTAGACGGTGCGGCGGAAGCGTTTGCCGGAGGCTGGCAGAAGGTAAAGCTTTACTTTATGCTGGGACTGCCAACCGAAACGGAGGAAGACCAGTGCGCCATCGCAGAGCTGGCCAATCGGATTGCGGCCCGTTATTATGAGATTCCAAAAGAGCATCGAAACGGTAAGTGCCAGATTACAATCAGCACGTCGTTTTTTGTTCCAAAGCCGTTTACGCCGTTTCAGTGGGCCGCCATGCACCCGAGAGAGCATTATATTGCGGCCGCAAAAACCGTGCAGGAAGCAGTCAAAGGCCAGCTGAACAAAAAAAGCATTCGCTACAACTGGCATGAAGCGGACGTTACCGTGCTCGAAGGCGTTCTGGCAAGGGGGGACCGCAGGGTTGGCAAAGCGCTGCTTCGCGCCTATGAAAAGGGCTGCCTGTTTGATGCCTGGAGCGATTTTTTCAACTATAATGCCTGGATGGAAGCATTTGAAGAAACGGGCGTTGATCCTGATTTTTATACGCTCAGGGAGCGTACGCCGGAAGAACGCTTCCCGTGGGACTTCATCGATGCGGGCGTGACAAAGGAGTTTCTGAAGCGGGAATACGCGCGTGCAAAGAATGGAGAGGTTACGAAAAATTGCAGGGCGGCATGCAGCGGCTGCGGGGCGGCCAAATATCAGGGAGGTGTATGCGTTGAGAATTCGAATCAAGTTCCGTAAATACGGCGTCATGAAGTTTGTCGGACATCTGGATCTGATGCGGTATTTTCAAAAATGCATGCGGCGCGGAGAAATTGACATTGCCCTTTCCGGCGGATTTTCACCGCATCCGATTATGTCGTTTGCATTGCCTCTTGGACTTGGCGTTACAAGCGACGGGGAATATCTGGATATTGCGGTAAACGACACGAAATCTTCAGAAGAAGCCGTACGCGCACTGAATGCGGTTATGGTAGAAGGCATTGAAATTCTTTCTTACCGAAGGCTTTTCGATACGGATCAAAAAGCGATGTCCGCCGTAGCGGCCGCCGACTATACGCTTCGCTTTCGAACGCTCTGTGATGTGCCTCAGGTAGAACACGAAGCCGCCTTTGGAGCGTTTTACGGACAGGATGCGATCTGGATTACAAAACAGACGAAGAAAAGCGAAAAAACCCTTGATTTAAAAAAGCTGATCTATGACGCCCGCATATACAGGGAGGAAGGGAGCCCCTGTTTTGCTTTAAAAGTCAGCGCCGGAAGCAAAGAAAATGTGAAACCCGAACTTATACTGGAAGCGTTTTATCATTCCCTGGGGGTTGATCTAAAACCTCTGTCGATTCAGATTCACAGAATCGATCTGTATGGGGAAAAGGACGGCGGCTTTTTGTCTTTGGGCGAGATGGGAGAGGACATTGCATAAACGGATCGTAATTACGAATGAAACGATAAACGGCTGTATCTGCCGGATTACAGCTCTGTTCGAGGAAAATCTTCTGACGGAAGTTTCCTGTGAAGAGCAGACGGCTGCATCCATTCTTGGAAATGTATACATCGGAAGAGTGCGGCAGATTTCTGAAAAAATTCAGGCCGCTTTTGTGGAAATCGCGCCAGGTGAGATGACGTATCTGCCTTTAAAAGAAGCGAAAAACGCATGGATGACGCGGCAGACGCGGCCTGGAAGGCTGACGCAGGAGGATGAGATCGTCGTACAGGTTGCAAAGGAAGCCATAAAGTCAAAAGATCCGATGGTTTCAACGAATATTACCATACGGGGCAACGCCTTAATCCTTACCGCGTTCGACAGACGGCTTGGCATTTCAAAAAAGCTGGATGACGCGTCCAGAGGGCGCTTAAAGGCTCTGTTTTTACAGACAGAAGAAGAGCCGTTTGGACTGATTGTGCGCACCGGCGCAAAGCAGTATGAAGACGCGCAGCTGCTTGCGGAATACGAGAGCCTTCGCGCCACATATTATAGGTTATATGAGCAGCATCAACACCGCACCTGTTATAGCTGCCTGTATCAGGAGCCGTCCGGCTATATCGCCACGGTAAGGGATCATCTGTCTGCGCCGCCTGAGAAGATTGTCACCGACGATCCGCTTGTCTATGAAGCGTTAAAAGAGGCGTTTTGCGATACGGCGGGCGTTTTTAAGAACCGGATCGTATTTTATGAAGATCCGCTGCTTTCCCTGTCGGCGCTTTATAGCTTAAAGTCGAAGTTAAAGGAAGCGCTTTTAGACCGCGTGTGGCTAAAGTCCGGCGCCTATCTGATTATCCAGCCTACGGAGGCTTTGACGGTGATTGACGTCAACAGTGGCGGAAGCGCTGCAAGCAAGAAGGAAGACTTTCACCTGAAGGTAAATCTGGAAGCGGCGAAGGAGATTGCAAGGCAGTTAAGGCTTCGCAATATTTCCGGCATCTGCATCGTCGATTTCATCAGCATGGAAGCGGAGGAATCCAAAAATACGCTGATTCAGGCGTTTAAACGCTATCTTTTCAACGATCGCGTTCGGACGGATTTTGTAGACTTTACAAAGCTTGACCTGGCGGAAATCACACGTAAAAAAATCAAAAAGCCCTTATGGGAGCAGCTTCCGGGAAGGAAGTCGGATGCGTCTTTACAGGATCGTGCATAACGCTGCAATGTAAATGGGAAACTGGATAAAAAATCAGAAAGGAAGAGGTTTATGAAAGTAAAAGAAATTAAAAAAATATGTGAAGAAAACCAGATCCGCATGATCGACTTCAAGATGACGGATATCGATGGAAGATGGCGGCATATTACGATACCGGTGGAACGATTCGGAGAATCTGTTTTTACACAGGGCATTGGCTTTGACGGCTCGAACTATGGCTATGCGCCTGTGGAAAAGAGCGATATGGTATTTCTGCCGGACGCGGATACGGCGTATATTGATCCGTTTGCAGAAGTTCCCACGCTTACGATGTGCGGAAACGTATGCACGATAGAGGCCGGATCCAACAAGCCGTTCGACCAGTACCCGAAGAACGTAAGCTTAAAAGCCATCGAATACATGAAGGAATGCGGCATTGCGGACCGCATGGTGATCGGGCCGGAATTTGAATTTTATCTGTTTGACAGCGCGCGCTATGAGGTGACGCCGCAGCAGTGCGGCTATCGGATTGACGCAAAGCAGGCTGAATGGAACTGTAATCTGGCGACAGATGGAAATAATGGCTATGAAGTGCCTTATAAGGGCGGGTATCACGCGGCTGCGCCGCAGGACGTCGGATATGATCTGCGCAGCCGTATGTGCATGATGATAGAAGACTGGGGAATTTCCGTAAAATATCACCACCATGAAGTCGGCGGGCCGGGCCAGATGGAAATTGAGGTAGAATTAAACGATATGCCGGCAATGGCGGACAATACGATGATTATCAAATACATCATCAAAAACATGGCGGCAAGGGAAGGAAAAACGGCGACATTTTTGCCAAAACCCATTTATCAGGAAGCGGGCAGCGGCCTGCATGTCCACATGCTGCTTCTCAAAGATGGAAAACCTTTATTTTACGATGAAAACGGCTATTCCGGCCTGAGCCGTACGGCGCATTATTTCATCGGCGGTCTGCTTAAGCATATCGCTTCGCTGTGCGCTTTTACCAATCCCTCCACAAACTCGTTTAAACGTCTTGTGCCGGGGTATGAGGCGCCTGTCACGGTCGGTTACGCAACGTCAAACCGCAGCGCCGTCATTCGAATCCCCGCTTATGCAAAGACGCCGGAGACGAAACGGTTTGAGCTGCGCAATCCGGATGCGACGGCCAATCCCTATTATGCATATGCCGCGATTCTGATGGCAGGACTGGATGGCATCGTGCATCAGATTGATCCGGCAGAGCATGGCTGGGGTCCCTATGACTGCAATCTTTATACGCTGTCTGAAGAGGAGCAGAAGAAGATCAAAGGCCTCCCCAAATCACTGGGTGAAGCGCTGGATGCGCTGGAAGCCGATCACGAATACCTGACAAAAGGCGGCGTCTTCCCCGAACGGCTGATTGAAGTCTGGACAGCCCGGAAACGGGAAGAGCTGAAGCGCCTGGAGCAGATACCGAATCCTGCGGAATTTAAAATGTATTATGATCTGTAGAATTTGAATAAAAGCATTTTAACAATGATACACGGAAAATGATTTGATGAACCGCCTGTGCTTGTATTGTAACGGCTGTTTTGTGAATTGTTTTCCGTGTTGTTTTTTGTTGAATATTGACTTGAAAATTCAATCAAGCCTGTAATCCAATGAAATCAAGGCAGTCCTCATCTTTAGAATAGAAAAGTGTCAAGAGTACAAATGACAGAGGGAAAACGAAATATCATCCATTAGCTCTTGGAGGAGTATGATATCCGGATGGTTGAAGGACATTCAGGATGCCCGGAAGGATCAGCCGAAACCATCAGGGAAATGATGGAGGCAGAAATATCTTGGGAGAGAGCGAGAATAGAAAGAATGGCAGCTGGCAAATTTCACGAAAAATTCAGTTTTCAAAAGCTATTGTCCGATGTATAATGAAAGCGGGTGAAAGAAGGTGATATTTTTGCATGCAGCGGAGCAGATACATCAACAGGATTTGGAGCGTCTGAAAGCGCTTAGATATATGGATGATGATTTTATGACCATTTGCCTTGCAGATAATTTTGAGGGTGTGGAATTGATACTACGGATTGTTTTGGGACGAGAGGATATAAAAATCAAATCGGTTCGGACACAGGAGATGATGAAAAATTTGCAGGGACGTTCTGTTGTTTTAGATGTTCATGCGGTTGACAGCGCTAAGAAAGAGTTTGACGTAGAAATACAAAGGTCAGACGCAGGAGCAGGCGCAAAAAGGGCAAGATACAATAGCAGTCTGTTAGACGCACATATCTTAAAACCCGGAGATGATACGGAAGAGATTCCCGACAGCTATGTGATTTTTATTACAGAGAATGATGTTATGAGAAAAAATCAATCCATATATCACATACGGCGCTATGTGGAAACCAACGAGGGAAAGGAATTATTTGGCGACGGTTCACATATCCTATATGTTAATGGGAAATACAGAGGCAACGATGAAATTGGTAAGTTAATGCACGATTTTTCATGTAACAATCCTGATGATATGAACTATGAAGCGCTTGCTAAAACAGCAAGATATTACAAGCAGGATGAGAAAGGAGTGGCGACTATGTGTAGAATTATGGAAGATATGAGAAATGAAGCGGCACGAAAGGCGGAACAAAATAAAGCAAAAAAAACAGCGGTTCATTTAATAAAGTTAGGCAAAATGACTTTAGAGGAAATAGCGGAAGCTACGGAATTATCCCTTGATATAGTCAAGGAGTTAGAAGAGCAGTCAATGCAGTTCGCCTGATTGAAGAAACAGTTTCACATGACAATAACGCTAAATCACAATAAGGTTGCATATTTTTCGGTTTATGCTATAATTTAAGAAGCAAAAGAGGGAAAAAGCTCATGAGATTATGCATGAGCTTTCTTTTTTGAATCAAATACAGACAGAAACGAGGTTTTTATGGCAGAATATCGTATTTTAAAAAAAGATGGAAAGGCAAAGCGCGCGGAATTCCATACGGTACACGGCGTAATTCAGACGCCGGTATTTATGAATGTGGGAACGCAGGGCGCAATCAAAGGGGCCGTTTCGACCGAAGATCTGGAACAGATCAAAACACAGGTGGAATTGTCCAATACGTATCATCTGCATGTCAGGCCGGGAGACGCATTGATTCATTCTCTTGGCGGACTGCATAAATTTATGAACTGGAACAGGCCCATTCTCACCGATTCCGGCGGTTTTCAGGTGTTTTCACTTGCAAAGCTTCGAAAGATCCGGGAAGAAGGCGTTCATTTTCATTCTCATGTGGACGGAAGAAAGATTTTTATGGGACCGGAAGAGAGCATGCAGATTCAATCGAATCTGGCCTCCACGATAGCGATGGCTTTTGACGAGTGTCCCGGCAGCAAGGCAGACCGCTCCTATGTACAGGACTCCGTAGATCGGACAGCCCGTTGGCTGACGCGCTGCAAAGAAGAAATGCAGCGTCTGAATGCAATGGAACGCACGATCAATAAAGAGCAGCTTTTATTTGGCATCAATCAGGGAGCGGTTTATGAAGACATTCGCATTCGTCATGCCAGACAGATTGCAGAGCTTAACCTGGACGGTTATGCCATAGGCGGACTTGCCGTAGGGGAAAGTCATGAAGAAATGTATCGCATTTTAGACGTTACGGCGCCGCATCTGCCGGAAGAAAAACCGACGTATTTGATGGGCGTTGGCACGCCGGCCAATATTTTAGAAGCGGTAGAGCGCGGCGTGGATTTTTTTGACTGCGTATATCCGACCAGAAATGGGCGGCATGGACACGTTTATACGAATCAGGGAAAACGAAATCTGTTCAATCAGAAATATGCCACAGATATGCGGCCAATTGAAGAAGGCTGCATGTGCCCCGCATGCAAAAGATACAGCAGAGCCTATATCCGGCATCTGTTAAAAGCAAAGGAAATGCTCGGCATGCGCCTGTGCGTGCTTCACAATCTGTATTTTTACAACACAATGATGGAAGAAATCCGTCAGGCGATTGAAGACGGCGCATATCGAAGCTACAAGGAAGAGAAGCTGTATGGCATGAAGCAGGGGGAATAGCGAAACGTCGCAATCACTTCTCCCGCAGACGCACAATTTTCGCCGCCTGTCTGCGCCGCTCGTCCGCCTGTGCAGCATAATGCTTTCGCGTTGTATTCACGTCTTTATGGCCCAATACATCGGCGACAAGATAAATATCGCCGGATTCCTGGTACAACGCCGTGCCATATGTGCTGCGCAGCTTATGCGGCGTAATGCGCTTCACTGACGTAACGAGTCCGGCATATTTTTTCACCAGATTTTCGACAGAGCGAACGCTGATTCGTTTTTTCTGCATCGATAAAAACAGGGCGTTTGCGCTGCCTTCTGCGGGAATAATTTTCTCCCGTTCCTTTATATAGTCGGATAATGCAGCCTCCACCTCTTCTCCGAAATAAACGATGGATTCATAGCCACCTTTTCGATGGATCAAAATTCCATTGTTTTTAAAATCCACATCGGAAAGATCCAGTCCCACGCACTCAGATACACGAATACCTGTCCCAAGCAGAAGCGTAAGCATGGCAAGGTCGCGTTTTTTTGTCTGCGCATGGTACGCCTTCTGGCGTTTCGTCAGGTTTTCACCGGATTCCACTTCATCCAGCAGAAGCGCGACTTCATCCACATCCAGTCGGACAATGTTTTTTTCATGCAGCTTTGGCATCCGTACAAGCTCCGCAGGGTTGGTGGCGATTCGCTCCGAACGGAAAAAAAAGTGGTAAAAGCTTCGCAGACACGCCAGCTTCCTCGAAATGCCGCGTTCGTTGTTCGTATGTTCCACATCATCCTTTACATAATACTTTAACCAGTTTAAATATTCTTCAATATCCTGCGCTTTAATCTGATCCAAAAGTTCAATCGAAAAATCCGCCACCTCCAGTTTGCTGCAAACCGGATTATTTTCATGCATATATGCAAAAAAAACGCCCAGATCGTAGGCATAAGCAAGACGCGTCCTCGAAGACGTCGTCGGTCCGATGCCAATAAAATAGTCGCGGCAGAAGCTTGGAAGCGTCCGCAGCAATTCTCTGAGCTTTAATTCATGTTCCATCGCAACCTTTTCATGATACGCTTTTTCTTTCACAGGGAACCTTCTTTCTTTTGCCATCCGGGAATGGAACCATTTACAATGGCCGTGAACATTCTGTTTTTTACGCCGGGGTTTTCAAGGTTAAGCTGACGCAAGAGCTGTTTGACATAAGCGCGCCTTGTTACGCCGTCTACCGGACATGGATTTTTCTCTGTCGGAAGCTGAAAACGATTCTGAAATCCAATGATATCGGCTTCCGCCGCATACATCAGAGGACGAATCACCGTCAGATCCATGCGGTCTAAGTAAGTAACCGGAGCAAACGCATAAAATCGTCCCTCATAAATCAAAGAAAGCAGCATCGTTTCCACAATATCGTCTTTGTGATGCGCATAGGCAACTTTATTGCAGCCAAGCTCCTTTGCCTTCTGGTTTAAAGCGCCCTTGCGCATCTTCGCGCAAAGCGAGCAGGGTGAATGCTCTTTTCGATCTTCAAAAATAATCTTTGCAATCTCTGTCGTTACAACATGAAGCGGAACCTGAAGCTCTTCACATAAAGCGCGAATGCGGCTCAGGTCAAACGTATCGTATCCAAGATGAACCGTAATCGCGCATAGTTCAAATGGGGCAGGATAGAAGCGCTGCAAATGCTTCAAAGCGTAAAGCATAGCCAGACTGTCCTTTCCCCCGGAAATGCCAATCGCAATTTTATCCCCTGGCAAAATCATGCCATACTCATCAACAGCCTTTCTTGTCAGACTGAGCAACTGCTGTAATTTCATAAGCAAACCTTTCTTTCTCCAAATGTGTTCGAACGATCTTATTATAAAGGATTTCAGAATGAAAATCCAGTCGGCAAATGCAATAATTCGTTGCAAAAATCCTGAATGCTGTGCTATACTTACAAACAGCGACAACACTCGTCAGAAAGGAAAGAGCCTATGCGATTCATCATACAGCGCGTCAATCAGGCAAGCGTTACAGTGGAAGAGAAGATTACGGGAGAAATTGCCAGAGGTTTTCTGGTGTTTATTGGGATATGCAAAGAAGACACAAAAGAAACAGCAGACAAAATGCTGAAAAAATTATTGCATATGCGCATTTTTGAAGACTTAGACGGCAAAACAAACCTGTCCTTAAACGACGTTGGCGGCAGTCTTCTCCTTGTTTCACAGTTTACGCTTTATGCAGACTGTAAAAAGGGAAACCGTCCATCCTTTATCCATGCAGCGTCTGCCGAACTGGCCAACGAATTATATGAATACAGCATTGCCCAGTGCAGACTGGCAGGATATCCGGTAGAAACCGGCATATTTGGAGCCGATATGAAAATCGATCTGGAAAATGACGGACCCTTCACCATTATACTGGATTCCGATGCCATATAGCCAAAAGAAAAGAAGAGGAAGAGACAAAAGCCGCTACGAATCGGAACCATGACCGGTTTGCCGCGGCTTCTTTTTCAGAAGAAATGCGCTGTGCAGTGTACAAAACAAAGCCCAGAGAAAAACAGCTCCGGATATCAGTTGGCTGTCTCTGCGAAAAAAGAGATAGCATCCAAACAATACGCCAATCAAAGCATTTAATACAACCCAGCATCCGGCCCGCAGGGTATCGCCGCCTTTTTCCAGCGCATCAAAGCAAATATCATTGATTGCGCATCCCAAAAACAGATAAAGATATACCATCGAGTAAAAATCCATTTCCCGAAACAGGGTAATAAAAAAAGAAATCATCAGAAGAATCAATACGGCAAAATTAACCTTCCGGCTTCTGGTACGCATAAAAACCCTCGCTTTCTGACCATGTAACAGTCGCAGATCAATCACCAAACCAAGTAACACCCACCCACCAAATTTAACGAATCAGCTAGCCAGCTCATCCGCACAGTCCAAAGCCAGAGGTATATGTAAATGCTTCTAACCATTAACACCCACCACCAAGTTTAACGAACTAGTTAGCAGCTCATCTGCACAGTCCAAAGCCAGAGGTATATGTAAATGCTGCTAACTATTCGTTAAACTTGTCTTTTGCGAATAGTTGGATTGCGATTTATTTCACTCCCCGCTCCTCCATCTTCCTGCGGTATGCCAGTATAAGATCCACGCATCCATCCACGCCAATCTTTGTGCTGTCAAGCGTCAAATGATAGCTCCTGGAATTTCCCCATTTTTTACTTGTATAATAATTATAGTAGCTTGCACGCTGTTTATCCGTTTTCTGCGCAAGGTCGCGCGCCTTGTTGATGGAAAGCTGCATTTTATCGGCAATCCGCTGCGCACGGCAATCCAGATCGGCATGGATAAAGACGTTCATGCAATCGGCATAATCCGCCAGCGCATAATCGGCGCACCGTCCGACGATTACGCAGGATTCATTTTCCGCAATCTTTTTAATCGTATCAAACTGCGCCAGAAAAATCTTGTGATTCAGCGGCATATCCAAAAAAGGCGCGGACGAATAACCGCTAAACGAATACGTATCCATCACCAGCGAATACAAAAAGCTGCTGGTTGGCTTTTCATCGTGATTTTCAAAAATCTCCGCGCAGAAGCCGCTTTGTTTGGAAGCTTCCTTTAACAGCTCCTTGTCATAGCATTTGACGCCAAGCCGACGGGCAAGCTCCATGCCGATCTCTTTGCCTCCGCTGCCAAATTCTCTTCCTATGGTATAAACCGGATAACTCATAGACATTCCACCTTTACTTTGTATATTCTATATAGCTGATTATACGCTTTATTTAGAAAAAAGTACAGATCTAACCAGAATTTTCATTTAATTTTTGAAGCAAATCTGTAAAGTATTCCGGCAGCGGCGCCGTAACCTCCAGATAGGCGTTTGTTCTGGGATGCATCAGGCCAATCGTCATGGCGTGCAGCGTCTGTCCGTTTAGATGCAGCGGATTTTTAGAGCTTCCATAGACCGTATCTCCAAGAAGCGGATGGCCGATATGCGCCATATGCACGCGGATCTGATGCGTGCGTCCCGTTTCCAGACGAAACTCCAGATATGCCGCATGCTTCCATTGCGTCAGCGTTTTGTAATGCGTCACCGCAGGCTTGCCGCTATCTGAGAGAACCGCCATTTTCTTCCGATCCGTCGGATGTCTCCCGATCCTTCCTTCGATGCGCCCCTGCGCCTCTGGCATGGTTCCGGATACGATGCCGCGATATACCCGCGTCATCGTATGCGCTTTGATCTGCTCCGCAACGCGCAGATGGCTCTCGTCATTTTTACAGACGACCAGAGAGCCCGTCGTATCCCGGTCAATGCGATGGACGATGCCGGGACGAATTTCTCCGTTAATGCCGGAAAGACTGTCTTTGCAGTGATATAAGATCGCATTGACAAGCGTTCCGTCCGTATGTCCGGCAGACGGATGCACAACCATGCCTTTTGGTTTGTTTACAATCAAAAGGTCTTCATCTTCATATAAAATATCCAGCGGAATCTGTTCCGGCAAAATGGCCGTTTCTTTTGCCGGCGGAATGGAAATCTCTATTTTTTGAGACGCCTTTAACCGCAGGTTTGCCTTTGCAGGTTTACCTTCTGCCGTCACCCGCTCTTCTTTCAAAAGCTTTTGTAAAAAAGACCGCGTATATTCCGGCATCTTAAAAGCCAGATATTTGTCCAGCCGCTCTCCCGCCGCCGTTTCTTCCACGATAAACGTAAACGTTTCCATATCAGTCAATTTCTTTCTTTTTCCAAAATGCAAGCTGCTTATACAGCATATCCAGGTCTTCTTCTTTATAATAGAAGAAAAACAGAAAAATCAGCAAAACCGCCGCCGTCGTAACATAGATATCCGCCACGTTAAACACGGGAAAATCAATGAGACTGAAATAAAAAAAATCAATCACATAATCGTGCAGACAGCGGTCTATGAAATTCCCCACGGCGCCGGAAAGCAGTAAAACCAGAACAAGACGCATGTAAAAATAATAGGCGTCCTGCGGTATGCGGATATAAAGATAAAGGAGCAGACAAAAAGAGGCTGTCGTAATCAAAATCAGAAACGCTTTCTGCCCCTGCAAGATGCCAAACGCCGCTCCATGATTTTCCAGATAGGACAATTCAAACACACCGGAAAGAATCGGAATGGACGGCGCGTCTTTTAAATGGCGAACGGCAAGCAGCTTAGACGCCTGATCCAGTAACGTCAGAAAAATGACAAAGCATGCGCCTGCGCACAACTGTCCGAATTTTTTCGTTTTCATTTACGGCTCCTCTCCTATTTGGTTTTCCTGTTTTGTCGTATGGCAGGAAGAAACGAACGCGATGCCGGTCAAAATCTGTTCGTCCTTTAAATCCGGCTCTATACGCGCATGGCCAATCGCATCCAGCACAATGAACTGGATTTTTCCCGCAATCCTTTTTTTATCGGATCTGGACGCCAGAAGAATGTCCTCATCGGACAGGCCGTCTGCAAAAACCGGAAGGTCAAACTGACGCAGCAGCGATAGCACGGCGTCGCAGTCTTCTTTTGTCAGTCTGCCAAACTGACACGATAAAAAGCATGCGGCCGCCATGCCAATGCCAACGCACTGTCCATGAAGCAGCTGAAACGCCGAAAGCTTTTCCACGGCGTGGCCAATCGTATGCCCAAAATTCAACAATGCGCGTTCGCCCTGTTCCTTTGGATCGCGTTCTACAACGTCTCGCTTGATCTCACAGCTTTTTACGATCATCTCCTCCAGAATTTGCGGATTCCGATTCCGGATATCGTCTGCATGCGTTTTCAGCCAATTGAAATAATCGGCCGATTTGATACAGGCGTGCTTTATGATTTCTCCCATGCCACAGGCAAACTGATTTGCCGGAAGCGTATGCAAAAGCGAAAGATTCATATAGACCAGACGGGGCTGATAAAATGCGCCGACCATATTTTTGTACTGCCAGAAATCCACGCCCGTCTTTCCTCCGATGCTGCTGTCCACCTGCGACAAAAGCGACGTCGGAATCTGAACAAAATCGATGCCGCGCAGGTAGGTCGCAGCGGCAAAACCCGTCAGATCTCCGGTCACGCCGCCGCCAAACGCAAGCAGAAGGTCATGGCGGTCAAACTGGTTCTCAATCAGCTTTGCATAGAGCTTCTGCACCGTATCTATCGTTTTGGAAGCTTCCCCGGCCGGAAAGCAAAAAGAAATTACAACGTCAAAATACGCTGATACAACATCTGACAACGCGGAAAGATGCAGTTTTTCAAG
Source organism: uncultured Roseburia sp. (assembly GCA_947647505.1). Lineage (GTDB taxonomy): Bacteria > Bacillota > Clostridia > Lachnospirales > Lachnospiraceae > Roseburia_B. The sequence continues at coordinate 34,107 of CANSKO010000011.1, read as the reverse complement.
ATTGGAATCGGCCACGATACAGACTTTCTGATCGCGTTTGCAGCCAATGGAGGCCAGTTTTTCGATCAGACGCTTAAAATCCTGCTCCAGACAGATCTCGTAACAAAATGCCCCGTGGTAAGTGACCGGAATCGATGCTGACATAATGAAGTCTCCTTTTTATACGTATTTTTGCAGCGTAATTTTCATGCGTTCTTTTCGCGTTTTTCCGCTGCTTCCCATATAGATGAATTTACCGGTTCCCCGAATGGATAGGATGTCTCCTTCTTTGCAAAGATAGGACGGTTCCGTGATCGTGACCGCATTGACATATACTTTCTGGGATTTTAAGAGCGCAATGCCCTGGCTTCTGGATTTTCCCGTGGCAAATGCAATGATGCTGTCAAGGCGGTTGGAAGCGACCGTTCCTTCCAGACGCTCAAATTTCTGCTGAAATGTAAACGCCGCATCTGCATACGCGCCCCTGACTGCGGTATGCTTCACCTGCGTCAGATAATCCAGAAGGTAATCGGAAATGCCCGTCTCACAGAAAATATACGCATCCATTCCGTCTGTTTTGATGTCTCCAATGCGGGAACGATCTACGCCCAGATGCATCAATGCGCCCAGAATATCCCGGTGCGACAGCTCTTCGGAAAATTTAGGATGCGCCGGAGAAATGCGCAGACAGGCAATCGGAAACGCATATCCGTCTGGCAGCGCATCGTCCGTACATGCATAAGAAAGAGCATCAGGGATAAAAGCTATCATCTGACGCTCTGCACATGCATATCCACCAGACAGCTTACAGGAAGTTACAAGATCCGCTTTGCTTTGATGGAAGATATTCAGTTCATTTACATTTAAAAAATTGCTGAAAGCGACAATGCATCTCCGATCGGCCTGCCGGGATAAATCAATGAAACGCTTTCGAATCTGTAAGGCTTCCCGTTCGTTCATACTCCTCCTACAGGTCCGTATGCAGTCCGGACGCGCCAAACGAATCCAGAAGATTCTGAAAATCGCCCGAAATATCTACAGACGCCGGTGTAATAATAAATATGTAGTTGGAAATTTTTTGCAGATTGCCACTGATTGCAAAGGAAGAGCCAGCCGTAAAATCGATAATGCGCTGTGCAATTTCAATGTCAAGCCCTTCTACATTCAGAACAACCGTACGATTCGATAACAGCGTCTCCGTAATTTCCCTTGCGTCTTCTACGGATGTCGGCTTGATAACGCATACTTCCATGCCATTCGCCCCCTGTCTCTTCACCGGCCGCATGGGTGTGATCTTTGTGGATGGCTTCGTCTTCGTCTTTATGGCAGGCGATTCATCGTATTCCTCGCTCTTTCGTTCTTTGCGTGTATTTTTTCTGATCACCGGAGTTTCTTCTTCGTAAAAATCATCTTCATAGAAGTCATCTTCCTCATCCTCCGGATTCAGTCGCATGACGTCTAAAAATTTATCCAGTACTCCCATGAAACATAAATCTCCTAACTCATTATTTTCTGGCTCCGAAGAGGCCTGTCCCAACGCGGACCATCGTAGCGCCTTCCTCAATTGCTGTTATATAGTCGCCAGTCATACCCATGGACAAAATATCCATAGATACATTATCAATGTTTTCTCTGGCAATGTCAACAGATAATTGTTTCATTTTCTGAAAATAGGGCCGGTTTTCTTCGGAATCTTCCGTATATGGCGCGATTGCCATAAGTCCCCGGATTTTAAGATTGTCAAGATGCATCATTTCTTCTATAAATTGTTTTGCATCCTCCGGGGCAATTCCAAATTTGGAGGCTTCTTTCGCAATGTTGATTTCGATCAGGATCGGCACGATCCGTCGGATTTTTTTCGCCTGGATATTGATTTCTTCCGCCAGACGATACGAATCCACGGAATGAATCAGCGCCGCATCCCGGATGATATGCCGGACTTTATTTCGCTGCAGATGCCCGATCATGTGCCACTGTATGTCGGATGGAAGCTGTTCTTTTTTTTCACAGATTTCCTGCACTTTGTTTTCGCCAAAATTCCGGACGCCGCAGGCGTAAAGCTCAGAAATCATAGCCGCCGGCTTTGTTTTGCTGACAGCAATCAGCGTCACTTCCTCCCGTTTGCGTCCCGCGCGCGCGCACGCCTCTGCGATTCTCTCTTCTACCTGTCTGTAACGTTCTTCTAACATCTCTTCTACCTCTTTTATTTCTGAATAATCAAATCTTCCGTAACTGTGCTGCCATCCAGCGCAATATGATCGTACAGGGATACGCCATATTCCGTCCCGCTTCGTATGATGGTGTATTCTTCATTCTGATAAAGGATATCAATCTGACGAAATACGGCATAGCCTTTGTTAATGCAGTATATGCCTTCCAGCTTTGCAGTTTCATGAATCGTATACGTCTCCTGCGAATCCGGCTTGAGCACAGTGACGCCGTCCGCTATGGAATCGCCATCCACGTAGTAGGCGTATTCCGTCGCAAAGTAAATATTGGGCGTTACAAAAGAGTCCGTCGTCCTGCCGTCTCCTGCTTTCTGCCGTATCATAATGCCCTGCTCGCTGGAATTGTTGCCTTTTTGAAAATATTCCATCGGAACCGTATAAAAATCTTTCGTCGTAATGGCGGAGTTTGGTATTTTTAAGCCCGTCTCTTCCTCAAACAGCAGCTCCACTTCCACATACCGGTCATTCGCAAAGCGAATCATAGAGTTGGAAAACGTCAGCATCAGATATTGCCGGTTTTCTTTTTCCAGGATACGGCACTGAGCCGTTTCCTTTGTCCCGTCTTTTTTAAATCTGACGCGAACCGTCGCAGCGTCTGCAAGCTGTCTGCGCGTATCGTCCGAAACGGAAAGCATCAGATGCCAGTCTTCTCTGGTAATCAGCTTGCAGACCGGTTCGCCGCTGTTGATTTTCGTTTTTTCTTTCAGATTGACCCTGTTGTAGCGGGACTCATCAAACATTTCCTCCGTAATCTGTTCCGGCGCAACCTCTTCAAATCCATCCGTATAGTAGACGACGATGCCGTCTCGTTTTGCATTTCCCTTGTGAAACGTGGCGTTTCCCTCCGCCGCTGTTACAGCGTCCGCAATCGAATGCAGCGCGCCGGTATGCAATGCGCCGGTCAGCTGCGCGTTCAGTTCATTTTTAAACGTATAAATCTGATAAAAGCTGACCGGCTGATATCCGTTGGAATATTCCGATATTTTTTTTTCCAGCTCGTCCAGGCTTTCCTCATCCAGAGAAGATACGTCTTCTCCGGCAGAATGGATCTGCCTGGCAATCGCGCCATCCTCGTCTACCGAATAGATCAGATCTCCGGCGCCCGCTTTGGAAGCGTCCCTCCGATAATAATTCAGCTCGCCGGCATATTCCGATAAAATGACCTCTTCACTGCGCAATGCAAGTCCGGTATAAGAATTATTGACGGCGATCGTGCCATGAATGACCTCATAGACGGAAACATGCGCAGAAGTAAAATAGGAATAAAAATAAAACATCATATAAACAAAAATAATGCCAAAAACAATCAGTCCGATGTTTAAATGAAATGGCTTGCGATAACGAACCACTTTTTTATTTTTTGCCACTGTAATACCGCCTTTTTACATATGCTGCAACAATTCATCAAAAGCATTTTCCCTTATGCCTTGCTACATTCTAGCGCTTTTTCAAAAAGAAAACAATCTGTGTTTTGCATAAGCGTAAAAAAACATGGAATACTAGACTATGTCGGAAGCATCAAAAAGGAGGTATGCAGGATGAGTTCAAAGTCTTTGGATTATGCATTGCTGACGTTAGTCATTATTGGCGCCGTAAACTGGGGGCTGATTGGTTTTTTCCGATTTGACCTTGTGGCTTTTTTATTTGGAAACATGACCTGGCTGTCAAGAATTGTCTATGGACTGGTAGGGATCGGCGGCCTGTATCTCTTAAGCGCATATGGAAGAATTCGAAGCATGGAACAGGCATAAAGCAGATCGAAACACAGAATGCGTCCGCATTTCGCAGCCGCATAAGACCGGCAAAACGCGCAAACGGCGCGTTTTGCCGGATTTCTATTCTGTATCATTACAGCGAAAGAATGACTTTTGCCTTCGCGCATTCCGGAAGCGCCTCATTGTCTTTGGATACGCTGAGCACGATTTTGACATGATATTTTTCACTGATAATATCCAGCTTTTCAATCGCATGGCTGATTTCGTCGTCTTTCATATTTGCAATTGTAAGGAAACTGTCTAAATACAACTCTTCCAGATCATGATCCTGCGATACAATGCCGCAGATAAATCCCATAAACTCGTCACAATTTGTAATTGGAAAATCCTTTACGTTGACAAGGCGGACCTTGTTGCTTAATTCGTACATATGTTTCTGACTTTTATCCAGATATACAATGTTGCCGTTTGCTGCAAGCACGGCAGCATTCACCTTTTCCAAAAGATATTTTGTTTTTCCTTTTCCCTTTTCACCCGCAATAATTTGAACCATGGCAGTCTCCTCCTGTTATTTTCGTCTGTTAAGGATTACGTCGTTCCTTTTATAGATTCTATTATATTAGAAATTGCATGAATATTCAACTGCAAATCTTACAATTTGCTATTTATTTTCCGATTTGGAAAATCCATACAGTAACTCATTCATGTAATAATACAGATTGTTTCTGCAATCCGCTTTCATGACAATGGATACAATCCGCTCGCCCAGGCTGTTTTTGCTTAACAGCGCAAGACAGTAGCCGGCGTCGTTGGTTGTGCCCGTTTTGCCGCCGATGACGGTGCAACCGCCTGGCATATCCTCTGTTCCCATCAAATATTTATTTGTGGATTTCCAGATCTGCTGAACCGGTATCCCGGCCGCATCCAGATAATCTACGGTATACTCCTTTGTCTGAATCAGCTCGCAAAACACATCGTTTTGGATTGCCTCCTGAAACAGCAGATACAGATCATAAACCGTCGTATAGTGCTCTTTGTTATGTAAGCCATTCGGATTTACAAAATGAGAATCCACCGCGCCAAGCGCGTTCGCCTCTGCGTTCATCAGCTCGGAAAACGCTTCCACGCTGCCGGAAATGCCTTCGGCGATCGCAATGGCGGCGTCATTGCCGCTTTGCATCATCAGTCCGTACAAAAGCTGACGCAGCGACAGTCTGTCTCCCGCTTTCAGATTACAGACGGAAGAATCCGACGCCTGATCCGCCGCATGCTCGCTGACCGTATATATAGCGTCCAGATCGCCGTGTTTGATGGCGAGATACGCTGTCAGTATTTTCGTTGTACTGGCCGGATACATTTTCTGATACAGATTCTGTGCGTACGTGACTTCTCTGGTATCCAGATTAAAGACCCCTGCTGCGCCGGCGACGGAGGCATGCGTGCTTTCCGTTCCAAGATCCACGCCGTCCGATACGCAGTAATCCGTGGCAAAAAAAGGCTCCGTATCCTGCAAAGACGTGTCATCCGACCGAATCAGCTGATATTTTACGGAAGTATGGTATGCATCGTATGCATTGGAAAATTCTGTTTTTTCAGAAGACTGTCCGCACCCGGCGCACAACAGAAGGCCGACAGACAAGAACAGTCCCATGGATTTTTTATTTATACATTTCACGCCACTCCAGATCTCCTCTGTCTAAAGATTTTACTAACAGCTCCGCTGTTGCAAGATTCGTCGCCAGCGGAATATTATGCGTATCGCACAGCCGCACAACGCTGTCAACGTCCGGCTCATGGGATTTGGGAGACAAAGGCTCCCGCAGAAAGATGACAAGGTCAATTTCATTTTGCTCAATCTGCGCGCCAAACTGCTGCGCGCCGCCCAGATGGCCGGTCAGATATTTATGAACGGAAAGATTCGTCACTTCTTCAATCAAGCGTCCCGTCGTCCCTGTTGCATACAATGTATTTTTGCATAGAATTCCCCGGTATGCAATGCAGAAATTCTGCATCAGCTTTTTTTTGGAATCATGCGCAATTAACCCAATATTCATAACGATGTGTCCCCCATTCCATATTTTTTTGGCTGCAAGCCCACATTCAGAACGAAGCCTATGCCGGCAAACAGCGTAACAAGAGAAGTCAGACCATAACTCACAAATGGAAGCGGCAGTCCGGTATTTGGTATCAGTCCCGTCGCAACGCATATATTTACAAAGCCCTGGAAGCCAATCAGCGACGCCATGCCGCAGCAAATCAGTCTTCCAGAAATATCCTTTGCTTTTCTTGCCATAATTATACATTCCAGTACAATGAAAAATAACAGAAGGATGACGACGACGGAACCGACAAATCCAAGCTCCTCTCCCACGATTGCAAAAATAAAGTCCGTCTGTGGTTCCGCTATGAAATTTCCGTTTTTTACGGAAGTGATCTGGCTGTTGTTCAATCCCTTCCCCCAAAGCTGCCCCGAGCCAATCGCCATTTTTGAATTGAGCTGCTGGTACACCTGATCCGCATATTTTTCCGGCTGCAGCCACGCCATAATGCGCCTGTACTGATATCCCTGCAAAATCTTCTGATCCGGCTGCAAGATCAGGCTGATGAATATGATAACGGTCGGGACGCTGATCGCCAGCACGCCCGCGACAATTTTATAACTCAGTCCGGCAATGAACAAAAGAGACACAAAAAGGAGCGCCGTGACAATCGTTGTGGATAAATCCGGCTGTTCTTTGATTAAAACAAGCGGTATGCCCACCAGAACAAAAGAAGCGGCCAGCGTTTTTATCGTATTTAAATGTTCCTGATGCTTCATGAAAAAATAAGAAAAAAACAAAATAAGAATAATCTTGGCAAGCTCGGAAGGCTGAAAGCGTATGCCCGCAATTTCGATCCACCGGGTAGCGCCGTTTGCGCCGTCTCCCATTACTTTTACAAGCACAAGAAGCACAAGATTCAATGCGTAATACAGCCAGCAAAAACGCAGAATGAACGAATAATCCATGACCGATATGCACACCATGGCGATCACGCCAAGAAAAAGCCCCAGTATCTGCTTGTTCTGTACGGATTCTTTGGCGCTTCCGATTACTAAAATTCCAATTCCCGTAAGCGCAAGCACGTAAATGATCAGTCTGAAATTGTAATTTCGGAGCTTATATTGTTTCAGCATAAATGATCCGTTCATTCCCTTCCTTTATAATATCCGGGCAAAGCGCGCTTCCCGCCTGTTACGAATGGTGCATTTCTTTGATTGGGATGTTCGCGTACAGTGCGGGCACTTTTCCGTTATCCGTTTCCGATTCCGTCTGCGTAATCTGAATGTCAAGCCCTTCCGCATCGATTTCCATATACTTTGATATGACATGGATAATATCGTTTTTAATTAACTCCATCACTTCCGGCGAACAGTTGGCGCGGTCGGATACCAAAACCAGTTTCAGCCGGTCTTTCGCGATATTGCCGGAGTTCTTTTTCCTGAAAAAGTCCGCTAATGACATTTTATCCTCCCTTATTCTATTTAAACAGTCCTGCAAGTCGCTCGAAGACGGATGCTTTCTTTTGTAAATCCAAAAACGGAACGTCTTCTCCGATAATGCGTTTGCAGATATTGGCAAATGCCTTTCCTGCAAGCGCGTCCGAACCGACGAGCGGTTCGCCCTGATTGGTGGAAATAACGATCTGCTCGTCATCCGGCACAACCCCGATTAAATTTACGGCCAGAATTTCGCATACGTCTTCCACCGTCATCATATCGCCGCGCTTTACCATATCCATGCGAAGACGGTTTACAATCAGCTGCGTCTGCCGGATTTCATTGGATTCGAGCAGACCGATAATCCGGTCTGCGTCTCGAATCGCGGATACTTCCGGCGTCGTTACGACAATCGAGCGGTCCGCGCCCGCAATCGCATTCTGAAAGCCCTGTTCAATGCCGGCCGGACAGTCCAGCAGTATGTAATCAAATTCTTCCCGCAGCTCATCCGTGAGCTTTTTCATCTGTTCCGGCGTCACAGAGCTTTTGTCTCTCGTCTGTGCAGACGGAAGCAGGGAAAGATTCGGATATTTTTTGTCTTTGATCAGCGCTTGTTTGATCCGGCAGCTTCCTTCTACGACATCGACCAGATTGTAAACGATCCTGTTTTCCAGCCCCATCACAACATCCAGATTCCGAAGGCCTATATCCGTATCGATCAACACGACTTTTTTATTCAGCTGTGCCAGTCCCGTCCCCACATTGGCGGTCGTCGTCGTTTTGCCAACGCCTCCTTTGCCGGATGTAATTACAATAACCTCACTCATTTTTCAATCCTCCTGATATTATATGTTATTAAAAGTATTTTTCGTGATTGGCTCAATCAGAATATGGCCGTCCGCTATCCTTGCCACCTGTGGTTCCGGCGTTGTACGTTTGTGCTCCCGAATGGATGCAAGCAGTCCCTTGTCCTCGCTTCTGCCTATAATGCTGCCGATCTTGATCTGTACGGGATTCATGTTCAGCGCAACGACAAAACAGTTTTCACTGCCATCCGCTCCGGCGCAGGCCGTACCCTTTAATGCGCCCAAAATGACAATATTGCCGCCGGAGATGATTTTCGCTCCGGGATTGACGTCTCCAATGATAATAATGCTTGTCTCACAGGAAAGCACCTGCCCGGAACGAAGCGTCCCTTTGTAAAATCTGCCGGTATTGCCGGAATCTTCTTCTAACTGTTGTTCCACTCTCTGCTTTGTATATTGTTCACGCTCTTTGTCACTGTCAATGACGCATATGACATGAATGCTTGTCTTTTGCGATATGGTGTCCAGAATCTGATATTCCTCTTCCGCCGATAACGTCCTTCCTTCAAACGAAAGCGCCATATGCGCATTTTTGAAGAATTTGTCCGATTCCAGAAACTTATCCGTTATGTGGCCAAGAAGCTCCTGAAATGGAATTTCCGGGTCCAGGATAAGAATGATGCCATATTTATTACTTTTCATAATAACCGGCTGTGCCATATCCTACCTCCTGTTGCAAACTGTCTGTTAATCTGTAAATCTGTTTGAACCGCCGTTTACATCCTTTGCCTGTCCGTTTATCAGCTCTTTTGCGCTTCCTCTGTTAAAATAACAGGATAAAATATCCCTTGAGATATCCGAAGCGTTATGCGACGTATATCCATAAGCAATACGGGTTGCAATGGAAATTCTGGGATTGCGGTATGGCGCAAACCCCACAAACAGCGCATGGTTTGGACGGTTCGTCACCTGCTGCGCCGTACCGGTCTTTCCGGCTACTGCAATAGAAAAATCTTTAAAGCTTGTGGAATTCTCCGCCATCATGCGCATACCCGTATGAATGGCGTCCCATTGCTGCGCATTCAGGACGTCGATCTGATTTAAAACGGAAGGCGCATACGTTTCCAGCGTCGTTTTGTTATCAGAATCCCTTATTTCTTTCAACAGCGTCTGCCGGTAAACCGTTCCTTTGTTGGCAACGGCAGTTACGTAGCGCGCAAGCTGCACCGTCGTATAGTTATGATTACTCTGGCCGATGGAAGCCGTAATCGGATATTCATCCGCCACTAAAGGCGCGTTCTCCGGGATTTCAATGCCTGTCGTCTCATTCAGTCCATACATGGAAGCATATTTTTGTATCGTTTCAATTCCCTTTTTCTCCTGAAATACGCTGCCGTTTAAGCTGAGCCGATAGCCTGTCTCATAAAAATAATAGTTACAGGAATCGCGAATCGCTTCCGATACGTCGATTTGTCCATGCGTCGAGGAAGGATAAATCCAGCATTTCGGTCCGTTTTCTTCCAGACGCGTGAATCGTCCTTCATCCAGAATCTTCATCTGTGTGTCGATGACGCCTTCCGTCATGCCGGCGGTAGCGGCAACCATTTTAAAGGTGGAGCCAGGCGCTGTACATTCCTGCGTCGCATAATTATAAAGCGGATTGGACCGGTCGTTCTGAAGGCCTGTCCAATATGCGGAATCCATGCTGTTGGCCAGACGATTGTTGTCATAACCCGGATAAGAGACGACGGCTAAGAGCTCGCCGTTTCTTACGTCGGTAATGACACAGGAACCGGTGCAGGGATCCAGCGCAAGCTGCGCCGGCGTAATTTCCATATTTTTGATTTTCTCCCGTATGAAATTATATGCAGATATTGCGCCGCTTGTCAATGCCGCAACCTGCGTCTCGTCATATTTTAATACGCCCTGATCATACAGAATCAGACAAAGCTGCGTCCCACTGATCAGATTCTGATGAATCATATATTTGTATATGATTTTGGAAAATTCCGTATCATCTGACAGCTCTTCCTTTATAAAAGAAAGCAGCGCGGCATAGATTTCCGTAGAATCTGAATATTTCTCATCGACGGAAAACTGCGTAATGTCGATCCAGTTCTGTGCAATGGCGTGATTTAAATATTCCCGCAGACTGATCTCACCGTTTTTCCAGCGGACATATACGGGATCCTCCGTATCAATTTTATCCTTTACAAGCGCTCCCCTGTCTTTGAGCATGCTGATAATATGCGTAATATAGTCCTTTTCTTCGTTTTCCAGAGATTCGAAAGCTGCTGCGGCGTCCGAATTTAATTCCGTCTGTATGGCATCCAGAACGGCCGCCTGCTTGGATAAAAAGGCTTCCTGCACGCTACGCTCCGTTTCACTTGCATCTTCCGCGGAAAACAGATTCATATTGAGAATATTGTTCTGGATCAGCGCAAAATAAACGTCGTCAATCGGTATAATAACGTCGGATGCGCTTGTTTCGGAAGAAGCGTCGTAATTTTTTATATTTTTGATACTGTCGTATACGATACCGGCAATTTCCATTTCCAGCAGGTCGTACGTCAGCTTTGTCAGTTCGGAATCAATCGACAGGTATACATTATTGCCCGCCGTTGGCTCGATGCGTTCTTTTGTCTTTACCACTTTGCCAAGATTGTCCACGTATACCGTTTCCGTGCCCTTTTGTCCGCGCAGCGTTAAATCCAGATACTGCTCAATGCCGGATTTGCCGACGACGTCCGTCAGGGAATACTCCTCACTGTCTTTTGACAGCGCGTCGTACTCTTCCTGCGAAATCGTTCCGGTATAGCCGATGATATGGGCAAAATATTTACTGTCCACATAACGACGGATCGTATCGACCGCTACTTCCACGCCCTGCAACACATCCGCGTTCTCACTGATGTAAGCGACTGTTTCCTCGCTTACATCAGAAGCAATCGAGGTGGCAATGTACTTGCGAAAGGCATTTTTGGACATGGCGTAGCGCGTAACGGTGATGCGGTATGCCATATCGCCTTCGTATTGTCCGGCGATGCCAAACTTGTCTTCGCTTTGCAGATACGCCATTACGTCCTTCGGCTTTGCCTTTCCTTCATTATAGCCAAGCTTCTTGTTGTAAGCTAAGTCTTCCGTACGGGAATGTCCGTATACGTCGGCCAGAAACCGTTGTAAAAGCGTTCCCTCCACAGCATACGCGTATTTTCCGTTTTCATCCATCGTGATTTCAAACGTATTGTCGATCGCATCTCCGTTTTCATCCAGACGAAGGAAGATCTGTTCCAGCACATGGTTGATGGATTCGTTTTTCTCTTCTATGGAATCGTAGCTTCCATTGTCTTCAATCGTAATCGAATAGGCAAGCTCGTTATAGGCTAAAAGCTCGCCGTTTCTGTCATATATATTGCCGCGCGTGCTTTTCAGCTCCCGCTGCTTTTCAATTGTCAGCGTATAGTTTTTGAGGTATTCTTCTCCATTTACAATCTGAAGGACAAATACCCGCTGCAACAGAACGCCAAAAAGAACCGTTATCACGGCGAATAAAACAAACAATCTGGATTTGAAAAAATGAATCAGAAACTCTTTTATGGTATCAAACAACTTTACCTGTACTCCTTTTCTCAGCGCTTTCCAGTTGCTGATTGATCTTTAACAGTATAAAATAAAGAAAAATGGTTACAAGAATCGTATACACAAGCTCCGGCACAATAATATGGACCAGATAATAAGGAAACGCAAACCGACCGCGAAACAGAAACTGGAAAAAATAAACCAGAAGGTTATAAATGACGTCGCTGGCCGTAATCAGAATGATCGGCAGCTTGATGTCTTCCGGAAAAAAGATTTTTCGGAAGCGTCCGTTAAAATAGCCCAGATACATATAAATCATGGCATAAAATCCAAGCGTTCCTCCATAAAAGACGTCGTTTAATATGCCGCAGAAAAAGCCAATGAAAAGCCCTTCTTTTTTGCCCCGCATAAATCCAAACGAAGAAGTGACGATGATCAAAAGATTTGGAGAAATCGAGGCGATGGAAAGCGCCTGAAACAGAGTGCTCTGCAAAAGAAAGCAGATGGTAATAATAAGCATAACCGTAATTTTACGTCTCATTGCGCCCTCCGTTACGTTTCTTCTCCGGATTCTTTCTTTTCCAGTATCACAAGCACTTCTTCCACATGCTCAAAATCCACCGCAGGCGTCACTGTGCCGGATTTTGTCAGATTGTTGGCGTCCATCTGTATGGAGCCGATGTATCCAATCAGTATGCCCTGTAAATATTTGTCACTGATGTTGGACGTAACGATGGGATCTCCCACGGCCGCCTTATCATCGGAATCTTTCAGATCCGTCAGCAAAATGTCCTGATTGGCGTTCATCTCCTGCAAATCGCCGTGTACGATGCAGCGGTCCGAAGTCGAGACAACCATGCCGCTGACCTTGCTGACATCGTCGATAATCGAACGCACTCTGGCATAGTTGGGTCCAACATCCGTTACAATGCCAACCAGTCCGCTTCCCGCAATGACATTCATATCCGTTTCAATGCCGTCTTTGGCCCCTTTGTCAATCGTAAATACAGAAAACCAGTTGCCCAGGTCCTTTCCAATGACGTTTGCAGCAATTTTCTCATAACTTGGGTATTTTTTATCCAGATCCCAAAGCTCGCGCAGATTGTCCAGTTCATACTGCTCCAGCTTAATCGTATTCAGTTCCGACGTAAGCTCCTCCACCTGCGCTTTCAGCTCTTTGTTCTCCGCCATGACGTCTCTTAAGTCTTTCAGATTGTCCATTTTGTCCGAAATCCACAATCCGATCGAATTGATTCCCCGCTGCATCGGAATAAAAACATAGCCTGCAACCGTATTGAGCGGTCCTCCGGACAGATTCATCGTAAAACTGGCATAGACTGCAATCGCGCACAACAGCGTAAGGCTAATCAGCAGATGCCTGGCTGGAATCTTGAATTTTGGCTTTCTTCTCATGAAACTACCTCAATGCTCTATTTTAAAATTTTTGTCTTCATATTAAAAGTCAGATGCTTGTACTTGCTGTCGGAAACAATTTTAATCAGGCCCCGCACAACGGACTCCTCGGGATTTTCACATGTATTGACGCGAATATTCGTGATTTCCGTAAACAGCCTGTCCAGATTGTGAATCCTGGAACCGCCTCCCGTAATATAGATGCCGGAGTGAATAATATCCCGCGCCACTTCCGGCGGCGTCTTTTCCAGAATCATTTTGATGGAATTGCAGATGGAATTCAAATTGTCCTTAATCGCCTCATATACGGTCTGCGCATTGATTTCCAGCTCAATCGGCAGCCCGCTGACAAGGTCGCGCCCGACGATGATCATGCTCTCTTCTCTTCCGGCGAGTCCGGAGCCAAGCATTTCTTTTAAGGATTTTGCCGTCTTCTGACCGATCACCAGATTGTAGGTGCGCTTGATATGGCTGATAATGGATTCGTCGATGCGGTTGCCGCCAAAATGCAGCAGATCGCTTAACACAAGCCCGCCCAGGGAAATCACGGAAATCTCCGTCGTATCCGCTCCGATATCGACGATCATAATGCCGGTCGGCTCGTTGACGTCCAGTCCAAGTCCAACGGCGTCTGCAATCGGCTTTTCGCAGAGCAAAACGTTTCTTGGCTTCACCTTGCTTTTGTAAAAGAGATCAAAGAACGCTTTTTTCTCAACCTCCGTAATATCCGTAGGCACTGCCACGATAAATTCCGCGCCGTGGACCTTTCCTTTTGCGCGCGCCTCCAAAAAGTCAAAAATCATATTCTGAACATTGTTAAAATCGGCAATTACGCCGTTTACAATCGGAAACGTCACATGAATGCGTTCTGGCGCCTTTTCGTACATCGCATATGCAGCGTCCCCATAAGCATACATCTGGTTCTTATTTACAATGGCAATCGTATTTTTCTCATTTAAAATCTTGCCGGTTGATTTACAGAACACCTTAATGTTGCAGGTTCCCAGATCGATGCAGTAAATATTGTTGTTCATTGCAGTTCTCCCTTCCATCTGTCCGATTAAATCAGAAGACGTTCCTCTTTAAAGCTGAAATACCGGTTGTCGCCGATAATAATGTGATCCGATAACGTAATCCCAAGCATCTGGCCGCAGTCCTGCACTTTTCTTGTCACAAGCTTATCCTGCATGCTTGGATGCGGCATGCCGCTTGGATGGTTGTGCAGCAAAATGATATGGGCGGCCTGTCCAAGCAGCGCGCGTCGAAAAATCTCCCGGGGCGATATCAAAGAAGCGTTGATCGTTCCAACCGATATCATTTCCGCGCCAAGCAGCGCGCACTGCGTGTCAAACATGCACAGCATCAGCACTTCCCGTTCTTCATGACGCATCTCCTCCATAAAATAAAGGGCCACCGATTCTGCGCTTTGCAGCGAAACTTCCCGAATTCTGACGGCTTTTGTCATGCGCTTTGTGATCTCTGCCAGACATTTGAGCTGAATGGCTTTTACCTTACCGATGCCGGGAATGTCCATCAGCTCCGCAAGGTTCATCTGATAAAGGTTTAACAGACTCTTCTCTCTGCGGCTTAAAATCTTCTGCGCGACTTCGATGGACTTGCTTCCTGCCGTTCCGGTACGGATGATCACCGCTAAAAGCTCTGCGTCAGAAAGATGCTCCGCGCCGTAATGGAAGCATTTCTCGTAGGGTTTTTCGGATTCCGGCAATTCTTTTACCGTTAAATGATGATTCATGGCATATCCTTTCTACTCTCTGCCTGTAGAAGGAAATGACCTGTTCTGAAAAGTCATTCATATCATTTTAACACATCCGGTTCTTATTAACAAGATTTTGCTCATAAAGTTTTTGCAGCGACATCAGAATCCCAAATCTGGCGTGATGCCAGGTCAGTCCGCCCTGAAAGAAAACGGTGTAGGGCGGCTTTAACGGCCCGTCGGCGCTTAGTTCAATCGACGATCCCTGCACGAACGCGCCGGCCGCCATGATTACGTCGCTGTCGTAGCCCGGCATGGCCCAGGGCTCGGGCGTTACATAGGAATCGACCGGCGCAGCCGCCTGAATGCCTCTGCAAAACGCCTGCATCGCGTCCGGATGATGAAATGTGATGGATTGGATAATGTCGTGACGGCTTTCCCTGCTATCCGGCAGCACGTCAAACCCCAACGCTTCATAAAGGCTCGCCGCAAAAATAGCGCCCTTTAATGCGCCGCATACGACAGATGGCGCAAGAAACAGTCCCTGATAAAACGACTGCATCATATTTAACGATGCGCCGACCTCCTTGCCAAGTCCAGGCGAGGTCAGACGGTACGCCGCGTTTTCTATGCATTCTTTTTTTCCGGCAAGATAGCCGCCAATCGACGCAAGCCCGCCGCCCGGATTTTTAATCAGGGAACCGACGATTAAGTCTGCGCCAACTTCGGAAGGTTCCATTTCTTCCACAAATTCTCCGTAACAGTTATCGACCATGCAAAGAATATTCGGTCGAATCGATTTGATAAAAGAAATCAGCTCGCCAATCCGCGCAACGGAAAGCGTCGGTCTTGCGGCGTATCCCTTCGAGCGCTGAATCGTTACCATCTTTGTCTTTTCATGAATGGCGCGTCGAATGGCTTCGTAGTCAAAGCCTCCATCCGCAAGCAGATCCACCTGCCGGTAGGAAATCCGGTATTCCGCCAGCGATCCCTTTGACGGACGGATGCCGATGACTTCCTCCAGCGTGTCATAAGGTTTTCCGACCGGGGAAAGCAGCTCGTCTCCGGGACGCAGATTCGATAACAGCGCAAGCGCAAGCGCATGCGTGCCGCATGTAATCTGCGGCCGCACCAGAGCGTCCTCCGTTTTGAAGCAGTCGGCGTAAACGGCTTCCAGCGTGTCTCTGCCCAGATCATTGTAGCCATAGCCGCTTGTGCTTTGAAAGCACTCAGCGCTGACGCGGTTTTTCTGCATGGCGGCAAGCGTTTTCATCTGATTGTATTCCGCCGTTTCTTCCAGCGCCACAAACCTCTCGCTTAGTGTTTCCTCAATTCTGTCTGCAAATACGCAGACTTCTTTACAGATTCCCATTGCTTCGTATTGTTTTTGCATTCGTTCGCTTCTCATAAGAGGATCTCCTTTTCTCTCAATGTCGCAAGCATTGCAAAAAGCATGCGGTCCGTATCATAAGAAAACGCTTCTTTTTGCAGCCAGATTACGTCTTTTTCCCTGCCAAACCAGGTGAGCTGCCGTTTTGCAAAATGTCTCGTATCCAGCTTGATGCGACGGACTGCTTCTTCATACGTCAGTTCTCCGTCCAGATAAGACAACAGCTCTTTGTAGCCAAGCCCCTGCATCGAAGCCATGCCTTTGTGACAGCCCATCTCCTTTAGCCGCTTCACCTCTTCTAAAAGCCCATTTTGCAGCATTTCCTCTACGCGCCGTTCAATCTGCGCATAGATGCGCTCCCGCCTGTCGTTTAAGACAAAATAGGCAGACTGATAAAACGGCTCCTTCTGGCGTTCCGCTGCATTATGCCTGGAAATCGGATAGCCGTTTTGCAGATAAAATTCCAGCGCGCGGATAACGCGCTTTTGATTGTTGGGATGAATGGCGTCTGCCGACGCAGCGTCCACAGCTTCCAGCCGTTTGTGCAGCGCGGCGTTTCCATTTTCTTTTGCATAGGCCTGCAATTCGCTTCGTATGGCAGAAGAACCGCTTTCTTTTGAAAAATCAACTGCATAAAGCACGGCCTGAATATAAAACCCGGTTCCCCCGACGAGAATCGGGATTCTTCCCTGCGCGTATATTTCATCCATCGCCTGTTTTGCAAGCTTCTGAAACAGCACGACATTGAATTCCTCGTTCGGATGCAGCACGTCGATCAGATAATGTGGAATGCCCTGCATTTCTTCCGGTTTTATTTTGGCGGAGCCAATGTCCATATGGCGGTAAACCTGAATGGAATCCGCGGAAACAATCGATCCGCCGACGGCGCGCGCCAGTTTTAAGGATAATTCTGTTTTTCCGGAGGCGGTAGGTCCGGCAAGTATAATTAACGGCGGCTTCATTTTACACAATCCTTTTGAATTTTTTTTCGAGCTCGTATTTGTCCATTGCTACGATGACAGGCCTGCCATGCGGACAAAAATATGGATTTTCCAGTTCTAACAGGGCTTCGATCAGCGCCTCCGCTTCCGGCCGGCGCATCGCATGGCTTCCTTTTACTGCTGCCCGGCAGGATAAGGAAGCGATTTTTTCCAGCACAGGCGCAGGCGCGTCGTCCTTTTTGATTCCGTCATACGAGTCCAGAAGCGTCATCAGAATCTCTCTGGCGTTCAGATGAAAGAAATTCCCGGGCACGCCGCAAACGGCGTATTCCCGTCCGCCAAACGGCTCAATTTCAAAGCCAAACGCAGACAGCTGTTCTTTTAGCGCATGATACGCTTCTTCCTCCTGAAGATCCAGAGACAAAATCAAAGGCGGCGATATCATCTGCGTCGTCTGCGTCTTTTCTTTCAGGGAACGGACGGTCTGCTCATACAGCACCTTTTCATGCGCGGCATGCTGATCAATGATAAAAAGCTTCTCCTCATATTCGACAAGCCAGTACGTGTCAAAAAGCTGTCCAAGTATGCTGTGCCGCTTCCTTGCTTCTTTGGATAAAAATCTGCCCTCATATTGTAACTCCTCCTGCACATAAGACTGCGTCGTCTGCGCAGGAAAAACAGCTGTTTCATCCGGCGCTTTTCCTTCCTGCCGTCTGCTGTCCGCCGCTGCGTTCTCTGCCGCAGCCACAGGCTGTGCTGTCAGGGCCGCCTCTTTCGGCCGATTGGGATATTTGGGTTCATAGGGCGACGATTGCCAAATGGCTTTTTGATATTTTTTCAGGCGTTCCGTTTCAAACGGCTCCGGAAGACGTTCTTTGGGCAAAACGGGCGGCGCCTGTTTCTTTTTCGCTTCCTTTCTGTCCACGGAAACGGAGGGAATAAGCTCTTTTTGCCCAAGCCTCTTTCTGACGCAGGCGCACAGTTTCTGACAGATTTCCTCGTTCCGGTCAAAACGCAGTTCCATTTTGGCCGGATGCACGTTGACGTCAATGCACTCTCCGTCAAACGTAAAATACAGCACGCAAAACGGATACTGCCGCTGCATCAGATACGGTTTATAGCCCTCCTCCAGGCTTTTTGCAAGCAGATTGCTTCTGACATAGCGCCGGTTGATAAAATAATGTTCGAAATTCCGGTTTCCTCTCGACACAAAAGGCTCTCCAATCCATCCGGTCACGGAAAATGCGTCGTTTTGTTCTTCCAGTGAAAGCAAGGATGCTGTAATTTCCCTGCCATAGATCTGAAAAATGACGTCTTTTGGATTGGAATTGCCCGATGTTTGCAGCTTCATCTGCTGATTGACGATCAGCTTAAACGAAATATCCGGTCGGGATAATGCAAGACGCTCCATGAGCGCATGAATTGCGCTGCCCTCCGTCTGGGCTGTTTTCAAAAATTTCAGTCTGGCCGGCGTATTGTAAAAGAGGTTGCGAACGAGAAACGTCGTCCCGTCCGGCGCGCCGATTTCTTCTTTTTCTTTTTCTACAGAGCCTTCGATCACATAACGGACGCCCGTCAGATCAGACGCTGTCTTGGTAATCAGCTCCACCTGCGCGATGGCGGCGATGCTTGAGAGCGCCTCTCCGCGAAATCCAAGCGATGATACGCACAGCAGATCCTCCACCGTTCGAATCTTGCTGGTGGAATGCCGCAGAAACGCCCGTTCCACCTGATCCGTTTCTATGCCGCAGCCATTGTCCGTTACGCGGATCAGGGAAATGCCGCCGTCTTTTATTTCGACGGTAATGGCCGCAGCGCCGGCGTCCATCGCGTTTTCCACAAGCTCTTTGACGACGGAAGACGGCCGTTCGATGACTTCTCCCGCCGCGATTTTATCGATGGTTTCCTGATGAAGCAGTCTGATCTCTGCCATTTCATTCCCTCCCCTGCCACCGGTTTCTGACCTTATTCTGCAATTCATACAGCCGGTTCATCGCCTCAATCGGCGTCAGATGGCTGATGTCGATGCCTCTTAGTTCTGCAATAATGTCGTCGTCCTTTACCGTGTCAAACAGCGACATCTGCGTCAGATCGACTTCGTCCGGAGCCGCTTTCTTCTTTCGGGAAGGAGCGTCCACGCAAATGTTTTTGGCAAAATCCGATATATCGTTTGCGCTTAATTCCTCTACGATTTCTCTGGCGCGCTTTAAAACGGATTCCGGCAGTCCCGCAAGCTTCGCCACCTGAATGCCATAGCTTTTATCCGCGCCGCCGGGCACGATTTTCCGTAAAAATACAATATCATCGCCCTTTTCTTTGACGGCGATGCAGTAATTATTGACATTGTCAAGCTTTCCTTCCAGCTCCGTCAGCTCATGATAATGCGTGGCAAACAGCGTTTTTGCGCCCAGAAGCTTTGGGTTGCTGATATGCTCCACAACGGCCCACGCAATGCTTAAGCCGTCAAACGTGCTCGTCCCACGGCCAATTTCATCCAGAACAAGCAGTGAATTTGCCGTAGCATTTCTTAAAATATTCGCCACCTCCGTCATCTCTACCATAAACGTGCTCTGTCCGCTCGCCAGATCGTCCGACGCGCCGACGCGGGTAAAAATCCGGTCCACAATGCCGATGTTAGCGGAGTCGGCCGGGACGAAGCTTCCAATCTGCGCCATCAGCACGATCAGCGCGCTCTGACGCATGTACGTCGATTTTCCTGCCATATTAGGGCCTGTAATAATGGAAATGCGCTGTCTGCTGTTGTTTAAGCTTGTGTCATTGCGGATAAACATATCATTGGAAAGCATCTGCTCTACGACCGGATGGCGGCCGCCTTTGATGTCGATTACGCCCTTTTCATTCAGCTTCGGCTTACAGTAGCCGTTTTGCTGCGCGACATGGGCAAACGAGGCGAAAACGTCCAGCTTTGCAATGGACTTTGCCGTCTTTTGAATGCGGTGCGCTTCGTTTGCAATCGCTTTTCGGACAGAACAAAACAGCTCATATTCCAGAACCGTCAGCTTGTCTTCCGCGCCCAGAATAATCTGCTCCAGCTCCTTTAATTCCGGCGTCACATAGCGCTCCGCATTTGCCATCGTCTGCTTTCTTGTAAAATAATCGGGCACAAGATCTTTGTATGAATTGGTCACTTCCAGATAATAGCCGAAAATTTTGTTATATTTGATTTTCAGGTTTTTGATTCCGGTCTGCTCCCGTTCTTTCGCTTCCAGATTCGCAAGCCATGTCTTGCCTTCCGTCCTGGCCCGCTTCAGCTCATCCACCTGCGGATGATACCCTTCTTTTATAATGCCGCCGTCATGCAAAAGCAAAGGCGCTTCTTCCGCGATCGCCGTTTCAATCGTATGAAAGATATCTTCCAGCGCGTCAAAGCCCTCTGCGATGCCGGAAAGCAGCGGAGAAGAAAATTGATGCAGAAGCTGCTGAATCAGAGGCAGCATGCGGATGGAGTTTTTAAAGGCAATCAAATCCCTCGGGCTTGCGGACTGGTACGTAATGCGCGCCATCAGCCGTTCCAGATCGTAAATCGGGTTTAAGTATTCCCGCAGTTCCTCTCTCGCCATCAGATTGCCGCTTAACTCCTCCACTGCCAGAATCCGCTTTTCAATCTGCTTTTTTTCAATCAGCGGCTGCTCAATATAAGAACGGAGCATACGCGCGCCCATTGCCGTCTTCGTCTTATCCAAAACCCACAAAAGGGAACCGCGCTTTGCCTTTTCCCGCAGCGTTTCCACAAGCTCGAGATTGCGCCTTGTAGAGCTGTCGATCAACATATAATTTCCGGTCGCATACGGGCGAATCGTCGTCATATGGGACAGCGAATTTTTCTGCGTATCATAAAGATAGCGCAAAAGGGCGCCGGCCGCGACAGCGCCGCAGGGGAAATCCGAAAGGCCAACGCCGTCTAAGCTGTGCAGATGGAAATGCTCTTTGAGCGTCCCGATGGCCGTTTCCTCTCCAAAATACCAGGCGTCCAGCGCATGTATGCAGATATGCAGCCGATGCTTCATCTCTTCGAAATCCAGTCCGCTCACAAAAAAAGACTCGTTGCAGACGATTTCCGCCGGGCTGTATTTGCAGATTTCATCCATCAGCTTCGCTTCCGTCTCCGTCTCCGTTACAAAATAATCGCCTGTACTTACGTCTGCGATCGAAACGCCAAACTGATCCGCCATGCAGACAATGCACATCAGATAATTATTTCTGGATTCGTCCAGCGCCTGGCTGTCCGTATTCGTGCCGGGCGTAACGACGCGAATGACTTCCCGCTTTACGATGCCTTTCGCCGTCTTTGGGTCTTCCATCTGCTCGCAGATCGCGACCTTGTAGCCTTTATTGACCAGCTTATTCAGATAGCCCTCCGCGGCATGATACGGCACGCCGCACATGGGCGCGCGCTCCTTTGCGCCGCAGCTTTTCTGCGTCAGCGTCAGCTCCAGCTCCTTTGAAGCTGTTTTGGCGTCTTCAAAAAACATTTCATAAAAGTCGCCCAGCCGGTAAAACAAAATGCAGTCGTCGTATTCTTTTTTTGTATCCAGATAATGCTGCATCATTGGTGAATAATCGCTCAAATTCGTTCTTCCTTCCCTTTATCCGATTGACCGGTCGGGCCGGTAAGCCGCTGCAATGGCTTCCGCCGCCTTCATTCCGTCCATCGCCGCCGATAAGATGCCGCCCGCATAGCCCGCGCCCTCTCCGCAGGGATAGACGCCTTTGATTTCGCTCTGAAAATCTGTGCCTCTTGGAATGCGGATGGGCGATGACGTCCGGCTTTCTATACCGGAGAGCACGGCGTCTTCCCGGTCAAATCCCGGTATTTTACGTGCAAACTGTTCCATTCCCAGACAAAACGATGTATACAGCGCATCGTTTAAGAGACGATGCACCGGGCCAGGCTGCGCTCTGCCGCAGGTGGCGGACGCTACTGCGCCATAAGCGACGCTTGGCTTCTTGCGTTTAAAATCCCCGTAAAGCTGCTGCGGTATGGCGCCATCGCACAGGCGGTACGCCCGCTCTTCCAGCTCTCTTTGAAACGCAACGCCGCCAAGCGGCCCTTCCTGCGCAAAGTCTTCTGGCGTAACCGAAACGATAATCGCGCTGTTGGCATTGACGCCGTCCCGTCTGGAAAAGCTCATGCCGTTTACGGCCAGTCTTTCGCATTCGGAAGACGCATTGACGACATATCCGCCGGGACACATGCAAAACGAATATACGCCCCTGCCATCCGTCCCCTTCGCCGTCACTTTATACGGCGCCGGCGGCAGATGGACCGCCATCGCTCCATACTGGCTCTGACTGATCATCTCCTGTGGATGCTCAATCCGAAGCCCGACGGCAAACGCTTTCGCCTCCATCGGAACGCTGCGGGCATGCAGCATGGCAAACGTATCTCTTGCGCTGTGCCCGATAGCAGGTATCAAAACGTCGGCGTCCAGCCAGTCTTTGTGATTGATCTCAACGGCACGCAGCGCGCCATTTTGAATGTTTAAATCCGTCATGCAGCTTTCAAACAAAAACGAGCCTCCCATTGCCGTGATTTTGCTGCGGATGGAAGGAAGGATGGACGTAAAACGGTCCGTTCCGATATGCGGTTTCGCTTCGTAAAGAATTTCCTTCGGCGCGCCGTGCGCGACAAAAATGGAAAGCGCCTTCTGGCTGCGCCCGCATGCGTCTTTGACGAGCGTGTTTAATTTTCCGTCGGAAAACGTGCCCGCGCCGCCCTCGCCAAACTGCACGTTCGACGTTTCATCCAACACGCCGTCCTGAAAAAAGCGCGCCACGTCCATGCTCCGCCGCTCTACCGTCCTGCCGCGCTCCAGCACAATCGGCGCGTACCCGTGCTCTGCCAGAAGATAGGCGCAGAACAGCCCGGCAGGGCCGCTTCCAACGATCACCGGACGATGCCGCATCCGCTTCGTTCCGGTAACGGAAAAAGAATAGCATTTCTTTTCCAGATACCGGACCGTATCGTGATGCAGCCGGTTTACAATCTTCTGATCGGACGCCGTATCCAGTTCAATCGTATAGCGATAGCGGATGTCCTTCTTTTTGCGCGCGTCAATCGACTGCCGCGCAATCCGGTAATCGAAAATCTGCTCTCTTTTTATGCGAAGCGTTTTGCAAATCTTCTCTTCCAGCTCTTTTTGGGTATGCGTAACGGGAAGCGAAAGCTGCTGCACCTGTATCATACGTCCTCCTTTGCGGCGTGCATGCCGGCAACGTACCCGGACGACCACGCCCACTGCAAATTGTAGCCGCCGCACATGCCGTCCACGTCCAGAACCTCCCCCGCGGCATACAATCCGCGCACCCGTCTGGATTCCAGCGTCTGCGGCAAAAACTCGTCAGTGCGCAGGCCGCCGGCCGTCGTCTGCGCTTTGTCAAAGCCTGCCGTCCCGGTAATGTCAATGCGCATCCGCTTTAACAGACCGGCAAGCGTCCCGATCGCTTCTTTGCAAACGTCCTGCGCCGGATCATGCAGCGCAATCCGACATTCTTTCAAAACGACCGGAATCAGTTTCCCCGGAAAAAATCCGACCAGCGCTTCCCCCGCCGTCTTGCCGTCGTCTCGATGAAAACGGGCAAGCAGCTCCTCCTGCAGCGCTTCTTTGGACCAGTCGGGCGCAAAATCCAGCTCCGCCTGTACGCGCCGCCCTTCCTGCAGGGCATACGATGCGTAACGGCTGACCTGAAACGATGGAATGCCGGAAATGCCGTCTTTTGTCATCTGCACTTCTCCCCGCTCTGAGCAAATCCATTTGCCACCAATCCATAAATGCACCGCAGCGTCTGCACGAACTCCTGCAATCGATTTAAAAAACGACTGCTTTGCCGTCATCTGGACCAGCGCCGGCGCAACCGGCGTAAAGCTATGTCCCAGCGATTTCAGCAAAGAAAACGCGCTTCCGTCGCTGCCGGATTTGGGAAATGCCAGCCCGCCGCAGGCAAAAATGCAGCTATCCGAAGCATAGGCCTTCCCATCCGCCGCCGAAATCCAAAAGCCGTCCGCATTCCGCTTTACCGCAAGCGGCGCACACCCCGTTACAACCGTAACGCCCATCCGCCGCAGCTCCATGCGCAAAACGTCCAGTACGGAGGACGCCTGTCCGCTTGCCGGATAGATAAAACCGTTTCGTTCTTTCGCCACAATACCAAGCTCTCTGAAAAACGCCATCGTCCGCTCCGCGTCAAACTGCTTTAGAACAGGCAATACAAAGGCAGGGTCTTCGCCCCGGTAAAAGCGTAGGCCCTGCTTTTGATTGGTGTAATTACATTTTCCGTTTCCGGTCGAAAGCAGCTTTCTGCCGACCCTGTCCGTATGCTCTAAAATCGTAACGGCCGCTCCATGACGCGCCGCCGCAACGGCCGCCATCATCCCGGACGCGCCGCCGCCGATCACAATGACTGTTTTCAATCTGACACCTTTTCCATTTGTTCTGCCTGTGTTTTCTGTCTGATAATTTTACCATATCAGGCAGAAAGAATCAACCGGAGCGTGACAAAAAACGCAGTCCTGCACTATTTTCCCGTTACCGCGCTTTTGGCTTTTGACCATGCGGAATATACGGTTTTCCCATTTACCGTCTGATACGTTCGGATTCTGATGTAGTATTTCCTGCCGGGCTTTAGCTTTCCAACCGTAAGCTTTGTCACAGACGGCTTCTTCACGGTTTTTGTGATCGTGCCTTTTTTCGGAAACGCTTTGTTTCCTGCGATCTGAATCTGATACCCTGCCGCGTCAGGCTGCTTTTTCCATTTGATCTGGACGCCTTTTTTCCGGGATTTGATTTTTCCCTGCAACGCCGTCGCTTTTGGCGCGTCAGTCTGCGCGTTTCCTCCATCCGTACCTGTGACGCCAGAGGGTGCGCCGTCAGATGGCTGCGGAACGGGCGGTTTAACAGTGTCCCCGTCAGATGGCGAATCTCCTTCGTCCGGATTGGGAGATGCAGGTCCCTCTGCCGGCGTCCAGAGATCCGATGACAGACTGATATGTAAGACTGGCACACACGCATAATTAGCGACGCTGACCTCTGTGCCATAGCCAGGGATGCCGTGGTAGGAAGTGACAACCGCAGCAGTAAACGTGTAGTCGCCCGGAGAGCGCAGTCCCCACCAGCAGTTGCCCTCGTAACCTGTACTTGTGTCTATAATGCTCCCTCTTGCATGCGCATAATCACTTGCTTTTACTCTTCGGCTAACCGAATCTACAGAATGACCTTCGCAAAATCCATATGCCGGATTCGTTGCTTCTGAGATAGAAAGCAGGTACACCTTATCCTCTGTATCATTGCCGCCCTCCGTACCATATTTCGGATTATCGTCATTTACGATCGTCCGCTCTACAACCGCTCCCTGTTCGCCACTGTTAAGCGCCATTCTATAAAAGTCGTTGTTCAACCACTTCCGAATCGTACAGCCTTCCCATGTTATGGAATCTCCCGGATCATGATAATTCTTACAGTCCAACCCCTTGTCCGCCATGACAAACAGCGCACTTCCGTCATTCTCCAGCACGCGCCATTTTATCTGCTCCCATCTGAAATAGCGATAGGCGCTGTCTCCAAAATAGCCATCATAGTTTGTATCGCTTTTACTGATCCTGCGGTACTTTGTCCCATTCACCCACGCATCTCCATTCGCGTCATACGAGGCTCCTGTAATCGCTTCCGTCAGCGTGCTTCCCATGACTTCTGTCTGTGGATAGTTTCCAAAATACACATAGCTAAAGTCCGTCTTATCCGACCCGTCATTCCGCTTCGTACAATGGTGCACCGGATTTGTCGGCGTCCTGTTTTCTGCATCCGCCGCTTTCGCGCTGTCTGCCTCATCTGTTCGTCTCACCGTTTCTGCCCGCGCAGCCGTTCCCTGCATCGCTAAAAGCAGCGCAAATGCAACGACAGCCGCTGCAATACGCCGCATACCTCTCATTTTCCTGCTCTTCATTTCATTCTCCCTTCTGAGATGTTTCGCCATCGAAATCATCTCCTTCCCGTTACTGACGCCGAATCTTTTCAGATCTTCTCTTCCACCTCCCTTCGGCCTTTCAAAGTGTTCCGGCGCCGAAAGCAAATACATTTGTCCATCCAGACCGTTATAAGTCCGTCGGTTCTTAACGAGGTTTTTTCGAGTTTAGAACCGCTACGGACTTATAGAGCGAAAGCGTGTCTGCGTGGACAAATGTATTTGCTTTCGGCGCGCCCGCCAACGCACTCCGCCAGAAAACAATCTGAAAACGAATCCCTTCCCTAACTGCTATAATCCTCCAAAAACCCAAACAAAGCGTCCTCATCCTCGATCCAGTACCCTTTCCGAATCTTCTGTCGCAGCGTATCCTCCAGATCGGAATACCGGATGTCCGTATATTCATACACCGTCGTTTTATCCGCAAAATATACCGTCAGATAATCGCCTTCTTCTACGATCACAAATTTATACTCGATCACCTGACTGACCGGAACGGCCGCACGCTCTGTTTCCGGCTCTGAAATCCCCTCCTCCTCTGCCAGAGCTTCCTGCGTTTCTGTTTCCAGAGGCAGATCGTTTTTCTCGTTTTCGTTTAAAATCTGATAGCATCCAATCGCAAATAAAACCGTAAGAACGGAAAAAATGCGAATGACATTGACTTTTTTCATTCTCATCACCAGTCAGAGTATTCGCATTTTTCCGGTATTTAAACCATATAATCTTTAATTTCTGGAGCTTTCAAATTCTGATTCGCTTCCATATATCCCGATTTTATCCTCCGCGTCATTTAAAACGATGCAGACGCAGGTTTTGCCGGGATTGAGCTGTAATTCGTTTCCATCTGCGTCATAATACGTTCCGATGCCGTCTTCCACTTCTTTGACCCAGGTAATGTCAATGGCCTTTCCGTTTGTAATATATTTCCCGGTTCCGCCGTAGGAAGCCGTTTTTACATCCAGATATTTTCCATCCGGCTCCATTTTATAATCGCACACCTGGAAAATGACGTTTTTAAATGCAAGCTGCTCGCCCGATCCGCCGTCGACATGCTTTGCTTTATACTGATAGCGCTCATACAGGCCCGTATCCGGATTGTAGACAAACCACGGCTTGTTTACCGTATAGCCCGGTTCTGCAACGACGGCTTCTTCTCCGTTTTCCAGCGTACGGTCCGCGTCGACAAAGCTGTAACGGTTCCGATACGTGTCGCCATGCTCCGTCCGATATCCGCGCTTTTCGATTCCGGCAATAATGCTTTCTCCGTTGATGTACGCATTGTGCGGCGATTTGCGGGACTTGTCACGGAAAAATGTCACGTCGGCAAGGTCTCCGTCCAGACCGTTTAAATCATCGCAGCTTTTGAGCATCTCCGTTGCGTAGATAGCCTGTCCATAGTGTACGTAAATCGCTTCGAATTCATTGGACAGATATGCATAATAATGGCGGCAGCTGCGCACCGACATAATGCTCGGCAGATTTGCATAATCCTGATAGAGCGTCATCAGCCTTGTCAAACCGCCTTCCGCCGGCGCTTCAATCAAAACGTCGGCCGCGCTCGTGCCATACTGCGGCATCGCGTCCGTCGTATTTCCGATCATACAGGAAACGGGACGCTGTCTGGCAATCGCTTCATCCATTGGCTCTCCCGTTAAGGGATTGCGATTGGCGTCGGTCAGCACAGGCTCTTCCGTCTCCGGTTCCGGCAAAAGCTCCTCTTCCGGTTCCGTCGCTTCGACAATCTCCGTCATCTCTTCCGTTGCCGTCTGCTCCGGCTCTTCTTTTTTTCCGCATCCGGAAAACGCCATCAGACAGACTGTTGCAAATAAAATCGCTTTTTTCATGTGTTTCATTCTTTACCCTCCTGTTATCTTACAATGTGCATTGCAGTCAGAATCGCTTCCTGCTTCTGCTCCATACATGCGGCGTCTTCCGGCGTCATATGATCGTATCCCAAAAGATGCAGCACGCTGTGTACAATTAAAAATGCATATTCCCGCCTGGCCGAATGTCCATACGCGTTTGCCTGCTCCAACACCTTTGGGACAGACAGGATAATATCGCCCAGCAGCGCTTCCTCTGTATCCGGATTGAAATTTCCTTCCATTTCTTCCGCAAGAACAGAAAAATCACCGGGCGACGGATACTGCAGCATGGGAAACGACAACACGTCCGTAGGCCGGTCGAGATCTCGGTATTCCCGATTGATGCGCTGAATGGACGCATTGTCCGTCAGGCACAGGCCAACCTCCGCCTCATACGGAAACCCTTCCTGCGCAAGCGCATATGCGATCACTTCCCTGGCAAGAGAAAAGCAGTCAAAGTCAAACGGCAGCGTCGTCTCCGCTTCAATCGTTACTGTCATATCCAATCTCCTCACGCACCAGTAATTCCCGGACTTTTAAAAACTGATTCATGCTGACGCCGGACGCATCGTAAATGCCGGAAGCGGAAAGCTCATTTAACGTCTGATAAATGACCATGTCCTGATTCCAGGATGAAGAGAGATTTCCGGCGCTTAACAGCTCCATTCGTTTGATACAGGCGTCTACCATATGTACTATAGCAGACTCTTTCGACGAGGGCAAGCGCTCTTCTCCATTATATTCCGAAAGAATCTGCACCAGAGCCTCCGGAAAACAATTTTCACAGGCAAGCCTGACGCCGTTTGCAATAAACGGCTCTCCCTCCAGAATGCCCAGCCGGTAATAAAAGCCCGCCGCCGTCGCCAGAAGTTCATCCGCCCCGATTTCCGCCGCGCATTTTCCGGCGACCGTCGCCACTTTGATCGCATGCACGTATTCTGCCATTGAATATTTTTTGATATCCCGGACAAGCGGATAATCCTCACGGACGATGCTTTCATAAGAATCCCATTCCTCATGGTCGATTTTGTCATACAGCCTGTCCAAAAGCAGTCGGATCAGCAAAAGAAAAACCGCGCCGGTCATGCCGTTGACAAGCATGGAAAGCATGCGGCAGGCGCCATACGCCAGATAGGAAAACAGGGCCGGCACGCTGACGGATACGGCATACAAAATGACGCAGCCCCAAAGCCTTCTTTCCGCATGATGCATCGCCTTTGCCATCTGCGCGCCGAAAAAGGACAACAGGCAGTAAGCAGCCATTTCATAAAACGTCCGTTCTGTGGCGGCGCATAAAAGAACAGCGGAAAACGTGCTTAAGCCGATTCCGATCTCCGCATTTGACGCAAGCGTTAAAAACAGCGATGCAAATGCAGCCGGAAATGTAAATTCCGGCAGAAATGAACAGCCCGCCGCAAGCAGACAAACGAGCGCATGCCATTTGAAAATGCCGTCGTACCGATTGGTTGCGCTGCTTCCGATCGCATGATGCAGACGGCTGCTTTCCAGCGCATAAAGCAGCACGGACAGAAACAAAAGATCCAACAGAAGAAACGTCAGCGTATCATCCAAAGACATGCCTTTTCGGTACAGAAAAAAGAACGACAGGAAAACAGTCGTTCCCGCAATCCCAAGATAATTTCGAAACCGCTGAAATGGCATCTTCTGTTCCATCATTTCTTCCTCACCCGCCTGCCTGTCTGCTTCGTCCGGCTCTCCTGTTTCCGTTCGAAGTCCTCATAGGCTTTTACAATCTTTTGCACGAGCGGATGGCGCACAACGTCGTTTGCCGTCAGCTCGCAGATTCCAATTTCGCTTACGTTTGAAAGAACGCGAAGCGCCACGTCCAGTCCGGATTTTGTGCCGGGCGGCAGGTCTTTTTGCGTGGAATCTCCGGTAATCACGACTTTAGAGCCAAAGCCAATGCGCGTTAAAAACATTTTCATCTGCGCCGGCGTCGTATTCTGCGCTTCGTCTAAAATAATAAATGCGTTATCAAGCGTTCTCCCCCGCATGTAAGCAAGCGGAGCCACCTCGATCAATCCCTTTTCCGTGTTGCGCGCAAAGCTTTCCGCGCCCATAATCTGATACAGCGCATCGTATAAGGGGCGCAGATACGGATCGATTTTGCTCTGCAAATCACCTGGTAAAAATCCAAGCTTTTCCCCTGCTTCAATCGCCGGGCGCGTTAAAATGATCCTTCCAACGTCTTCTTTTTTAAATGCCGTAACGGCCATTGCAATCGCAAGATACGTCTTGCCCGTTCCGGCGGGGCCGCATCCAAAAACGATCATCCTGTTGCGAATCGCATCGACGTATGCTTTCTGTCCAAGCGTCTTTGGCGCAACCGGCTTCCCCAAAACCGTATGACAGATGCAGTCCCCCTCCAGTTCTGCAAGCGAAGCGAAGCTCTGCTCTTTTGTCATGGAAATGGCGTAATTGACATTCTGCTCCGTAATTTCATTGTCACGCATGGACAGCTCTAACAGCTGGTCAAATACGCGCGCCGCGCGCTCTGTATTCTGTCCGCTTCCAACCAGCCGTATGACGTCGCCACGGACGACGACGGATACATGAAATTTCTGTTCGATTTTTTTCATATGAACGTCGAACATTCCAAATACATTTGCAATATGCTCTTTTGGAATGTCGAGCTTTAATTCAGTCAGACTCATTTTCCGTTTGCCTTTCATCCGATTGCGGCTCGTTTTGCTCGGCAGGCTCGTATCTGCCGATGCGTTCGATCGCGGTAAATGTTCCGGAAACGCTGCATGTATGATCCGCAAATTCTATCATAACATTTTTGTCTGTGATTTGCACACCCTTTTCTTTTAATTTTTTCAAAAAAACGGCAATATTTTCGTTTGCTTTTTCCTTTGCCTGCGCTTTTGTCAGCGTAACGTTTTCATAATCACAGTCATAATACGTTGTCTTTTCCAGAATAACGGGGATGTAATAATCTTTGGCAAGCGCAAGCTGTCTGCTCTCCGTGCAGGATAAATACGGTTCCTTTTTCTGAAAAAAAGACGGCAGATCAATCTGGTAGGAAAACAGGCTGACGCTATAGCTGCTTTTGCCTTCACCCGTGCGCACTTTCCTGCTGAAGCGCATGGGAAAGCTGTCCTTGTACGCATACTGCGTCTGCGCAAAAATATCTGCGTCCGCCGTAACGTAAATCGATTCGCACACTTCATTGCTGTCGTTATAAATATCCAGCCGGCTGCCGACTAACAGATCGCCGGCTTTTACTTCGCTGCCCGCCCGTACAGCCGGCGTTCCGTTTCGCGTAATAATAGACGTAATGACGCCGTCTTTTTCGGCCGTCAGATCGTACGCGCCTTCTGGCTTTACCGCACTCTCTCCCTCGTCTTTTCCGGTAATCAGATTTTCCTGTAGATCAATCGTCATTTTCGTTCCATTCAACCGTACGGAAGCCCAAATCACGTCGTCATAGGCAGAGCGAAGCGCTTCCTCTAACGCACTGCAGTCAATCGACGCTTTCCTGCTGCCAAAGGAAGCCCCGTTTTCTTCCAGAAACGTCAGAATGGACGCATCGGTAATCAAAGAGTTTCCGTTGATGTCGATCAGCCAGATAAACGTCGTCAGATAGAGCAGAAAACCGGCGCCAAACACGATTCCGGCAAAAAACAGCTTGCGTTTTCGATAACGATAGAGAAAAAACGGAAACCCGTTTTTTTGCAGTATAACGACCCTTGTCTTTGTTTTTTTCAGCAAAGGCTTTAGCTTGCGATACCCCGCAATGCTGATGTTGAATTCATACGCCGCGCCGCTGCTCGAAAGGTTCCAGATCAGTATGTTATGGTTGCTGCATAAGTTTAAAAAACGTTCCGGGGAATATCCGTTTAAACGCACCAGTAAGTATCCTCGAAAATATTTGACTAAAGAAAGAAACAAAGCCGCCTCCTAATTTTCATACATCAAAGCGTCAATCCATCCGGTAATCTTCATTTCTTCGTTCGTATAATAACTGATGTCGAGATCTTTTCCACGAATGACGAGTCTGCACGTTTTCGTTTGCAGACTGATGTGATTTTTCGTGTATTCTAAAATTCCCCGATAATTTTCAATTAACATTTCCTGCCGTCCGGTAATGGATACGAGAACGGCGCCGTATACGAGGTCTTTTGGAAGCTCCAGAGAATCCACAAGACCTTCCTTCCATTTTCCCAGATTCATTTTACCCATGTTTATCTATATGCAGGATGATTTTGCATTATTCGCGCCGTCCAAAATGGCTTTTACCATCGGAACAGACGCGGGCGCCGCTTCGGAAATGACGTATGCGCCCTGTACGAGCCGTATGGCTTCTTTTGCTTTTGCTTCGTCATTGGCATAAATCAGGGCAAGCGCTTCGCCCGCTTCCGTAACGTCGCCTCTTTTTTTCAGAAGCAAAATGCCAACGGACAGATCAATCGCATCGTCTTTCTTTTCTCTGCCCCCGCCAAGCAGCATGCAGGCAATGCCAATGGCCTCAGCGTCAATCGTTTGCACGTATCCTTTCTTTTCCGCCAACGCTTCTATCCGATATGCCGCCTGTTTCCATTTTTCCATGTCCCACACATACGAAGCGTCGCCGCCCTGCGCTTCTACGAAGGCTGCAAATTTCTTTTTGGCCGAGCCGTCTGCAACGCACTGTTTCATGCTTTTAACCGCGTCCTCTTCGCGCTCTGCGACGCCAGAGAGCAAAAGTATTCTGCTGCCAAGCGCATAGACGACTTCCATCAGATCGGCAGGGCCGTCTCCGGAAAGCGCAGCGATGGCTTCTTTCACTTCAAGCGCATTGCCAACGGCTCTGCCAAGCGGCTGGTCCATATCGGTGATCACGGCGGCCATCTTCTTTCCGGCCATCGCGCCAATGGATACCATGGTTTCGGCAAGCCGTATGGCGTCCGCTTCTTCTTTCATAAACGCGCCGGAACCTGTTTTGACGTCCAGCACAATCAGATCGCTTCCGGCCGCCAGCTTTTTACTCATAATGCTTGCGGCAATCAAAGACATCTGACTGACGGTAGCCGTAACGTCACGCAGCGCATAAAGTTTCTTATCGGCGGGCGCAAGGTTTGCCGTCTGACCGGCAATGGCCAGTCCAATGCGGTTGACGTTTGCAAAAAACGCTTCCTCGCTTAAATCCGTTGTAAATCCGGGGAAACAGGCAAGCTTATCGATCGTTCCGCCCGTATGCCCAAGCCCCCTTCCGGACATTTTGGCCATCGGAATCCCAAGCGCCGCAATGATTGGCGCAAGCACAAGAGTAGTCTTGTCGCCAACGCCTCCCGTGCTGTGCTTGTCGGCTTTGATTCCATGTATGCGGGATAAATCCAGGCAGTCTCCGCTGTCCCGCATGGCAAGCGTCAAATCCAGCGTTTCCTGCCGGTTTAAGCCCTGAAAGCAGATCGCCATCAACATGGCCGACATTTGATAATCCGGAATTTCTTCTTCTGCATAATGCTGCACCATCCACCGGATTTCTTCTGTAGAAAGCGTCTTTCCTTCTTTTTTTTGACTGATTAAATCATACATTCGCATAAGCGTCACTCCTGTCAAATTGCAACGTCTCCGTTACGGTGTGGTTTTCCATGCAAAACAGCGATATGCTCTGCCTTTGTAACAATTCTATACCATCACGCCATTCTTCCTTTTATTGGTATTTTATCATAGTTCATATGAACAAGGCTATATATTTTTCAGTCTCTGTTTTTATAGGCTTGATATTGTCAATATCGGTTGACACTTTTTTTGCAAGGATACTAATACCTAAGCGGCAGCATCCAGAGATACATAATATCTCTGTCGTTTGACCATAGGAGGGAGTCCGTCATTGGCTGAGCATATCCTCCTGTTATTCCAGCAGCTGATGAAATATCTCCAGATGAGTGTCTTTCATTCCTCAACAGTCATTTCTTCTGTGTTATGGCGACCGTAAAGAAGCTCTTCCTTCATCCGCGCCCACATGCTTTCGCATCGCGCATTGTCATGGCAGCGTCCGCCGGCGCTGTTCA
>CANSKO010000010.1 GCA_947647505.1 uncultured Roseburia sp. | reverse complement strand
TATCATAACAGTAAGTTATGAACAGTTTATGAACAAAATAGCAACATATTGTAAATAAGTCAAAAAAACGCTGGGATTCAAACAGAATTTGTCTAAATTGACGAAAAATATGGAAGCATTTTTCAGAACTTCCTTGAAAAATCAGGTGGATTCTGGTATTGTGGATACATAGAGTTGCTTTTTGTTCACAGGGAAAAATTCAGTTCAAAGGAGTGAGTGGCATGTCAATATCAATTTCAGCAAACGCAAGGACGGTAGGAGGATTGTTTTCCAGCATGAATTCCAATTTCATGAAGAATTCCATGGGCAGTTCATTTTCCGGAATCGGCATGATGAGCGCATTCAGTTATTCCGATTATGCGAGCATCCGGAACGGTTCGTACCATAAGCTGTTGAGCTCTTACTATTCGCTGGACGATGTGAAGGCGGATATTATGAGCGAGAAGAACAACAGACCGGGATCATCGTCTTCTTCATCCAGGACGTACAATTACTGGACGCCGGACGGCAAAGTGCAGAGGACATATGACACCTCGTTAAAGACCGGATCGTATCACAAAAGCAATCTGACGACGTCGACTTCAAAGGAGCAGACTTCAAAGCTTGCGACGATCGAATCCGATGCCGAAAAGTTAAGCGGCACGGCGGACGCGCTTTTGGCGCAGGGCAGCAGTTCCCTGTTTAAACAGGTGACGACGACAGACAAAGAAGGCAATAAGACGACGGGCTACGATACGGATAAGATCTATAAGGCAGTGAATTCCTTTGTCAATCAGTACAATGCGCTTACGAAGAGCGCAGGCAGCGCAAGCGCTATGTCCATTCGCGCTTCCGCTTCTTCTCTGGGATATGCTTCGAGCCAGAACGCAAAGAAGCTTTCCGAGATTGGCATTTCTTTCGATGCGGCGAAAAATACGCTTTCCATTGATGAAGAAGCATTCAAAAATGCAGATATGGATAAGGTGAAATCGCTGTTTAACGGAAGCGGCTCCTATGGATATCAGGTGTCGTTAAAAGCGTCGCAGATTGACAATCATGCGGCATATGAAGCGTCCAAAGCAAATACATACAACAGCGTTGGCGCATATTCTTACAACTATTCCTCCGGCAATCTTTGGAACAGCATGATATAATAAGACGGATCAAAGAAGATCTCCAGATCGGATGGAGGTCTTCTTTTTTCATTGTTTTCCATACGTCCGGCGCAAAGGCGCGCCGATTTTTTGCGCGGAAACGCCAGATGGGAAATTTGCATGCAGGAACAGATGAAACAGTTGAAAAAAGGCGGTGAATATGTTAAAATTTTTTCGATTTTACAGGAGGCTGTTCAGGCTGCAGCGACGGAAAAGAGAAGTCTTTTTTTTTGCCACGGCAGGTTGACGCGGGTATGGAAAGATAAATCAGACGTTGACGCCGATGGATATTGGGAATATCAAAACAGGATGGAGCGGATAGGATAAGGGTGAGCGAATATGAAAAAATCGTTTTCGGATTACGATATAATGGAATATGCGTTATCTTTATTGCACAGGAGAGCGGCGACGGAAATGCAGGATCAGTCGCAGATTGAAGAGGCGCTGATGCAGAATCCGTCATGTGGGAAAATGGCAGGCGATATGATTCGGTTTATGGATGAAATGCCGGGCGGATTTCTGATTTACCGTGCGCGAGAAGGCGAGGAAATCCTTTTTGCAAATCAGGCGCTGATACGGATTTTTCAGTGTGATGATATGGAAGATTTTCGGGAGCTGACGGGAAATTCGTTTCGTGGAATGGTGCATAAAGAAGATCTGCAAAGCGTGGAGAAAAGCATCTGGAAGCAGATTGCGGAAAGCCATTATGATCTGGATTATGTGGAATACAGAATCATACGAAAAGACGGCAGTCTGCGATGGGTTGAGGATTACGGCCATTTTACCCACAGCGAGGTGATGGGCGATATCTTTTATGTGTTCTTAACAGACGCTACGGAAAAAATAAACCGGATTCAGTTTGAAAAAGAGTTTTTTTACAGAGAGCGGAATAGGATCAATCAGGAGTATCTGCGCCGTCTGGAAGTGATTAAAGGTCTGAGCGTCAATTATGAATCCATTCTATATGCCGATCTGGACGCGGATGAAGTGCTGCCGTATCGCATGAGCGTAAGGACCAGCCAGCAGTTTCGCGGAAAGTATGAGACGCGCGGACTGCGATGGTATCTTTCTGACTATATTGATGCATGGGTGCATCCTGCGGACCGGGAACTGATGGCGCGTGTAACGGATCCGGGCTATATTCGAAAGAAGCTGTCGGAACAGGATACATATTATGTCAACTTTCGTATTTTGACGCATCAGGAAACGACGTATTTACAGCTGCGCATTGTAAATATTGGAGAAGAAGATAAAGTATCGGAAATCGTTTTAGGCTATCAGAGCATCGAAGAAGAGATACAGCGCGAAATGGAGCAGAAGGAGATTTTCGAGCAGGCGCTGCGAGACGCTAATCTGGCAATTAAAGCCAAGAATACGTTTCTTTCCAATATTTCGCACGATATGCGCACGCCATTAAACGCGCTGTTTGGATTTGCATCTCTGGCCAAAAAGCATATGGATGATAAAGAGATGGTCAGAAAAAATCTTGGCAGAATCGAGCGGGCGTCCAGACAGCTTTTGAATTTGATTGATAAGGTGTTGGAAATTGCGTGGACAGAGTCGAACGATCTGCAAATTGTGGAAACGGAATGCAGTCTGCCGGATATTATGCGGGACGTATACCGGTCGCTGCTTTCACAGGCGTCGGAAAAAAATATTACGATATTGCTGAACCTGGACGGCGTGGAGCATGGAGAGGTCTACGGCGATTATGATAAATTAAAACAGGTGATGTTTTATCTGGCGGAAAATGCCGTGATGTATACGGATAATGACGGGCATGTCACAATATCCGTAACGGAGGCGAAGCAGCTTTCCGACGAGGCGTCTGAATACCGGTTTGTAATCAAAGACGATGGCATTGGCATGAGCGACGAGTTTCTTGCGCATATGTTTGAGCCGTTTGAACGGGAGAAAAATACAACGTTTAGCGGTATTCATGGCATAGGGCTTGGACTTACGATTGTAAAAAGCATTGTGGAGCGCATGGGCGGGGAAATCAGCGTAGACAGCGAAGTGGGCGTAGGCAGCACGTTTGTTGTTACGTTGCGTCTGCGCACAATCCATCGATCGTTTGCGAATGATTTCGACAGAGAGGAAATTATTTCTGCGATAAAACAGAAAAAGATTCTTCTGGTGGAGGACAATGAAATCAATATGGAAATCGAAACGGAGCTGCTTGGGGAAATGGGATTTTTGATCGATGGAGCGGAGAATGGGCAGATTGCCGTCGATAAAATAAAAAATGCATCTTATGGAGAGTATGCGCTGATTCTTATGGATATACAAATGCCCGTAATGGATGGACGAAGCGCGGCGTCTGCGATTCGCCGTCTGGAACATCCGTTATCCGGCATACCGATTATCGCGCTTTCGGCCGACGCGTTTGAAAGCGATAAGCGAAAGTCGATGGAATGCGGAATGGACGATCATCTGGCGAAGCCGCTGGACGTTCCTCTTTTGCTGGAGACGATTGTCAAAATCATGCAGAATCGCAGAAGATAACAGTCAGACGAAGCGGGGAGGAAGCAGAATGGTTTATACGGTTACGTGTAATCCGTCGCTGGATTATATCGTGTCGGTGGAACAGTTTCAGAAAGGCAGGGTAAACCGGGCCTGTCGGGAGCGGCTGCTTCCCGGCGGGAAGGGATTAAACGTTTCGATGACGCTTTTTCACCTTGGTGTGGAAAGCAGGGCGCTTGGATTTGTCGCCGGCTTTACCGGGCAGGAGATTGTAAGACAGGTGGAGCGGATGGGCGTAACGTCTGATTTTATTTCGCTTGCAAACGGAACTTCCAGAATCAATATAAAGCTGAAAGCGCAGGAAGAAACGGAAATCAACGGCTGTGGCCCGCAGATTGAAGCGGTGCAGATCAAAGCGCTGATGGAAAAGATTTCGGCGCTTCGCAGCGGAGATATACTGGTACTGGCCGGGAGCCTTCCAAATTCTGCGCCCGATGATCTGTATTGCCGCATCATGCGGAAGCTTTCGGGGCGTAATGTAAAAATTGTGGTAGACGCTGAGCGGGAATTGCTTACCCGGACGCTTGCCTGTCGTCCCTTTTTGATTAAGCCGAACCGTGAGGAGCTTGGAGAACTGTTTGGAGAGACGATCGCGACAAAGGAAGCCGCTCTTTTTTACGCAAAGAAGTTGCAGGAAATGGGAGCGGTCAACGTGCTTGTTTCTCTGGCGGGAGAGGGAGCGGTATTTGCGGCGGAGGATGGAAGCGTATTGGAAGCCGACGCGCCAAAAGGCAGGGTTTTAAA
The DNA here is from genome assembly GCA_947647505.1 of uncultured Roseburia sp. Lineage (GTDB taxonomy): Bacteria > Bacillota > Clostridia > Lachnospirales > Lachnospiraceae > Roseburia_B. The sequence continues at coordinate 93,291 of CANSKO010000010.1, read as the reverse complement.
CAGCGTTGGCGCCGGAGACGCCATGATTGCCGGATTTCTTGCGGGATGGCTGAGGAAACAGGACAATCAGACGGCCTTTTACATGGGCGTTGCGGCCGGCAGCGCCAGCGCATTTTCAGACTGGCGTGCAACCGGAGAAGAAATAGAAGCGATGTACCGGCAGATAAGCGCCAACGTAACGACAGGATAGAACGTAAAACAGACAGGAGGAATCTATGAAACAGAAGACACAGGATGGTCGGATGAGGGATTTGGCTCTGTCTTCCATGCTGCTTGCAATTGGCTTGATTTTGCCCTTTTTTACCGGGCAGATTCCGCAGATTGGAAGCATGCTGCTGCCGATGCACCTTCCCGTGTTCCTTTGCGGGATGATCTGCGGCTGGCAGTATGGGGGAATCGTTGGCTTGATTCTGCCGCTTCTGCGCTATGCGGCGTTTGGCATGCCGCCCGCGGCAACGGCCGGCGCAATGGCGTTTGAGCTGGCCGCTTATGGCAGCATTGCCGGCTTTCTCTACCGTCGTTTTCGCTGTCAGAATGTTGCGGCGATCTATTGCTCCTTGCTTGCAGCCATGCTAAGCGGGCGCATTGTGTGGGGCGTGGCAAGCATGCTGATTCTGGGAGCCGCAGGAGAGGCGTTTACGATGCAGATGTTTCTGGCGGGCGCGCTGTTTCGCGCGGTTCCGGGTATCCTTTTGCAGCTTGTGGTGGTTCCGGGGCTGATGGTGGCGCTGCGGGAGCAGGCGTGAGATGCGGACGGGTAGGAAAAGGGGCGGCGCCGTCAGTCCGGATTTGTCCGCATCTTTTGAAGGATCGCTTTTGCCTCCTCTTTTTTCAGCGCTTTGCCACAGGACGCCACTTTTCCGTCCACAACCAGAGCAGGGGTGGTCATTACGCCATAGGCGGCAATCTGTGCGAAGTCTGTCACATGGTCAATGGATGTATCCATTCCAAGCTCTTTCAGAGCGGCCCGAACAGCATCTTCCAAAGCGCTGCATTTGGCGCAGCCGCTTCCAAGCACTTTAATTTTGGCAGAGGTTTTTGCCGCTTCTGCCAGCGCCATCGCATCCGGGGTGCAGGCGTCGCTGCAGCAGCAGGATGTTGTCTCTTTCTTTTTTCTGTGAAACAGTCTCATAAATCATTCCTCCTGAATATTTATAATTTACAGCAGTAAAAACTGCAACATATGAAACAGATAGCCGACAAGGAGAATTCCAATGGCGCAAATGCCGGTAAACAGGGCCAGCAGCTTTGGCTTTACGGCTTTGCGGAGCATAATTAAGGATGGCAGACTCAAAGTTGTAACGGCCATCATAAAAGCCAGAATCGTGCCGAGCTGCGCGCCTTTGGAGAGCAGGGCTTCCGCCACAGGAATCGTGCCGAAAATATCGGCGTACATAGGAACGCCCACCAGCGTGGCAAGGACAACTCCGAACGGATTGCTGCCGCCCAATACCGTCTCGATCCAACTCTTTGGTATCCAGTTATGAATGCATGCGCCAATGCCTACGCCAATCAAAATATATGGGAATACTTTTTTTAAAGTGGAGGCAACCTGTTCTTTTGCAAACTGAATCCGTTCCCGCACTGTCAGCGCGGGAGTTTCTATGTCCACGCGCCCGGCGCCTCGGATAAATTCCTCCACATACGGCTCCATGTGCAGTTTCTCAATCAAGGCTCCGCCTGTTACGGCAATTGCCAGTCCTGTCACGACATAGATAACAGCGACTTTCGCTCCGAAAATGCTCATCAGAAGGATAAGGCTTCCCAAATCCACCATGGGAGACGAAATCAGAAACGAGAATGTAACGCCTAACGGCAGTCCTGCACTGGTGAATCCAATAAACAGAGGAATGGACGAGCAGGAGCAAAACGGCGTTACAGCGCCAAGCAGGGCAGAAATGATATTTGCTCCGACGCCGTGAAACCGGCCTAATATCCGTCTGCTTCGTTCCGGCGGGAAATAGCTTTGAATGTAAGAGATCACAAAAATCAGAAAGCAGAGCAGAACAGTGATTTTCAATACGTCATAAAGGAAAAACTGAATGCTTCCTCCCATGCGACCCTCTACATCCAGCCCAAGCATGGAAAGGCCGCCGCCAATCAGCTCGTTCAGCCATTTCATGCCCAACGCCTGCTCCTGAATCCATTGCCATATGTCCATAAAGAAACCTCGCTTTTCCTTTTTTTAAACAACACATCAAAAAAAATTGATATTAAGTGTCAGGAGAAACGCCATCTCATCAGGATGGCGCTTCTTTATCGCACAAAAAGCATTCTGCGTGATTGATCCAGTTATTTGTCGAACGATGCACTAGCTGCGTCCGGCGCAGTAACGGCCAGCAGTAAGTGCATGGCCTTCTCCCTGCCGGTCTCGCTTAAACGGTAATGCGTCCATTTACCCTCCTGCCGACTGACCACAAGCCCGGAGTCACACAAAATTTTCATGTGATAGGATAAGCCCGACTGTGTCAGATCCATCGGTTCCTGTAAAACACAGGCGCATTTTTCTCCGCTTCGCAGCTGTTCCAGAATGGCAAGCCGCTTAGGGTCGCAAAGCGCCTTGAATACTTTTGCAATTTTTTGATAAGATTCCACGCATTCACCTCAAATCAAAAAATATTGATATGAACAGTATATGCATCCATAAGGCATTTGTCAATGCTTATTTGAAACATTCAAAAATTATACCCAGAGTAGAAGAAGGTGGCTGAACAGTCCCTGGCCATATCGCACACAGGCGTGGATTTTTCGTGCAACTGACCGAGAAAGAAAAGAGACGATTTGATATGTCAGTATTTTGTATAACTGCGTTGTGTATACGACTGAAATTTCCGGGCTTTGCCATGCAAGGCGCGAGCCGCTTTTTATTACAAAGAACGGCTATGGCGATTTCGTAGTTATGGGCATTGAAACATATGAGGAAATGATGGAAACAGCGAGGACAGACGCAGCAATCAGCAAAGCTGCTATTTGTATGCGCCCGAATAATGAAGCGTCAATTTGTGATTTTTAAAGGAGCATCGACGGTGTATAACGAATATGATAATGAAAAATTTTTTGAAGAATATGCAAAAATGCCACGCAGTAAAAACGGTTTAAGTTCTGCTGGAGAATGGCGCCAATTAAAACCTCTGTTTCCACAACTTCAGGGAAAACAGGTTCTTGATTTGGGATGCGGTTATGGCTGGCATTGTAAATTTGCAGCGGAACAGGGAGCGGCGCAAGTATTAGGGCTTGATTTAAGCCGGAAAATGATTGAAGAAGCAAAAAAGCGAAACACTAAGCCCCGGATTGAATACCGTATCTGTGGAATAGAGGAATATGAATATCCGGCAGATACATGGGATTGCGTTGTCTCCAATCTGGCTCTGCACTATATTGAGAATATAGGTGAACTATTTCAAAAAGTACATCAAACGTTGAAACCAGACGGAGTATTTCTTTTCAACATTGAACACCCGATTTTTACATCTGGCGTAGGGCAAGACTGGGTTTATACCAATGAGGGTAAACCTCAATACTGGCCGCTTGATAATTACTTTTATCCAGGAGAACGAAAAACAAATTTTCTCGGATGTGATGTAACAAAACAACATCATACACTTACGCAAATCTTAATGGGTATACTAAATAGTGGTTTTGAGCTTGAAGTGGTGGAAGAAGCAGAGCCACCCAAAGAAATGATGAATATTCCGGGCATGAAAGACGAGCTGCGTCGTCCCATGATGTTGCTGGTGAAAGCAATCGCTAATAAGTCCAATCTTTAACATAAATCGGGCGGAAAAACACATCTGCAACGACCTATTCATTTCACGTTGTGTCTGTTATCCGAAACGCACGACAGTTTGTTTCGGCTTTTTCATACACCTTTTCTATGATTGAAGTTTGATTTTCCAACCTGACAAAAGCGTTTTCCCGTCGCGCCTCCACAGTGCAGTCAGGGAACGGATGCGGCGCAGGGGCCTGTGTTTGTGACGTTGTGATTGGATGTAGCGCTTCTTAACCGTCCCGTACAGACAAAGGAATCCGCGGACAGGACGTCCGCGGAAGCTTTTTCGCGCCAGGGATGGCGCATAAAAAGCGGTTCCGTCCGCCTGTCAGTGCGTATCCGGGACGGTTTAGAAGCTCTTAATCCATGAACACGAAACAAACACAGGCCCCTGCGCCGCATCCGTTCCCTGACGGCCCACCCTCCATCCAATCAAACTTCCCCATCCCACCCCTCTTTTGTTGCGGCTTGTAAATTCCGGACTTTTATCATATAATAGAGCAGTATGGTCTGCAAATGCAGCGCAATATGGGAAAAGAGGTGTGCAATGAAGCATTTAAAACAACTGCTGGCCGGCATAGAGTGCGAATGTGTGCAGGGGACGACGGAGAAAGAAATTACGGAAATCGTCTACGATTCCAGAAACGTCGTTTCGGGCGCGCTGTTTGTATGCATTCCGGGGACGGTTGTCGATGGACATGAATTTGCGGCGGAGGCGGTAAAGAAGGGAGCCGTCGCGCTTGTCGTTTCAAAAGAGGTAGACGTGCCAAAAGACGTAACCGTGATTTTGACGAAGGACGCCAGATATGCGCTGGCGCTGCTTTCCGCCGCGTATTTTGACCATCCGGCGAAACAGTTAAAAATCATTGGCATTACCGGGACAAAGGGAAAGACGACGACGACGTATATGGTGAAATCCATGCTGGAGGGAGCCGGATACAAAGTCGGCCTGATCGGGACGATTGAGACAATCATTGGAGACGTGACGATTCCGTCTGCGAATACGACGCCGGAGTCGTATCTGATTCAAAAGTATTTTCGGGAAATGGCGGATCATTCCTGCGACTGCTGCGTGATGGAAGTTTCGTCGCAGGGGCTTATGATGCACAGATGCGCCGGATTTTTGTTTGAAATCGGCGTTTTTACAAATATAGAGCCGGATCATATCGGGCCGGGCGAGCATGCTTCGTTTGAAGAATACCTTGCGTGCAAGGCGATGCTGTTTCGCCAGTGCAAAACGGGCATTATCAATATAGACGACGGGCATGCCGCAGATATCGTTAAGGGGCACACCTGTGAGCTGGAGACGTATGGATTTTCAAAAGACGCCGATCTTTGCGCGTCAGACGTCCGGCTTTTGCACAGGCCCGGTTATCTTGGCGTTTCGTATCGCGTTTCAGGCCGCTTGGATCTGGATGTGGAAATCGACGTGCCGGGCAGGTTCAGCGTTTTCAATTCTCTGACAGCGATTGCGATCTGCCGTCATTTTGGCGTAGGCTGCGGCGTTATGAAACAGACCCTGAAAAAAGTGAAGACAAAAGGCAGAATTGAACTGGTAGACGTATCCGACGCGTTTACTTTGATGATTGACTATGCGCATAATGCAATGAGTTTAAAAAGCCTGCTTTCGACGTTGCGGGAGTATGAGCCGGGCCGTCTGGTCTGTCTGTTTGGCTGCGGCGGCAACCGCGCCAGAGCCAGGCGTTTTGAAATGGGCGAGGTGTCCGGGACGTTAGCGGATCTTACGATCATAACGTCGGATAATCCCAGATTTGAAGATCCGCAGGCGATCATCGACGATATTCGCACCGGCATCCGGAAGACGAACGGCGCGTACGTAGAGATCATCGACCGGAAAGAGGCGATCCGTTACGCAATTGCGCACGGACAGCCCGGCGACGTCATTGTGCTGGCCGGAAAGGGGCACGAAGACTATCAGGAGATCCGGGGGAAAAAATATCCGATGGATGAGAGGACGCTGATTGCGGAAGTGTTGGAAGAGCAGAAAAGCGGCAGGTGGTAGGATGGCATATTATGCCAATATAATTATAGATATCTCGCATGAAAAACTGGATCGCGCCTTTCAGTACCGGATTCCGGAGGCGCTGTATGCAGAAATTTCTCCGGGCGTCTGCGTCGAGGTCCCGTTTGGGAAGGGCAACCGGATCAGGCGGGGCTTTGTTCTGGAAATAACGGACTGCGCGGCGTATGACCCGGAGAAAATCAAAGAAATTCATGCGCTGGCGAAGGGAAGCGTGGCCGTTGAGACGCAGCTGATCGCGCTGGCGGCGTGGATGCGAAAGCATTACGGCGCGACGATGAATCAGGCGTTAAAGACGGTGATTCCGGTGAAAAAAAAGACGAAAGCCAGAGAAAAACGGATGGTCTGCCTGTGCATGGAGGAAAGCGAAGCGCAAAAATGGCTTGCTATTTTCCAAAAGAAGCATTACACTGCAAGAGCGCGGCTGTTAGAAGAGCTGTTACAGCACAAAGAGCTTTCGTATGCGCTTGTGACGCAGAAGCTGCATGTCGCGCCAAACGTGATTCGCGCGCTGGAAGAAAAGCAGATGCTGCGCGTAGAGTGTGAAGTGGAGTATCGGAATCCAACGGGCCATCTGATTTGCAGAAAAGAGCCGGTCGCGTTAAATGCGATGCAGAGGAAGGCGGCGGATGCGGTGATCTCGGCCATGCATCAGGGCGTGCAGGGAACGTACCTTTTGCATGGCGTGACGGGAAGCGGCAAGACGGAAGTCTACATGGAGTTGATTGCAGACGTGGTGAAGGCAGGGAAACAGGCGATTGTGTTGATACCGGAGATCGCGCTGACGTATCAGACGGTCGTGCGCTTCTGCTCCCGTTTTGGAGAGCGTGTTTCCATTTTAAATTCCAGACTGTCGCAGGGAGAGCGCTACGATCAGTTCCTGCGGGCGAAAAATGGCGGGATAGATATTATGATCGGGCCGCGCTCCGCGCTGTTTACGCCGTTTTCAAAGCTGGGGCTGATTATTATAGATGAAGAGCATGAAGGCAGCTACAAAAGCGAATCCGTTCCGAAATATCATGCAAGGGAAACGGCGATTGCGCGGGCGAAGCTTGCGAACGCTTCCGTCGTGCTGGGGTCCGCCACGCCGTCGGTTGACAGCTATTACAAAGCGATGCAGGGAGAGTACAGGTTGCTTCGGATGCAGCGGCGCGTGGCCGAAAAACCGCTGCCCATCTGTCACATTACGGATTTGAGAGAAGAATTAAAAAATGGCAACCGTTCGATCTTTGGCCGGAAGCTTCTGGCCCTGATGAAAGAGCGGCTTCAGAAAAAACAGCAGATTATGCTGTTTTTAAACCGCAGAGGACTGATGGGGTTTGTCTCCTGCCGCGCATGCGGGACAGTCATCAAATGCCCGCACTGCGACGTTTCTTTAAGTCTGCACAAAGACAACAGGCTGCGCTGTCATTACTGCGGATATGAAGAAACGGCGCCGTCTGCGTGTCCGTTCTGCGGTTCGTCTTATATCAGCGGCTTTTCGGCCGGAACGCAAAAAATCGAGGAAGCGGTGCGAAAGCAGTTTCCGGATGCAAAACCGATTCGGATGGATTTTGACACGACAAGGGGAAAGGACAGCTACGAACAGATTTTATCCGCCTTTAAAAATCAGGAAGCGGATATTCTGATCGGGACGCAGATGATTGTCAAGGGACATGATTTTCCCAATGTGACGCTGGTGGGCGTTCTTGCCGCGGATGTGTCCATGTATGCGGCGGATTATCGCGCCGCGGAGCGAACGTTTCAGCTTCTGACGCAGGCGGCGGGAAGAGCCGGCAGGGGAAGTCTGCCGGGAGAAGTCGTCATACAGACCTACAATCCGCAGCATTACAGCATTGTAACGGCCAAAAATCAGGATTATGAGGCGTTTTACAGACAGGAGATTGCGGTGCGAAAGCTGCTTTCCTATCCGCCCGTATCCGGTCTGCTGCTGCTTTTGCTTACGGCAAAGGAAGAGGAGACGGCGATGGCGACGGCTGAGGAACTGGCCGCATTTGCCAGAGGAGAGCAGATTGTGGGACTGAAAATCATCGGTCCGGCAAGCGCAGTCGTCGGAAGGGTGGATGACGTGTACCGCCGGGTGATTTATTTTAAGCACAGCGACAGTCGGTGTCTGGTGGAACTGAAAGATCGGATGGAAGGCTTTTTGAAAGAAACGGAAGAGAAGAGCCGGGCCGCCGTTACGTTTGACTTTAATCCGATGAACGGCCCGTAGGAGACAAAAACAGCGAACAGGATGCTTTCGCATGGGATACTGTAAAATGGAAACGATAAAGGAGGAACTATGGCGCTTCGTACAATCAGATTGCAGGGAGATGAAATTCTTGGCAAGGCATGCAGGGAAGTAAAGGAAATAACGCTCAGAACGCAGATTTTAATTGAAGATATGCTGGAGACAATGTATGAGAACGAGGGCGTTGGGCTGGCCGCTCCGCAGGTTGGCATTTTAAAAAGGATCGTCGTAATTGATGTCGGAGACGGGCCGATCGTTATGATAAATCCCAGAATTCTTTCTTCGGATGGCACGCAGACAGGAGGAGAAGCCTGTCTGAGCCTTCCCGGAAAAGCGGGACAGGTGACAAGGCCCAATCACGTGGTTGCAGCGGCGTTCGATCGAAATATGCAGGAATTTACGATCGAGGGCGAGGAGCTTCTTGCAAGGGCCATCTGCCACGAGCTGGACCATCTGGAAGGCCATATGTATACGGAACTTGTGGAAGGCGACGTCTATGACGTGGAATGCGAGGAGGAATAGGATTGCGCGTAATATTTATGGGAACGCCGGATTTTGCAGTGGAAACGCTGCGCGCCATTCTTGCGGCCGGACATGAGGTTGCGCTTGTGGTGACGCAGCCGGATAAGCCAAAGGGCAGAGGAAGGGCCCTGCAGGAGCCTGCGGTGAAGCAGTGCGCAAAGGAGCAGAATCTTCCGGTTTACCAGCCCCGGAGGATACGGGAAGCGGAAAGCATAGAGTATTTGCGGCAATACCGGCCCGACATCATCATTGTGGCCGCATTTGGGCAGATTCTTCCAAAGGAGATTTTGCAGATGCCGGCGTATGGCTGCGTCAACGTGCATGCTTCGCTGCTTCCGAAATACCGCGGCGCGGCGCCGATTCAGTGGGCCGTCATTTATGGCGATAAAGTATCCGGCGTATCGACGATGCGTATGGACGAGGGACTGGATACGGGAGACGTCATTGAAACGGCGGAGGTGACGCTTGCAGAGGACGAGACGGGCGGGAGCCTCTTTGCGCGTCTTGCAAAAAAAGGAGCGGAGCTTTGCGTGCATACGATGCAAAAGATCGAAGACGGCACGGCTGTTTATACAAAGCAGGATGCATCAAAAGCGACGCATGTGGGCATGATTACAAAACAGATGGGCAATATTGACTGGACGCAGCCGGCCGTATCCATTGAACGCCTGATCAGAGGGCTTGACCCATGGCCGGGCACGTATACGAGACTGAATGGAAAAATGCTTAAAATCTGGCGGGCGCGGGCGGAAGAAGGAGAAAGCGCGCAGCCGGCCGGAACGGTGGCGTTTGTCAGCAAAAGCGCATGTAAAGTGCAGACGGGCGACGGCGTTTTGTCCCTGCTGTCGGTGCAGCTGGAGGGCAAAAAGCGTATGGACATCGAGGCGTTTTTACGCGGCTTTGAAGTGACGGAGCATATGGAACTGACATAGCGCGAAAGGAGGCGCAGGTTATGGGATATGGATATTATGGATGGTGGGACCCTACGTATATACTGGTTGTGATAGGAGCTGTCATTTGCATGCTGGCGTCGGCAAGAGTAAAGGGCACGTTTCGAAAATATTCCGGCTGCCGCAGCATGAGCAATCTGACCGGCGCGCAGACGGCGGAACGCGTGCTGCACGCCGCTGGCATATATGACGTGGCGATACGTCATATTTCCGGCAGCCTGACGGATCACTACGATCCGCGGAATAAGACGTTATGCCTTTCGGACGTTGTTTATGGCTCGGCTTCTGTCGCGGCCGTCGGCGTAGCGGCGCACGAATGCGGCCATGCGATCCAGCATCAGAAGCATTACGCGCCGCTTGCCGTGCGCAGCGCAATTGTGCCGGTGGCGAATTTTGGCTCCACGCTGGCATGGCCTCTGATTTTGATCGGCCTGTTTCTGACGGGGCGCACGGGCGCGCTTTTGATGAACATTGGCATTCTCTGTTTTTCGGCGGCGGTGCTGTTTCAGCTTGTTACGCTTCCGGTTGAGTTTAACGCGTCGCGGCGGGCCATGCGCATTCTGGGCGATACCGGTATTTTGACCTCGGAGGAACTGCCCAAGACGGGGAAAGTGCTGCGCGCGGCGGCCTTTACGTATGTAGCGGGCGCGGCGGCGTCCATTTTGCAGCTGCTTCGCCTGCTCCTTCTGGCAGGAGGAAGACGGGATGACTGACGGGGTAAATATAAGGGAGCTTGCGCTGAACGTGCTGCTTGCGGTGGAGAAGGAAGAGGCATTTTCACATACGGCGCTTTCTTCTGTGCGGAAAGAGTATGCGCATCTGTCCAAACAGGAGCGCAGCTTTCTGACAAGGCTGGTGGAGGGCGTTTTGGAACGGCAGATCGAGATGGATTATATCATCGGCCTTTTTTCAAACGTTGGCATAAGGAAAATGAAGCCCGCCATACGCTGTATTTTGCGCATGGGCGTATACCAGCTGAAATATATGGACGCCACGCCGTCGTTTGCGGCCTGTAATGAAGCGGTGCGTCTGGCGCAGAAAAAAGGATTTCGGAATTTAAAGCCGTTTGTCAACGGCGTGCTCCGCAAAATAAGCGGCAGTCTGGATGCAATCGCTTATCCAAAGGAAAAGGAAGCGCCGCTTCTGGCGTGGTCTGTCCGCTACTCGATTCCCGAATGGATGCTTGCGCAATGGAGCCGGGATTATGGTATGGAGAAAGCAAAATCCATTGCGGAAGCATTTACGCGGGAGAGAAGGCTTTGCATTCGCGTCAACAAAAGCCGGGTTTCGGCGGAGGCATTGCAGCGAATGCTGGAACAGAGAGGATTTGCCGCAGAGCGCGCCTTGCTTGACGGGGAGCCTGCGTTTGATTACGCGTTGTATCTTTCCGGCTGCGATGCGCTGGATAAGATCCCGGAATTTTCGAAGGGATATTTTACGGTGCAGGATGTCTGCTCGATGCTTGTCGTGCATCTTGCCGCGCCGCGTCCGGGCGATTACGTCATCGACGTTTGCAGCGCGCCCGGCGGAAAAAGCCTGCATGCCGCGGAATGGATGCGCGGTACGGGGCTGGTGGAGGCCAGGGACATTACCCCGTATAAAACAGGACTGATCGAAGAAAATATTCGCAGGATGGAGCTTTGTAATATACGCGCCGTCGTATGGGACGCGCGCGTTCTGGATGAACATGCGATTGCAAAAGCGGATCTTGTGATTGCCGATCTGCCCTGCTCCGGGCTTGGAACCATGAAAAAGAAGCCGGATATCCGCTTTCGCATGACAGAAGAGAAGGAAAAGAGCCTGGTTTTGCTGCAGCGGGAGATCCTTCGCGTGGTCCGGCAGTATGTAAAGCCGGGGGGAAGGCTTGTGTTTTCCACCTGTACGATGGACCGTATGGAAAACGAAGAAAATGCGGCGTGGTTTCAGGACGAGCATCCACAGTTTTCGCTTGTGGCGCAGCGGCAGTTTTTCCCGGATGAAGGGGAATACGACGGGTTTTACATAGCAGTGTTTCAATATCGAAAAGAACAGGAATAAGAGGAGATTATGACGGAAAAAGCAGATATCAAATCCATGCATCTGACGGAACTGACGGCATTTGTGACGCAGGCGGGAGAGAAGCCGTTTCGCGCAAAACAGCTGTATCAGTGGATGCATCAGAAGCTTTCGGAAACGATTGACGGGATGACGAATCTTTCGACGGGGTTTCGGGAAACATTAAAGCAGGAGACGACGTATACCGTATTGCGTCCCGTTAACGTGCAGGTTTCACGGCAGGATGGGACGCGGAAATATCTTTTTTCGCTGGACGACGGCAATGTGATCGAAAGCGTGCTGATGCACTATAAATTTGGGAATTCGGTCTGCGTCTCTTCGCAGGCAGGCTGTCGCATGGGCTGTAAGTTCTGCGCTTCGGCCGGAGAAGACTTTGCCCGGAATCTTTCGGCTGCGGAGATGCTGGAACAGGTATATGGCATTATGCGGGATACGGGAGAGCGGATTTCCCATGTCGTCGTAATGGGCATCGGGGAGCCTTTGGACAATTACGATAATCTGCTGCGTTTTATCCGCCTTCTGACGGATGAAAACGGCTTACATATCAGCCAGAGGAATCTGACGGTATCGACGTGCGGCCTTGTGCCGCAAATGTATCGTCTGGCGGACGAAAAGCTTTCGATTACGCTGGCGCTTTCCCTTCACGCGGCCACGCAGGAAAAAAGGGAGGCGCTGATGCCGGTTGCAGGAGCGTATGATCTGCGGGAAACAGTCGATGCATGCCGCTATTATTTTGAACAGACCGGCAGACGCATTACGTTTGAATATGCGCTTGTGGCAGGGGAGAATGACAGCATGGCGGATGCGTTTTCGCTTGCCAGCCTGATCTTCGGCATGAACTGTCATGTAAATCTGATTCCGGTCAATCCGGTCAGAGGCAGTCGCTTTGCACAGCCGGATCTGGAAACGGCGCGGGCGTTCCAAAATAAACTTGAAAAAAATGGAATTCATGTTACTATAAGAAGGGAAATGGGCAGGGACATTGACGCTGCCTGTGGACAGTTGAGAAAACGATATATGGAAGAACAAGGGAAAGGCAGGTGGATTCCATGAAGTCCTGCTCCATAACGGATATTGGAATATATCGGAACATGAATCAGGATGCATTTTACGCCTCGGAACAGGCAGTTGGAAATCTGCCGAATCTTTTTTTGGTTGCAGACGGAATGGGAGGGCACAACGCCGGAGAATATGCGTCGATGCATACGGTCGATACGATGGTTCGGACGGCCGGGCGCGCGATTAGCCGCGAGCCGGCGTCAATTCTGGAAGAGGCGATTCGGGCAGCCAATCTGGAGCTGATCGAGAAAGCGACGCAGGAGCCGTCTATGTGGGGCATGGGGACGACCGTGGTTGCGGCCGTGATTGCGGGCAGCAGACTGCATGCCGCAAATGTGGGCGACAGCCGTCTCTACATTGTCAGCGACGCCATACGCCAGATTACAAAGGATCATTCTTACGTGGAGGAGATGGTCAGACGCGGCGAAATCGACAGAGAAGCCGCAAGAAATCATCCGGATAAAAATATCATTACGCGCGCGGTTGGCGCGACGCAGGAGATCGAGGCGGATTTTTTTGAAGTGAAGCTGTATCCGGACGATCTTGTGCTGCTATGCTCGGACGGTCTGACGAATATGGTGGAAGATGATGCAATATGGAAGATCATAAGAGAACAGAGCGACGTCGCTGTCGCGGCAAAGCGATTGATCGAGGCCGCCAATCAAAATGGCGGAAGAGATAATATAACCGTAATCGTCATTGACCCGTTTTGCGTATAGGAAGAGCATGCGCAGAAAGGAGGAGGCATGTTAGAAGCAGGGACATTTGTGGGAGACCGCTATGAAATTATAGGAAAAATCGGGGCCGGAGGCATGTCGGACGTCTATAAGGCGAGAGATCATATCCTCGGGCGCAACGTTGCCATAAAAGCATTGAAGCAGGAATTTGGAGAAGATGTAAACTTTGTCGTAAAGTTCCGCACGGAAGCGCAGTCGGCGGCGGGGCTTGAGCATCCGAACATCGTCAATATTTACGACGTCGGAAGCGAGGCCGGCATGCATTATATTGTAATGGAGTATGTCGAGGGCGTCACGTTAAAGACGTATATTGAGAAGAAAGGCAGGCTGACGTACAAAGAGGCCGTCAGCATTGCGATTCAGGTTGGAAGGGGCATGGAAGCGGCGCACGCGAAGAATATTATCCACCGGGACATTAAGCCGCAGAATATCCTGATTTCTACGGAAGGAAAGGCGAAGGTAACAGACTTTGGCATTGCAAGGGCCGTTTCCAATAACACGATCAGCGCGGATGTAATGGGTTCCGTGCATTATGCGTCGCCGGAACAGGCGCGCAATGGATTTGTAGACAATAAGAGCGATATTTATTCGCTGGGCATTGTAATGTATGAAATGGTGACGGGCCGCGTGCCGTTTGACGGCGATACGACAGTTTCCATTGCAATCCAGCATTTGCAGGAAGAAATGAAGGCGCCGAGCGAATATGCGCAGGATCTTCCGATCAGTCTGGAAAAGATTATTTTAAAATGCACGCAGAAAAGCCCGGATCGCAGATATGCGGGCATCAGCGAGCTTCTGACAGACCTGAAACAGGTCTTAATCCGTCCAAACGCAGATTTTGTGCGGATGTCGGATGGCAGCCAGAATCGTACGCGCGTCATCAGCGAAGGGGAAGTCAGGGAGATCAAAAACGCAAGAACGCCGGCCCGGCCGCAGAAGGAAGAGCTGCGGGAGCGGTACGAGGAGCCGGAGGAAGCGGAAGACGACGAGGATGAAGAGGAAGGGTTTTTGAATCCCGGCCTTGAGAAAGCCGTTACGATCGGAGGCATCGTCGCGGCGGTGATTATTGTCGCGATCGTCGTTTATCTGGTCGGCAATGTGTTCGGCATTTTTGGCGGCGCATCGAAACCGGAGACAGAGCAGGCGGACGAAACGGAGGAGCATTCCGTTATCAACACGGAAAAAGCGGAAAAAGAACAGGTTGCCATGATAAACATACTTGGCATGACGGTGGCGGAAGCCAGAAGCGAGCTTGGAAAGATCAACCTCGGATTGAAGGAGGAAGGCTCGCAGTCCTCGGACCGCTATGAGAAAGGCCAGATTCTGTCGCAGGACGTTGACGAAGGGGAACAGGTGGAAATCAATACGACGATTCATGTCTATACCAGCACGGGGGCAGGTGAAATCCGGGTGCCAAATGTAGTGGGGTATGACAGTGAGGCTGCGATCAATACGCTGCGCGATCAGGATTTTGACGCGCTTCGCAAGTACGAATACAGCGATACGGTAGCTTCCGGAAAAGTGATTTCGCAGACGCCAAAAGCAGATACGGCGGCGAAAAAGGGAGATACGGTAACGATCGTGGTAAGTCAGGGAAAAGAAGCCGTTGCTGTGCCGGACGTCAGAAACAGATCGGAGGACGAGGCGAGAAGCATGCTTGAGCAGGCAAAAATTACCGTAACAAGCACGTCTACGGAATTCAGCGACACCGTTCCAAAGGGAAATGTCATCAATCAGAGCATTGCGCCCGGCAAATATGTGGATGAGGGGACGGGAATCAGCCTTGTCATCAGCTCCGGCAGCAATAAGACGTATTATATGTGCAGACTGAAAATCAAAGCGCCGGAAAATGCCGACGTCGTATCGGCGGATATCGAGCTGACAGGGTCTAATGGTTCGCAGATTCAGACGTGGAACGACATTGATATTTCGGAATTTCCGTATCGGATTTCCGCTGTGGACATCGAAAACTGTGAAAGCGGAACGATTAAGATCACCTGGCGACTTTCCGATGGCAGCACAAGCACGCAGACCGATAATGTTATGTTTGAAAAGCAGCAGTAGGGCAGTATGAGAGGAAAGATTATAAAAGGCATTTCCGGATTCTACTATGTAAATACGGCGGAATCCGGCATGTATGCATGCAGGGCAAAGGGAATTTTTCGCAACCGCAACATAAAGCCGTATGTCGGAGACGATGTGGAGATCGAGGTTTTGGATGAAAAGGACAGGGAGGGCAGCCTGACAGAGATTTACCCCAGAAAAAATGTGCTGCATCGCCCTGCCGTCGCCAATATCGATCAGGCGCTTTTGATTTTTGCCGCTGCCAGTCCAAAACCGGATTACAGTCTGCTGGAGCATATTCTGGTGATGCTGCATCGACAGGACATTCCGGCTGTTATCTGCTTTAACAAATCGGATCTGGCGGAGCCGGAAGCATGCGACGCGATGCGCAGGGTGTATCAGAATTGTGAAATCCCGGTTGTATTTACAAGCGCGGCAGAGCGTACGGGGCTTGCGGATCTTTTGGAGCTGATGCAAAATAAGACGAGCGCCGTCGCCGGACCTTCCGGCGTTGGCAAATCGTCGATTGCAAATTGCTTACAGCAGAATATTCAGATGGAAACGGGCGCGATCAGCCGGAAAATCGAGCGCGGAAAGAATACGACGAGGCATGCGCAGCTGATTCCGGTGATGGAACAGACGTATCTCGTCGATACGCCGGGGTTTGGCTCGCTTTCGCTTTCCGGGGTAAGCGCAGACGAGCTGTGGAAATGCTACCGTGAATTTTGGCCGTATGAGCCGGACTGCCGGTTTTATGGATGCAGCCATATCAATGAGCCGGACTGCGGGATTAAGCGGGCGCTGCACGAAGGGAAGATTCATCCGAAGCGCTATGAAAATTATGTCAGCATTTACAGGGAACTGAAGGAAATGGAACGATGTGAATGGAGGAAGTCATGAAGTGTTTATCACCTTCGCTGTTGTCGGCGGATTTTTCTGATCTTGGAAATCAGGTGGCGCGGCTGGATAAGGCGGGCGCACAGTATGTGCATATTGACGTTATGGACGGCATGTTTGTGCCAAGCATATCAATGGGGCTTCCGGTGATAAAATCCATTCGTCCCAAAAGCGATCGGATTTTTGACGTGCATCTGATGATTCAGGAGCCGGATCGCTATATCGACGCGTTTGTGGAAGCGGGCGCGGACATTCTGACCGTGCATGCGGAGGCATGCGTGCATCTGGACCGTACGATTCAAAAGATCCGGGAAAAAGGAATCCTTGCAGGCGTGGCGTTAAATCCGGCGACGCCGCTTACGGAGATTTCCTGCATACTCGGAGAAGTGGACATGGTTTTGCTTATGACGGTAAATCCCGGATTTGGCGGACAGAAGCTGATTCCGTATACCGTCGATAAAATACGCGAGCTGCGCAGGATGCTGGATGCGCGGAAGCTAAAGACGGATATTGAGGCGGACGGCGGCGTGACGCTTGCGAATGCGGGTGAGATTCTTGCGGCGGGCGCGAATATTTTAGTGGCCGGAAGCGCCGTATTTGGCGGTGACATCGAGGAAAACGTCAGGGACTTTCTTTCGTGCATGGCAGAAGGGGAGAAGCGATGAAACGGGCGCTGCTTGTAGCAGGCGGCAGCATCGATCCGGCATTTGGCGCCGCCTATATGAAGGGGGCGCATTTTGACCTTTTGGTTGCGATTGACGGCGGCCTTCGTTTTTTTTATGACAGCGGCATTGCGCCGGACTGGATCGTTGGGGATTTTGATTCGGCGGAGGAAACAGCGCTTCGCTTTTTTGAAGCGAAAGAAGATATTTCCTGGATGCGTCTGATTCCTGAAAAAGACGATACGGATACGGAAGCGGCGCTTCGCCGGGCAATTGACTGTGGCTGCGAAGAGATTCACATTCTGGGCGCGACGGGAAGCCGCCTGGACCATGTGTTTGGGAATATCGCGCTTCTTGGAATCGGACTTTTGGCGGGCGTGGAGATTTTGCTTGCAGATCCCAAGAACCGGATACGAATGATCGATCACAGTCTGCGCCTGACAAAACAGGAGCAGTATGGAAGCTACGTTTCGCTGCTGCCGTTTACGTCAAGCGTGACAGGCGTAACGCTTAAGGGGATGAAATATCCGCTTACGGACGTTGTGATGACGTGCTGCAGCTCGCTTGGCATCAGCAATGAGATTGTAGAGGAGGAGGCCGAAATTTCCTGTAAGGAGGGAAGGCTTCTGGTGTTTGAGACGAAAGATTAGGGGGCGTGCATACAGATCGGGATTTCAATCTGTACAATCATATCCTCCATACGGTCGGTTACAGTTTCATTGAGAATCTTTTCGTAAGAAAATCCGGTGAGCTGCATCCGGTGATGTTTTGCATACTCTAAAATTTCTTCATATTTGGCGGACATATTTTGCCAGTCTCCCTGATAAAATGCCCGCAGGTATGCGCCGCGGGGCTGTATGTGCAGCCCTGCTTTTTTTGTGGGAAGGGAAGGAGGGCCATCGTCTGTGCAGACGGATGTGGGAAGCTCGATAAACAGCATGGAATAGTCGTCAAAATCTTTGCGATATAAGCTTTCGGATGCGATCATGCTTCCGTAAGAGGCGTCGTGCAGACGGCGGAGCCGGTATTTTTTTGTTTCGGCAAGCACGCGTTCCACCGATTCATCATACGAAATCGTCCGGTCGATGGCAACGGTTGCCATATGGCGCATCTGCTTTTGTACCAGGGTGATTTTGGACAGGTCCATAGAAAGCAGGGTTTCCATGTTCTGCTTATGGTGGCAAAGCGTGCTTCGAATGTTCCGGAAATGGGCGATCGTATCGTCCAGCTTTCGGATTTTTTCATTGAAAAGCTGCTGGAGGCTTTCGGCGGACCGCAATGCCATAAACGCCTGAATTTCCGAAATGGATACGTCCAGTTCCCGCAGCAGCAAAATCGTTTCCAGCAGCGCGCTCTGGCGGTAGCTGTAATAGCGGTAGCCGTTTTCCGGGTGTATGCGGGCAGGATGAAACAGGCCAATTTCGTCGTACCACATCAGCGTTTTCTTGTTGATGCCGTGAAGCGATGCAAATTGTCCGATGGTGAGTAATTTATTGGATTCATACATGGATCGAATGCTCCTTTTTTGCTTGACTGTACAGTTACTGTATGGTTTATGATACCCTGTACAAGGAAAAAATGCAAGGAGGATGCTTTATGAACAATCAAAATGCATATGCAAAACCTGTAACATTGCGGCATATTTTTACATTTGCCGTTCCGACAATTGCGATGACGGTCTTTATGTCTTTTTATACGATGGCGGACGGGCTGTTTGTAGCCAATTTTATTGGCACGGACGCGCTGTCTGCGATCAATTTGACGGCGCCTGTGATTTCACTTGTGACGGCCATTTCGACGATGCTTGCGACGGGCGGCAGCGCGGTGATTATGAAAAAAATGGGAGAGCGGAAGGAAAAGGAGGCGCGGGAGGATTTTACATTTCTGATTCTGGTCAACGTCGTTGTTGGCATTTTGATGTGTGGGATAGGGTATGCGCCGATGGGAGCTGTGTTTGAGCGGCTGCGCCTGTCCGCGGCGGTTGCGGCATACTGTGCGGAATACATAAGCCGCTATCTGTTGTTTACCGTTCCTGTTCTTTTGATGAATAACTTTACGCTGTATATGATCGCCAGCGAAAAGGCAACGCTGTCGTTTCTTTGCTCCGTCGCGGGCGGCATATTGAATATTGCGCTGGACTATGTGTTTCTTGCCGTGCTTGATCTGGGAATCGGCAGCGCGGCGATTGCGACCGGGCTTGGCTATTCGGTTACGGCGGTTGTGGGATGCGTCGTATTTATGAGGAAAAAAAGTCTGCTGCATTTTGTAAAGCCGGTCGTTTGCTTAAACGCGCTGCGGGACGCCGCTGCAAACGGATGCTCGGAGATGGCGACTGCTCTTGTAACGGGAATTGTGACGATGCTGTTTAACGGAACGATGCTCTATTACGTTGGAGAAAATGGCGTTGCGGCTATTACGATTATTACGTATGTGCTGATGTTTGCCAGCTCTTTCTATACGGGATATTCTTACGGCGTTGCGCCGATGATCAGTTTTTACTACGGAGAGCAGAATCGGGAAAAGCTCAAAAAGCTGCTTCGCATCAGCAGGAATGTGATTCTGGTAAGTTCCGTTTTGACGGCGGCCGCTTCGTTTCTGTTTACAGAGCCGCTGGTTTCCATTTTCGTCCGGCCTCAAAACCCGGTGTACGGCTTGGCGGTAACGGGAAACAGAATTTGTACGGCGGCCCTGCTTTTTATCGGATTTAATATTTTTGCCAGCAGCATGTTTACCGCGCTGTCAAATGGGGTTGTTTCAGCCGTTCTTGCTTTTTCAAGATCGTTTGTCTTTTTGCTGGCGGCCATGCTGCTTCTGCCGCTTCTGTTCGGCGTAAACGGAATCTGGCTGGCGACGCCTGCGGCAGAGCTTCTTGCGCTTTTGCTTTCCGGATTTCTGACGTTTCGGTACAGAAAGCGGTATGGATATGGAGGCGGGAGGTGATGCCTGGCCAGAAAGGAATGACAGAGAGGTATTCATTTTTGGACGCGCGTGTTATAGTATTGCTGTGACAGGAGGGATATGATATGGAAAACGCATACGTATTGGAATTGTCGGAGTCCAAATTTAAAGATCTGTTTCTCTGCTTTTGCGGGTATGCGCAGTGCGAGCCGCTGCATGGATTCGGCCCTGCCGTCCGTCCCAATTATCTGATTCATTACATCATGGACGGCAGGGGGTGTTATCAGACGGGAGGGAGAAAATACCATCTTGGCGCCGGCGAGGGCTTTTTGATCGAACCGGAAGAGCTGACGTATTATCAGGCGGATCAAAAAGACCCCTGGAGCTATCTTTGGATTGGCTTTTCGGGCACGCATGCAAAAGAATATCTGGAAGATCTGGGGCTAAACAGCAGACAGCTTACGTTTCGGTGCAGTCAGGGCAGGGAATTGAAGCATCTGATTTTAGAAATGCTAAAGTGTCAGGACGGCTCCATCACCAGCCAGTACCGCTTACAGAGCCTTTTGTACGGTTTTTTTGAAATTCTCTCCAAAGGCGTCGTGATAGAAGAGGATGTGAAATCAATGGAAAATTTTTATATTGAGCGGGCAATTGGCTTTATCCGAAATCATTATTCTGCGGAGCTGAAGGTGACGGATATTGCAAATCATTTATGCGTCAACCGCAGTTATCTCTATAAATTGTTTCAAAAGAGCTTACAGATGTCGCCGCAGGAATTTCTGACAAAATTCCGCATTTCCAGAGCAAAAGAGCTTTTGAGCGTGACGAAATTGTCGATTGAACATGTGGCGGCGTCCTGCGGCTATCAGAATGCCCTTGTGTTTTCCAAAGCGTTTAAAAAGAACATGGGATGTGCGCCGACGGTTTACAGAAAAGAGCATATCAGGGCCGTTCGGCAAAATCTTGCTGAAAATCAGGATATATTGGAAGAGCTAAAAGAGGAGGGCGTCTATCAAAACGTGCGCCAGAAAAAATGGCAAAATGATGAAAAGAAAAAATAAGGAAACATTTTGACTGTTTTTCGAAACAAAATCATCTACCCTGTTTTTGGACGCGACGGTATAATAAAGGCATGTTGAGAGCGAACTATGCGCGCGCGAAAAAAGAAGGCTTCTCATCAGATATTGACTGCCATAAAAAAGAATTGGAGGGTATTAGGATGAGTGAAGGAAGGAAAGGCGTGAAAAGTCCGGCGTACAAACACGTGTCTGCACGGGAGAAGTATTGTTTTGGCATTGGAGCGATCGGAAAGGACGCCGTCTGCAATCTGGTCGGGGCGTTTCTGATGGTGTATTTTACGGATACGCTGTATCTGGCTCCGGCATTTGTAGGCGTATTGTTTTTTGTGGCGCGCATCTGGGACGCGATTAACGATCCTGTGATGGGCATGGTTGTCGATAATACGAAGTCGCGTTACGGAAAGTTTCGGATCTGGCTGATTATCGGGACGCTGGTCAATTCCGTCGTATTTGTGCTGTTGTTTTACAGCTTCCATTTGCAGGGAATCGCCCTTTACGTATACGTGTCGGTCATGTACATATTGTATGGCATGACGTATACGATTATGGATGTGCCCTACTGGTCCTGGCTTCCGAATCTGACGAATGATCCGCGGGAGCGTGAAAAAGTATCGGTTATCCCAAGATTTTTTGCAAGCCTTGCGGGATTTTCCGTTGCAACGTTCGGACTTTACGTGATTCATGGCTTAAACCGTGCGGCGGGAGAGGAGAACCTTTATGCCGAGCATGGCTATACCATATTTGCCTTGCTGATCGCCGTTGTCTTTCTGATTACGATCGGCATTACGGTTTTTAACGTCAAAGAGGAATCAACGCTTGGAAGCAAAGCGACGAAAACCAGCTTAAAGCAGGCGTTTAAAGTGATTGTGCAAAACGATCAGCTGGTAGCGTTTATCGGTCTTTTGCTTACGTTTAACTTATGTACGCAGATTGCAAAAAGCTTTGCCGTGTATTATTTCAAAAACGTCTGCGGAAATGAGTATCTGTATTCCATTTTTGGATTTGCTATTCTGGCGGAAATGGTGGGACTTGTGTTCTTCCCGAAGGTGGCGGCGAAAATCAGTCGTGAAAAAGTTTATTTTGTAGCGTGCTTTCTTCCGGTGATCGGGTTTGCGCTTCTTGGGGCGTTTGGATATATCGCGCCGGAAAACGCTGTTTTTGTGGCCATCAGCTGCGTGTTCGTCTTCTTTGGCTCCGGGCTTTCGCTTGGCGTGACGACCTGCTGCATGGCGGACGTAATCGATTACGGGGAGGTCAAATTTGGCGTGCGCAATGAAAGCGTTACCTGCTCTGCACAGACGTTTCTGATGAAAGCGGCGATGGCTGCGGCTGGCGGCTTATCCGGCGTCGGTCTTCAGGTTGTGGGCTATGATCCAAAGTTAAACGTACAGGCGGCCGGCACGCTGTTCGGCATCCGGGTTATGATGATCGTGATACCGATTCTGCTTGCCATTGTCAGCTATCTGATTTATAAGCGCTTTTATATTTTGAAGGGAGCAAAGATGGAGGAAGTGACGACGCAGTTAAATCAAATCCAGAAAAAAGCGGCGTAAGCTTCGGCGCGATGCGGTGCAGATTAAGGAGGTAACGGGATGCAGATTTTCTATCATGAGGGCAGCAGGACGTTTCATCTGTGCAATGATTCCATCAGTTATATTATGACGATTCTGCGAAACGGCCATCTGGGACAGTTATATTTTGGAAAGCGGATTCAGGATAAGGAAGATTTTTCATATTTGCTGGAAACGTGTGAACGGCCGATGACGTCTTATCTGTATGAAAATGACAGGACGTTTTCGTTGGAGCATATCCGGCAGGAGTACCCGGTATTTGGGACGACAGACTACAGGCAGCCTGCCGTTGAGATTTTGCAGGAAAATGGCAGCAGGATATCAGATTTTCAGTATCAGAGCCATGAAATCAGGGAAGGAAAGCCAGGGCTGCGCGGGCTTCCGGCAACCTATGCAGAGGAGAATGAAGAAGCAAAGACGCTGATTGTAACGTTATATGACGCAGTTTCCGGCGTGCGTGCAGAGCTTTTGTATACCATATTTGCATTGGGCGGCGTCCTTGCGCGCAGCGTTCGGTTTTTCAATGCGGGCGGCAAGACGGCGTATATCACCCGTGCGATGAGCCTTTGCCTTGATTTGCCGGACTGCGACTATGAATGGCTGCAATTATCCGGTTGCTGGGCGAGGGAATGTCAGATTCAGACGCGAAATCTGGCTCCCGGCATTTCATCCATAGGGAGTATGCGTGGAAATTCTTCTCACGAGCAGAATCCGTTTCTGGTTTTAAAGCGGAAGCATACCGATGAGAGGCAGGGCGAGGCAATTGGATTTTCCTTTCTCTACAGCGGAAATTTTCGGATACAGGCGGAGGTGGACGCGCATGAAACGCTGCGCGTGCTGGTAGGGCTTGATCCCGAAACGTTTACCTGGAAGCTGGCTGGCGGCGAGGCGTTTCAGACGCCGGAAGCGGTGATGGTATATACGGATCAGGGCTGCAATCATATGAGCCAGACGTTTCACAGGCTCTATCAGAAGCGATTGGCAAGGGGATACTGGCGCGATCGTCCGAGGCCGATTTTAATCAACAACTGGGAAGCGACGTATTTTGATTTTACGGAAGAGCGTCTGGTGGAGCTTGCCAAAAAGGCAAAAGAATGCGGCGTGGAGCTGTTCGTGCTGGACGACGGGTGGTTTGGAGCAAGGAGCAGCGATAAGGCCGGGCTTGGCGACTGGGTGGCAAACCGGAAGCGCCTGGCCGGCGGCATTGCGGGGCTGGCGGAAAAAATAGAAGGGCTGGGATTGAAATTCGGGCTTTGGTTTGAGCCGGAAATGGTCAATAAGGATTCGGACTTTTACAGAGCGCATCCGGACTGGATTCTTTCTACGCCAGAGAGGAGCGCTTCCCACGGACGCTATCAGTATGTGCTGGATTTTTCAAGGAAAGAGGCGGTAGATGCGATATACGTTCAGATGGCAAAGATTTTGCGGGAAGCAAAGGTGTCGTATATCAAGTGGGATATGAACCGCAGCATTACGGAATGTTATTCGGCGGCTTTGCCGCCGGATCGCCAGGGAGAAACGTACCATCGCTATATGCTGGGCGTATATGCATTGTACGAGCGCTTAACGAGTGAATTTCCGGACGTTTTGTTTGAGTCGTGCGCCAGCGGCGGCGGACGGTTTGACCCGGGCATGCTCTATTATGCGCCGCAGGGTTGGGCGAGCGATAACAGCGACGCCGTGGAGCGGCTTAAGATTCAGTATGGAGCGTCGATGTGTTATCCGGTCAGCAGCATCGGAAGCCATGTATCCGTTACGCCGAATCATCAGGTTTTTCGGAATACGCCGCTGCATACGAGGGCAAATGTGGCCTGTTTTGGCACATTTGGATATGAGCTGGATTTGAATCAGCTGACGAAAGAAGAGCTGGAAGAGGTAAAGGAGCAGATTGCCTTTTTCAAACGTTACCGAAGGGTTTTGCAGTTTGGATCATTTTATCGCTTAAAAAGTCCGTTTGAAGGCAATGAAACGGTCTGGATGGCGGTCAGCGAGGATCAGAAAACGGCGATTGTCGGCTGGTACCGGGTATTAAACTGCGTCAATGCATCGTATACCCGCGTGCGCCTGCAGGGGCTGCATCCTGCATATCGCTATCGGAATGCACGGACGGGACGGTATCATTACGGAGATGAGCTGATGCATGTCGGACTGCTTACAAGCGATGAAACGGCGGGGCAGGTTCCGGACGGCGTAGAGCCTTATACGGATTATGAATCCAGAATATATGTGTTGGAGGTGGAAGAGACTTGAAAGGGGGAAACAACAGGGTTGTCAGGATGCTTGTGGGAATCCTTTTGATTGGCATGTGCGTAGCGTCATACCGGATGAGCGGATTTGGCGTGGACCCGTTTTCCTGTATGAATCTTGGCGTCAGCGGATGCATTGGCATGTCGTTTGGCAGCTGGCAGCTGATCGTGAATGCGATTTTGCTGGTCGTCGTCTGGTTTACGGTGCGCCACTGCATCGGGCCGGGGACGATTGTCAATATGGTGTTTGTAGGATATACGGCGGATTTTCTCTGCTGGCTGTTTCTGGACCAGATGGGGCTGTCGGTGACAATGCCGCTTCGCATTTTCTTCCTTGCCATTGGGACGCTGTTTGCCTCTTTGGGCTGCGCGTTGTATATGGCGGCGGATATGGGAATTGCGCCGTATGACAGCGTGGCGTTTGTTGTTACGAAATATACGAAAGAGAAAATTTCGTTCCGTGCGGCAAGAGTGATGTCGGATCTGCTTGTGATGGCGGTCGGGATTTCGTTTTGTCTGGCGGCCAAAAATAACGTCTGGGAGATTGTGGGGCTGGGGACAATCGTCAACGCCTGCTGCAACGGGCCGCTGATACAGTTCTTTCGTGGAAAGTTTGAGAAGACCATCCGGCAGAAGGCATAAGGCGTTTTCGCCGGGATGCGCACCGATGCCCATACCGCTGCATATATAACTATGAGGTGATGGTTTGATATGCAGGGAATCCTATATGCATTTGCAGGAACGTGCTTTACATTTGGCGTTACCGTGCTTGGCGCGCTGAATGTATTTGCGGCAAAGGAGAAAACGGATCACAGGATGGAGGCTCTGACGCTTGGATTTGCCGGCGGCGTCATGATTGCAGCCTCCGTCTGGTCGCTTTTGATTCCGGGCATGGAGCGGGCAAATGAGCTGGGGCAGATCAGTTATCTGGTGATACCGCCTGGATTTTTAGCCGGCGTCGGAGCGCTTTTGCTCGCAGACCGGCTGATTCAGAAACGGTCCGTCGGCAAGGTCCGAAAAAGCGCGAAAATGTTGGTTCTGGCGATTACGGCCCATAATATTCCGGAGGGAATGGCCGTTGGCCTTGCATTTGCGCTGGCTGTGGCGGAACCGGAAAACGAAGCGCTGCTTTCCGGAGCGGTTGCGCTGACGATTGGAATCGGCATTCAGAACTATCCGGAAGGAACGGCTGTGGCATTGCCGCTGATTCGGGAGGGCATGTCCAAAAGAAGGGCGTTTCTGATCGGCAGCATGTCTGCTGTAGTGGAGCCGGTATCCGGCGTGCTGGCGGCCTTGTCTGCGCACAGCATGCGTCCGGCAATGCCGCTGCTTCTGGCGCTTGCGGCCGGGGCAATGATTTATGTCGTCGTGCAGGAGCTGATTCCGGAAGCGCATCTGGATGAGGAGGATAAATCCGGCACGCTGGGCTTTATAGCCGGCTTTATCGTTATGATGATATTGGATGTTGCGCTTTCTTAAAAAAACAGCCGTCCGGTTTTTCGAAACAAATGTTTCAAATGCCGGATGGCTGTTTTGCATTAAGCGTTGCTTTCCGATTCCGTAACGGGAATTGCGTCGGCCGCCGCCGTATTGGACAGATTCTGATAGGCGGCGTAGCCGTCGGGAACGGGCGCCTCGTCCTCTTCCGGGACACTGGTGACGGTTAAAGAGAGCGTCGCGGTCTGTTCTCCCGCCAGAGAGGACAGATATTTCATATAGTCGTCATAGGAGAAAATCTCTGTCAGGATATCTCCTGCAAATTCATTCAGATCCTGCCATGTGACGGTCTGGCTGCCGCCTATGGAACCTGCGGAGGCGTAAACCGTCTGCGTATCGGGAAGCGTGACGCCTTCATTCAGGTACTGCGTAATTTTGGCGACGTAATTCTGCGTCTCTGCAAAAGGTGGGATGCCGCCGTACTTGTCCACGTTATTGCTTCCGGCGTTGTAGGCCGCAAGCGCAAGAGAAACGTTGCCATTGTATTTATCCAGCATCTGACGAATGTATTTCGCGCCGCCCATAATATTCTGGTAGGGATCGTAGGCATTTGTCACGCCAAGCCCTGCCGCGGTCGCCGGCATCAGCTGCATAAGTCCCTGCGCGCCGCTTCTGCTCGTCGCGTTCGGATTGAAATTCGATTCCTGTTTCGTCATGGCTTTTAACAATTCAGTGGATACGCCATAGGTCAGAGAAGCTTCCGCGTAGATTTCTTCCAGATTCCGGTCTGTCTTTAAAAAGGAAGAAAAATCCGCATTCTGTGCAGACTGCCGGGTAACGGCGTCCGATGCGGATACGGCGGCCTTTAAGGCGTCCAGGGCTGAAATATTTGTAATCACTGCTAACACTCCTTCCAAACTACTACTACTATATCATATTTCGGGCAAAAAAGAAGTATTTTTTGAAAAAATATTGAATTTTTAGAATTGCTGGTGTAGAGTGTTGCATGATGGAAACGGGGGATGCAGAATGGAACAAAGGACAAAAAACAGGTATGCGAAAGCGTTTCGCGTCGCATTTCCATATACGATTCCGGTACTGACCGGCTATCTGTTTATTGGGACGGCGTTTGGCGTGATGTTTCAGGAAAAAGGATATAATTTCCTGTGGGCGATTTTGATGAGCGTTCTGGTTTACGCCGGAAGCGGGCAGTATCTGGCAGTCAATTTTTTTGTGCCGGGCGCAGGCTTTTGGAATATTATTTTTATGACGCTTATGGTGAACGTGCGCCATATGTTTTATGGGCTTTCCCTTTTAGAGCGCTTTGGACGGATGGGGAAGAAGCGGCTGTATATGATATTTTCCCTGACGGATGAAACGTATTCGCTGCTTTGCACGACGAAGATTCCAAAGGGCGTGCCGGAGGATGCGTTTTTGTTTGCGATTGCATTTCTGGATCATCTGTACTGGATCGCAGGCTCTGCGATTGGAGCCGTCGCGGGGGCCGTGCTGCCGCTGAATGCAAAGGGGATTGATTTTGCAATGACGGCGCTTTTTATTGTGATTTTTGTGGAACAGTGGATGGCCGGGGGAAAGCGGATTCCCGCCCTGATCGGCCTTATTTCGACGGCGGCGCTTCGCGTGGCGTTTGGCATGGATCGCTTTGTGCTGCCTTCTATGATCTGTATTTTATGCTGTCTTGTTCTGGGAAGGGCGCATATAGAAAAGGAGGCGGTTCTGGATGCCGATTAGCATAGGGCGATCGCTGTGCATTATTGTTGTCGTGTCGCTTGCCACGTTTGCGACAAGGGTTCTGCCGTTTCTTCTGTTTCCGAAAGGAAAGGAAATTCCGCCGCTGATTCGATATCTTGGGATCGCGCTGCCGCCGGCAGTGATTGGCATGCTGGTGATTTACTGCCTGAAAGCGGTAAATTTGCTTGCATATCCGCATGCGGCGCCGGAGCTTTTTGCGGCTGCGGTCGTGATCGTTTTGCATGTCTGGAAGCGGAATAATCTGCTGAGTATTGGAGCGGGGACGGTTCTTTATATGGTTCTGATTCAGACGGTGTTTGTCTGATGGAGGGGAAGGAATCGGAGACCGCTTGACATCAAAAACAAAAACGGCTATAGTATTCCTATAAAGTACTACTTAAAAAGAGGGGCGTTATGGATACAGGCAGGTTGACGGAGAAATTAAAATGCTTTGGGCTGACGGGACAGGAAGCGTCGGTCTATCTTTGTCTGGTGCGGCATGGGGCGCAGACCGGCTATGAAGCGGCAAGGCAGACGGGCATTTCCCGTTCCAACGCCTACAGCGCGCTGGCCGGCCTGGTGGATAAGGGAGCGGCCTATGCGCAGGAAGGCGCGGCGGTGCGCTATTACGCCGTCTGCGTGGACGAGTTCTGTTCCAATAAAATACGGGAACTGGAAGAGATAAAGGCGCAGCTTGCATCGTCGATGCCGGCGCACAGGCAGGAGGCGGAAGGCTATCTGACGATAACAGGCGATCATCGCATCCGGGATAAGATAAAAAATATGATCTGCTCCGCCAGAGCGCGGGTCTATGTATCTATGACGGAGGCGTTTGTGCGGCTGTTTGAACGGGAGATGCAGCAGGCGGCGCAGGATGGAAAAAAAGTCGTGCTGATAACGGACGCGCCGGCTGTCTTTGCATGCGACGCAGTGTACCAGACGAAAGACAGAGGAGCGCAGATTGGCCTGATTGCGGATTCTTCCTATGTGCTGACGGGCGAATTTGGCAGGGGAGAAGAAAGCGTCTGCCTGTATTGCGGCCAGAAGAATTTCGTGCAGGTATGCAAGGATTCCATGCGCAATGAGATACGGTTAATCCGACTGCTGAAAGGAGAATCAGAAGATGAGAAAAGAACCATTTGTAACATATGAAAAATTACAGGAGATCGTAAAAGAATACCCTACGCCGTTTCATCTGTATGACGAAGCGGGTATACGCAAAAATGCGAAAGCCGTGCGGGAAGCGTTTGCGTGGAATAAGGGATTCCGTGAGTATTTTGCGGTAAAGGCGACGCCGAATCCATTTTTGATCCGGTTGTTAAAAGAGTGCGGCTGCGGCGTGGACTGTTCCTCAATGACAGAGCTGATGCTGTCTGACGCGCTGGGATTTTCCGGCGAACAGATCATGTTTTCTTCCAACGACACGCCGGCGGAGGAGTTTGTCTATGCCAGCAGGCTTGGAGCGATCATCAATCTGGATGATTTTACGCATATCGAATTTCTGGAACAGACGACAGGCGGCATTCCGGAGACGATCAGCTGCCGGTTTAATCCGGGCGGAGTATTTAAAATCAGCAACAGCATTATGGACAATCCGGGCGATGCAAAATATGGCTTTACGAAAGAGCAGCTGTTTGACGGCTTTCGCATTCTAAAAGAAAAAGGCGCGAAATATTTTGGCGTGCATGCATTTTTGGCCAGCAATACGATTACGAACGAATATTATCCGATTCTGGCAAAATTATTGTTTGAGACGGTTGTGGAGTTAAAAGAAGCGACCGGATGCGACATCCGCTTTATCAATCTTTCCGGCGGCGTCGGCATTCCCTATTCGCCGGATGAGAAGCCAAATGACATTTTTGAAATCGGCGAGGGCGTGCGAAAGGCTTATGAGGAGACGCTTGTTCCGGCGGGGCTTTCAGATGTGGCGATCTATACGGAAATGGGCCGCTTTATGATGGGCCCTTACGGGCATCTTGTCACAAGGGCCATGCATGAGAAGCATACGTACAAAGAATATATTGGCGTAGACGCCTGTGCAGTCAATCTGATGCGTCCGGCGATGTATGGCGCATATCACCATATCACGGTGATGGGAAAAGATAATACGGTCTGCGATCATAAATACGACGTGACAGGCTCGCTCTGTGAAAACAACGATAAATTTGCGGTTGACCGCATGCTGCCTGAAATTGAAAAAGGCGATTTGCTTGTCATTCACGATACGGGCGCGCATGGCTTTGCGATGGGATACAATTATAATGGAAAGCTGAGATCGGCGGAAATCCTTTTGAAAGAAGACGGAAGCTTTCAGCTGATTCGGCGGGCAGAGACGCCGCAGGATTATTTTGCGACGTTTGACTGTTTTGATATATTGGATCAATGCAAAAATATGAAAAAAAGCTTGTAATTTCTGCCGTAATATGGTAGCATACTATTTGTCCGGTTCAAACGGACAGATACGCCGGCGTGTCGGAATTGGCAGACGAGGCAGACTCAAAATCTGTTGGCGGCAACGTCGTATGGGTTCAAGTCCCATCGCCGGCATAAAAGGCGCGAAACAAATCGATTTGTTTCGCGCCTTTTTGCTGTGATGCATCCATCCGGAGAAGGAGCTGTTTGTCTGTGCAGTCAGATGTAATAAATTTTACAGTCGCCAAACCGGATGGAGCCTTGTATGGAGACGAGGGGCGCGCCGTCAAAGGGGACGGGCGGTTTGTGGATTTCTTCGACGTCGGCAAATGTGGTAGAGACCGTAATATGGACGTTCCATTCTTTGGGCAGGAATAAGGAAGTGTCGCCAAATGCGTTATCCACATAAATTTCGGCCGAATCTCCGTTGATTTTTGCATGGTCAAAGTACGCTTTCAGGGAACCAAACGTGCATTTGAACCAGGCCTGCTTAAAATCATCGGCGTCGATATATTTTGTCGCTCCGGCAAACGATACCTGAAAGTGGATGCTGGATTCGTTGCTGCGTGTTGTATGGCTGCCCGAAGAACCGTTGAAATCGACGGCCTGTTTATACGCAGACTGCGTTGGGAACAGAAACGAAAGCCCAATGCTTGCGGAAACGGCGGCCGCCAGAAGCGGAAACGGCGTCAGCATCGTAATGTGCAGCAGATCGTCATACAAAATGCCGATTAACGCGGCGGGGATTAAAATGCCATAAAAGTTGAGGGGATGAAGGCTTTTTACCATGCAGCAGACTAAGAGCGCGGCAAACAGAAGCTTCGTCAGATTGAAGTCATAAAAGAAGCCGAAGTTACGCAGCAATATGACAACGGCTGCCAGGAGAAAGACAAGTCCCCATAATCTGTTTTGGTTTTTCATAATGCATTCCTCTTTTCTTCTAATTTGAATTTTAGCGGCTTGTAGTAATAACGGGATACGTAAACCTGCTTATGCGTGCCCTGAAATTCGACAATGCTTGACGCGGTCAGATCCTTTGTGATCGAATAGATATGGTCCGTATTCAGAATCGTGGATTTGGAAACCCGCATAAAAGAGCCGGGAAGCAGCTCTTCCAGCTCATAAAGCCGAAGTCTGGTCTTATACACCTGATGTCTGGTATGGGCGCGGATATGGCCGGATTCCGTTTCGAAAAAAAGAATTTCATCGAGCGGAATATAGTATTCTTTGTCATCCTGATAGCAGACAAACTTCCGAACGCCGGGCGCAAGGTCAGAAATGGCCGCCTGTAACCGAAGGATTTCCTCGGTCAGGCGATTGCAGCGGATGATGATTTCTTCTTCGGTGCGTGATGCGTCAAATTCAATGCTTATTTTCATGTTGGCACTCCCTTACGGGATTATCGTATCGAAAAACGAAAGGATTGTAAACAGGGAAGCGGCAAGTGGTTGAAATTGGGAGGTAAGTGGAGGGCAGACGCTTCCCTGGATGCGCGCGGAATGGAAATAAGAAAGAATTGACAGGGAAAAGGGACAGAGATAGAATAGAGCGGAAAGGAAGTGGATGCTGGAAATGAAACAGTCAACGAAATATCTGAAAATATTCTGCAATCTTGCATGGGCGCTGACGCTGCTTTTGATTCTGATTTTCATTGTTCCGCGCGTCGTGGTGTTTTTTATGCCATTTGTGGTTGGATTTATTTTGTCTTTGATTGCCAATCCGGTGGTGCGCTTTCTGGAAAAACGGATTAAAATCAAACGAAAATATGGCACGGTTCTGATTATTGTGCTTGTCATTGGAGCGGTCGTGCTTTTGTGCTATGGGATTGGGATTGCGCTGATTGTGGGCATCCGTGGGTTTATGGAGTATATGCCGACGATGTTTGAAAATGCGGAAGTGGAGATTCTTGAGGCGATGGAACGCGTGCAGGGCGTGATGCGAAAGATTCCGCTGTTTCAGGATATTCAGTTTGAGCAGATCGGAGATCAGATTGCAGAGACGTTAAGCGGCATGGTAGCCGGCGAGGACGGCGTTACCGTCAATGCGATCAGCGGTTTTGCAAAAAGCCTTCCCAACCTTCTCGTCAGCGGAATCATGGGATTTCTGGCCACGTATTTTTTTATTGCGGACAGAGATAAGCTGGCAGAGCGGCTCAAAAGGAATTTGCCGGAATCGTTTCAGGAAAAAACAATGCAGATGTATGGGCAGGTGATTCGGGCGGTCGGCGGTTATTTTCAGGCGCAGTTTAAAATTATGGGCGTGATTTACGTGGTAATCACGATTGGCCTGATGCTTTTGAAGGTAAATTATGCCTGGCTGATTGGATTTGGCATTGCATTTGTGGATATGCTTCCCGTATTTGGCACAGGAACCGTTCTTATGCCGTGGGCGGCGATTAAATTTTTTTCCGGCAATTATATGACGGCGGCGGGCATGATGATACTGTATGTTGTGGCGCTTCTGGTGCATCAGCTGATCCAGCCCAGGATGATCGGGCAGTCGGTTGGAATGAATACGTTTGCCACATTGTTCTTCATGTACCTGGGCTATCAGTTTTCCGGCGTGGTCGGCATGATTGTCGCAATTCCGCTTGGCATGCTTTTGATTCATATTTATCAGGCGGGGGCGTTTGATACGATTTTATGGTGCTTTCGGGAAATTGCAAAGGATTTCAACGAGTTTCGAAAAATAGATCGATAGAATCGATAGAAAAGGAAATGCATACTTATGAATACATTACAGATTCGCAATTCGCTTTTGCTGTTTCTGGCGGCCTTTATCTGGGGGACGGCATTTGTGGCGCAAAGCGTGGGCATGGATTATATCGGGCCGTTTACGTTTGGCGCGGTTCGCTCTCTGATTGGAAGCGTATGTTTAATCCCCTGTATCTTTTTGCGGCGGAAGTGGCAACCTAAAGCAAAAGAGCCATTGCGGAAGGAGGAGAAAACGGAGCTGATCAAAGGCGGCATTGTCTGCGGCATTGTGATCTGCGTCGCTTCCAATTTGCAGCAGATTGCGCTTTTGTATGCGAGCGTGGGAAAATCGGGCTTTCTGACAACGCTTTATATCGTGATCGTTCCGGTGATTGGCATATTTTTAGGGAAGAAGCCGGGAAAGAAAATCTCTGCGGCCGTGCTTTGCGCCGTCGTCGGACTGTATCTGCTTTGTATGAAATCCGGCGACTTTTCGCTGGCGTTTGGCGATATACTGCTGCTTTTGGGCGCCGTTGCCTTTTCGATACATATTTTAGTGATCGACCATTACACGCAGCGGGTGGACGGCATGCAGCTGTCCTGTCTGCAGTTTTTTGTCAGTGGCACGCTTTCCTCTGTTGTAATGCTGCTTTGGGAGCGGCCCACCGCCGCCGCCATTTTTACGGCATGGGCGTCGCTTTTGTATGTGGGCGTCTTATCATCCGGCGTAGCGTATACGCTTCAGATTATCGGGCAGAAGGGCATGAATCCCGTTGTGGCGTCTCTGATCATGAGTCTGGAATCGGTGATTTCCGCTCTGGCCGGCTGGCTGATTCTGGGACAGGCGCTTTCCAGACGCGAATTGTCGGGATGTGTGGTGATGGCGGTTGCGATCGTGCTGGCGCAGCTTCCGGATAAAGTTGAATTTCAAAGCGGGAACTGTTAATATGAAAAGGAGAAAGACCGGAACTTTTTGGCGGGAAGGAGTGATCGCATGGAAGCATATTTGGACGTGTTTTTCTGGCTTGGCAGTATGGTGTTATTTCTTGTGATTGAGGCAATCACGGTGGGGCTTGCAACGATCTGGTTTGCGGCAGGCGCGCTTGTCGCTCTGCTTGCGGCGGTCTTTGGCGTCGGGCTCATCGGGCAGATTTTTCTGTTTTTTACAGCGTCGCTGATCCTTTTGATCTTTACGCGGCCCATTGCTTTGAAGTATATGAATCCGCACAGCGTCCGCACAAATTATGAAGACGCGCTGGATAAGGTTGTAAAAGTGACGGCGCGCGTAGACAACAGAAGCGGGACGGGCGCAGCCCTGTTAAACGGACAGGAGTGGACGGCGCGCCTGCAGGACGACGATGGCGTGATGGAAGTCGGAGAACTGGCAAAGGTGACGGCTGTGGAAGGCGTAAAGCTGATATTGGTCCCATTTGAAACGCTCGAAACAAAAGAAAGAAGATAAGAGGAGGAGTGGCGGTGCGATTGCATGACGGGGCGCGAAGGATAAAAGATTACAGGCAGTCTGCAAAAAGCAGTCTGAATGAGATGCTCACCTCTGCCGGTGAACTGGAACGCGTCATGGAAGAGGCGCAGCAGAAAATCCATGCGGCAAATGCCGCGGCAAATGCGCTTATGGAATCGGCGGAGTGGATAAAGGATGCGGCGGGAGAGGCGGACCTGATCGCACTAAATGCCAGCATTGAGGCTGCAAAAGCAGGTGAGAATGGCAAACGGTTTGGCATGGTAGCGTCTCAGATGCGTACACTGGCGCAATCCTGCGAAGCGTCTTCAGATAAAATGGGCGGAAACGTCCATACGCTTTTTCAATGTCTGGAACAAAGCATGCAGGGGATGGAAGCTGCGCAGAATGCAGTAAAAGAGCAGAGCGCGCAGCTGTCGCAGGTGCGCGTTCTCTTTGACGGGTTCGGAGAAGAGCTGCTTTCGATTGGCGCATCCATAACGGAGCTTTTGGAGCAGACGGGCGCGCTGACTGCGCTTGCGGACGAACTGCGGGAGAAGAAACAGAGTCGGGAGTGATGGCATGAAACTTGGAATTGTGATGGAGGGCGGCGCAAGCAGAACGGTTTTCTCCTGCGGCGTAACCGATTGTTTTCTGGAAGAAGAATTGATGCCGGATTATTTTGTCGGCGTGTCTGCGGGAATCGCGTATGGCGTGTCGTATCTTTCCAGGCAGAAGGAGCGAAATCTGAAAATTATTATGGAATATATGCCGGATAAGCGGTATATGGGAGTGCGTTATCTGCTGGATCGGAACATGAAGTCGTTTTATAACATTCCGTTTGTGTTTGGAGACGTGCCGAATCGTCTGCTGCCGTTTGATTACGGGGCGTTTGCCGCGTATGAGGGAGAAGTGGAGGCGGTTGTGACAAATATCCGAACGGGCAGGCCGGAATATCTGCCGGTTCTGCGGGATGACAGAAGCTTTGAGACAATTGTCGCAAGCTGCGCGCTGCCCGTTTTGTTTCAGCCGGTCAGGATCGGAAAGCGGTATTATCTGGACGGCGGCATATCCGATTCCGTTCCGTATCGCAGGGCGTGGGAAAAAGGGTGCGACAAGGTCATTGTCATACTGACGCGGGAACGAGATTATGTCAAGAAGGCGGAAAAAGCGCAGCTTGCAGTATCGGCGCTTTACCATCGGTATCCGAAGCTGGTGGAATGTCTCAAACGACGGGCAGAGGTCTATAATCAGAGTATGAAGGAGCTGTATCAGGCGGAACGCGAAGGGCGTATCTTCGTCCTTGCGCCGGAAGATGTATTTGGCACGAAGCGAACGGAATCTTCGCCGGAAAAACTGCGAAAGCTCTATGAAGAAGGGTATGCGCAGGCGAAGAAGAGCATGGATGCAATCCGGTCGTATCTGAATGGTTAAACATACGGCGCGGAGGAGAGCCCGCTGTGATAGCAGAGGTTGCCAAGTCGGAGAAACAGGCGGGATGCGGCCGCTTTTTGTTCGCCCGGCGTGTAGTCCGCAGCGAAAAATGCGTCGATCTCATACAGCATCTGCCGATAGTTGTCCTGCGCGCGTGCAAACAGGTCGAAAAAGCTTTCGGTGGACGTCCGTTTTTTGTCCCAGGGGTTTTTCCACGGAGCATGCCGCAGGTTGCAGGGATCTTTACTATATATAATGTTGTCGCACGGAATCAGAGAAGATAAGATCGGATAGCCGGGGAAGATAGATTCCAGTCTCCGGATTCGGTCTTTTTTACGTCCGGAAGGATCGTAAAGCAGCCGGGTGCCAAGCTGCATGGCAAAGATGGCCTGTCGGATGCGGTGCGTGGTGATGCCAAGTCCCGGATACGTCCTTGAGAATGCGAAATACAGAAGGACAGAGACGACGCGCTGCTGTTCTCTTGAGAGGGCGATGCTTTCATTCTGATGAAATTCACTTGGCCGCCTGTGCTGGCGCTTCCAGAGCAGCGTTGTGTCAATGTCCGTTTCCAGACGGATATGCTGGCCGATATAGCCTTTTGGATGGCGATTATAATGCGTCATGGCATAGATATAGGGATGACAGACTGTATCCAGAAGATAGTGGCCGATAAAGCCTGCAATATAAGCTTTTGCAATTTGTCGTTCCGCTTCGGAAGGGAAGAGCCTCGGGCCATCCAGCAGAAGCCGCAGGAATTTTCCGGTATCCGCAGTATGCGCGGCGGAGCCGGGATTCTTTTTTGGGGAAAGCAGCGCCAGAAGGTCGTAAAAGAAAATGTCCGGCCCCTGTAATCCAAGAGAAAAAACGGTATGGTATTTTTGAATCGTTTTTTTCAGGCCAAGATGATCCAGGGTCTGATACGTCTGCTGGCCGAAAAGATAATGTGTTGTAAAGCCTGGCATGGAAAGCTACCTCCTTTGCGCATAACAGAATCATTGCCGCTCCTGTTACAGTATAACGCAAAAACTGGAAAAAGAAAACAGAATGTGTTATACTTTCGCAGGATGGGCAAACATCTGAACAGGCAGGGGCTGTCTGCGTGAATAGAAAGAGAAAAAAGGGATGTACGATGAAGTTTGAGATAAAGGTTACGGAAAGAAGCGTTTTGTATACGGCAGTCGTCGCCGCGGCATCTGTTCTTGGGCATGTGATGTCCGGAATTTCTGTTTTTAATATGCTGCTGTTTCCGATTTTGTATTTTGCAATCAGCATTACAGGCGTTACGCTGGATGAGAAATGGCATGGAGTTGTGACAGCGGCCGCGCTTGTGGCGGGCAGCGTGATTACGACATGGCTTGTGCAGTATCTGCTTTTACCGGAGGAGCTGCGGATTCGTCTTTCGGATAAGACGTTTTTTCTGAATATCTGCTGCTGTTTCGTCGTCTATGCGCTGGTGCAGGCGTTGACGGGACGCTTCTGGCTGACCTGCATTCTTGCGCACTGCGCGCTGCTTTTGTTTGCGGGAATCAATTATTTTGTCTATGCATTCCGGGGAAATGAGCTGACGTTTGGCGATTTTCGGTCGGTTTCGACCGGATTAAGCGTCGCTTCGAACTATCAGTTTTCTCTGGATGCACAGGCAGTGAATGCGATTCTTTTCACGGTTTTATGGGTTGTGGCCGCCGGCAAATGCAGGATTCGTCTGAAAAGGATATGGACGATGCGCTTAATCTGCGTCTCCTTTGCGCTGCTTTCGTTCGTCTATGTGGCCGATGAAACGAAATATGCCGTAACGGAAACGTGGGAGCAGAAAGGCTCTTACCGCAACGGATATCTGCTGAATTTCGCGCTCAGCGTCCGGGATTCCTTCGTAAAAAAGCCGGAGCATTATTCGAGCGGACAGATTGCAGAGATGGAAAAAAGCTATCAGGAGGCGGGCGATTTTCACGGCGCGAAAAAGCCGACGATTATTGCGATTATGGACGAGTCGTTTGCCGATTTCCGGCTGCTTGGGAATCTTGAGACGAATCAGGAGGTGATGCCGTTTCTGGATTCCCTAAAAGAAAATACGATCCGCGGAAATGCGCTGGCTTCCGTCTATGGCGCCAAAACGCCCAATTCCGAATGGGAATTTCTGACGGGCAACAGCATGGCGTACCTGCCGTCCGGCTCCGTGGCGTATCAGCAGTATGTAAAGGAGGAAAATGCGTATTCGATTCTGGATACGCTCAAAGGGCAGGATTATTCGTGCGTGGCCATGCATCCGTATTACGACACCGGATGGAGCCGGGACATCGTCTATCCGATGCTTGGATTTGACGAGACGTATTTTCTGGATGATTTCGATCAGAGCCACCTTATGCGCAGATATGTGTCAGACGCCGTTATGTTTGACAAAATCATCGAGCGCTATGAAGCGGGGAAAGGAGAAGAAAACCTGTTTCTGATGGGCGTTACGATGCAAAATCACGGCGGATACCGGGACTATTATGAAGATTTTGCGCTGGACGTCTATGGAACGAATGTCCATTATCCGGACGTGAATCAGTATCTTTCTCTGGCGCATCAGACGGATCTTGCGGTCGAAAAGCTGATTACGTATTTTTCACGGGAGGAGGAGCCTGTCGTCGTCTGCTTTTTCGGAGATCATCAGCCAAGCTTAAACGCGGCTTTTTACCGGAATATGAATGGCAAAGGATTATCGGGACTGACGCTTTCGCAGCTGGAAGATTTGTATACGGTGCCGTTTTTTATCTGGACGAATTATGAGAGCGAAAGCAAAACGCTTGAGCGGACAAGCCTGAATTTTTTGTCTGCTCTGCTGCTTCAGAAGGCGCAGATTCCTCTGCCGCCGTATCAGCAGTTTCTTTGCGATCTGATGGAAGTCGTGCCGGCAATGAACGTCAGGGCCTATTTTTCGAAAAGCCGTGGACGGTATGTGCACTATGGGGAAGGAAGCGCAAAAGAGGAGGCATGGATGAAGCGGTATCAGAATCTGCAATACAATGGATTGTTCGACGACAGGGGGCGCAGCCAGTTCTTTTTCGGACGTTAAGCGCCGTCTGGCGCATGGTTTCAAATGGCGAAATTTGCTAAAATTTATGAAATCTATACAATTTTACCAGAAGTTTCCGTTCTGTTTTTCAAAAAAATGCTAAAATAATTGTCAGAAATGTATATACTATTCGGGAAAGGATACGCGTTCCTGTAAAAAATGGCAAAAAAAATAATCAAAAATAAGCCTAAATAACGAAAAAAAGAAGGAAAATCAAAGAAGGCATTTTTTGACAAAATCGGAAGCGCGTGGCATAATTTCGGGTGAAACGGGAAAGGTTTATAGATTTAGGAAAGGAATGAAGCTTATGACAGAGAAGAGGGTTAGCTTTAACAATTCAGAAGAAGTGGAAACGTTCGTAAACGCGGCGGGTCAGTGTGATTTTGAAATTGATATCATGTATGATCATATTTATGTAGACGCGAAATCATTTTTGGGCGTCATTGGACTGGGCTTCAAAAAAGATCTGACAGTAAAGTATTTTGGTGAAAACGCAAAATTTGAGAAGACATTAAAGAATTATGCGGTAGCATAAAGGATGGGCATCACCTCCCCTGTCCGGGGAAAAAGAAAGCATTGCAATTCGGATGAAAACGATGGCAATGCTTTCTTTTTTCGGTTATAATGACAAAAAAGAGAAATGGATGTGGCGGTATGGAAGAACTTCCAATCCTGAAAATATCGGTGCGCAGTCTGGTGGAATTTCTGTTGCAGTCCGGCGATATTGACAACCGGGTCAACGCATCCCAAAGAGCGGAAGCGATGCAGGAAGGCAGCAGAATGCACAGGAAAATTCAACGGAGAATGGGCGCTTCTTACCAGGCGGAGGTTCCGCTGAAAACAGAGCAAAACATGGGACGCTACCGGCTTTTGATCGAAGGCAGGGCGGACGGCATCTGGCTTTGGGAGGAAAAGCCGGCAGTCGATGAGATCAAATGCGTGTACCGCGATGTAAAGCAGCTTTTGGAGCCTGTGCCTGTGCATAAGGCGCAGGCGATGTGCTATGCCTACATGTATGCTGACGATCAGCGTCTGGATGAAATTGTGGTGCAGATGACATACTGCAA
This sequence comes from uncultured Roseburia sp., assembly GCA_947647505.1. Lineage (GTDB taxonomy): Bacteria > Bacillota > Clostridia > Lachnospirales > Lachnospiraceae > Roseburia_B. Next base: position 53,199 of record CANSKO010000010.1, on the reverse strand, counting down.
TCTGGATACGGAGGAGATACGGCGCTTTCAGGAGGCGTTTTCTTTTTCCAAACTGAAAGACTGGTTTTTGGATCTCACAGAGCAATACAGAAGGTGGTCGGATTTTCAGTTTGCATGGAATCAGACCCGAACAGAGAGCATAGCGCAGCTCGCCTTTCCGTATGCCTGGCGAAACGGGCAGAAGGAGCTGGCAAAAGATGTGTACCGCACGATCCTGCGCAAAAAAAATCTGTTTCTTCAGGCGCCGACCGGCACGGGCAAGACGCTTTCCGTGCTGTATCCGGCAGTCCGGGCTATGGGAGAGAGCCTTGCGGATAAGATTTTTTATCTGACGGCGAAAACAGTGACGCAGACCGTGGCGAAAGAGGCGTTTGCGCTGTTTTATGAAAAAGGCGTCCGAATGAAGGTCGCACAGATCACGGCAAAAGAAAAGATGTGTCTGTGTGAGGAGATGGATTGCAATCCCGTGCATTGCCCCTATGCGAAGGGGCATTACGACCGGGTGGGAGACGCCGTGTTTGCGCTGCTTTCGAAAGAAGACTTTTTTACGAGGGAGACTGTGCTTTCCCATGCGCGTGACTTTGAGGTCTGCCCGTTTGAGCTGTGTCTGGATGCGGCCGTCTGGTCGGATGCGCTGATCTGCGACTACAATTATGCGTTTGATCCAAACGCCTGTCTGAAACGCTTTTTTGCGGAAGGGCAGAAGGGAGACTATGTATTTTTAGTCGATGAGGCGCACAATCTTGTGGAACGGGCCAGGTCGATGTACAGCGCCGGAATCTGCAAGGAGGATCTGCTTGCCGTCCGCAGGATGGTAAAAGACAGGGATGAAGCGCTTGGCCGGGAATTTTCAAGGTGCAACCGGCTGCTGCTGGATTATAAGAGAAGCTGCGATACGTATCGCGTCTGCCAGGAAGAAGCGTCGGGCCTGCTGTTTGCGCTGCTGCGTCTGGCGGAGAAGCTTGACGTTTTTTTGCAGGCGCATCCGGCGTTTCCGGAGAGAAAAGAAGTGACGGAATGTTACTTAAATCTCAGGCAGTTTATAAGCGTATATGAGAAAATGGACGAGCGGTATGTGGCGTATATGGAACATGACGAAGCGGAGAGGTTTTGCATACGTCTGCTTTGCGCCGACCCGTCGGGGCGTTTGCAGCAGTATCTGGATAAGGGGCGGGCGACGGTGTTTTTTTCAGCGACGATGCTTCCGATACAGTATTATAAGGAAATGTTAAGCCTTAAGACGGATAATTATGCCGTATATGCGCAATCGTCGTTTACAGAGGAGCAGAAGCTGCTTTTGATCGGAAGAGACGTCAGCAGTCGTTATAAGCGGCGCAATGAGGCGGAATTTGAGAAAATCGCGTATTATATTGCGCAGATTGCCTCGGCGAAAAAGGGCAATTACATGGCGTTTTTTCCCTCCTACCGCCTGATGGAGCAGGTGTATGAACGGTTTCTTGCAATGGCGCCGCAGGATATGCGGATGCTCAAACAGGAAAGCGGCATGAGGGAGGCGGACAGAGAAGCGTTTCTGGAAGCGTTTGCAGAGAAGGATGCGGCCGTTACGGCTTTTTGCGTGATGGGCGGCATTTTCGGAGAAGGGATTGACCTGACGGAGGAGAAGCTGATTGGAGCGATTATCGTAGGCACAGGGCTGCCGCAGACGGGAAATGAGCGCGAGATTTTAAAAGCCTATTATGAAGAGAAGGAAGGAGCGGGATTTGAGTATGCGTATCGCTATCCCGGCATGAATAAGGTGCTTCAGGCTGCGGGACGCGTCATTCGCACGACAAAGGACCGTGGGATTATTGCGCTTTTGGATGAGCGCTTTCTGGACAGCAGTTATCGAAGCCTGTTTCCAAGAGAATGGGAGACGTATCAGGTTTGCAGCAGGGACACGGTGTTACAGGCGGCTCTGCGCTTCTGGGAGCAGATTTAAAAACGCCTCTGCGGAAGCGGAGACCGGGAGGCTGTCGCTTGTGGAAACGATAAGGCTGCGGGCAGGGATTTCCTCTCTGGTGCGCAGAATGATAAGGTCTTTGTCAGGGTTTTTGACGCAAAAGTCCGGCAGAAAGGCGATGCCAAGTCCAATTCTGGCCAGATCGATTAAAAGGTCGTTGCTGTTCAGTTCGATTTCCGGGTTCAGCGCAAGCTGATGCTGTAAAAACAGGCTGCGCAGAAAGGCGCAGGTGGCGCTGGCGCGGTTTAACATCAGAAGCGGGCAGTCTGCAAGCTCCTGAAAGGAAACGGCCCGTTCGCCAAACGGAAAACAGGAGGGATTTGCAATAAACACATCCTGAAAGGAAAGCATATTCTTGCGGATGCACGATGGGCGAAGCGCCGCATTTGGATCATTCGTCACAGCCAGATCGACTTTTCCCTGATGCAGCAGATCGGCGCATGATGGAGAAGCGGCGTTTGTGACTTTGATCGGAACGTTTGGGTATTTCTGATGAAACTGACTGAGATACGGCGTTAAAATATACCGGCAGATTGTGTCGCTCGCGCCGATGCGAAGCGGGCCGAATCCAAATTCTTCGGCGTTTTGAAGCTGCGCTTCGCCCTGCTGAATCAGATGGATGGCAGGCTCGATATGCCGGAGCAGGATCTGGCCGGCAGGGGTCAGCCGGACTTTTTTGGTATTGCGCAGAAACAGGGACTGTCCCAGCCGCTGCTCCAGCGCTTTGACGGACTGGCTGACGGCAGACTGCGAAATGTAAAGCTGTCTGCTGGCTTCGGAGAAGCTTAACGCAGTCGCAACGCAGTAAAAGACTTTATAGAGCTCAAAATTAATGTCCATGCGCCTTCCCCCATTCTTCCAGCGCATGCAGGAGCGGACGCAGAGATTCGCCCTGCTCGCTCAATGAAAATTCAACGCGCGGCGGAAGATCCTTGTGGACGACGCTGACGATCAGGCCGTCTTTTTCCATTGACTGAAGCGTGACCTTTAAGACGGTCTGATCGATGCCGCGCACCGCCTGCACCAGTTCCGGAATATGCCAGGGGAGCGCGCGGCTCATCAGCGTATGTAAGATTAGAAGCTTCCACTTGTTGCCGGTTACGGAAACGGCATATTCGATCGGCGTAAGCGGCTGCGGTTGTTTTTGATTTCGTTTGAGCATAGGGATACCTCCGGACGCAGACATGCGTCTGTTTTTTTTAAGCTATATCAGAATTATAAACCCGTCCGGCGGATTTTGCAAGGCGCCGCCCTATATATCCAGCTCGGGCGGCAGATCCAGCGTATCGGAAACGTATTTTCCATTCTTTTTTCGCTGACGCACGCATTCCGTTAAAAGATATTCAATCTGTCCGTTTACGGAGCGAAAATCGTCTTCGGCCCAGGCTGCAATGGCATGGTAGAGCGTTTGAGAGAGCCTGAGCGGAATCTGTTTTTTGGTGGAATCGGCCATGAATCAGTAGAGGCTCCCGGAATTAACGACGGGCTGCGCGTCGTGATTGCCGCAGAGAACGACTAAAAGATTGGATACCATTGCCGCCTTGCGCTCTTCATCCAATACGACGCTTCCCCCTTCATTCAGGCGGTCTAACGCCATCTCAACCATGCCCACAGCGCCGTCCACAATCATTTTCCGGGCGTCGATTACGGCGGAGGCCTGCTGCCTTTGCAGCATGGTAGCGGCGATTTCCGGCGCATAAGCAAGATAGGTAATGCGCGCTTCCACAATTTCGATGCCGGCTTCGTTTACTTTGCTTTGAATTTCGTTTTTGATCCGTTCCGCGACGATTTCGCTGGAGCCGCGCAGGCTTCCCTCGTCTGCGACGCCGTCGCCTGTCGTGTCAACGTTGGGCGAAACGTCATACGGATAAATGCGCACGATATTTCGCAGCGCGCTGTCGCACTGAAGGGAAAGAAATTCTTTGTAGTTGTCTACGTTAAAGACGGCCTTTGCCGTGTTTGTAATGCGCCAGGTAACGGCAATGCCGATTTCAATCGGGTTGCCCAGACAGTCATTGATTTTCTGCCGGTTGTTGCTCAGCGTCATAATTTTTAAAGACAGCTTCTTTGTGTACATTTCAAGGTCTGCGCCTTCTGCGGATTTTTTGGTTTTGACGTCGCCGCTTTGATTCAGACGCGTCTTTGCGGCCGGGTTCACCGCGGAGCAAAAGGGGTTGACAAAATAAAAGCCAGGCTCTTTTAGCGTGCCGATGTAGCGGCCGAATAAGGTAAGAACGAGCGCTTCCTGCGGCTTTAATACCTTCAGCCCCGGCCACAGCAGCCAGGCGGTGGAGAGGATGACGATGCTGACGATTAAAAGCGCCGGGCTCTTGTCATCGTTCAGCCGAAACGAGCCGATGATCGTTCCCGTTATGGCTGCGGCATAGATCAGGAGGGACAGAAGAAGAACGGCCATGCCGTTTTTTTTGTTGTGTAGCAGTTGTTCTTTCATAAAAAACGCCTCTCTTTCTTTTTGATATCATTATAATATCACAATGGTGTCTTTTTATCAAGTGGGAAAAAAGTTACAGGCACAAGGCGGCGCGCGCCGAAAAATGATGGAATGACAAAAGCCGTTTCGTATGCTATAATGGCAGAGAATCAAAATCAAAAGGAAAAATCAGGCAGGTGGAATATGGAACAGTCAACGGACAAGACAATTATTACGGTAGTAGGAAAAGATGCAGTGGGCATTATTGCAAAGGTATGCGCGTATCTTGCAGAAAATCAGATCAATATTCTGGATATTTCACAGACGATCGTGCAAGGCTATTTTAATATGATGATGATTGCGGATATGGGAGCGGCTGCAAAGCCGTTTGACGAATGCGCAAAAGACTTAGAGCAGCTTGGAGAAGAAATCGGCGTTCGCATCAAATGCCAGCGGGAAGCGATTTTTCAGAAAATGCACAGAATTTAAGAGGAGTGTCTGCCATGATTAACATTGGGGAAGTAAGAGAGACGAATGCAATGATTGAGCAGGAAAATCTGGATGTGCGCACGATTACGCTTGGCATCAGCCTTTTGGACTGCGTCGATTCCGATCTTCGTAAGCTGAATCAGAACATTTACCATAAAATCACGACGATAGCGAAGGATTTGTCCGCCGTCGGAGCGGAAATCGAAAAAGAATTTGCGATTCCGATCGTCAATAAGCGCATCGCGGTTACGCCGATTGCGCTGATTGGCGCGGCCGCGTGCAAAAGCGAGGAGGATTTTGCCACGATTGCGGATACGCTGGACCGCGCGGCGGAGGCGGTGGACGTCAATCTGATCGGCGGCTATTCCGCGCTGGTCTCCAAAGGGATGACGAAGGCGGATGAGCTTTTGATCCGCTCAATTCCCGCCGCGCTCTGCCGGACGAAGCGCGTTTGCAGCTCCGTTAACCTTGCGTCGTCCAGGACAGGAATCAATATGGACGCCGTCCGGCTGATGGGAGAGATTCTTCTTTTACTGGCGGAGCAGTCGAAAGACAGGGATTCCGCGGACTGCATGAAGCTGGTCGTATTTTGCAACGCGCCGGACGACAATCCGTTTATGGCGGGCGCGTTTCATGGCGTAACGGAGGCCGACGCCGTGATTAACATCGGCGTCAGCGGGCCGGGCGTTGTCAAGACGGCGCTTGAGCGCGTGCGGGGAGAAAGCTTTGAAGTCCTTTGTGAAACGATTAAAAAGACGGCGTTTAAAGTGACCCGCGTGGGCCAGCTGGTGGCGCAGGAGGCTTCCCGCATGTTAAACATTCCATTCGGCATTATTGATCTTTCGCTTGCGCCGACGCCGGCGATTGGAGACAGCGTAGCGGATATCCTCTGTGAAATTGGTCTGGAATATGCCGGCGCGCCGGGGACGACGGCGGCGCTTGCGCTGCTGAACGATCAGGTAAAAAAAGGCGGCGTCATGGCGTCCTCCTATGTTGGCGGACTAAGCGGCGCGTTTATCCCGGTCAGTGAAGACCAGGGCATGATCGACGCTGTGCAGGCGGGGGCGATTACACTGGAAAAGTTAGAGGCGATGACGTGCGTCTGTTCGGTTGGCCTTGACATGATTGCGATTCCGGGCGATACGCCGGCAGCGTCGATTTCGGGCATGATTGCGGACGAGATGGCGCTGGGCATGGTAAATCAGAAGACGACGGCGGCGCGCCTGATTCCGGTTGCGGGAAAGGGCGTTGGCGATACGGTGGAGTTTGGCGGACTGTTTGGGTATGCGCCGGTAATGCCGGTGAATCCGTTTTCCTGCGAGCGCTTTATTGCGCGAAAAGGCAGGATTCCGGCGCCAATTCACAGTTTTAAAAATTAGCAGACGGTACAGTTCGTACAGGAGCAGAAATCGGAGGGACAGATATGGAGATCAGATTTGTAAAAAGGGAACAGTTAAAGGAAAAACCGGATCAGAAAAAGCTTGGCTTTGGAAAGTATATGACGGATTACATGTTTGTCATGGACTGGACGAGGGAAGAGGGGTGGAAGGACGCCCGCATCGTTCCGCATGAACCGATTGCGTTAGATCCTTCCTGCGTGGCGCTGCATTATGCGCAGGAGACGTTTGAAGGGCTGAAGGCCTATCGCACGAAGGAAGGGAAGATACAGCTGTTTCGTCCGGAGATGAACGCGAAACGTATGATCCGGTCGAACGAGCGGCTCTGTATGCCGGCGCTTCCGGTGGAGATGTTTGTAGAGGCGGTAAAGGCGCTTGTCCAAACGGAACGGGAATGGGTGCCGTCAGAGCCGGGGACGTCGCTTTATATCCGGCCGTTTGTATTTGCAACGGAGAGCTCGCTTGGCGTGCATATGGCGTCCAGCTATACCTTTATGATTATCTGCTGTCCCGTTGGCGCATATTATGAAGAAGGCATCAATCCCGTGAAAATACTCGTAGAGGACGAGCTGGTGCGCGCCGTGAAAGGCGGAACGGGCTTTACGAAGTGCGGCGGCAATTACGCCGGTTCGATTCAGGGACAGGTAAAGGCGGAGAAGATGGGCTATACGCAGGTGCTCTGGCTGGACGGCGTGCATCGAAAGTATGTGGAAGAAGTCGGGACGATGAACATTCTGTTTAAAATCGGCGGCGAAATCTATACGGCTCCGATTGAGGGAACGGTGCTTGCCGGCGTGACAAGGGATTCGATTCTTCATATCCTGAAAGACTGGGGTTATGAAGTCCATGAAACGCATCTTGCCATCGACGATCTGATGAAGGCCGGGCATGACGGAAGCCTGGAGGAAGCGTTTGGAACGGGTACGGCGGCAGTCGTTTCTCCGGTCGGCGAATTTGTATACAAGGGAGACGCCGTTACGGTCAATGATTTTAAAATCGGAAAGCTGACGCAGAAGCTGTATGATTATCTGACCGGGATACAGTGGGGAGACGTGGACGATAAATATGGCTGGACGGTAGACATTGACGCATAAGCGGCGGATAGCGAAGCTTCACAAAGCAAAAAACGGCCGGGGCGCCTTTTCATCAGGCGCTCCGGCTGTTTCCTGTTATTTTATTTTTACTGAATTTTTCTGGCCCTTGCCCTTCAACAGCTTTTGATAGGCTTTCTTTTTCGATTTCGGAACACGAATGATGGCTTTGGAGGAGATGCCTTTGAATGCCTGGCCGCCTGCGGAAGCGAGCGTTTCGCTCTGAATCGTAATGGTTTTTAAAGCCTTGTCTCCCCAAAATGCTTTTTTTCCGATTTTTTCCACGTTTTTGCCAATCGTGACTTTGGTCAGTTTTTTCATGTTTGCAAAGGCTGCGTTGGCGATTGCGGTTACGGTGCAGGTGACGCCGCCAATGGAAACGGTATCGGCAACGGAGAGGGTTTTTGCCGTCTGCCCTTCTGCGCCATATGCTTCTGCAGTTTTAGAGGCGGCGTCCGTTACCCGGTATTTTACGCCGGACGCAGTGGCAGCGTCTCCGTTGTTTAAGGAAGAAGCGGACTGGCTTTTCCATTTTTCCAGTTCTGCTTTTATCTGTTCCAGCTCTTGTTTCAGTTTTTCCGCAGCGATCAGATCCGCTTTTGCCTGTTCCAGCTCGTTTTTCGTGTTTTGCAGCTGATCTTGCGTATCCTGATGCTTTGGATAGGGAACGGCCAGCCGGTCGATTGCCGCCGTTAAACGGGCCAGCGCTTCTTCCGCTTCCTCCGGAAGGGCAGAAGCGTTCTCCATGACGTTTTGCGCATTTTGCACGGCCTGCTGCAGCGTCTGCCAGGATTCTTCTGTAAATTGATCCTCCTGTAATGACCGGATGGAAGCGAGCGCATTTGCAAGGGCGGTTTTGTCTGTCGTAACGCTGCCTGTAATGGAAACCTCCGCGCGTGCGCTGCCAAGCGGAAGCGTATTGTCCGAAAGGTCTTTGGCTGTTATGTCTGTAATGGCGATCGGGTATTCTCCGCTTCTGACATTTGTTTTGGTCTCCAATGTAAATTTGATAAAATCGGAGGTGTCTTCGGAAAGCCCTTCTGCGTTCGCATAGACATAACCGTTTCCGTCCACCGTCAGAGATCCCCTTACGCCGTCTGCCAAAACAGCGGACGGATGTTCAAAAGCCGTATCGTCGTATTCCAGCCCAAAGCGGATTTCTTTTAGCTTTGGATCGGCCGGAAGGCGGCTGAGACGCAGTGTGGCCGTAACGGGACGTCCCGCCTGCGCGCTGTCTGCCAGAAGCTGTGCGCCAATGATGGAGCTGTCTGCATTGAGCAGAAGTGAGGCTTCTGTGATTTCGATATTTCCGTTTTCCGTATAAGGCGTTTTATTTTCCATGTATACGCGAACCCTGTCGGTGTATACGGGAGCAAATTCCAGGGTGGAGGGGCCGTTTGCGTCTGTCTGCGCAATCTGCCCGTTTGCCGTCGTCCAGTCTGCGCCGTTCCAGTATTGCGCTTCCAGAACGGATGGAAGGGCGCAGCCTCTGCCCTCCTGAAACGACAGGGCGATTTTGTTTATGACGCGTGGCGTCTGCCAGTAAAATTCAACGTAGTCTGACTTTCTGGACGCCCGGTTTTCCGGAAGCAGGACGGAAGCCGGTCGGACGTAAGCGTTGGTCCAGCTGGAAGAAGCATTGCCGTCCAGCATGTTTTCCGGATAATTTTGGGTGGAGCCGGTAAATGAGGCCGTTGCAAAAGCGCCTTCGGTCTGATCGAGCTCTCCTGAAAGGGAGGCGTCTTCCGTAATTTCCGCAGCAGCCGTCAAAGCGGAGCCTTTGATCGTGCCTTCCGCTTTTCCGTTTGCCGCCGCCTTCCAGGTTACTTTGCGAAGCAGGGCGTATTCGCCCGCATCGCTGTCATATTTCACTTTGACATAAGATGGAAGCGTTACGTCCATGCCGGTCGGAACGGTGACGCGGACAGGCTCTGCGGAACGTTCGGTTCCCGATACGAGGACGGGCTCCGCATGTTCCGTGACGGCGTCCGAACTGCCGTCTGTTACGGACAGCGTAAGGCGCACCGGATTTAAGGTATCGGAGGAGATCGTTAAAACGGCGCTGCCGGCTTCTTTTTTGGATTTGACGATCACAAGCGCTTTTCCATTGTATGCCGTGCGCTCCGCGACATTGGATGTCTGCGTGTTGCCATATTTGTACAGCTCCGTGCTTTCCTGCTGCCCATTGTCAACGCCTGCAATTTCGGCCGCTCCGTCAATCGAGAACCGGATCCGGTGATTGGCGTCCGGAACCATATTGCCTTCTTCATCGACTACGGTGCATTCGACATACGATAAGCTGCTGCCGTCTGCCGCAAGGACGGTTTTATCTGCCTGTGCACGGATGGTGTATGGCGCAGAGGAAGTTACGACGCGGTCAGTCGCCGTTACGGAGCCGTCTTTTCCATATGCTTTTACTTCCAGAACGCCCGGTTCGTAGGGCACATCCCATTTCAGATGCAGTCTGCCGGAATTTAAGCCGTCGCCTGCGTCTGCGCCGGGGCTTGTATAGCCGCCAGGATTGCTGTTGTCGCCCCACGTCTTATCATCCTGCGTTTTCTCGGAAGTTTCATAGTAGGTTTTTCCGTAAGCCGTCGTTTTTTGATCGAAGCTTTTTTTGCCGAGAGACGTTCCGTTTAAAAACAGCTCCGCATCCTGCTGATTGGTGTTTACCCAGACCTCGACGGTTTCTCCTTTGTGCCAAAAATCCCAGTTCTGCGGAACCAGGTGCGCCATTGGCTCGCTTGTCCACTGGCTCTGGTAGAGATAGAACGAGTCTTTTGGGAAGCCTGCCGTGTCGATCGTCCCAAAAGAGGAGACGCCGACCGGGAAGATGCTGTATGGCGTCGGCTCGCCCAGATAGTCGAAGCCGGTCCAGATAAACTGTCCGACAAAGCGTTTGCGGTCGCGGTCTTTTTTCAGGCCGTATTCGTTGGACATCGTCCAGGACGCAAAGTCGTTGTCATAGTTGGAGCCGCCGCGCTTTCCGGGCGTCTGGTTGATGCCGGTGTTGGAAAACTGCGGGTCCAGATAGACGCCGCGCGAAGACGTCTGCGAGGAAGATTCCGATTCAAAGAAAAACGTTTTGGAGCCGTTTTCCTTTAACGTTCCATCGCCCACGGAAAAGCGGTCGATCAGACCGTCTACGGATTTTGCGGTATTGTAATTTAAGCCATAGCCGTCCAGAACCTGATTGACAAGGCCCCAATCGCTGTCTGCGCCCGGAACGGCTCTTTCCTGATCGCCGCCCATCAGAATGAAGCGGGTATCGTCGATCGCTTTGATGTTGCGGGAAAGGCGTACGGCTTCCGTATAGAAATTGATGTTGGATGGACGGACGTTTAATACGTCGTATTGCGACGGATCATACCAGTCGGGTTTTGTTCCGACGCCGCGCACTTCGTTTCCGATCGACCATGCGATGATGGAAGGTTCATTTTTGTCGCGGTTGACCATTTCCTGCACAACCCAGTCGCTCCACAGATATCTGGCGCCATTGTAAGAGGTGGCCGGTTCGGGGAGCGTGGTGTAGCCGTTGGGCTTTAAGCCGGCCCATCCCTGCGGAACTTCCATGAAAAAGAAGTTGCCAAAATCGTACTGCGCTTTTGCGGCGCCCCATCCGTCGTAAGCTTCTTCTATGACGAGAATGCCCTTGCGCCGGCATGCTTCAATGGCTTCTCTGGATGGCGGGCAGTGCGAGGTGCGGTATGCGTTGACGCCCATTTCGATTAATTTGTTAAACTGGCGGTTGAACGCGTCGGCATAGCTCGCCGCTCCAAGCGCGCCGGAATCGTGGTGCAGATCCACGCCCTGTATTTTGGTATATTTTCCGTTGACGTATAATCCGCCGCTGTCCGGATCTGCCGTGCTTTCTGCAATTTCCATCCAGCGGAAGCCGTATTCAAATTCTTCCGTATCCCGAAGCTGGTAGCCATCGGAGCTGCCGTTGACTTCGGTGTACAATTCCGCTTTTACAGTATACAGATACGGCTCGCCCAGATTCCAGGGATGCCAGAGCCTGACGTCTGGAATTTCAATGGCGTTTCGTCCGCTTAAGGAAGCGGAAAAGGCCGTGGAAGGGTTGATCGCGATTTTTTCCGTTTCTTTTTCGCCCACCTTTGTCCCCTGCGCGTCGAATACGCTGACCTTTAAATAGGCGTTGGAGTTACTGGCGTCGGAGTAGCAGTCGGCCACAACCTCAAGATACGCTTTTTTGGATGTTTCGTAATCTTCCTTTAAGGTTGGAGTGCGTAAAGCAATGCCGTTTCGATTAAAATGGGCCAGGTTGTCAATCGTCAGATGCACCGGGCGCGTAATGCCGCTTCCGGTATACCAGCGTCCGGACGGAGACATATTCTGCACCTTTACGACAAGGACGTTTTCTTTTCCGTATTTCAGTTTGTTGGTGATATCGAGGGCAAAGCCGGTATAGCCGTTGGGATAGGCGCCGATTTCTTCCCCGTTTAAGTATACGACGCTGTTTTGGTATACGCCGTCAAAATCGATCGAAATGGTTTTTGCGCCCTGCATGGAAGCGGGTATGATGAATTTTTTGCGGTACCAGCCCAGGCCGCCCTGTAAATAGCCCTGTGAATCCTGCGAAGCGGCAACCTTTTCCCCTTCGATGCTGAAGTCGTGCGGGATGTCTACCGTCTGCCAGGAGGCGTCGTCAAACGTTTCGGCAATAATCTGCGCTGTCGTGTAATCTCCGGCGTCTTTTACGCCTCCGGCTGCAAAATTGCCGTTTACTTCCGGCGTGCGTGTGGCAAGATAGAATTTCCAGTCGTCATTGAAGCGGATTGCGCCTTCCGCCTGATCCTCTACAGTCTGCACACTGTCTGCCGCGCGTTCTGCCGCATGCGCCTGTGAAGATGTCTGATGCGGCAGGACGCCTGTTAGCATGGAACCGGTCAGAAGAAGCGCGAGCATGCGTTTCCGGTGTCTGCTTTTCATACGTAAAAACCTCTCTTTCTTTTGCATGCGCAAGATGGATTTTTTTGCCAAAATGCGCAGATGAATCAACGTTTTTCTGTCTAACATTATAACGGCAACGCTTTCATATCGCAACATGGAAATGAAGGTGCAGACGCGAATAAATTTTTTGGGAGCCGGAAATACTGTCAGTAAAAATTATGTTACAGGAGCGATCGATACATGCCAAAAGAATATTATTATATCGGAGAACAGAGCCTGACGTTTCCGCGGGAGGTCTATCTGCTTTCGGGCGCCTCCGTTGTTGGAAAAAAAGAAGGCGAGGGGCCGCTTGGCGGCGCCTTTGACATGGTTTGCGACGACGATAAATTTGGAGAAGACACATGGGAGATGGCGGAAAGCACGCTGCAAAAGGAAGCGCTGTCTCTGGCAATCGGGAAAGCAAAGCTTGTGCCGGAAGATGTGCGCTATTTGTTTGCGGGAGATCTGCTTGGACAGAATATCGCGACTTCTTTCGGGCTGATGGACTATGAAATACCGTTGTTTGGCCTCTATGGGGCCTGTTCAACGGCAGGGGAATCGCTGTCGCTTGCAGCTATGTGCGTGGGAGCCGGATACGCGAAAACAGTCGCGGCTTTGACGTCAAGCCACTTTGCCAGCGCCGAGAAGCAGTTTCGCTTTCCCCTGGAATATGCCAATCAAAGACCCGTATCAGCTACCTGGACCGTCACCGGAAGCGGAGCCTTTCTCCTGTCCGGCAAAAAGGCAAGCGTACGAATTACCGGGATTACCACTGGTAAGATCGTCGATATGGGAGTCAAGGATTCGATGAATATGGGGGCGGCGATGGCGCCTGCGGCGGCGGATCTGATTGCGCAGAATCTGGAAGATTTTAAAAGAAAGCCAACGGATTATGATAAAATCGTAACCGGAGACCTTGGGTATGTTGGACAGGAAATTTTAATCAGCCTGTTAAAAAAGAAAAAAATTGATATCTCGGGCGTGCATGAGGACTGCGGCATTTTGATTTATGATAAGGAGAGCCAGGGAACGGGATCGGGCGGTTCCGGCTGCGGCTGTTCAGCCGTAACGCTCAGCGCGCATTATCTGCCAAAGCTTTCGGACGGCAGCTTAAAGCGTATTTTATTTGTGCCCACCGGAGCGCTGTTGTCTACGGTCAGCTTCAATGAGGGACAGAGCGTGCCGGGCATCGCGCATGCCGTTGTGCTGGAATATGCGGGAGAGGAGGCGTAGGAATGGACTATATCAATGCGTTTTGGGTTGGCGGCGTAATTTGCGCGCTGACGCAGATTTTAATGGAAAAAACCAAAATGCTGCCGGGCAGAATTATGGTTCTGCTTGTTTGCAGCGGCGCGGTTCTTGGCGCGATCGGAATTTATCAGCCCTTAATCGATTATGCAGGGGCCGGCGCGAGCGTTCCGCTGCTTGGATTTGGGAACACGCTCTGGAAAGGCATACGGGAAGCCGTGGATGAAAACGGATTGCTTGGGATTTTTATGGGCGGATTTACGGCAAGCGCGGTCGGCATCAGCGCGGCTTTGGTATTTGGCTATCTGGCCAGCCTGATTTTTGATCCGAAGATGAAATCTTAGGCGCGTGCAAAAAGGAAAGGCATGTCAGATGCCGGCGCTTTGCATAGAAAAGAAAAAACTGCACAGACTAACGGTGGGTTCGCGGTAATGGAAGAACCAAAGAATCCGAACGAGTAAAAAAGGAGGAATCATTTCATTATGAGAAAGATTGGACGATTTCTTTTATGCTGTACCTTAAGCGGCATGCTTTTGTCCCTGGCGGCCTGTGGAAACAGGATGAATGATAAAAATGACGCGGGGAATAAGACGGAGACGAATGATAATACGGTAAACGGCACGGAAGGCAATGCTGCGGATGATCTGGAGGACGCGGTCGATAATACCGGAGATGCGATTGAAAATACCGGAGACGCAATCCAGGATGGAGCCGAAGAGATTGGAAACGACATGGAGGACGCGGTGAACGACGTGACGGGCGGAAATGATAAAAACGGCACGGCCGGCAATACTTCCAATACGACAGGCAATGAAAGCGGCACGGCGGGCAACAGCGGCGCCGCGCAAGGCGGCAATACAGACGTAAACGGAGGCAGCGATGCGACGAATACGGATAATGCCGCTGGCAATGCAGGAACAAATAAGGCGAAAAAAAATAAAAAGGCATCGGGCGGCAATGCTGCAAGATAAGAGCAAAAGCGAAAGCGGAATCATCCGCTTTCGCTTTTGCTCTTACAGGGAATGGCGGGATTTTCTGTTGCGCGGGCATATAAAATGCGTTATGCTGGAACGGAAGAAAAAGCGGATGGGGAGTATGAGAATATGACGAAGGAACAGTATGAGGCGTGGTCTGCGCCGTTTCGAAACAGTAAAATGGGTACAAAGCTGCTTTGCGGCGCAGACCGGGCGGTTACGGCGGCCGTGTTTTTTTCCTATCCCGCATTGCTGTGTTATCTTTTTCAGGCAGGGCGCGTGCGGGAGGCGTTTTTTTGCGTTATGGTTCCGGCCGCTTCCTTTGCGCTGCTTTCCTGCTTTCGCAGCCTGTATTCCGCAAAAAGGCCCTATGAGGTTCTGGACATCCGGCCGCTTCTGCCAAAAAAGACGGCCGGGAAGTCGTTTCCCAGCCGTCATGTGTTTTCTGCTTTTATGATTGGAATGACGCATTTTGCCATATGCAGGCCGACTGGCATTTTGATCTGCGCCCTGGGAGCCGCTCTGGCGTATATCCGCGTCGTCTGCGGCGTGCATTTTCCGAAAGATACGGCGGCGGGCGCATTGCTTGGCATACTGTCTGGCTGCGCTTATTTTATTCTTCTATAGAATAATTGGGAGCTTCCTTTGTGATGTGAATATCATGCGGATGGCTCTCTTTCAGGGAAGCGGCCGATATTTTGACGAATTTGGCTTTTTCATGCAGCTCCGGGATCGTAGGGCAGCCGCAGTAGCCCATGCCGGCGCGTATGCCGCCGATCAGCTGGAAAATCGTATCTTCCACGTTGCCCTTGTAAGCGACGCGTCCTTCCACGCCTTCCGGGACGAGTTTTTTTGCGTCTTCCTGGAAATAGCGGTCTTTGCTTCCGTTTTCCATTGCCGCGATCGAACCCATGCCGCGGTATACCTTGTATTTTCTTCCCTGGTACAGTTCAAATGTGCCGGGCGATTCGTCGCATCCGGCAAACATGCTGCCCATCATACATACGCTGGCGCCGCCCGCGAGGGCTTTCGTCATGTCTCCGGAGTATTTGATGCCGCCGTCCGCAATAATCGGGATGCCGGCTTCCTTTGCGACCTCATAGCAGTCCATGATTGCCGTCATCTGCGGCACGCCGATGCCGGCGACGACGCGTGTGGTGCAGATAGAGCCAGGCCCGATGCCTACTTTTATCGCATCCGCTCCGGCCGCGATCAGATCTCTCGCAGCGTCTGCCGTTGCGACGTTCCCGGCGATAACCTGCAAATCGGGATAGGCCTCCTTTACCTGACGCACAGCGTCGATAACGTTTCTGGAGTGGCCGTGCGCGGAATCGAGCACGACGACGTCAACGTGCGCTTTTACAAGCGCGTCAATGCGCTCCATCTTATCGGGCGTAATGCCTACGCCGGCGCCACAGAGCAGACGTCCCTGATCGTCTTTTGCAGACAGCGGATAGCGGATCTGCTTTTCAATGTCTTTAATGGTAATCAAACCTTTTAAATTGTACTGTTCATCTACAAGGGGAAGCTTTTCTTTTCTTGCTCTGGCAAGAATCTGTTTTGCCTCGTCCAGAGAGATTCCGGTCTTAGCTGTAATCAGATCTTTGGAAGTCATGGATTCGCTGATTTTTTTGGAAAAGTCCGTTTCAAATTTGAGATCGCGATTCGTGATGATGCCGACAAGCTTTTTACTGCCTTTTTCTACGATGGGAACGCCGGAAATGCGAAATTTGCGCATCAGATTTTCCGCGTCCTGAAGAGTGTGTTCCGGATTCAGAGAGAATGGGTCGGTGATTACGCCGTTTTCCGAGCGCTTTACTTTGTCAACCTCGTCTGCCTGAGCTGCAATGGACATGTTCTTGTGGATGATGCCGATGCCGCCCTGTCTTGCCATGGCAATGGCCATTCTGTGTTCGGTAACAGTGTCCATGCTGGCGCTCATCATAGGGATGTTCAACGGAATTTTTCTGGTAAGGTGCGTTGTCAGGTTGATCATGTTTGGCGTCACTTCGGAATACTGCGGAACCAGCAATACATCGTCGAACGTGATTCCTTTGCCGATAATTGTACCCATATAGAATCCTCGCTTTCCTGCTTTTTAAAAATGCGTATAAAATATGTTGTGATTTAATTTCTCAAATTCTAGCAAAAATACGGGGACGTGTCAATTGAAAAATGGCGGGGCAGAGTGAAAATACGGCGGCGGCGCCCTTTTGGGCAAAAGTGATAAATCGGGGATAAAAAACGGAGAAATTGGCATCAAAGTAATGAAAATTTGAATTTCATCTTGAATTTTACGTATATCGTGCTAGAATTAGAGTTGCTTTCAACGCGTTTTGTGTTTAAAAATAAAAATACGAGGAGGAAACATTATGACAGAATTGAAAGTAAAATTACAGAAAGGTTTCATGAAACAGATCATCGCTGTTATCATGGCGGCATGTCTGGGTGTGACAATGCTTCCGGTTTCTGCGCTGGCTGAGGACGCGGGCGACGGTGAAGAGCAGATCGTTCAGGTTACGTCGCTTAAGATCAGCCCGGAATCAGCGGAAGAGATTAAAGTTGGCGATGAAGTGCAGCTTCAGGCTGTAATGGCGATTACAGACGTTTCTCCCGCTTCGGCAGATAAAGAAGAGGGAAGCGACGGGGCGGAAAGCCGGGCAGAGCAGGAAGAGGGAAGCGACGAGGCGGAAGCGGACAGCGTAACGGCGATATCGCCGGTTGTGCCGGAATGGAGCTCAAGCGATGAGGAGATTGCTTCCGTAATGACAGCGGAAGATCCGACGGTTGCAACCGTAACTGCAAAAGCGGCAGGAACGGTAACGATTACGGTGCAGGTAGGCGCGTTAAAGGACACGCTGGAACTGACGGTGAAAGAAGCGGTTGATCCGACGCCGCAGACGCCGGAAGTGGCAGACGTGCAGATTAAGCCGAAAAAAGTGGAGTTTACAAAGGAAAACGAAACACAGCAGCTGAGAGCGGAAGTGACGATGACGCCGGAAGGACCGGAAGCGGAAGACGGGCTGGAATTCAAATGGGAGTCCGCGGATAAAGCGATAGCCGAAGTGGATGGCACAGGAAAGACAGCTACGGTTACGGCGAAGAAAACGGGAAATACCACAGTTAAGGTTACGGTAAAGGATAAAGAAGGAAATACAAAAGAAGCCACGGCAGAAGTAAGCGTAGCGATCGACGAGGAAGAACCGACGACGCCGGAAGAGCCGGAAGTGGCGGAAGTGACCGTGATGCCGGATGCGCTGGAGTTAAATAAGGATGCGCAGACAGGCACGTTAAAGGCGGAAGCGAAGCTTTCACCGGAATCTCCGGAAGCGGAAGTGACGTACACATGGGAAACATCCGATGCAGAAGTTGCGACCGTTGAGGAAAGCGGCGAGGAAGTGACCGTAACAGCGAAAAAGACGGGAACGGCGACGATTACCGTTACGGCGAAGACGAAAAACGGCAAAGTGGAGAAGAATGCGACAGCGGAAGTGACCGTGACGCTTGAAGACGGGGAAAATCCGGATGTGACGCCGGAAGAGCCGGAAGTGGCGGAAGTGACCGTGACGCCGGATGCGCTTACGCTGAAGGAAATCGGCGCAGAGGGCGAACTGACCGCAGAAGTCAGCATTACGCCGGAGACGCCGGAATCTCCGGAAGCGGAAGTGACGTATACATGGACGTCTTCAGATGATGGCATCGTATCCGTAGAAGGAAATGGAAATCAGGCAACGGTTACGGCAAAAGCGAAAGGCGAGGCTGAAATTACGGTATCTGCAAAGATTGGCGACGGCGAAGCGAAGGAAGCGAAAGCAGTTGTCAAAGTAGAGGGAACAGACGACGGCAATGGACCGGATGATGGGAAAAAGCCGGTTACGAGCATTGCATTGGATAAAAAGGAGCTTACATATGATACGATCGGCACAGAGCAGACGCTGACGGCCACGGTAGGCCCTGACGATGCGACCGATAAGACGGTAACGTGGTCCTCATCCGATGAAAAGGTTGCAACGGTAAAAGACGGAAAAGTAACCTCCGTTGGCAATGGCACGGCTACGATTACGGCAAAAGCCGGCGATCAGACGGCGACGGCAAAAGTGACCGTAAGCCAGAAGACGGAGAGCGTCAGCATTGAGCTGAACAAACAGATCGTAAAGGGCACGCTTCCGGCGCAGATTAAGAAGTCTTATGCGTTAAAGGCGATTGTAACGCCGGATAATGCAGATGCTGCAAAGGCAGTTGTCACATGGTCTTCTTCCAATACGAAGGTGGCGACGGTAGCGGCAAACGGAAAAGTGAAGATCAAAAAAGCGGGAACCGTTACGATTACGGCAAAAACGGCGGACGGCAGCGAGGCAAGCGTAAAATTCAAGGCGACGAAAAAAGCGGTTCGCGTGAAGAAACTGGCGGTTGTGGGCGCAAAGACGATGAAGGCAAAGTCAAGCCAGACGCTGCTTGCAAAGATCACGCCGGCAACAGCGGGCAATCAGAAGGTTACATGGAAGACCTCGAATAAAAAAATTGCGACTGTAAACGGCAAGGGAGTCGTAAAAGCAAAGAAAAAGGGAACCGTTACGATTACGGCAGTATCGAAGGATGGCGGAAAGAAAAAGACATTCAAGATCAAAGTAAAGTAAATTTGAAACGGTAAACTGAAATAGGGGATAGTAAATTTTCACAATGCGCTATCCCCTGTTTTTGCATGAGGGAAGGTATGAAAAAACAAAAAAAGAAAAAAGAAACGATTAATATGGCGGATTTTTTTGGCAGAGGGATTACCTATGCCTATCTGATTCTTATGATGGGGCTTTTTCCATCTTATTATCCGGGGCATCTGATTGGCATTCACACGGAAAAGACGAATTTTTTTCTGGTTGTCACGACGGTCTACATGTGCCTGATGATCCTGCCGGTTTTGGGGAGCTGCATTACGTTCGTAAAAGAGAAACGGAAGTGGAAGCCGGAAGCGGGCGGCATTTTTGTCGGCGTATTTTTGCTTGCGGTTGTCGTATCCACATGGGTGACTGCGCTGGATCGATCCAAAGCGCTGTATGGAAATTCAAGAATGAAAACAGGAGCTGTCGTACTGTTGTTTTGTATAGCGGCCTATTATGCCGTGAAAAAGTATGTCAGCTTTGATAAATATATTATCTGGGCGAATCTGCTTTGCAGTTCGTTTATCTATCTGAGCGGGATTTTTATTACCTGTAAGACGGATATTCTGGACATGCAGAAAAATATCATCGAGGAGCAGCGCGGGATTTTTGTCAGTCCGCTTGGCAATATCAATTATAATGTCGCTTATATCAGCCTGATTTTGCCGGCCGCGATGGTTCTGTTTCTGATTTGCAGGGAGTTGTTTACGCAGCGGGTTTTAGTCGCCTATCTTTATATTGCATTTATGGACATCCTCTGTCTGCGGGCGGACAGCGCGCTGCTGATGATTGTTTTTGTGTTTGCTTTGCTGCTCTATTTTGCGTTGGATAAAAAAGAGTGGCTTTCGCGTTATATTGTCGTTGTTCAGATTTTTGCCGCCGCGAATATTACGGTCTATCTGTTGAAGCTGGCATTGCAGGATCATATGTATGATTTTGACGGTTTAAACGCGCTCTTTTTAAAGACGGGCGTCGTGGTTTTTGAGATTCTTGTATGCGCCGTTTTATACGGAGTGCAAAAGAAGTTTGTCAGCCGCCTTTCTAAAGAGCGGATGCCGCGGCTGCAAAAGGTGTATGGAATTGCTTTTCTTGCGGCCGCAGGCATTGGCATTCTTGCCGTGCTGCTGCTGAACGTTATGTTTTCCGAAGCTGCGTCGGGGACGCCGCTTGGATACGTCATATTGAATGACACGACGGGCAACGGCAGGGGATATGCGTGGATTCGCACGGTGGAGCTGTTCTTCAAACAGCCGTTTTTAAGCAAATTGTTTGGATGCGGGCTGGGATGTTTTTATGATTTTATTTATCCGACGTACGGAGCGGAGATGCTTGAGCGGTTCAACAGCGTTTTTTACGATCCGCACAATGATTTTCTTCAGGTGCTTGCGACAACCGGAATCGTAGGCGCAATAGGGTTTTTTGGCGCTATTTTTGCAACGATTTGCGCTGCCGTAAAGAAAAGAAAAAACAGGGAGATGCAGATTATGGCGGTATTGTCTCTGGCGGCGTTTCTTGTACAGGGACTGGTAAACAGTTATACGATTTTTGCAATCCCGTTGGTGTTTGTCGTTTTGGCTTTGGCCTGTGTGCCATCAAAAGCAGAAAAATAAAAAAGCAGGGAGGCATCGTGATGAGAAATCTGAAAGCAAGAATGTTTTGTGGCGTGTTGGCGGTGTCCGTGAGCCTTTCCGGAACGCCTTTGTATGCGGCAGATCCTGTGCAGGAGGATGCGGTTCTTTCGTACAGTCCTGCATTGTCCGGGTTTACGGAAACATGGATTTACGCGGGAGAGACGTGGGATGCGTCTTCCGGCAGAAACAGGATATTTGCCGATGATCAGGAGGATGGAGATCTGACGCAGCAGATTGTCCGGACAGGAACGGTTGATACAAACACGCCCGGGAGGTATTCGCTGACCTATACGGTAACGGATCAGGATGGAAACACCTCCAGTATGGATGCGGTTGTAAACGTTTTGGAACGGGGGAACGCGGACGGGAGAACGGTGCAGCGGACGCTGTATACGCTGCCGGATGCGTCGCATCTGTCGAATATCGGCTTTAATCGCGGTTACCATCATGACAGGCAGGGACTTGGCATCTGGCTTCCTGCCGGAGAAAGCCTGCAAATCCGCCTGGTCAATGCAAAAGAGTTTGGGACGAATCTTGAGATTGGATTTTACAATGACGATCAGGAGAAAGAGAACAGAGAGCAAATTCCCGCTTCCGGGGACTGGGTGACGTTATCGAATACGCACGGTGAGGACAGCGTGCCATTTATAAAAACGCCCAAAAACATATTGGTGCAGCCCGTAGTGGAATTCCAATGGACGGATCAGATGCAGGAAGTTCCCTATTATCGTTACCAGGATGACCAGGAGAGCTTTTTTGAAGCGTGGGATGCGTCAAATGCGCCGTTTGCCGTGGTGGAGGGAGTGGCGGCTACGTTTCTTGCGCCTCTGAAAGATAAGGATAATATTATAAATTCTCCCTATACCGGCACGCCGGAATATCGCTTTCAGTCGTTGGATGAATGGCTGGAATGGTATGCGGCGTTTGTCGCGCAGTATGATGCATACGCAGGGCTTTCGTTTAAAGCGGCGGAACCCTGGAATCAAAATGTCCGCGCCCGTTTTTTTATAAAAGCGAACAAACACGGAGCGGGAGCGGCTTACTATTCAGGCGATCACAGTGCGACAAACAGTGATTCTCTGGAGGCTTATTTGACGAGAAGCTGGCTTGCCCTGCATGAGTTCGGACATGGATATGAAGGCGCGATCGCGACGCAGGAGCATTCGTTTGTGGAGACGACGAATAATATCATGGGGTATTATTTTGAACAGACGTATCGCCCGGATTCGGAATTTGGCTGGCTGCTGGGCAGCTTTCAGGGAGCCACGGCAAAGGAGCGCCTTTCGAATCTGGAACAGCGCGCGCTGGAACGAAGGACGCAGACGCATTCGTTTAACGACATTGTAGAAGGGGCGCAGCATTATCAGGTCAGCCTGTATATGTTTGTCAATGCGCTTGATCGTCTGGGACCGCAGAAGACCGTGTCGAATATGCATGCGTCGTATCGAAAATATCATTATGAAACAGGAAAAATGCGGACGGCGTCGGACGCTGTGCTGGAAAGCTTCTGTGAGAGCGGTTACAATATGATTCCGTATTTTGAGACGTATCATATTGCGCCTTCGCGAAAGCTGGAAAATAAGATATACGAAGCGGATCGTCCGATTTTATATTATCTGTATGATTTGATTCCGGACGCTGCTCTGGCGGAGAAGGTGCGGGCGGAGCGGAATCTGCCGGGCGTTTACAGCCTTGTGGAGCCGGATGATCTTGCGGATTTCGGTTATATGAGCCAGGTGAAATTTCAGATTGCAATTGACGACATCGATCAGATCCGGGGAAAAGAAATTCGGATTAAAAATGGCGGCAGGATTGTGAAACGGCTGCCGGTTACGTCGAAGACCATTCAGACGGAAATCCCGGTTGGAGCGTACGAAGTGGAGATTCCGGCTCCAAACGCCCTGTCTTATTCGTATGGAAATCAATATCTGATTGCAAAAAAAGGAAGCGTGACGCAGGAAATTACATACAAAAAGGAAACGGGGAATCTGCTGGCGGATGCTATGCATCTGATGCTTAAGGGGATTGGGAACAATACGTTTGCAACCATTTCCGTCGATACCTCCGCGGAAAAGCTGATCTGGCGCACCATGCGTGCACAGCCGCATTACGGCATTGAGGGCACGTATGCCACAATTCGCGTTTACAATCCGCAGGGAGAGGAAATTTACAGCCGGTCGATCGCCGGGCCGGAGCAGCTTTCTGAGGAGGAAAGGGATTTTTCATTCCCGACAGGCTCCAGGCTGGTTGTGGAACATTGCGAAGGGGCGAGCAGACTGCTTATGAAGCATGAGGATCTGGAAGAAAACGCGCCTGGATTTTCAGCCGTCAGCGGTGAGAATGCATATGTAATGACGGAATATGGCCTGATGAAGGAAGCATGGGGAGAGAGCGAGTGGGAGGAGGCATATCTGTCCTGCCTGAAACAGTACACGGAAAAACTGGCGGATGAAATCAACGGCGCTCTGTTAAATGATCCGGAGAAATATACACGGGAAAAGCTGTTCATCCAAAATGCATGTGAGAGGCTTTCCGAAGAAAGCTTACAGAAATATGATCAGGAATGGGGCATTTTCCGTGGAAAAGACACGGCTTCGATTTATGTAAAAATACCGTCGGATACGCTGCGGGGAAGCGCGGATAGCGAAGCGGGCAAAGGCAGCGATGGGCTGGCGGATGCGGCGCTGGACGGCGATGAAGCGACATACTGGCACAGCAATTATTCGGGAAATCGTGAAGCGGATTTTGAAAAGGACAGCAACAACTGTTACACGATTACGCTTTCTCAGAATACGGATGTTGGCAAATTGGTTTATGTGCCGCGTCCGGGCGCGGGAAACGGGACGATACTGGCCTGCGACGTTTCGTACAGTGAAACGTCAGACGGAAATGATTTCATACCGCTTTCACATGAGACGGTCGCATGGGAGAATGTCAGCGCGGCCAAAACGCTTGAGTTCGACGCAAAGCATGCGAAGCGAATCCGCATTCATGTGACGGACGCGTTTTCCAATAACAGCAAGGATCTGATTTCGGCCGCGGAGTTTTATCTCTATGAGAAAAGAGAAATTCGCTCAGACGGGGCGGATATCTATCTGGGGAGCCTTTCGGAAGGTCTTTTGTCGGAAGGGTCCAAAGCATTGCAAAAGAATCAGAATGGAAATGGAGGAGAGATATCGCTTACCGTAAACGGGGCTCCCAAAACGTTTGCGCAGGGAATCGGAATGCTTGCGCATTCGTCCGTAACATATCGGCTGAACGGAAAGAATTTTGACGTGTTTGCCGCCTGCGTCGGCGTAGAGAACGCAGAGGCGCCGGGGAAAACGGCAGAGTTTTTCGTTTACGGCGACGGAGCGCTTTTGTATGCGTCCGGCGAAATGCAAAGCGGGAAAGAAGCCAGATTCCTCTATCTGGATATCACAGGCGTATCCGAGCTTTCACTGGAAGTGAAGGGAGAAGACGGCACGGCCGTTTCTCTTGGAAATGCAAGATTTTATCTGACGGAGGATAAGGAAGAGCTGACGCTGATTGTGGGCGAAACGGCGCGGGTGACGTCCAATAGCTCTCTGGATCTGTCTGCGCTTGCATCGATGCGCTGGGAGTCGGATCAGGAAGCGGTGGCGTCTGTGGACGCTTCCGGAAATATTACGGCCACAGGCGTTGGAGATGCCGTTATCTCTGCTTTTGGAGAGACAGAGGAGGAGAATAAGACATTTTCTGTACATGTAAAAGAAAAAAAGGATATCTATCCGGAATGGACGGACCGTCCGAATCAGCCGGAAAATCCCGGCCAGCCGGGAGGCCCCGGGCCTTCCGGAGATTCAGACGCTGTAGATGTCGCTGTAACGCCCGCCAAAACGACGGGGCTTGCCATTGGAGACAATCAGGTCAATGCGCTGACGCTTTCCTGGACGGCTGTGGCGGGAGCGGACGCATATGAAATCTACCGGGCAAAAAAAGACGGCGGCGATTTTGAAAAAGTTGCGGAGGTCAAAGAGCCTGCGTACACGGACGCCGGGCTTTTAACGGGAACGTCCTATCGGTATAAAGTCGTTGCATGCGCGCAGAATAGCGGAAGAAAGGGAGAAGCCTCGGATGAAGTCTGGAGTACGACGCAGCCGTCAAAATGCACGCTGAAAAAAGTGAAGAGGGCGGGAACAAAGGCGACGCTTCTCTGGAAGAAGAATAAACAGGCTGAAAAATATGAGATCTGGATGAAGGAGAAGAAGAAATTCCAGAAGGTCAAAACAGTCTCCGGCAAAAAGGCTTCGGTAAAAATTAGTAAATTAAAGCGCGGAAAAACGTATCAGTTCCGCATTCGCGCGTATCGCATGGATGGCGCGGGGAATAAGATATACGGCGCATTTTCCAAAAATAAAAAAATAAAAATGTAAGCGGAGCGGCCTATGGAATTTCGTCCCTGTATTGACATACACAATGGAAAAGTAAAACAGATCGTCGGCGGCACGTTACGGGATGCGGGCGATGCGGCGCAGGAAAATTTTGTATCGGAACAGGATGCTGCGTTTTACGCCGCACTTTATCAGAAGGATCGTCTGAAGGGCGGCCATATTATCCTGTTAAATGCCGCGGACAGTCCGTATTATGAAGCGACAAAGGAACAGGCGCTGTGCGCCCTGCGCGCGTATCCGGGCGGCTTTCAGGTTGGCGGAGGGATTTGTCCGGAAAATGCGATGGAATTTTTGCAGGCGGGAGCAAGTCATGTAATCGTTACCTCGTACGTTTTTTCTGATGGAAGGGTGCATTACGGCAAACTGAAAAAACTTGTCGAAACGGTTGGAAAGGACCGCCTTGTGCTGGATTTCAGCTGCAGAAGGCGCGAAAACGCCTGGTATATCGTAACGGATCGCTGGCAGAAGTTTACGGAAGAGAAGATCACGACGGCATTTCTGGATCGCATGATGGAATATGCGGATGAGCTTTTGGTGCATGCGGCGGACGTGGAAGGAAAAGCGTCCGGAATAGAAGAAGGGCTTGTCCGTCTGCTTGGAGAATGGGGAAAGATGCCCATTACGTATGCGGGCGGCGTTTCCGGCTTTGCCGATCTCTCCCGTTTAAAAGAAGCGGGGGGCGGCAGACTGCACGTTACAATCGGCAGCGCGCTTGATATATTTGGCGGTTCTATGGCATACGAGGAAGCGTTGCGTTTTTTCAGACAATAAAAAATAAAAACACCGGCTCTTATGTGGCCGGTGTTTTTGCGTATCTGG
Organism: uncultured Roseburia sp.; assembly: GCA_947647505.1. Classification (GTDB taxonomy): domain Bacteria; phylum Bacillota; class Clostridia; order Lachnospirales; family Lachnospiraceae; genus Roseburia_B. The sequence continues at coordinate 27,139 of CANSKO010000010.1, read as the reverse complement.
ATTTGGCGCGGGAGAGGGAAAACGAAAATTCCGTCAGAATGCGCAGGGCAGAATCCCGCTCTGCCGCATCCATCTGCCGCAGCAGTTCTAAGACGGTGTCGCATTCAAATCCCTCGCTGTTGCCAAAAATCAGATAATCGGCTGAAATATTCGCGTTACCGCATATTTTATAAATGGTTTTGGACGTAATGCTTTTTTTTCCGCTTTCCACGGCGGCCAAAAAGCTGTCGGAGATATTGCACAGCTCGCTGAACTGCTCTCTTGTCATTTGCATAGCCTCGCGGATTTCACGAATTCTAAGGCCTACGTTTAAATTGAAGTCTTTTGTTATATCCATGTTGCGTCTCCTTTTCTATTAAGTTTGAAATCTTTAAATATAGGCTATACAAGAAGTTCTGAATATTATATATTCTATAGAATATGATTTTATATCCTATTGAGTTGACACAAGGAAGAGGATTTGCTATACTATGTAAGATTGAAGACATACAGTTGAAAGCCAGTCCGCGGCGCGTATTTTGATTGCCGGGGACAAATCAGAAGGAGGAGTATGATGAAGAAACAGATTTTAAAAACCGTATATTGTCTGTCGCTTTCCGCTCTTATGCTGCTTGGAGAAGCTGGGACGGTATTTGCGGAGACAAAAAATGCGGCGATGACGGAGACGGCGCCAGAGGAAGATGCGGCTCTGGAAGCGGAACCGGGGACAGACGGGGCGATTGACGCGGTTGGAGCAAAGATTGTGGCGGCATATAATCTGGCGGATGTCACAGGGCTTGCGTACAATCCGCAGACGAACGTGTTATCCTGGAATAAAGTGTCCGGCGCGGACCGCTATAAAGTAGAGGTGTTTGATGCAGCCGGAGCGTCCAGGGGCAGCTATACGACGTATGGCGTCTATCTGGACGTAGAGGATATGTGGAGCTTTACGACGGATGCGGCCTATACGTTTCATGTAACGGCGCGAAATGAACTGGAGATGTATCAGGTGGCGGCGAACGTGTCGGCAATGGATTTGTCCGGTTATGAGTATGACAGGTCGTTTGATGTTCTGGTCGGAGACGCCGTACTGTACAATCTCTACCGGCATCCGGCGTCTTTGAATGCGGCGCAGCTTGCTGCCGTTGTGCGCAGCTCTGCGAAGACGACGGTCGTTTCCGCGCTGGCGCAGATTGCACTTAAAGAAACGACGAATGAGGAGGCGGTATTTGCGTTGTCTCCTTCCGTGATTCAGCCGGGAGAGCGCGTAGAGTATGATTATGCGAATAATCCGGAATTTCTCTCGGACGGAGGAGCGCGGTATGCGGATCTTGGAAATTCGACGTATACATCCACTGGAAATCTGGGAGATATCAGCGTTCCATTCAGCCAGTTTGCAGCTGGCGATACGATTTACATCCGGGCGCGCGTTTATAACCCGAATTACTCCCTTCTGCCGGGACAGACGGCGGAGAATCGGTACAGCGCGTATGTTTCCACGACGTATGCGGTGCCGGCGGCGGATATGAGAGATGTGCTCGCAGTTGTGACAAACAGCAGCGTGCGCCTTGAGCCGTCCTGTTTTGGAGCGGTAACAGGTTTTGAATATCAGAGGAAGAACGGCAAGAAATGGATCAGCCTTTCCTGCCAGGGCGACGCCTATACCGATCAGGGATTAAATGGTGACACGTTTTATACATATCGCGTCAGGGGCTATATCTATAATTCCATTACGAAGAAAACCTCCTATACAAACTGGAAAAGCGTAAACGCTTATACGTGGGGGTCGGCGCTGCAATTAGACGGCGCTCCGGCGGGCGCGTCCGCCGTCAGCTTAAAGTGGGCGAAGGTTCCGCAGGCGGAAGGCTATGAAGTATACCGCGTCGACACGGAAAGCTATGGGTACAGCATGACAAAAGGCGAGTGGGAGGAGGCGTTTGCAAATGCCACGCTGGTGAAAACCATCAAAAAAGCGAAGAAACCGAAATATAAAGATAAGAAGCTGACAAAGGGAACCTCTTATACGTATTATGTGCGCGCGTATCGCACGATAAAAAAGACGAAATGCTATATTCAGGAGGCTATCACAGTTTCTCTTGCGCCGGAAAAGGGCATATATGATACGACGGGATATTACAATGCAAACGGAAGCTATACGTTAAACTGGCAGGGCATGACGGGCATATCCGGGTACAAGGTGGAAAAGAAAGATCCTGCGACGGGGAGCTACGCACTGTTCCGCAATCTTGGGGCGAAAGCATCATCTGTTACGCTGCCTGCGGTAGCGGCAGGATCGGCAGACGAGTCTTATAAGATCCGGCCATATAAAGGAACCAGAATTTATGACACGTACAGTTTTTCTGTAGAAGCGAAGCTTCCGGCCGTTTCAAATGTCAAAGCGGTACAGACGGCGGACGGCGTGCAGATCAGCTGGTCTGCGGTGCCGGGCGCGGATTATTATGAAGTGTGCCGCGCGAGAAGAGACGCCGGCATGTACGATAAGACGACGAAGACGTATGCTTCGGTCAGTGGAACTTATGTAGAGGAAGCAAACTATACGGATACCAGCGCCGGACTCAGCTTTGCGCCTTCCAACGTCTACACGAATCCGAACGGATCGATTGGGTACGTATACAGTCCGGCTCTGGAAGCTGCGTTTGATGATGAAGAGGGCATTTTCTGCGATGCGGCGACGGCATATAGCACGACGAAGATCAAAGGCTTAAGCGTGCTGGACAAGACGTATGAAGCGCCGGGACTGATTTTAAAATCCGAAGATCCTGCTTATAACAAGGCCGCGGATCCGGAATATTCGGTAGATGCGGAAGATGGCTACGGCTATTACAACGGAATGTTTGGCGCATATCAGAAAAATGCGGACGGCTCCTTAAAGACGAGAAAAACGATTCTGACTGACGGGCCGGAAGAGGGAAATGAATACTATTACTTTGTAAGAGCCGTAGCGGAGCCGGCAAACGGAGCAAATCAAAACAGAGAGTCCACATACAGCGTAGGCTATACAAAATCCGCCCGTCTCGTATATACAAAAGTAGCTTCGCCAAAAGATGCGAAACTTTCTTCTGCAAAGAGCAAAAAGAAGGCTTCCGTCACGATCAAAATTAAAAAAGCGGCCGGAGCAAACGGATATGCGGTTTACCGCTCTACGAAGAAGGGCAAAGGCTACGTACAGGTAGGAACGACGACAAAGACGTCGTATACGGATACGAACGTTGTCGGCGGCAAGACGTATTTCTATAAAGTTGCGCCGTATAAGAAGTCGGAAAACGGGACGTTTATCTATTACAAACAGTCTGCGGCAAAGAAAGTCAAAGCGAAGAAATAAAACCATATAAAATGCAAAAATGTCCGAAGCATGCGCTTTGGGCATTTTTGTATGGAAAGTTCCACCTATATAGTGTATGATAGAACAGAAAGTCGAGGTGGAGCAGATGAAATTTACAAAAATGCATGGACTTGGCAATGATTACGTGTATGTCAACTGTTTACAGGAAACGGTGGAATGCCCTTCCAAACTGGCGGTACGGCTCAGCGACCGGCACTTTGGCGTCGGTTCGGACGGGCTGATTTTGATTCGGCCATCCAAAGCGGCGGATTTTGAAATGGAGATGTACAATGCGGACGGTTCCAGAGGAGAGATGTGCGGAAACGGCATTCGCTGCGTGGGAAAGTATGTGTACGACAAAGGCCTGACCAATAAGACGCAGCTTTCCATTGAAACGCTGGCGGGAATCAAACGGCTGGATCTTTCGGTAGAAAACGGCAGGGTAAAATTTGTCCGGGTGGATATGGGGCAGCCTGAATTTGCGGCGGAGAGGATACCCGTGATTTCGGACAGGGAGGAAGCCGTCTGCATGCCGCTTACGGTGGGCGATGCAGAATATAAAGTGACCTGCGTATCAATGGGAAATCCGCATTGCGTTGTTTTTCAGGAGGAAGACGTCAGAAAGCTTGCGCTGCATGAGATTGGTCCGGCGTTTGAGCGACATGAAGCGTTTCCAAGCCGCATCAATACGGAGTTTGTCAACGTATTGGATCAAAAGACGCTTCGCATGCGCGTTTATGAGCGCGGCTCCGGTGAGACGCTGGCCTGTGGAACGGGAGCGTGCGCGGCGGCAGTGGCGGCCATGCGCAATGGCCTGTGCGACGCTGCGGCGACAGTTCTGCTGACAGGGGGCGCGCTTGAAATTGAATGGAAGGGACCTGGCAGCCCGGTTTATATGACGGGAGCTGCCGAAACAGTGTTTGAAGGAGAAATCGAATAAAAGGAGAGAAAAGAGATGTTTCAGATAAACGAAAATTACCAGAAGCTGCCAGGCAGTTATTTATTCAGCACGATCGCAAAAAAAGTAGCGGCGTTTACGGAGGAAAATCCCGAGAAAGATGTGATCCGGCTTGGAATCGGGGATGTGACGCAGCCGCTGGCTCCGGCGATTATCGAAGCCATGCACAAAGCGGTGGACGAGATGGGCAGCGCGGCGTCGTTTCATGGCTATGCGCCGGATCTGGGATATGATTTTCTGCGCAGGGCAATCGCAGAGAACGACTATAGGGCGCGCGGCTGTGAGATTGCGGAAGATGAGATTTTTGTATCCGACGGAGCGAAGAGCGATTCTGCAAATATACAGGAGATTTTCGGGCCGGACAATCGCATTGCCGTCTGCGACCCGGTATATCCGGTTTATGTGGATTCCAACGTTATGGCCGGAAGAACGGGAACTTACGACAAAGAGACGGAGCGGTGGAGCCGCGTGATCTATATGCCGTGTACGGCGGAAAACGGATTTGTGCCGGAATTTCCAAAAGAGGAGCCGGATCTGATTTATCTTTGCCTGCCCAACAATCCGACCGGCACGACGCTTACAAAGGCGCAGCTGCAGGCATGGGTGGATTATGCGAACCGGATCGGCGCGGTGATTCTCTATGACGGCGCGTACGAGGCGTATATTTCGGAGCCGGACGTGGCGCATTCGATTTATGAATGCGATGGGGCGAAAACGTGCGCGATCGAGCTGAAAAGCTTTTCCAAAAACGCCGGCTTTACCGGTGTGCGGCTTGGCTATACGGTAGTGCCAAAAGAGCTGCGCTGCGGCGATGTTTCGCTGCGCGACATGTGGGCAAGGCGGCATGGGACGAAGTTCAACGGCGCGCCGTATATTGTGCAGCGCGCGGGAGAGGCCGTCTATTCGGAAGCGGGTAAGGCGCAGCTAAAGGAGCAGGTGGCGTATTATATGAAAAATGCCGCCGCGATCAAGGAAGGGCTGAAAGAATGCGGCTATACGGTATTTGGCGGCGTAAACGCGCCGTATATCTGGTTAAAAACGCCAAACGGCATGACGTCCTGGGAATTTTTTGACGATCTGCTTTCGCGCGCGAACGTTGTTGGAACGCCGGGAAGCGGCTTTGGTCCAAGCGGAGAAGGGTATTTCCGTCTGACGGCGTTTGGAAGCGCGGAAAATACGCAGGCGGCGCTTGCGCGGATACGAAGCATGTAAAGAAGGGCAGGAGACGATATGTTTTATATTGGAAGCCATATATCGGCGTCAAAGGGCTATGCGGCAATGGGAAGACAGGCAGTAAAGCTTGGCGCGAATACATTTGCGTTTTTTACGAGGAATCCAAGAGGAGGAGCGGCAAAAGCCATCGATGAGGAGGACGTGCGGAAGTTTCTTGCGCTTGCAGAGGAGCATGCATTTGGGAAGCTCGTTGCGCATGCGCCCTATACGCTGAATGCCTGTGCGGCAAAAGAAGAGGTCCGCAGGTTTGCCAGAGAGACGATGGCGGATGATCTGCGCCGGATGGAGTATACGCCGGGAAATTATTATAATTTTCATCCCGGCTCGCATGTGGGGCAGGGAAGTGAGGCCGGGATTGCGCGGACGGCCGAGATTTTAAATGAGGTTCTTACGCCGGAGCAGACGACGACGGTTCTGCTTGAGACGATGTCGGGCAAGGGATCGGAGATTGGCCGCAATTTTACGGAGCTGAAACAGATTCTGGATCAGGTGGAATGCAGTGGGAAAATGGGCGTATGTCTGGATACCTGCCATGTCTGGGACGCAGGCTATGACATCGTAAGCGATCTGGACGGCGTGCTGGAGGAGTTTGACCGGATCATCGGGCTGGAACGCTTAAAGGCGATCCATATGAACGACAGCATGAACCCTCTGGAAAGCCATAAAGACAGGCATGAAAAAATCGGACAGGGGCAGATCGGCCTTGCCGCGATGGAACGCGTCATCAACCATCCGAAGCTGCAGGGACTGCCGATCATTCTTGAGACGCCAAACGACGACGAAGGATGGGCGAAAGAAATCGCGCTGCTTAAGAGTCTGCACAAAGCGGAAGCGCAGCGCGCGTAAGATATGGCATTCCAGTTATAGGCGCACCAAACAAAATACAGGGCAGGAATACACTATTTGACCTATAAAGGAAAAACATATGGATTTTTTTGATATATCCATATATAAATAGGCGGAAATATTTTATGGAAAACGATAAAGAATTAAAACAAGCAAAGAAACGAATGGAAAAGATTTATATCACGGATATTGCAATAGAGAAAGTGCCATATATCCGGTATAAAAACCTTTCAGAAAAACAGAATATGGTTATGCGGCAGTTGGCAAGGGATGTGTTGTCATTATCCAAAGAATTTAATGATAGCAATGAAGTGGCAATTACTTGTGATATTGGCGCGGATATGCCGCTAGATGAATATGGAATCAGTTATGGGACGGAGCATAGCGTGCAAATAACATCGGATACGTTGTCAAACCATATACTGACATCGGCAGACAGTGTATCGGTGGTTGTTCTGCACAACCATCCCTCATCACAGACATTCTCGCTTGAGGACATACGTTTTTTTCTGGTTTATTCCACGGTGGCGGTTATTTCTGTGGTATCAAATCAGGGGGCTGTTCATTATTTGTATAAGGATAGGCAATATGATTTTCATAAAGCGTTTGCCTTATTTAAGAAATATGCCGCAAAAGCAACTAAGAATCTTACAGTAAAGGAACATTATGATATAGCGCTCTCTTTTTTGAAACATTGTGGGGAGGCAGGACTGTTTTATGAATGAAAGGGGATTTATGATGAGAGAAGAAGGTTATCTGAACGACTTATGTTATGAGGACAGACCAATGCGTCTTATTGTTCCCAATCCACTTCAAAAGGTAGACGAAAAGGAATTGGAGCAAAGCAGGATGAAAAATCGGGAAATGATAATGGCAATCAGAAAAAAGCAAAAGGAAATGAAGTTGCATAAAGTTTCTGAGTTGTCGAATGATTAGAGTGCATTATGCAGTGATTGCCAATAGTTTATTCATTTAATTGTTTGTGTCTTTGTCTATTACAGCAGAATAGAATTGCCAAAGAATCCCCTCCGAATGTCATTGGGATTCTTTTTGGTATTGTATGTAAGTTATAGATACATGAAATATAAAGAAAATATAGAGTGGGAACACACTATTAGCCTATGAATATTTTTGGAAAAATGTTTTGCAATTTTGGAAAAAACATGAAACGGAAGCGAAAAAAGAAGTTACCTACAAAAATTATTTTGGAGCGTATCTATCTCGGCGGTCAGTCCTTAGAGGACGCTTTTCGGAAAATCAATGAGAATACCGTAAAGGAAACGATTGAGGAAATGATGAAAAAATCAGTTTAATTATCAGGGCGGTCATGCTATAATGTTTACAGTGTGTTCCGCTCTTTTATGGAAGTGTTTTTCCCACAACACCATGTGCGTTATATCGCAGTCAATGACGGTGTGGATTCCGAGCAGAGTGGCGGGCTTGACATCAGCCTTTTAAGAATATCCTGAATGAATTTTATTCAAGGGATATTTCCAAAAAAGTCAAGAGCGGAAAGCGCATACGGGCATTGAAAGGCAAATTCATGGGAATGACTGCGCCCACTGTCAGGCTGATATACAGCCTTGCTCTGGAAGGGTATGGGACGAACCGTATCGGCGAGGATTACTGGTATGACTGGAAACAGGAATCCATAACACGGATTTTGCGGAATCCCGTTTACAAAGGCGGCATGTATGTGCATGAGACGGTTGTCACCAAAGAGATGTGGCAGACGGCAAATGACATCATTGACAGGCATACGAACGTCAAACTATGCACTTCCGGTTATGAGAACATTTTCAGAGGGCTTCTGAAATGCCCCGACTGCGGGCGGACGCTCCTGATATATACGGACAACCGCAATCCTGACAGGGATTTATTGGGCAAGATTTATTACCAGTGCAGCGCTTACCGCAAAAAGGGTCAAATTTCTGTACCGCGCACCGCATCAGCGCAGAGGATATTGAAAACGCTATCTCACCATGATGTCAGCGCATTACGAGCAGGAAACAGGACGCAAACGAGGAAAAGCTGTCAGAACTGGAAAGACGGCATAAAGAAAAGTCTGCTGCTGTTGCCAATGTGGAGCAGTTTACGGAGATCCTTGTGCAGTGCGCGGGCATGAAGAAGCTGACGACAGCGGTATCGGACACGCTGATAGAGAAGATAGAAGTACACAATTTAGTCATGGTCAACGGAGTGAAGGAGCAGAAGTTGACCGTCTATTACAAATTCGTAGGTCAAATCGACTGAAGTACCTATAAATGGAACGCAATAGAGATGGCATTGTAGAAAAGGAGGATAACGGCATGGCGATTGAAAATGTAAGGGCGTATTTTGCGCAGCATGGCATGCAGGAGCGGATTCGGGAATTTGACACGTCAAGCGCAACGGTAGAGCTTGCCGCGGCCGCGCTGGGCTGCGCGCCGCAGCGCATTGCAAAAACGCTGTCGTTTCTGACAGGAGACGGCGTTGTGTTGGTCTGCGCGGCAGGAGACGCTAAAATTGACAATGCAAAATTTAAGGCGCAGTTTCAGACGAAAGCAAAGATGGTCGCGCCGTCGGAGGTGGAAGCGCGCGTCGGACATGCCGTTGGCGGCGTATGTCCGTTTGCGGTCCATGCGGATGTAAACGTATATCTGGACGTTTCCCTGAAACGCTTTGAAACGGTATTTCCTGCCTGTGGAAGCGCAAACAGCGCCATAGAGCTTACGATACCGGAGCTTGAGGCGCATTCCGGCTGCAAAGGCTGGGTTGACGTCTGTAAGCAGCCGGAGCCGGCAGAGTGATTGCCATCGTCTGTCTGGACGCATCGTGCGGCATGCTGTTTGGACACAGGCGGCAGAGCCGGGACCGTGCGGTGACGGAGCGGATTGGCGCAATTTGCAGAGGAAAAAAGCTGTGGATGCATCCTTATTCGTACGGCTTGTATCAGGAGCTGGAAGAGGCGGACGTTCGGGTGGATCAGGCGTTTCTTTTGCGTGCGCAGCGCGGAGAATACGCGCTTGTGGAAACGGAACGCATACAGCCGCATGCGGATCGTCTGGAAGCCGTGATCGTCTTCCGGTGGAACCGGGCGTATCCCGCCGACTTTTATCTGGATCTGGATTTGTCGAAATGGAAGCGGACGGGCGAAGAGGACTTTCCGGGGCATTCGCACGAAAGAATCACGCAGACGACATACGTACGTGGATGATCTGTTTGAAACCGGATGAGGCGCCCGTTTAGGATGCGGATGGAAATGGCCGGCGTGCCGCCGGCGGGAGGAAGAGGATAAAGGCATGTTGCAGGCAGGAAAAAAAGACGAAAGGAAAAAGACATGGAAGAGGAAGCTGTTTCTGCTTCTGATTTTGTGCATGCTGTCTATAACGGCGTGTACGCGGACAGAATCGCGGGAACAGCAGTCGGCTTCGCATGCCGTTTCCGAAATTTTTGATCTGGAATACAGCGGAGAGCCGTATGTCGTTTTAAACGACAACCAGCCATTGTTTGCGGAGGAGGACTTGACGGAAGCGTCGTTTGAATCTTATGCTAAGCTGGATGATCTTGGGCGCTGCCAGGCGGCGTATGCAAACGTTGGACGGGATCTGATGCCGACAGAGGAAAGAGGCAGAATCGGGCAGATTAAGCCTACGGGCTGGCAGACGGCAAAGTACGATATTGTGGACGGAAAGTATCTGTACAACCGCTGCCATCTGATCGGCTATCAGCTTACGGCGGAAAATGCAAACGAGAAAAATCTGATTACCGGAACGCGGTATCTGAACGTAGAGGGGATGCTTCCATTTGAAAACATGGTTGCCGATTATGTGAAAGAGACGGACGGGCATGTGCTCTATCGGGTGACGCCGGTGTTTGAAGGGGACAATTTGCTTGCAAAGGGCGTACAGATGGAAGCGTATTCCGTGGAGGATGCGGGCGAAGGCGTCTGCTTTCATATTTTTGCGTTTAATGTGCAGCCGGGGATTGGCATAGACTATGCGACGGGAGACAACTGGCTTACGGACGGCGCGCCGGAGACAGAGACGGGTGTGGAGACGGATGCGGCGCAGATCGAAATCCGGGGAAATGAACGGTCTAAGATTTATCACTGTCCCGGACAGGCGGCGTACGATGAAATGGCCGATTCCAGGCATCTTGTGATCTTTTATTCCGAGCAGGAAGCGAAAGACGCCGGATACCGGAAAGCAAAGCGATAGCCGTTGACAGAAATGTTTAATATTTTTTAAAAGAAATCACAGCAATCCTTAAAGAAGAAAAGCGTTTCCCATGCTATACTGACTGTATGGAATAAAACATTCAATGCAGGAGGGAATGGCATGAACTGGAAAAAGGGTCTGACTGTCGCAACGCTTCTGATCTGTCTTGGCGTGGCCGGCGTGATTTTAAAAGCATATATGGATGGAAGATTTGCGTCGGTGGAAGCGCTGCAGGAGTATATCAGAGGATTTGGCGCGCTTGCGCCGCTGCTTTTGATCGTCATTCAGGCATTGCAGGTGATCGTGCCCGTTTTGCCCGGATTTTTAGGCTGCGCGGCCGGCGCGGCGCTGTTTGGCAGCGTGGGCGGGTTCTGGTGCAATTATATTGGCATATGCGCAGGATCAATCCTTGCGTTTCTGCTGGCAAAAAAATATGGCGTCAGATTGGTGGAAGCGCTCTTTCCGAAAGAACAGTATGAAAAATATTCCGGCTGGGCCGCAGGAAGCCGGTCATATATCGCGTTTTTATTTCTGGGCATGGCGCTTCCCCTCTTTCCAGATGATTTTTTCTGTTATTTTTCCGGCCTGACGAAAATGAAGGCAGACCGGTTTGCGGCAATTATCCTGCTTGGAAAGCCCTGGTGCATACTGGCTTACAGCGTTGCGTTTGCGGCCATATAAGATAGAACAGGCGTCACGAAGAGCGTGGCGCATTCTTTTGCTTAAAAATGCGCCAGAGCGACCAGACGGCGGCGGCAGAGAGCGCGACCTCGGCCGTAAACTGCGCATAGGCAAGACCGTATAACGGGAAGAGCCGGTTCAAAAGGATGAGAGCCGGAATCTCCAGAATGATTTTGCGCAGGATGGCAAACAGCAGTGCAGATTTCCCTTTGCCGATCGCCTGAAAGACGCTGACGGCAAGAAAGTCGATGCACAGAAACGGCAGACTTAGGCAAAATCCGCGCAAAAAGGCGGAGCCATACGATACAATGGCTTCATTTTTCATAAAGGCTTCGGTCAGCGCTGCGGAACCGAAAAAGTAGACGACGGAGATGGCCGTAATAAAAAGAAGCATTGCCTTCATTGCAAACAGAATGGAATCCTTCATTCGTTTGCGGTTTCCGCTGGCATAGCTGTAGCTGACGAGCGGCATAATGCCCTGCGCAAAGCCAAGCGCGATTTGCAGCGGAATCATATTGATTTTCTGCGAAATTCCCATAGCGGCTACTGCATGCTCTCCATACCCGGAGGTGAAATTGTTCAAAAGCGTCATGCCGGTGACGTTTAAGAGGTTCTGGATGGACGCCGGTATGCCGACGGCGCATATGCCCGGCAGAACCGTTTTTCCCATCAGGCATTTGCGCGGATGGATGCAGATGCAGGAGCTTTTTCTTTTTGCGTACAAAAGCAGGAAAAAGTACAGGCAGGCGGCGCAGTTGGAGAGGAACGTAGCCAGTCCCGCGCCGGCCGCGCCAAGATTGCATCCCTGCGGAAGAATAAAAATCGGGTCCAGCAGAATGTTTAAAAAGCATCCGCTCATTGTTCCGATGCTGGCGTGCAAAGACGCGCCCTCCGCCCGCACGAGATAGGCCAGGACGACGTTTAAAATGGCGGGAGCCGCGCCAAAGCTCACCGTCCATTTCAGATAGGACAGCGTGGCGGCCGCCGTAACGTCGTCCGCGCCAAGCAGGGTTAAAAGCGGATGCCTGAAAACGGTGCACAGCAGCGAAAACAAAAGGCCGGACAGCAGCGCGGCGTAAATGCCGACGGAAGAGCTGCGGCGCACCGTTTCATAGTCTTTTCTGCCCAGCGCGCGGCTCATCATGCTGGAGCTTCCGACGCCGAACAGGTTATTTACGGCGTTAAACGCCAAAAGGACGGGAGCCGCCAGAGTAACGGCGGCATTTTCCGTCGGATTGTTCAGTATGCCGACAAAATACGTGTCCGCAATATTGTAAAGCACCATGACCAGAGAGCTTAAGATCGTAGGAATCGCAAGCTGCGCGACGGCCTTTGGCACAGGGGCCTGTTCAAACAGGGTTACATTTCGTTCATTTTCCATTACAAACACCTCTCAAAGTAGATAGAGGTTATCATACCACGTTTTCCGGCATTCGAAAAGAAGGAATTTTTTGAATCGTGTCTTGCAGGTAGCAAAACAGCGCCTCCTGCTGACTGCCGTAATGCCGCAGCAGCAATCTGGCTTCCGTTCTAAGCATTTGCATCTGCTCCTCCTGACGGAAGCTGCATAAAAGCGTTCTGAGGCGCAGGGCGTCCTCCCTTGTATAAGCCGGGTCTGACAGCGGCTTTTGCAGCAGGGCATGACAAAGAAGCGAAGAAAAAACGATGGCGCAGAGATTGTCCGAAGCATCTTTGTAGTGCGTATCACAGGCGGATAATGCGGCAATGACGTAATCGTCCGGAAGCCTGCGCAAAAAGAGCTGTTCCAGACGGATACACGTAAGAAAACGGTAAATGCGGTCAATGCCTTCCAAGCCGGAAAGATCGCATAAAACCGGGTAATCCAGCGTAAGAATCGTATCCTGTGGCGCAAACCGGGCGTCATACCGGCGAAAAAATTCCGGCAGTTCCTTTACAAACGTATGGTGCAGGCATTTATTTTGAAAGGCGTTAAATTCCGGCAGCAGCCGGTTATACAGAGACAGCGCGTCTTCGACTTTTTTCGTGACAAGGGCAAAGCCCGCGTCATAGGCTTCTTTTGCCGACGTCCGTTCTGTGGCGATAGCAAAGGGCCGGTCTGGCTGAAACGCTTCCTGGATGCAGTAGAGCACGGCGCCCATAAGCTCGTTTGCCTTTTCGTATGTGACGGAAGAGCTGTCAAAGGACGTATAGCGTTCCAAAAGCTTTTGTACAAGGGGGAGCAGTTCTTCCAATTCATAGCGCATATGCGATTACCTCCTGAAAAGATCGTTGAGAGCCGTCAGATAAAGCGTGTAATCCCATCGCTGCACTTCGTCAAATGCAGCGTATTCGCCGTATCCTTCCGTTGCCTGATAGCCGCGGTAGCCGGCGCGGATGGCCTGAGAGAAGATTTGCAGACACGTTCCCTCCAGATAATCCGGATCGCCAAAGCATACCGTTTCAAACTGCTCCTTCATAAAGTGCAGAAGCTCTGCGTCTGTGATTTCGTCCATCATTTCATTTTTGTAAAGATAGAAGATTTCCTGTAAACGAAGGATCGTTTCGACATAGTTGTTCTGGTCGATAAAAGATGAATCGCAGAATGTGCGAATAATGTCCGGCGTGATGCCTGCGCCGAATTCTACGCGCCTTTGCTCCCGCAGGGCGTTGTTTTTTTCTTCCAGAATCAAAGCCGCATCTTCCGCAGAAAGCGTCAGTCCGTATGACGCCGTCTGCGCATTCAGTTTTGTGATGTGTTCCAGCTGGTTTTGCTGTAGTAAGGCAATCCAGTTTTTGTCCATGCGCATGCCTCCCTGTTTTGGAATGAGATTGAAGTGGTAGCAGAGCTATACTATAGCATGGGAAAAACGAAGATGCCAGTCTTGAGATTGAGGCTGTTTTGTGGTATAATCAATACAAACAGAGGCGCCTCTTCTGTCCGCGGACAGAGGAGGCGTTTTGCTGTGCGCTCTCATCTTATCCTTGCCAATCGGAAAGATGGGAAGTATAATACGTTTATCTGTATAGAAAGAGCGATGGAATCGTGATGGGGAGATGCGCATGGATCAAAAGAACGGGTATCGCATGCTGTGGCAGAGGCGGCCGGATGGCGGGGCAAGGCTGGTGCGTCTGTACGGACGGTCGCCGCGCATCTGTCTGCCGTCGCAGATTGCGGGACATCCGCTGACAGAAATCGCTCCGTACTGTTTTGCCAGAGAGACGCATATAGAGGGACCGTTTCTTGAAACGATAACGGAAGACGCGGCCTTTCTGCGGGAGCTGTCCGGCGCGGCGGTAGAAGAGGTCGTGCTTTCGGACGCTGTGGAGGAAATTGGCCGCTATGCGTTTTATAACTGCAAAGCCTTAAAAGCGCTTTCGATTGGCGCGTCGCTGCGCGGTATTGGCAGCGATGCGTTTATGAATGCGCTTTCGTTCCGGCATCTGATAATACGGTGCGAGCCAAAGGAGCAGAGCGGGATCCGGCAGGCGTTAAGTCAGGTTTCTTCCGATTTAAAGGTCTCGTTTGGCACAGAGGAGAGAATATGCGCCGAACTGTTTTACCCGGAGTATGATGAGGCGTATGACGAGATCGCGCCGGCGCATCTGTTTGGAAGAAGCATTCAGGGAGAGGGATTTCGCGCAAGGCAGTGCGTGCGGGAGGGACGGGTGGATTTTGCGTCGTATGACGCTGTATTTGCACAGGCATGCAAAACAGAGTCGGAAGAGACGCTTTTTCATATGGCGCTTTCCCGCCTCAGGCATCCGTATGCGCTTTCAAACAGCGCAAAGGAGCAGTACCGGGACTATATACGGGCGCATGCGATCGGCGTGGGCCTTAAGCTGACGCAAAAGAAAGATCTGGCTGCGCTGGAATTTTTGTGCAGCGCCGGACTGCTTGGCGGCGCAGAGCTGTTTTCCTGCATACAGGCGGCGGGGGAACTTGACTGGATAGAGGGCGCGGCTTTTTTGCTCCGGCGGTCGGCAGAGGGCGAAACGGCAAAAAAGAAGCGGTATGATTTTGACATGTAGGGCAAAGAAAGAAGAGAAAGGCGGGAGGAGATGCAATGGCGCATGTGCAGACGCAGACGGAATGGGAACAGGAAATGGCAGAGGAAGTCCTGCGCTTTGTCCGGCAGGAGCTGTTTGTATCGCTGCGTTATCTGGAGCCGGCGCTCTTTGCGCTTTCGTATCGCAGGTATGGCGGCCTGCTTACGTTTGCAACGGATGGAACCGATCTGCTTTTTTCGGCGGAGGCGACGCTTCGCATTTTTCAGAAAAATTCCGCTTTTTTGGACCGGGTCTATCTGCATACCGTGTGCCACTGCCTGTTTCGCCATCTCTGGTTGAGGGGCGGCAGAAAGGAGCGGATTTGGAATCTGGCGTGTGACATTGCGGTGGAATATACGATAGACGCGCTGGATGCGGACTGCACCCGGCGGGCGATTGGCTTTGTGAGAAAGGAATATTATGCCATGCTCGATGAAACGGCGCAGGGCAGGTCGGCCGCCGTGATTTATCGTCTGTTAATGGAATGCGGCGATAACACGCTGGCGGAGCTGGAGCGGGAGTTTTTTACCGACGATCACAGGTTTTGGCCAAAGGAAGCGGACATGGAGCGGCCATCCGTTAAAATGGCCGGGCAGAACTGGCAGAAGGCGGCCCGTCAGATCTCGCTTTTGCAGGATCGGAAGAAAATGGATGCGGGCGAGGGCGCAGCCAATTTTGCCGCGCAGATAAAAGCGGGGGAGAGCAGGAGAAGCTATCAGGCGTTCCTTAAGAAGTTTGCCATGCCGGTGGAAGAGCCGCGGCTGAATCCGGACGAATTTGATCTGGGGTATTATGCATACGGACTCAGGCTGTATCGGAATCTGCCGCTCATTGAACCGCTGGAGACGAGGGAAACGCATAAAATTCGCGAGTTTGTCATTGTCCTTGATACGAGTGACTCGACAAGCGGCGCGCTGATTGCGGGCTTTTTAAAAGAAACGTACGCCATACTGACGCAGAAAAACAGCTTTGCCGCCCAAAGCCAGATCCGCATTCTGCAATGTGACGAAAAGGTGCGGAAGGAAACGCTGGTCAAAGGGGAGGATGCGTTTTTGCGCCTGCTTTCGGAGTTTGAACTTGTGGGCGGAGGAGGAACGGATTTTCGGCCGGCGTTTTCCTATGTGGAAGAGAGGATGGCGCAGGGGAAATGCAGACAGCCGGACGGACTGTTGTATTTTACGGATGGCCGTGGGATATATCCGCAGAAAAAGCCGGCGTATCCGGTGGCGTTTCTGTTTTTGGATGCATATGAAGATATGGCTGTGCCATCATGGGCGATGCGCCACAGGCTGGAATCGGAGGACATGCTGTATGAATATCAAACAGGCAAAAGAAGAACTGAAACATACGATACGCGCGTATCTGGCGAAGGATGCGTTGGGGGAGTATAAAATCCCGCGTATCAGACAGCGGCCGGCGCTTTTGATCGGGCCGCCGGGCATTGGCAAAACGCAGATTATGGAGCAGATTGCGAGGGAATGCCAGATCGGGCTGGTTTCCTATACGATTACCCATCATACCAGACAGAGCGCGGTTGGGCTTCCGTTTATCCGTGAGCGCACATTTCAGGGCAAAACGTATTCGGTGACGGAATATACGATGAGTGAAATCATTGCAAGCGTCTATGAAACGATGGAGCGAACGGGTGTTCTGGAAGGGATTTTATTTATTGATGAAATCAACTGCGTATCTGAAACGCTTGCGCCTACGATGTTGCAGTTTTTGCAGTGCAAGACGTTTGGCAATCAGGCCGTGCCGCAGGGCTGGCTGATTGTGGCGGCCGGAAATCCGCCCGAATACAACAAATCCGTTCGCGAATTTGATATGGTAACGCTGGACCGGGTGCGCTACCTTTCCGTTGAGGCTGATTACGGGGTATGGAAGGCATATGCCAGAGAGCAGAAGCTGCATCCCGCGCTGCTTGGCTATCTGGAGCTGCGTCAGAAGAATTTTTACCGGGTGGAGGCGGATGTGGACGGCATGCAGTATGTGACGGCGCGGGGCTGGGAGGATTTCAGCTGTCTTTTGCAGCGTTACGAAGAAGAAGGTCTGCCTGTTTCAGAGGAAATTGCATACGAGTACCTCCATCACAGGGAAATTGCAGAGGATGTGGCCGCTTATATTGACCTGTATCGAAAATATCAGGATGATTACGGGATTTATGAGATACTCGCCGGCAGAGTGAAGCCCGCTGTATTTGCGAGGATTTCCGCCGCCGGGTTTGACGAGCGTATCAGCGTCGTCTATCTGCTGTGCGACGGGCTGATGGGCAGCTTTTGGACGGTTGCGTCTGAAAAGGAGCAGACCGATCTGTATTTTGCATTTTTGAAAGGATGGCGCGCCGCTTTGGAACGGGGAGAAGACGCGCTTGCAGAATATGAAAGAAGGCTTTTGGAGCAGGAGGCTTCTGTTCTGGAAAAAGAGAAAAAAGGCTTTTTGAGCCGGGAAGAAAGGGAACGGGCGAACCGGCTGCTTACGCTGTTAAAAGAGGGCAGACCGACGGCGCCTGCGGCAGAGGGCGGCGATGCGTTTGCGTATGCCGCGGCATTTTTTGAAACGCAGCGCAGGAAGCTTCTGGAAGCGGAAGCGGCGGCGGCCGCCTCTTTGGAATGCGCGTTTGATTTTATGGAGGAAGCGTTTGGACAGGGAGAAGAAATGGTCGTTTTTGTTACCGAGCTTACCGTCAGCAAAGAAGCGGCGGCGTTTCTGGCGGAGAATCGCTGCGAGCGGTATCTGCGGTATAACGGACAGCTTCTGATTGGAAGCAGAAAAGGAGAGCTTTTGTCTAAGATTCGCAGGGCAGAGCAATAAGGGAAAGGAAGAAGAGAAAAATGAAGCGTGCACAGGATTTAAGAGCAACATTAGACCGGATTGACCGCAGGGGCTATCCGGCATACAAAGATACGGCGGGACAGTATCAGTTTCCGCATTATGTGCTGTCGATCGATCATGTACAGGGAGATCCGTTTGCGGCTCCTTCCAAAGTGAGCGTGATCGTAAAGGCGGATCAGGCGGGATTTCCGGCGGATCATTATGGCAGCAGCTGGCGCAGGGCGGCGTTGCAGGATCTTTTGCTCCGGCGGTTTTATGAGAAGGCGGAAGCGTTTTCGTTTCGCGCAAAAGGCTCCGGCAAAAGCGGCATGATTGCGGTCAGCCGTCCGGGACAGAAAGTTCTGGAACGCAGCGCCTGCACGATTCGGGAAAAGAGCGGCGACGTTGTATTTCGGCTGGAAATCGGCTTTCCGGCAAACGGGCGGACGGTCAATGCGGGAGAGCTTGCGAAAATTTTGTTTTCCTTTCTGCCGGAATGCATCGAAGCGTCTTTGTATTATAAGGCTTACCCGAAAAAGCAGGTGGATAGCGTGATTGCGCTTTCGGACGACCAGCAGTATATCCGCGAAGCGCTGAAAAAGCAAAAGCTTGCGGCATTTGTGGCGGACGGCGCCGTGCTGCCGCGGGCGAGCGGCGTTTCGGACCGTCCGATGAAGGGAGCCATCCCGTTCCAGTCTCCGGCGTCCATGCAGACGTCGTTTGAGCTGCCGCATGCTGGAAGGATCAGCGGAATGGGCATAAAGCAGGGAATTACGCTGATTGTGGGAGGCGGCTATCATGGCAAATCGACGCTGTTAAAAGCGTTGGAAGCCGGCGTTTACAATCACATTGCCGGCGATGGAAGGGAATACGTCATTACGGATGATACGGCGGTAAAAATTCGTGCGGAAGATGGCAGAAGCGTAAAAAAGACGGATATTTCCATGTTTATCGGGACGTTGCCAAACGGAAAGGACACAAAAGCGTTTTCCACGGAGGACGCCAGCGGCAGCACGTCTCAGGCGGCCAATATGGTGGAAGCGATGGAAGCGGGCACGTCTTTGTTTCTGATTGATGAAGATACGTCTGCAACGAATTTTATGATTCGGGATGCGCTGATGCAGCGCGTCGTGCACAGGGATTCCGAGCCGATTACGCCGTTTATTGACCGCGTGGAGGAATTGTACGCGCGATTTGGCATTTCAACGATTCTGGTTGCCGGAAGCTGCGGTTCATATTTTCATAAGGCGGACGCTGTGATTCAGATGAATCAGTATGTGCCGTATGATGTGACGGAGACGGCCAGAAAGGAAGCGGCGCTTGTGCCGCTTGCGCCGGGGCAGTTAAAGGAAGCGGCTGCGCCGGGATTTTGCCGGAAGCTGTTTCAGACGAAGGCGGGCGGCAGAGACAGGATGAAGGTAAAGGCAATGGGAAGGGACGCCGTTTCGGTGGATCGTGAAACGGTCGATCTGCGTTATGTGGAGCAGCTTGCAGATTCGGAGCAGACGGTAATGCTTGGATATATGTTAAAATACGTGCTGCAAAATGTTTCAGGAGGAGGCCGGACGCTGACGGAAATTGTGGACGTCCTTACAGACTGCGTGAAGAAAAAGGGGATGGAGGGCATATACGGCGGCAGTTATCTGCCGACAGGCCTTGCGCTGCCCAGACGACAGGAAATTTTTGCCTGTCTGAACCGGTATCGGAAATAAAACAGAAAAAGGGAATGGATCAGGCGACGGCAGTTCTGATCCATTCCCTTTTCTTTTATAAAAATTAAGCGAGCTCGTTTACAAGTTTGGCCAGGCGGGAAACTTTTCGCGCAGCGTTGTTCTTGTGGTAAACGCCTTTTCTCGCTGCTCTTGCAATGGTAGATTTGGCAGCGCTTAACGCAGCGGTCGCTTCCTCTTTGTTCTTCTCGCTGACAGCGGCTTCCACTTTTTTGATAGAAGTCTTTACCGCAGATCTGATCGATTTGTTTCTGGCGGTTTTTGTAGCCGTAACGAGAATTCTCTTCTTCGCAGATTTGATATTAGCCAATCCGGACACCTCCAATTATATGAAAATAAAATAGTATAACAGCCTGTCATCGGAGCCGGACACGGACGTTCCGATGCACACATTCGACTACTATTTTATGTCAAGTTTATTTATATGTCAATACATATTTTTCGGACTTTCGTAAAAAATAAAGAAAACATGCGATTAAAATACGAAGGTGGTTTACGATGTATCAGGTTCGAACGGATCTGGCTTTAGAAGCAAGAGAGAAATTTATAAATGACAATGTGGAAGTCAAAGGCGTAAAAGTTACGGAAGAAAATCCAGGCGGAAATATGACGCTTGTGAAAGTTGTGATAGAGACGGAAAACGGGGCGAAGATTATGGGAAAGCCAAAGGGAAATTACATTACGCTGGAAGCGCCCGATATGGCGGATTCCGATGAAGATTATCACAGGGAAATTTCCAGGCAGCTGGCTGAAATTTTAAAAGAGCTGATGCCCATTGAAAAAAAAGAGCTGTCCGTCCTGGTTGTAGGTCTTGGAAACAGAGAGGTGACGCCGGATGCGCTTGGTCCGCGCGTTGCCGATAATATGATGATTACCCGGCATATTATCCGCAAATTCGGAAAGTATGCGTTTGGGCTGAAGCGGAATCATCAGATCAGCAGCATTGTGCCGGGCGTTATGGCGCAGACGGGAATGGAGACGCTTGAAATTATAAAAGGCGTGCTGGATGAGACGGCGCCGGATTATATCATTGCAATCGACGCGCTGGCGGCGCGCAGCACGAAACGCTTAAACCGCACGATACAGATTACGGATACCGGAATTTCCCCCGGCTCCGGCGTTGGCAATCACAGACATGCGCTCAATCAGGAGAGCATGGGAATCCCCGTGATTGCGATTGGGATTCCGACCGTCGTAGACGCGGTCACCATCGTCAGCGATACGATGAACGATCTGGTTCTGGCGATGGAGCAGACGAGAAAGCTTGAGCAGATCGGAGAGAGCATCCGCCAGCTGGAGGAGGCTGAAAAATACGAGCTGATCCGCGAGCTGCTTTCGCCGAACTTAAACGCGATGTTTGTCACGCCAAAAGATATTGACGAGTCGGTAAAGCGATTGAGCTACACTATATCGGAAGGGATCAATATGGCTTTTTTCCCTGCATAAAAAACAGGATGCGGAATATATTTACATTGTCGGGGCCGAATGGCATAGAGGTATGCCCCAAAGGGGCGTACATTGTCGGGGCCGAATGGCATAGAGGTATGGCCCGTAATGCGGGCGGTGGAAGCAAAACCAGATTGCACGCTGACGCGCTTGCGCTCTATACGCGCGCAGCGGTTCTAAGTTCGAAAAAACCTCACTAAGAACCGGCGGCGTATAACGGTCTGCATGCAATCTGGTTTTGCTTCCGCCTTGCCTCTTTCGTGCGGAACGGGTGGGGGAACGATGGACTTTTGGAAAGAGAAGGATCGATATAAGAAATTTTTGCTGTGAGGATGTGGCGTTGCTTTTGAACCAGGGCGTCTGAACGGCGGATGGGTTAGACAGGCGGCGGGCAGTGGTGGATGTCCGGATGTGCGCCGGGGCGGTTTTTTGCATTGTATGGAACGGGAGCGTGGAAGTGTGCGAAAGCGGTTTCGAAGACGATTTCGGAAGCGGGAGAAGGGGAAGCTGGCGGCGGGCGTTGCAGTCGTCGCTGTTTTGGGCGTCTGCGTGCTGTTTCGCGATTTTGCAAGAGAAGACGCGTTGCTGGAGCGGATACTCAGACAGGCGAAGAGTGAGAGTTATCTTCGGATGTTAAAGAGCGCTTCTCCGGCGCTTTTTTATGAAAAAAAAGAAAAGAGCCCGATGCAGTGGATGTTTGACCTGGCATTTTCTGCGGTTCCGGTTTATGGATATGTGACGGATGAAGAAGAATATGCGACGCAGTCGGAAAGTGAGATTTCGTACGAGGCGATTCTTGCAAGAGAGGCGGCCGATGAAAATTATATTGATGAAACGGGTGAGCTTGTTACGGTGACGGATTCCGGCCTGGGGGAAATCAGGCAGCCAAAACAGCAGGAGCTTTTGGAGCAGGAGAGCGCGCCGCAGCCGCCGCAGGATGCAAAGGAACAGGCCGTGGCCGTAAACGATTCGTTCGTGCCGAATCAGACGCCGGCCGTAACGTATTCGAGAGAAAAGCTGAATGATTTTGACTATCTGATTCAGAATTTTTACGTGGTAGACCGGACGACGACGATTAACAGCAGTCAGCTGAATGCGGATGACCTGCTTGGCCGCAGCATGAAGCTGACGCATGATGCGCAGACGCCGCAGATTTTAATCTATCATACGCATTCGCAGGAGCGTTTTGCCGATTCGCTGCCCGACGATCCCGCCACGTCCATTGTTGGCGTCGGAGAATATCTGACGCAGCTTCTGACAAATTATGGATTTCACGTGCTGCACCATACGGGGGAATACGATGTGGAAAGCAGAGACGGCGCGTATTCGAAAGCGGGTCCTGTGATTGAGCGGATTTTAAAGGATAATCCGGGAATTGAGATTGTGATCGATCTGCATCGGGACGGCGTTGCGGAGGGGACGCATCTTGTAACGGAGATTCAGGGGAAGCAGACGGCGAGCATTATGTTTTTTAATGGATTGAGCCGGACGACGGCAAACGGTGATATTTCCTATCTGCCCAATCCGTACATACAGGACAATCTCGCCTTTTCTTTGCAGATGCAGATTGCCGCAGAGGAATACTATCCGGGATTTTCCAGGGCTGTATATCTGAAAGGTTATCGGTATAATATGCATTATTGTCCAAAGACGCTTCTGGTAGAGGCCGGCGCGCAGACGAATACGGTACAGGAGATGATGAATGCGATGGAACCGCTTGCAGATCTGCTGGCGAAGGTGGTTGCGCCGTAAGGGTATCCGGGCAGGTTTTTGCAGGATAAGCTGTAAAACAGAGAATTGACAAAAAGAAAAAATGTGAGTAAGATAAAAATAGGGACATTTGTTGAAAACAGTCTGTTTTTGCGGTGTTGAATCAAGTACAGATATATAAGGGCTGCGCGTGCAGGATGTATGGCATATAGCGCGCTTCCATGTATATAGCCCCTGGAGAGGGACGGCAAACAATACTACTATGAAAAATAAGGAGAAGATGATGCAAATGAGAGCAGGAATCGTGAGACGCATTACGGCGATCGCGCTGACGGTGGCGCTGGTTTTGCCCGGATGGGGGGGTGGTTCTGAAACTGCACATGCGAATGAGAACGGAATGGACGTTGCATGGAGGACGCAGAAAACGGAAGCGGGCGCTGGATTTGCAATTCGCAATCCGGGTGATGCGGTGACGGCGTATGTCGGAGAACCTCTGGTGTTTTATGTGCGCGCGGACGGCGCGGAGCGCTTTACAATGGAGAAGCCGGACGGGATGGACGCAACGCTTGACGCAAAGAGCGGAAAATTTCAGTGGACGCCGGGCGATATGGACGAGCGTAAAAGCTATACAGTGACGTTTTCCGCTGGCCGTGGGGAGGAGACGGCGGAAAAATCAGTCGAGCTTTCGGTTGTCCGGGAAGGAAAAGAGTACAAGACGGCGGTATTTACTGTGGAAGAGAACCGGACGCTGGAATCCTGGAGTGGAGGCGTGACAGATAATGGCAAAGCGAACATATTGACGGTGCAAAAAGGAAATAACGCGTCTACGAACGGGGAGCTTGGCATTTTGGGCCAGCTTGCCACGCAGGGCAGCGGCAATGAAGCGAAGCTGCCAATTCTGAAATTCAATCTGAACGGAAGCTATCAGGAAGACGGCAGTCCGGCGGAAGGGAATTTCAGCTATGACGGGAGCGCAATGAAAATTTTTGGAGCGGATCTGTCCCTTACATATATAGGAGGCTCTTCAAAAAATGACGGCCAGAAGTTAAAAGTTGCCAGGATTTCAAACTGGGCAGAGACCTGGGCCAAATGGGATAAGAACGTGGAGGATGCGGAGGTCTTTGAATCAGCTTCGTATAATATGACAAATACGAGGACGAATGCGACGACGGATATGAACGTCAGAGGCAATGCAAATTATAATATTGACGGCCGTAAAATAACGACGGATATTACGCCGTTTGTAAAGAATATTTATGAAGCGGGGAATGGAGACGGGACATTGCTTCTGGGCGTAAACGAAACGCTCAGCAAGGCGCATTTTTTTGTGAGCAAAGAAGGCGCTGCGTTCTATTCCGCGATAGCAAGCAGAGGCATTGAAAATGCCGCTCCGTCGATTCTCCTTGATTACAGTCGGGATAAGGAGCAGAATCCTCCGGCGATAAAGGGACCGGAGCAGATGATTTTACAGACGGGCTATACGGCTACGGGCTCGGACAGCTTCCATATTGTTACGGGAGCAGACTGCAAAGCTGAGAATGTGAAGCTTTCCGGCAATACGGCCGGCGGCAGGATTACCTGGAATAAAGAAGAGCAGCGTCTGGAGATTCCGGCGGGCCTGACCAGAGGCATTTACGAGATGACGCTGTTTATACCGCAGTCCGCGGCAACGGAGCCGGATGCGATTTCGAATCAGACGCCGGAGGATACTGATGTAAAATGCACGTTTGCATTGCAGGTGAAAGATATTGCGGCGGCGCCCGTATTTACAAATCCCGGAGCGGAAATTCGGGCGTGCATGGGAATGACGGTATCCTTTACCGTTAAGGCGGAGAATCCTGGAGATACCAGCGATATTGTTACGGTATCCGTTGATGAAGAAAGCATGCAGGGCCTTACCGGGGCAGTCTTTGATCCAAAGACAGGCGTTTTTCACTGGACGCCAGGCATGCTGGATTATGGAAAGCATGAAGTGCGGTTTGTGGCAAATGGACAGAGCAATTTACCGGCTTACCATACCGTGACGATTTCCGTAGGAAGCATGGCGCCTGAAGAAATGCAGGCGGTGACGGAGCCGATTCCGGTGGTGGCGGACGCGCATACGCAGTCCTGGGGCGCTGAAAAGAATAATCGTTATGGGGCGAGGCTTGGTTTGCGGGCGCAAAATACAATGGATCCCTATAAAAATTCACAATACGGATGGATGGGAGAGCTGGGAGCTCCAAGTGACGTCAAGATGTTTTTCCTGAAATTTGATCTGGATCAGATTGGAACGGATACAGCGTATGACCGGGCGGAACTGGAGCTGACCTATCTTGGAATACCGGAATCCGCTGCGTTTAATGCGAATGAAAGGCGGGATGCGACGGTGCAGGTCAGCGTAGCTCCCGTTTCTTCGGAATTTGAATGGAATGATAACGAGCAGGACAGCGCTCCGATGACCAGAACGAAGTGGACGGAATGGGTAAGTCAGAATGAAGAGGCGCGCAGGGTTCACTTTGAGGATATCAGAATGTCTGACGTCTATAAACTGAAGGCTCCTCTGATTGATTATCGTACGGTATCCGACAATATCAACAGAGGCATATCCTATGTAGACGGAACAAAAGTCAGGGTAGACATTTCCCGGATGTTGAAAGAGGCGATGGCTGCATATAAGCAGGATGCATCGAAACATACGCTGACATTGCTGGTAGGCGGCATAGGATCAGGGCAGACGTTTGCCAGCAGAGAAGCGATTGATCCGGATATTGGTTTTATCCAGCCGGGAGTAAAAGAAAAGGTTGCGGCGCCTTCTATTTTGCTTCAGAAATATCCGCAGGGAGCCGTTTTGGAAGGGCCGTCTGCGATGACATTGACGGAAGGCTATGCCGCGACGTCTTCTGACAGCTTTGTGATAGAAGAGGCGGATGGCGTTACGGTGTCGTGCGAGGCGGATACGGAACATAAGATCACATGGAATGAGACAAAACGCTGTCTGGATGTCGATGCGGGTCTGGACATTGGGACATATTCCGTAATCGTTGCATACAATGGGCTGGAAAAAGAATTTACGCTGACGGTTGGAAAGAATTATAAAAAAGATCTGGAAGATCTGCTTGCGAACCTGAAAACAGAACAGGGCGGATATACCGGCGCAAGCTGGGCGGCGTATCAGTATGCGATTGCGTCGATCCGTACGGCTCTGCGGTCGGATGCAGTTTCGGAGGAAGCGTATCTGGCCTGCAAAGCGCTGTTTGATGCGGCGGAACAGAATTTAAGTACGGTTGCCGGGGGACTGGAAAAACAGATCAAAGAACAGATGGGCAGAGTGCTTCTGACGGAAGAATATTATTTGAAAGATGCGTGGGATTCCTATCAGAGCGCGTTAAACGCCGCAAATGAATGGGTGAAAAAAGATGGTCTGACGGAGCTGGAAGCGGAAGGCGCGTTTACGGCTTTAAAAGCAGCAGTCGACAATCTGTTAAAAGAGGAAAATCTAAATCCCGATCATCCGAAAGCGGAACTTGGAAAATCCATTACGGCTGCGTTGCTTAAGACAGAAGACGAAAGCTATACGAAGGAAAGCCGGGAAAGCTTAAGACAGGCGATTGAAAAAGCACAGGCAGTGATAGACGATCTGAGTGCGGATCAGACGGCGATTGATGGCGCCAAAGCGTCCCTCGATCAGGCGCTTGCGGCCCTGAAGCCACTGAAAACGGCGCTGGCAGAGAGGATCGCGGAGCTGACAAAAGACGTGGTAGAAGAAAGCAGCTATACGCCGGGAAGCTATAAGACGTATCGGGAAATGCTGGAAAGAGCGCAGGCGCTGTTGAAGAGAGAAAGCTTTTCGGAAACGGAAATGGATCAGACGCTTGCGGCGCTGGCAGATGCGTGTTCGAAGCTGACGTTTGTTACGTATAAGACAAAAGAAGAGTTAAAAATGCTTTTGGAGGAAGCGGAGGCGCTGGAAGCGTCGGATTATACGGAGGAGTCGTATGCAGGTCTTGCGGAGCCGCTTGCCAGAGCGAAAGAGGCGTATGAAAAAGACGATGCGTCAGGGCGGGAGATTACAGCCGCATATGAGGCGTTGGACGCAGCTTTGCGTGCGCTGAAACCGGTAGAGGGGCAGACGCCGCCGGCGCCGGAATATAAGACAAAAGCAGAGCT
Organism: uncultured Roseburia sp.; assembly: GCA_947647505.1. Lineage (GTDB taxonomy): Bacteria > Bacillota > Clostridia > Lachnospirales > Lachnospiraceae > Roseburia_B. The sequence continues at coordinate 46 of CANSKO010000010.1, read as the reverse complement.
GAAAGCGCTGATTGAGGAAGCGGAGGCGCTGGAAGCGTCGGATTAT
>CANSKO010000009.1 GCA_947647505.1 uncultured Roseburia sp. | reverse complement strand
CTGGCGATCCCATTCGGTTTGCGTTTCGGGCGGTGGCTTAGCCCAATCTCTTCCATGATACGGTAAACCGTGCGTTCGCCGGGAATAGGAATGCCTTCCGGCCACTTTAAAAGAAGCGCCTGATACATGCGGATCCGCCCGTCGGTTCGTCAGCTAAAATTACTTTCGGGTTGTTTACCAATGACCTCGCAATCGCAGCCCTCTGTTTTTCTCCTCCTGATACCTCATAAGGGTACTTTTTTAATATATCTTTAATCCCCAATAGTTCTGCATTTTCATACAATCTTTTTTGCCTCTCTTTTGCATGGATATTCTCTAAAATCATAGGAATCATAATGTTTTCCTCTAATGAAAGACTGTCAAGCAAGTTATAATCTTGAAATACAAACTCGATATTTTTTCTTCTTAATTCAGATATTTCTGTATCATTATACCTGCGAATGTTTCTGCCGTTATAAATAACATCGCCATGTGTAGCCTTGTCAATCGTCCCAAGAACTTTTAACAAAGTAATTTTCCCACATCCCGATTTTCCCATAATACAAATACTATCACCTTCGCATACTTCTAAATCAATTCCATTTAAAACGGGATACTTTTTCTTTAAATAAATTCTATCTACAAAAGAATTATTATATGTTTTATCAATATTTTCTGCTTTTAAAATCGTCATCCCATCAACACTCCCTGCTATTTGTAATTTTTTGAACTAAGTATGATTTCGTAATCTGATCATACACAAACTGAATTCCTATGATAAACGATTCAAAAAAAGCAAATCCGACAATATAGTTAAGATTCAACGACGCAACCCTGTTACACTCTGCAACAATATATAGCCAAACTATAATATCTGACAATAAAACCGAAGAAACCAATAATATTTTAAAATCGCAAACCACATACTTTTTTCTTGTCTTTTCATTCATTCCTAAATATGTTAATATCTTTATATTGTTTTGCTTGTGTTGTATATCATTTATTTGTTTTAAATTAAAAAGGCGCGAAGCCTTCATGATTCAACAAAGACTTCACACCTTATTTTGTGTAGTTATTTAATTGTTGCCATCTGTCAATGGCGGTTTTTGATATAATTTTCGATTAATTTGATTGCGTTTAAATTCAATTTCTTCTAATACCTCTTGACAGTTCACTTTTTTCGCTACTCGTTCTATTTCTTCAAGCAGTGATATTTGATCTAATAGAATCCCATTGTACTCTTTTTCAGTCATTGGCATATACATTCACCATCCTTTATACGTGCCGTTTATATAGTAATTTAATTATACCAATAAATGGTTTTGATGTAAAGCTTTTATTCAGTTATCACACGACATACGCATGAATCTTTTTTCCACCCCTATTTCTGAAAATTATCTTTTTAAAAATTCAGAACCGACTCTAAAAACCCTGCTGGATTCATACTTATCACAAACCGTTTCTTTTTCCTGGACAAATTTGGTCAAAATGTCTCCACCATTTTCAAAATGCTCGAACACCATTTTCGTAGGATATTCAGGTTTTCTGCAGCCTGTTTATCCAGTGTTGTATTTGCGTCTTCTTTAAAAGTTACGTCCAAATGCCAGTGCATATTTTCCACACGTTCTCTCACTGCATGGCTGAATAACTCCTGATGTTGTATCATTTTAGTTGACACCTTATACGCAAGGATTTGATGTATAATCAAGAGAATTAAGGAGGCAACTGCAATGGCGCATAAACAACGGAAATACGACATGGAATACAAAATCCAGGCTGTAAAGCTGGCAAAGGAAATTGGCGGCGCAAAAGCGGCCGCTGAATTAGGCATACCTGAAAACACTCTGTATGCTTGGATGAAAGCCGCAAGGGAAGGACAGCTGAATATTGGCCCCGGTTCACACACGCCACAAACAGCGATGAATCTCGCTGAAGAGCTTGCAGCCCTGCGCAGACAGGTCAAGCAACAGGAAAAAGAAATCCGCCGTTTGAAAGAAGAAAACGAATTTTTGGAAGAGGCAAGCGCTTTTTTCGCTGCCAGCCGTCGGAAGTCTGCAAAAGGCAGAGAATGATGTTTCTTGCCATAAAAACGGAAGACGGCGCCATGAAGGGTAAGATTTCCTTTTACTGCCGGATGTTGAAAGTAACCCGGCAGGGATTTTATAAATATCTGGCAAACAAAGACCGTCCGTGGAAATATCAGGAGCTGGCCGATGCCATGCGAGCAATCGCGTATGAAGACGAATGTAACGATGCCTACAGGAAATTTAGATACAGTTTCTGCTAAAAAAATTATGGAGTATTTTACAGAAATAAATTGCCGACAGAAAAAGGCGGTTGTGGTAGTGACGCACGATCCAGTAGTTGCGAGTTATGCTAAAAAGATTTTTTTCATTAAAGATGGAAAAATTATTAAACAGATAGAGAATCATTCAAACCAGCAAGAAAGCATATGCACAATATCAAATACTATGTTAGATTTATAAAAATATAGATTGAAGATGATAGTTTGTTGTATAAGTCCATTATCGGGAGGTAGATTTAAATGATAAATAGTACAAAATGGATTTTGTGCCCTGTTTGTGGAAACAAAACACATACAAAAATACGGACAGACACAGAACTGATTAATTTTCCTTTGTCCTGTCCTAAATGTAAAAAAGAAACTTTAATCTGTATAAGCAAATTTAAGATAACCATTATAAAAGAGCCAGACGCACAGACGCAGAGCCAATGAGTTTGTGAAGTAAAATCACAGTTCATTGGCTCTTTTTCATTTCATAAGGTTTTAAGGCAAACGCCCACCATATAAAAAACGATGTGTGGTGGGCGGTATTGCTCTCCGTATCCACCATTATCACTGCCGCAAGATCAACGTCCACAAATTCTTCTTGTAATATTTTTAGGACAGTTGAGAGTTCGCCCCTCTTCTGCCCTATTTTTTACGATTCTTATACAGCCTTTTTAAAGCGTCATTCTCAGCCTGATATTCATACTTAGTACATTTTTGTAACTCAACTCGTTTTCATTGCTTAAAACGGCAAATACGTGGTTAATTTGGCATTACTTTCCACTGCATCTATGATACATAACACCATCGCCTATTCTTAAATACTGAAATTTTCAAAAAACCATCAAGGCTCCTCTTGTTTTTTACTACACCATTTTGCCGTGAAAATACGTGAATTTACGTTAAATTTCGTGAAATATAAATTTTACATAAAACAAGCGGAATCCCTTTATTTCCGCACAATTCCGGCCGTATCAATAAAATCATACGGCGTCTGCTGGTAGACATAGTAATTCAGCCAGTTGGAATACAGCGCATTTCCATGCGAACGCCATTGCAGACGCGGTCTTTGCGACGGATCGTCATCCGGATAATAATTGCCGGGAAGCTCCGGACATATGCCTTTCTCCAGATCCCTTTTGTATTCCTTATCCAGCGTCATGCGGTCATATTCCGGATGGCCCATCAGAAAAACCTTCCTGCCCTCGTCCGCGATCGCAAGAAAAACGCCCGCCTCCTCAGATTCCGCAAGAATCGTCAGCTCTTTTACCGCCTGTATGTCCTCCGTACGGTTTTCGGTGTTTCTCGAATGCGGCGCCATAAAGTAATCGTCAAAGCCGCGCACCAGAGGCACCTTCCGGTTCCTGACATGATGCCCGTAAATACCGGACAGCTTTCTCTTAAGCTTATATTTCCGGATTCCGTAATGGTAATACAGGCCTGCCTGCGCGCCCCAGCACACATGCAGCGTAGACGTCACATGCGTCCGGCTCCAGTCCATAATGCCGCAAAGCTCCTCCCAGTAATCCACCTCTTCAAATTCCAGCATTTCCACAGGCGCGCCCGTAATAATCAGCCCGTCAAAACGCTGCTGCCTGACATCGGAAAACGTCTGGTAGAATTTGTTCAGATGGCTCTTTGACGTATGCTTGGATTCATGGCTTGATACGGTCAGAAACGTAATATCCACCTGTAACGGCGTATTGGACAAAGAACGCAGAATTTGCAGCTCCGTCTCTTCCTTCAATGGCATCAGATTTAAGATCGCGATTCCAATCGGCCGGATATCCTGATGCATGGCGCGCTTTTCATCCATTACAAATATATTTTCTTTCTCCAGAATTTCATTTGCCGGCAAATCACTCTGCGTACGAATCGGCATGCAATCATCCCCCTTTTATGCTTCCGTCATTTTTTTGAAATCCTCTTCCGACAGTACCGTAACGCCAAGACTCTGCGCTTTTGCCAGCTTGCTTCCGGCGCGCTCCCCTGCCAGCAGATAGTCGGTTTTCCCGGAAACGGAGCCCGTCACCTTTCCGCCAAACGCTTCGATCCGCGCAGCCGCCTCTTTTCGATCCATCGACGACAGCGTCCCCGTAATCACAAACGTTTTTCCCGAAAAACGAAGGTCTTCCCGCTCCTGCTCCAGACATTCCAGATTCAGCCCCGCCTCTTTGAAGCGCTGCATCAGCCTTCGATTGTCTTCCCGGTCAAAAAATCTGCGGATGCAGTCTGCCGACACCTCGCCAATATCGTCCACTTCCTGCAGGCGCTCCATAGACGCGTCCATAAGCGCGTCAAAATTCCGAAACGTCCGCAGGATCGATTTTGCCGCCGCCTGTCCGACGTTTGGAATGCCAAGCCCCGTCAAAAGCCGGTATGCGTCGTTTCCTTTGGACGCTTCTATCGCATGCAGAAGCTTGTCCGTATTTTTCTCTTTTCCGATAATGCCTTCCTCAATTAATGCGTCTCTGTGCTCTTTCAGATCATAAATATCCGCAGCGCTGCCGATATACCCCTTTTGAATCAGATCTTCTATATAAACCGCTCCAAAGCCTTTGATATCCATTGCATTCCTGCCGACAAAATGGATCATATTGCGCGTAAGCTGCGCCGGACAGCCCGGATTGACGCATTTCGTATCCGCCGTATCCGAATCCTTCACCGTTTTTTCCCCGCACGCCGGACAGACGTCCGGAATCTGAAACCGCGCCCATTCCTTTGGCCGCTTTTCTTTTTTTACCTGCCTGATTTTCGGAATGATTTCACCGGATTTGTAAACAACAACCGTATCGCCAATTCCAAGATCCAGCTCATTGATAAAATCCTGATTGTGAAGCGTCGCTCTCGAAACTGACGTGCCGCACAATCGAATGGGATCAAATGTCGCGGTCGGCGTAATCCGCCCGGTGCGGCCAACCGACAGCTCAATTTCCCTTACGACGGATTCTTTTTCCTCCGGCGGGTATTTATAGGCAATGGCCCACCGCGGCGCTTTGGACGTCGCGCCCACCTGCTCTCTGTCGCTGTAACGGTTTAGTTTGACGACGGCTCCGTCAATGTCATACGAAAGTCCGCCGCGCCCTGCGCCAATCGCTTCAATGGCCTCCCAGACCTCCTCTCCCGTTTTGCAGATCCGGTAGTCGTCAATCACCGGGATTCCCTGTTTTTTTAAAAATGCATAGCCTTCCGTATGCGTCTGAAACGTCATCCCGCGCACCTGCTGAATATTAAAGACAAACATCGAAAGCTTTCTCTCTTTCGTAATCGAAGCGTCCAGCTGCCGCAGCGTTCCCGCCGCACAGTTGCGCGGATTGGAAAATGCTTTTTTGCCAAGCAGCTCCTGACGTTCGTTCACAGATGCAAAATCCTCGTTTTTCATATATACTTCGCCGCGCACTTCCAGATATGGCAGCTTATCGTTCAGATTCTGCTTAACGTCTGAAATCGCTTTCGCGTTTTCCGTTACGTCTTCGCCAAAATTGATCCCGTCCCCTCTCGTCTCCGCAAGCTGTAACGCCCCGTCCTCATACCGCAGCGACATGGAAAGGCCGTCAATTTTATATTCCACGACAAACTCCGGATCCTCCAGCTGTTCCTGCATTTCTTCGACGAATTTTAAAACTTCCTCTTTGGAAAACACGTCCAGAAGACTGAGCATCGGCACGTTATGCCGCACCAGAACGCCCGCCTGCCGCTTTGCCGTCCCGCCCACTTTCTTCGTCGGAGAGTCTTCCGACGAAAGGTCCGGATGCGTTTGCTCCAGCTCTTTTAATTCCCGCATCAAAAGATCGTATTCATAGTCGGAAATTTCCGGATTATCCTCATTGTAATAACGATTGCTATGGTATGCAATCTGCGCCATAAGCTCATCCATTCGTTGTTTTACGTCCATTCGGCCCCTCCTTTTTGCCATGCGCCGGAAAGCTGCCGGAACCGGCCATCCTTCTTTTCAGCTCGCGGTATTCCGCTCCCTCCACAGGACGGTACGCCCCCGGCTTTAAATCGCCAAGCATGATATTCATAATCCGGATTCTCTGCAAACGCTCCACGCGATACCCGAAATATTCGCACATTCTGCGAATCTGCCGGTTGTATCCCTGCGTCAGAATAATCCGAAATTCCCGTTTTCCAAGCCTCTCCACCGTGCATTTCCGCGTCATAACGCCAAGCTCTTCAAGCGGAACGCCGCCGGAAAGCCCTCTTAAAAACGAATCCGACAACGGCCTGTTGACCGTTACGACATATTCCCGTTCATGCATATTTGCAGCGCGCATCATCTGATTGACAATGCCGCCCATATTTGTCATCAGAATCAGTCCGGAGGAATCTTTATCCAGTCTGCCAATGGGATAGATGCGCTTTGGATAATGGACAAAGTCCACGATGTTGTCTTTTTCTCTTTTTTCTGCGGTGCATACGATTCCAACCGGCTTGTGGACGGCAATCAAAATCTCCTCTTCTTCTTTTGCGACCTCTTTTCCCTGAAAGAACACGGCCTGTCCCGGCTTCACGCGGCTCCCCTGCTTTGCCACGCTTCCGTCGATTGTCACATTGCCCGCTTCCACCTGTCTGTCCGCTTCCCTTCTGGAGCAGACGCCCGCTTCGCTTAAAAATTTATTGATTCGTATTCCTTCTTCCATAGTTCCCCCTGACTGCCCTGCAAAACACTTTATTTTATAAGATAAAATACGGAGACTTTTTTCTCAAGTCTCCGTAAATTCTATCGCTATCATTGACTGCCGGCTACTGAAGCAGATCCGTTTTGATAAAGCCTGTCTTATCTCCATATGTGACTTTCGTCCATCCTTCCGCGTAGCTCATAATAACGGTCACTTTCTCTCCTGCAAAGATGGTTGCCAGCTTCTCGGCGTCCTCGCCCATTGATTTGCGAAGGTTGACGCTCTCCTGAATCGTAATCACTGTGCCTTCTCCCAGTCCGCCGGAAGACGACGCAGGCGTCTCATTCTCCGCCGGAGCCTCTTCTGCCGGCGTATCTCCTGCCGGCGCTTCCACAGACAGATATTCTGACTTGACATATCCTTCCGTTCCGCCATTATAATCAATGCGGCTCCAGCCGTCTTTCTCTTCCAGCCGCGTCGTGCTGGCTCCTGCTTCCAGCTGGCCAAGCACATCGGCCGTTTCGCTGGCGTCCGCGCGGACGTTCACCTTATCCGTAGCGTATACGGTTACGGCTGATGCAAGCTCCGCCGCTTTCTTTTCTTCTTCCGCTTTCTTCGCCGCTTCTTCTTCCGCCGCTTTCTTCGCCGCCTCTTCCGCGGCCGCCTGTTCTTCTTCCGCCTTCTTCGCAGCGGCAACCTGATCGGAGCCCCAGACGGTAATTGCCGCCGGCACCGTCGTCTCTACCATCGTCTTTAACGCCTCGTCCGACGCAAGCGTCGTTTCATACTTCTGCCAGACGTCCGTCTGCAAAGCCGCAACGTCTTCCTGCTGACTGAATTCTTCCAGCAGCGCCGACACCTGCGGGTCCATTTCAAACTCTTCCATTTTTACGTTAAACCAGCCGTACAGGTTGTCTATATAACAGGTGCCGTCGTCTCTTTTTCTGACATAAAACCGTTCCAGTCCCGGCACCGTCGTTTTGATCTTTTTAAATTTAATTTCCAGATAAACCGATACGATAAACGACTTGTCATCCAGCCCTTTCTTCGTATAACAGGAAATATTTTTATATTTGCTTACATACTGGCTGAATACGGAAATATAACTTTTCTCCGCCTCTGAAATCGGGTCCGCCAAAGCCGTAAGCATGTCCACGTCGCCTTTTGCATACGCAGCATAATAAGCATTGAACAGCTGATTGATTTCCGGGTATGCATCCTTTGCATAGACTTCTTCTTCCGTTTCCGTCTCATTTAAAACCGTTTCTGTTTCCGCATTCGAATCTTCCTTCTTCGAATCGCCGCCCAGAACCGCCACGAGCATGATCACAACTATGAGAATCAACCCTGTGCCTACAATGATGCCGATATGATTCCTGCAAAAGTCAATGACCCCATCCAGCCCTCCCGTTGGCGCGCCATTCTCCGTATGATTCGTATTCGATGCGTTTTTTCTGTCATTTCCCTGATTATCCATATTTCTTCCTCCTGACCAAAAACCCTGTTCGCCATGCTTATCGACTGTCTGCAACGCCTGACGCTCCGGAAAGAGCCAGGCTGCTTATCCATCGTTCCTTTCCTGCGGAAGCAATCTGCAAGACAAAACGATACGCCCGCTGCACCGTACATGCGCACGCCATCCAGCTTTTCCAAATCTTTGCCCCATCTCCGGCAACGCCGGTAAATACGGCTGCATTTAGAAACAACGTACAGTTTTTAGGATAACAAACCAAATTTCAAAAGTCAACCCGTAACAAAAAATACAGAAAATAAAAAGAATTTGTTGACATTTCCCCGGCCCTGTATTATTATAAACTTGTTCTGCAACCGTAGTCTAACGGATAGAACACAGGACTCCGACTCCTGTAATGTGGGTTCGATTCCCGCCGGTTGCACTGATTGGGAAGGTTATGGATGCATAGCCTTCTTTTTACGCCATAGATCTGTTTTTTCATCAAATATGAAAGTAAGGAGATATCACTATGAGTTTTTCTTATCTGAGAGAACTGCCCAAACCGGAGGAAATCAAACGGCAATACCCGCTTTCCGAACAGCTTACCGCGCTCAAGGCAGAGCGTGATAAAAAAATCGCCGACGTGATCACCGGCGCAGACGACCGTTTTCTTGTTATCATCGGCCCCTGTTCCGCCGACAACGAAGACGCCGTTCTGGACTATGTCAGCCGCCTTGCGCCCATTGCGGAAGAGGTGAAGGACCGCCTGATTTTGATTCCAAGAATCTACACCAACAAGCCCCGCACGACGGGAGAAGGCTACAAAGGCATTGCCTCGCAGCCCGATCCGGAAAAGAAGCCGGACATGCTCGCAGGACTGATCGCCATGCGAAATATGCACATCCATGCAATCGAAGAAAGCGGACTGACCTGCGCCGACGAAATGCTCTACCCGGAGAACTGGGGCTATGTGGAAGACCTGCTCTCCTACGTGGCAATCGGCGCGCGCTCCGTAGAGGATCAGCACCACCGCTTAACCGTCAGCGGCTTTGACGTCGCTTCCGGCATGAAAAACCCTACCAGCGGCGACTTTACCGTTATGCTCAATTCCGTTTATGCCGCGCAGCATCCGCATCATTTCGTTTACCGCGGACATGAAGTGGAGACGACCGGCAATCCGCTGACGCACGTTGTGCTGCGCGGAGCCGTTTCCAAACACGGAAATAACGTGCAGAATTATCATTACGAGGACATTATGCGCCTGATCGACCGCTACGAACAGATGGATCTTCTGCATCCGGCCGCAATTATTGACGCCAACCATTCCAATTCCGGAAAGCAGCACAGAGAGCAGGTGCGCATCGTCAAAGAAGTGATGCACAACCGAAAGCTCTCGCCAAAGATTCACCGCATCATCAAGGGCGTTATGATTGAAAGCTATCTGGAAGAAGGCGCGCAGAAAGTCGGCGAACGCATCTATGGCAAATCCATCACGGATCCCTGTCTTGGCTGGGAGGATTCAAAACGGCTGATTTACGACATCGCGGAAATGAACGTCTGACCCATTACAAAAAGCTTCTGCATTGCAAACGCATGCAGAAGCTTTTTTATCCCAGCGCTCTTACGATTTTCTGTAAAAGAAACGGATTGACATAGCTTTCCGCGAACAGGCCGGCCAATATGAAAATCGACGCCAGCATCCATACGACGGCCAGCTTCATATGCCGCTTTCCACTGCTCCCCAAAGGCTCCGCTTTCTGTCCCATCCCCTTATAATAACGCAGCTCATAACGCCAAAGATACAGCGCAGGGGCGTACAAAAGCCATTGCGGGAAAAAGAAGCCAAACATTATCAGGATCCCTTTGATTCCATAGTTCATAATTGCAATGACAGCGAGAAAGCCTACGGAAAAGCTCAGATAGCAGATATAACCGTCTACAATCAGCGTACCGTATATTCCAATGCTCACAAACACAAGCAGCAGCATTTCCGGCGCTCTTTTATAAAACAGAAACGGAAACAATTCGCTGCCCTGTATATTTGCATACAGATAACGATGCATAAAATATTCACTCATCGCGCCCAGCTCTCTGCCGGAGACAATGCCAAGAATGTTGGCGCAGATTACTCCGCACAGAAACACCAGGAAAATCAAAAACGTACTTTTCTTCATGCCACACGTCCAAACTGTCGTCATCCTAACATATGTCCACGCACAGAAATTTATGCCCGCGCAAAGCAGCTCTGCCCTTTGCTTCTTTTATCGGATCCGATTGGCATAAGCCAAAACAGCCGCCACCGTCTTGGCGTCCTGAATCTCTCCCGCATAAATTTTTTCACACAGCTCGGACAGCTCGCAGGAGACGACGTCGATGTACTCCTCTCCGTCCAGCTTTTGCTTTCCCTCCGTCAGTTCCGTCGCAAGATAAACGTCAATGCGTTCATTGCAAAATGCCACCGTAGACCGCAGCGACAGCAGCCTTTCCATCTTATGGCACACATAGCCTGTTTCCTCCTCCAGCTCCCGCTTCGCGCAGACTGCCATATCTTCCGTTACATCGTCTCTCGCTCCGGCCGGAATTTCAAGCGTAATGCGATCCAGCGCGTTGCGATACTGCTTCACCATCAAAATTTTGCCATCCGGCAGAACGGCAAGCGTTGCGGCCGCTCCTTTCCTGTGCGCAATATAATCCCATTTTGCCACCTTGCCGTCCGGCAGTTCAATCGAATCCGTATATACGTCTACAATGGCGCATTCTTTGACCAGCTCTCTCTTAATCCTTTTCAGTTTCTGAACCATATCTGCCTCCTGTCTGTTTTTTATGCGTTTCCTGCACGAACCTTTTATAGGAACAATGCGCCGCAAAAAAAAGAAAAGCCCTGAAAAATGCTGTATTTTCAAGACTTTTCTTATGTTTCACGCTTCTTTCTCAGTTATTTTGCGTAATCAACTACGCGGGATTCCCGGATTACATTTATTTTAATCTGTCCCGGATATTCCAGCTCTGACTCAATCTGTCTGGAAATATTACGCGCAAGCAATACCATATCCGCATCGCTGATCTGATCAGGAACTACCATTACACGAATCTCTCTGCCCGCCTGAATGGCAAAAGATTTATCTACCCCTTTAAAACTGTCTGTAATATCTTCTAACTGTTTCAATCTGTTTGAATATGTTTCTAACGTTTCCCGTCTCGCCCCTGGCCGTGCCGCGCTGATTGTATCGGCAGCCTGTACCAGGCATGCAATCAGAGTCTCCGGCTCCACATCGCCATGGTGCGCTTCCACTGCATTGATAATCAGTGGAGACTCTTTGTATTTTCTACATAATTCAACGCCAATTTGAATATGTGAACCTTCCATTTCATGATCGACTGATTTTCCAATGTCATGCAGCAGCCCTGCACGTTTCGCCGTTCTGACGTCTACGCCGATTTCTCCGGCGAGAAGTCCGGCAATCTGCGCAACTTCAATTGAGTGCTTCAATGCGTTCTGTCCATAGCTGGTGCGAAATTTCATGCGTCCCAGCAGTCGTACCAGCTCCGGATGAATGCGGTGCACGCCAACTTCCAGCGTAGCGGCTTCGCCTTCTTCGCGAATCATTGTCTCGACTTCTTTTTTGGCTTTTTCCACCATTTCTTCAATTCTGGCCGGATGAATCCGTCCGTCCACAATCAATTTTTCCAAAGCAATTCTCGCTGTTTCCCTGCGAATGGGATCAAATCCCGAAAGAATCACTGCTTCCGGCGTGTCGTCAATAATCAAATCGACTCCGGTCAGCGTCTCAAGCGTCCGGATATTGCGTCCTTCCCGGCCGATGATCCTTCCTTTCATTTCATCATTTGGTAGCTGAACAACGGAAATCGTGGTTTCGGAAACATGGTCTGCCGCGCATTTCTGAATTGCGGATACAACGTAATCCTTTGCTTTTCTGGCAGCCTCTTCCTTCGCCTGATGTTCCATTTCCTTGATCATTTTTGCAGTGTCAAGCTTTACATCTTCTTCAACAGTTTTTAAAAGGTATTCTTTTGCCTGTTCGGAGGTTAATCCTGAGATTCGTTCCAGTTCCTGTACGCGTTCTTCGCTCAGTTTCGCAATTTCCGCTTTCTGTCTGCTCAGTTCTTCCTCCCTCGCAACAAAACCCGCTTCGCGCTTTTCGATGGATTCCAGTTTCTTGTCCAGATTCTCTTCTTTTTGCACGATGCGCCTTTCATTCCGCTGAATTTCAGCCCGACGTTCGCGAATTTCTCTGTCCAGATCATTTCTGCTCCGGATCGTCTCTTCCTTGACTTCCAACAGAGTCTCCCGCTTCTTCGTCTCGGCCGCCTTTACTGCTTCATCAATGATTGCTCTGGCCTTTTCTTCCGCGCTGCCGATCTTTTGTCCGGCAATTTTCCTGCGATATGCAACGGTAATCAGACAGGTCATCGGAACAGAAAGGATTAACGTGACGATCACGGCAATTATTACTCCCTGCACAGGAACACCTCCTTTATTCAATTTTCATTGTACATATAACAAAACGGAATTTCACCTGTCATAATTAACAACAGTATGATTTTATACTTTATTTCCCTTCATGTCAAGTAGTTCAGCAATCAAAATCCCCGCAGCGCATGACTGCGGCAATATCGCAGGCGCGAAATCCACGGTACGCCAAAAACCGATACATTCGGGCAGCTTCCCTGTGATCCGCCTCCTCTGCGGAAAAATGCTTTTTTTCCAGCAGCGCGCGAATCTTCTCCCGCTCATCCGAAGAAAATTCTTCCTCCAGACACCGCTGCGCCAGCTGGCGCGGCACGCCGCGCCGCACCAGATCCGTTTCAAGCCGCATCCTGCTGCACGCTTCCTGATGAAACTGAATATAGTTCCTCGCATACCGTTCATCATCCAGATACCGGTATTTCTTTACGTACGAAACGGCGTCTTCTATGGCCTCCGACGGATATCCGCTCTGCATCAGCTTCTCCTTCAGCTTCCGCTCCGTCCGCTCCTGACGCTGCAAAAGATGCATCGCCCGTTTCACCGCGCGCCTGCCGACAATCTCATGCAGAATATGCTGATACAGCTCCTCTGACAGCTCCCTTCCCTCCGCAAGCGAAAAGCCCTTCACTTCTCCCGCATAAACAGGCATCGAACAGTCGTCGTTGACGCAAAGCCGCATCTTTCCTTTTCCCATGCTTTTATATTCCGTCACAATATATCGCATCATGCTTTTTTCTCTGCCGCCGGCTCTTCTTTGCGCTTCTTATCGTCTTTTAAAACGTCCGCCTTTCCTGCGCGTTTTCCTTCCATATCCTGCGCCGTGCCTCCATCGCTTTCCCCATCGTCCGTCAGCTCATAATGCGCGCGTACCTGCCGTTCGATTTCATCCCGGATCTGCGGATGCTCTTTCAGATACTGCTTCGCATTCTCACGTCCCTGTCCGATCTTCTCTCCCTGATACGCATACCATGCGCCAGACTTATTGACCACGTCGCAATCGGATGCAAGATCGAGCATATCGCCTTCTCTGGAAATGCCCTGTCCAAACATAATGTCAAATTCCGCCTCCCGAAACGGCGGCGCCACCTTGTTCTTTACAACCTTGATCCGGGTGTGATTGCCCACGACTTCTCCCGCCTGCTTCAACGCTTCCACCCGTCTGACGTCAAGGCGCACAGACGCGTAAAACTTCAGCGCGCGGCCGCCCGTCGTCGTCTCCGGGCTGCCAAACATCACGCCCACTTTTTCACGAAGCTGATTGATAAACAGCACGATGCAGTTTGTCCGGCTGATCACGGAGGTCAGCTTACGCAGGGCCTGAGACATCAGCCTCGCCTGCAATCCCACATGCGAATCTCCCATGTCGCCGTCAATCTCCGCTTTGGGCACAAGCGCGGCAACGGAGTCTACGATCACGATGTCAACGGCTCCGGACCGAACCATCGTCTCCGTAATCTCAAGCGCCTGCTCGCCGCTATCCGGCTGCGATATGTAAAGATTGTCAATATCTACGCCAATGCTTTTCGCATACGCCGGATCTAATGCATGCTCCGCGTCAATAAAGCCTGCAATGCCTCCCATCTTCTGCACTTCCGCCACAACATGCAGCGCCACCGTCGTCTTGCCGCTGGATTCCGGTCCGTAGACTTCGATTACGCGCCCTTTGGGAAGTCCGCCGATCCCAAGCGCAATATCCAGGCTGAGGCATCCCGTCGGCACAGAGTCCACATGCATCGTCTTTGCAGATTCCCCAAGCTTCATAACGGAGCCTTTGCCATACTGCTTCTCAATCTGCGAAATTGCGGCGCCTAACGCCTTCAGCTTATCTTCTTTATTCTCAATTTTTCTGACTTCTCTTTTTTCTTCCTTTGCCATTTTGCTCTCCTTTGCACAAACCTATGTTCGATTTCAATTTTCATAGTAATACACTTTTCATAAAAAGTCAACTGAAATCCTGTCGATTTTAAATTTTCTTTGTTGTGGGAATTATAAGAGAAAAGAAAAAAGACAGCCCCATCCGGGCTGTCTTCCAGTATAGAATTTATTTACGTCATTGTCAAGATTTATTCTCATCTCTGACGGATCGAATCGCGTATATGAGAATCCCTGCCAACAGACCTGCAACTACGATTTTTATTGTTTTTTTCATCATGCCAGATTTCCTCCTTTGCTATAACTGTTTTTATTTTACTACAAAATAATGGGAAATCAAATGGGTTTTCCTTAATCTTTTCTTAAATTTTCACTGCTATTCGACAGCGTGCGTCCTGGCCGCTTATCCTTCCTGCCGCACAAATTCCATCAGATCTTTCTCCTGCTGCACGCCGGACACCCGCTTTACAAACACGCCCTTATGCATCAGCACAAGCGTTGGAATGCTCATAATCTGATACTTTAAGGCCAACGCCGCCTCCTCGTCCACATTCACCCTGCAAACCTTGATCTGATCTCCCATCTTTTCCGCAAATGCATCAAGAATTGGCGCCTGCATTTTACAGGGCATGCACCAGTCTGCCCAAAAATCCAGAAGAACCGGCGCTTCACACGCCAGAACCTCGCGCTCAAACGTATCGTTTGTAACCGTTACCGCTTCCATCTCACAACGCCTCCTGTTCTTAATTTCTTCCAAACTCCGACAATTTCAGTCCTTTATTTCGATCCAGCGTCATGCCAACGCTCCACTCATTTACAAACAGCAAAAGCGGATTGCCCTTTAAATCCTGAATGCGCTTCATATCGGACGTGCCTGTCAATCGCTCCAAATCCATATCCCTGCTTTCAATCCAGCGGATATGCGCATGCGGCATGGCTTCCAGACGAATCTCCACATTGTACTCACCGGACAGACGGTGTTTTAAAACGTCAAACTGCAAAACGCCGACTACGCCGACGATGATCTCTTCCATGCCTGTTCCAAATTCCTGAAAAATCTGAATCGCGCCCTCCTGCGCAATCTGCGTAATGCCTTTGACAAACTGCTTGCGCTTCATCGTGTCAAGCTGGCGCACTTTCGCAAAATGCTCCGGCGCAAACGTCGGAATGCCTTCAAACTGACATGGATTTGCCGCCGTTGCAATCGTATCGCCGATCGAAAAAATGCCCGGATCAAATACGCCGATAATATCCCCTGCATACGCTTCTTCCACAATCTTCCGATCCTGCGCCATCATCTGCTGCGGCTGCAGCAGCTTCATTTTTTTATTGCCGCCCTGCACATGCACAACTTCCATGCCGGCCGTAAATTTTCCGGAACAGATGCGCATAAACGCAATGCGGTCCCTGTGATTCTTATTCATATTGGCCTGTATTTTAAATACAAAAGCCGAAAAGTCTGAATCAAACGGATTTTTTTCTCCCAGATCGGATTTTCTGGGAAGGGGAGACGACGTCATCTTCAGAAAATGCTTCAAAAACGTTTCCACGCCAAAATTCGTCAGCGCCGATCCGAAAAAGACAGGCGAAAGCTCTCCCTTTGCCACCCGTTCTATATCAAATTCGGCGCTGGCTCCATCCAGAAGCTCGATCTCCTCCGTCAGCGCCGCCAGCGCTTCTTCGCCGATCTCCTTTTGAAGCGAAGCGTCCGCAATCGAAATCACTTTTTCCTCGCCTTCTTTTGTCCCCTTTTGCGTATCGCTGTAGAGCATGACTTCTTTTTGCTCCCTGTCGTATACGCCTTTAAACTGTTTGCCGGAGCCAATTGGCCAGTTGATCGGACAGGTGGCGATCCCAAGCTCTTTTTCAATTTCATCCAGAAGATCGAACGTATCGTTCGCGTCTCTGTCCATCTTATTGATAAATGTAAAAATGGGAATATGGCGCATCACGCATACTTTGAATAATTTTCGCGTCTGCGCCTCCACGCCTTTGGACCCGTCGATTACCATAACGGCCGAATCCGCCGCCATCAGCGTCCGATACGTATCCTCCGAAAAATCCTGATGCCCCGGCGTATCCAAAATATTGATGCAATAGCCGTCATAGTGAAATTGCAGCACGGAAGACGTAACGGAAATTCCCCTCTCTTTTTCAATTTCCATCCAGTCTGACACTGCATGCCTTGCCGTCGCTTTGCCTTTGACAGACCCTGCAAGATTGATCGCGCCGCCATAGAGCAGAAATTTCTCCGTCAGCGTCGTCTTCCCCGCATCCGGATGCGATATAATGGCAAACGTCCTTCTTTTTTCAATTTCTTTTCTCAAATCAGCCAAGTGTATTCCTCCAAAACCCAAATTGCCGCGTCCCATCCATCAGTCACGGATCAACTCGCACATCTCTTTCAGCCCCGTCTTTTCCGCCAGCCCGTTCAAACCGTCCAGAGCTTCTTCCAGCGAATAGCCGTTTTGTTTTAAAAATTCCTCTCCCTTTTCCGCTATATGCCGATAAAAAAGAACGGCTGCCGCCGCTTCGTTCCGGTCTGCGCCGTCCATGTCGCAAAGAAGCCTGTTTTCCGCCTCGTTGACGTCGCCCCGATCCACCATATCTTTATACTCCCGCAGCGTTTTCCCGCATATTTCGTATAAATTTTCCGCTTCCGGCTCCACATGCGCGTATGGCTTCCCAAGCAAAACGGAAAACAGCATTTCGGATGTCTCCCGAATCATACGCATCAGATAATCTTTTTCTTCATCGTAAAGCATACTTTCCCTCCTTAATCACCGCCACGGCCAGCCCGCGCTGCTCTTTATGACGCCGCTCCACAAGCGACAGAGGCCAGCGCATGCAGCCGTGGTTCTGCCACGGATCATTAAAATACAACGCATCCTCCTCATATCCCATCAGAAGCATACAATGCTCATTGGACCGCCATGTAAAAACAGAACCGTCCGGAAGCTGCCACTTTGGACCTGGAACCGTCTCTTTCATATCAAGGCTGGCCCAGAATACCACCGGCATATCCCGGTCCAGAAACTGCGCAAGCATCTTTGAAACGGGCATTCCCGTAATGTCTTTCGCCAGATACTCCGGCTTTTGCGCAGCAAACACGCGGTTTAACGCGTTTGCAATAACCGGCGCATAGCAGCCAAACGAAGCCGCGTCATACGGGCTTCCCGCAAAAGACAGGAAGGGATCCGGCCCGTAAAGCCGCCCCTTTCTGCTGATGACGGGCGCTTTTTCCAGATAGTCGTCAATAAACGCATCTACCGTAATCGGTATGCCAAGATAGTGCAGCAGCATAACGGCGGATACGCTTTCGCAGCCCGTCGGATACCGCTCTGTCTGGTCGATATACGGCGCCTGTATCCATTTTTTCATACCGTCTCTCCGCCGCCGTATTTGCGCTTCAGCGCATACAGCGCCACAACCAGAAGCGCCGCGGAGCTGCCAAGCGAAATCATCCAGCTCTTGCTGATGCCTGCAACGACGTACCCCAGCGCGCAGATCACGGCTACCAGCATCGCATACTGCATCTGCGTCTGCACATGGTTGATATGATTGCTCTGCGCGCCCGCAGACGACATAATCGTCGTATCTGAAATGGGCGATATATGATCGCCGCAGACTGCGCCGGCCAATACTGCGGAAACGGCAATGATCATCATTTCCTCGTCATTTCCCGCATACATGTTTACAACAATCGGCACCAGAATCGCAAACGTGCCCCAGGAGGTTCCTGTGGAAAATCCCAGAAACAGCGCAATCCCAAACATAATCGCCGGAATGACTGCGCTCGCCGTCATGCCCGTTCCTACAAGGCCCTTGACAAATTCCGCAATGCCAAGATTATCTCCCATGCCTTTTAACGTCCAGGCAAACGTCAGAATCAAAATCGCGGGCATCATCAGCTTTGCCCCTTCCGCCAGCGCCTGCATAAACCGGTGGAAGGAAATAACTTTCCTGGGCAGATAGAGCGCCGCCATAAAAAGCACTGTTACCGTCGTGCCAAAAATCAGGCTCATTTCCGCATCGCAGCCTGCAAACGCATCAATCACCGTATCTGCGCCGCCCAGAAATCCGGTATAAATCATGCCAAAAACCGCAGACGCAATCAGGACCGCAACCGGAAGCGCAAGGTCTATGACTTTTCCGTTCGGGTTGCTTTTTTTATCCTCCTGCATACTTTCAAACTCTTCCCCGCCGGAAGTAAACAGATCGCCGTTTGCCGCATTTTCCTCATGCTTTTTCATCAGGCCGAAGTCAAATTTCCAGGCAATCACCAAAAACACCATGCCAATTGTCAGCAACGCGTAAAGATTATACGGAATCGTCCGCAAAAACAGCTGAAAGCCCGTCAGAGAGCCATCTTTCGGCACATAAGAGTTGACGGCCGCCGCCCAGCTTGAAATCGGCGCGATAATACAGATCGGCGCAGCCGTCGCATCAATAATATATGCCAGCTTCGCCCTCGAAACATGATATTTATCCGTAACCGGACGCATAACGGAACCAACCGTCAGGCAGTTAAAATAATCGTCCACAAAAATCAGCATGCCAAGCCCCATCGTTGCAAACAGAGACGTCCGTTTGCTTTTGATCTTTCTGCTTGCCCAGCTGCCATAGGCGGCAGAGCCTCCGGACTGCGACATCAGCACAATAATCATGCCAAGCAGCACGTCAAACAGAATGATGTTCAGATTCATGTTTTCCGTCATCGTCACAAACAGCGTTTCAAACGTTTCCCAGGGCTGAAAGCCCGCGGTAAACAACGCGCCCAAAAGCACGCCGAAAAACAAGGAGCTGTAAACCTCTTTTGTAATCAAAGCCAGAAGAATCGCCACGATCGGCGGAACCAGCGACCACCATGTTCCATACATACGTATCTCCCCCTTTTTCCTTTTGTACCTTCTATCTCTTTTGCCGGCAAAACAGCAGCCGTATACAGCATAGCACACTCCGGACGGTTCGTAAAATATATTTTAGGCATTTCTCTCGTTGATCACCGGAATCTGTTCGTTTCGAACCAGAGGATAGCGCGCTAAAAGCTCTCCCTCCAGATCTTCCGCATGCAAAGAAACTGCCGTAATCTGATGATTGTCATATGTGGTGTAATAATACATCCCCGTATCCGCATTGCAGCAGGACGTATACAGCGTCACTTCATATGCGCCGTCCTTCGCAATGCAGCATCCGCGCTGCTGCTCCACGGAACCCAGAATATGAAAAAACTGACTTACGCTCTCCGCTTCCGAATCGCCGGATACGGAATTCATCTTTACAAATGCGGCGCGGACAAATCTCGACTGCGACGATACGTCTCCCGGCAGCCCGATCGCGCCCATGCCAACACAGTATGTCTGAAGCGAAAGGCTCTGCGAAAAACGATTCGTCGGAGGGCCAGGCGTCAGCTGCATGTAATTGTTCAGATGAAACATCTGCATCGGGAACGGCGGATTATTCGTCAGCACGCCAACCGGATTGTCATAGACAAGCACGCCCTCTTCCACGGCCTCCACCGTAATGGATTCCTCTCTGTCGCTGATCAGCCAGTGCAGCTGCGCCGGAGGAATCGTCTCACAAAACGGCTCTTTCGTCAGATTCATTCTTTTCAAAAGCCGTCTGGCCTCCTCCACCGTTGCGCACTGGCTTAAAATCCAGGGAATAAACGCATAAACCGGCACATTGTCCTTTCCCCGCATTTTCTCTTTGTAAACTGCGTTGCCCGTAAAATTCAGCCCCGCCATGCCAAGCCCTTTTTCATTGACCGCATCATAATACATCGGATACTGCTTTTCCACATGCGCTACGCCGATCATCGCATAATGACGCTTCAACATCCCCATGCCGCCAAAATCAATGCCGCAGCGCCGCGGCATAATCGCAACCTCTTCATCATACGAAACGCCGTAATCCAGCGTGCGTCCGAAATAAAAATCCTTTGTCCTGTAAACAGCTGCCGTACACATAATTTTAACCTCCAAAACTTCATGGTAAACTATATGTTTTACAGTTCTTTCTTAATCCATTCCTTTTCCCTTTCAGACGGATAACATGGCCGATGTCTCGTCCTGTCCTGCGACGTAAATCGGAAAATCATTTCCGCGATATGGGCCTTCCCCCATGGTAATTTCCAGGCGAACCGTTTCATAGGCAAGCGCGGCATAGTTATTTTCCCTGCTCAGATGTCCCAGCAGCGCCGCCTGAAATCCATCGTGTAAAAGACGCCCCAGAAGCTGCCCGCAGCATTCGTTGGACAGATGCCCGCGCGCGCCCAAAATCCTCTGTTTTAAAAAATACGGATACGGACCTGTTAAAAGCATATTGACGTCATGATTGGCTTCCAGCAAAAGCAGCTGGACGCCTTTTAACGTTTCCTCAAGGCTCGCGTCGTACGTGCCAAGATCGGTGATGACGGCCGCCGACTTTTCTCCATCCCGTATTATGTAGGCTACAGGGTCCGCAGCGTCATGCGAAATGCCAATTGGCTCTATGACAAGCTCTCCGACCGAAAACGCCTCTCCCGGAACAATCGTATGAAACAGCGACGCGTCAATCGTTCCGACGCTTTTCGTCTGTAATATGGCGCGCTTCGTCCCTTCCGTCGCATAAATCGGAAGCCCGTGCTTTCTTGCAATTACGCCAAGCCCTGCAATATGGTCCATATGCTCATGCGTCACCAGAACGCAACGCATCTCGGCCGTCTTGTGTCCCAGCGCATTCAGCCCCTGCTCGATTCGTTTTCCGCTTATGCCCGCGTCAATGATAAGGCGTCCGCCCCCGCCGCCCGCCATAATGCAATTGCCGCTGCTGCCGCTTGCTATACTGCATAATTCCATCTGTCTACTTCTCTTCCCAGTAAATTTCAATTTGATCGCCTTCGTCCAGACGCCGCACGTAATCCGTATATTCCCCGTTCACCTTAATTACGATTGCGCGGCCATTGGACGCTTTCAGATCAAAATCAATAAAGTCAAAAATATCCACGAAAATATACTCTGTCTTTCCGGTCAGGCGCACCGTCTCTCCGTTGACGTACACATCCATGACAGGCCCCTCTTCCTCTGCATCCTGCGCATAAGGCTCCTGTTCTTTTTCCATCGCCCCATCGTCTTCCATTTCCTCCGGCGCCTCCGTATCCTGCTCCTCGTACTCTTCTTCCGCTTCGTCATAGGCTTCGCCCACGGAAATCTCCTGCATCCGCATTTCTTCCGGATCGTCCTCCCTTACAGGCTCCGTTGCGCGCGCCTCTTCCAAAGCCGGCGCTTCCTGCATGTCCTCCTGCTCCTCTAACATCGTATCCGTCGTCCACTCAATCGTAAAATTTTCATACACCAGCGTATCCAGATCCGACGGACGGTTGTTGACGAGAATTTCATGATTCGTATCGACGCATACGTCCATAAATTCCGCAAGCTGCGCAATCGTATAGAAGCTCTTCGTCTCCACTACGTCTCCTTCTTTGATCTCATAGGAGGAAAGCGCGATCGCCCCGTTTACTTCCACAAATTTCGGGCAGAGGATATTCTTTCCATTGACGATGAAATTTACCGTTTCCTCATAATCGGCAATGTCTCCGACCGTAATTCTGGCCGCTTTTCCTTCCGTAGACGGCTCGATCGTAATATAGCTGTTTGCAAGCAGTGGAGCGTTGATATTCGTCAGCTTGTCATTGACCTTTACAATGGCGGATTCTCCGACTTCTCCGCGCGCAATCCGCGGCGTGCCGTTTACAATAAAATTAATTTCCCTGCCGCGTCTTGGAAACAGCTGCTCATTTGGAAAACCCGCCTGCAGCGCGGCGTCTACGATTGTCAGACGGTTGTTGTCATACAGCTTAATCCGCTCTCCGTTAAAATGCACCATGATAAAGCTGTTTTTCTGTTCATAATAATTCAGACAGATGCCGACGGGCGTCACAAGCAGCGGATCTTTTCGAACCTCCGGCTGCTCAAACGTCACCTGCTGCAGCACCTCCGCGCCGCGCAGGGCCACGCGCTCCTGCGGAAGCTTCAGCTTATCCGCCAGACGTGTTTCAAAGCCATGCATTTTCCCGCCGCCGCCAACGATAAAGACGGCCTTTACGCTTCGATCTCCGTTTAACTCTATGATTTTATTTGCAATATCCGTCGTTATGCCGTCTACAAGCTCTTCCGTCAGCTCCCACACTTCTTTCGCCGGGATCGTATGCTTTAACTGCATGATGTCCGTATATTCAATTTCCGCATCTTCCGCCGACGCAATTTTGATCTGCTCCGCCGTCTGAAAATCAACAAGATAATGCTGCGCAATCATCTCCGTAATTTCATCGCCGGCCAGAGGAATCATGCCATAGGCGATAATGCTGCCGTCCCTCGTTACGGATATGTCGGACGTTCCGGCGCCAATATCTACAAGCGCAATATTTAACATGCGGAAATTTTCCGGAATGGCGATGTCAATTGCCGCAATTGGCTCAAGCGTCAGATTCGCCACATTCAGCCCGGCCAGCGCAACTGCGGCATACAGACCGTCGATCACGTCTTCCGGCAGAAACGTCACGATAACGTCCTCCGCGATCCGCTCCGCCTTATGCCCTTCCAGACTTGCAAAAACATCATCGTTCAGATAATAGCGGATCACCGAATAGCCAACGCAGTAAAACTTGTAATTCGTATCGTTTTCCACCTTCAGAATCGACTGCGCTTTCTCAATGCCAAGCAGATCCAGCGTATGTACGTCTTCCGCCGAAACAACCATTTCGGATTCGTATTTCTGCTCGATATTGACGGTTACGGTTTTCAGTACGCGCCCGGCCGCCGCAATGCATACCGACGTCAGTGCCTGTCCCGTCTGCTCTTCCAGCGCATCCTTTACAATGCGGATCGTCCGGCCAACCCTCCCTATATCATGAATCTGCCCGTCCATCATCGCGCGCGTCTCGTGCTCTACGGAATGCTGCGCAATTACAATGAATTCTTTTCCGATCTGATATCCTACCGTTCCCACGACATTGCGCGTCCCGATGTCAAGCCCGAATACCAGCTCGCCTCCAATCTCTCTCTTCTCCACGTTTCCATCTCCTGACTTTTATTTTTTTCTGCCGTTCTGCGGCGCCGCCTCCTGTAACGCCGCCCGCACCTGCGCAAACGCTTCTTCCAGCGAACCGCTGTTGTCGATCACCCGGCTGCAATGACGGCGGTAATCTTCCTCCGAAAGCTGACTTTGAACGATCGCGTCGATTTTTGCATCGGAATACCCCCGGCTCTTTATAAGCCGTCTGCGGCGCACTTCCTGTTTCGCGTCTACGTACCACAGCTCATCGCACAGTCTGTCGTATCCCTCTTCGATCAAAAGCGCCGCTTCCAGAATAAAGTAACGGCATCTGCCGCGCGCCCGCTCCTCTTCTGCCATCCGCAGCGCTTCGCGCTTCACCGCGGGATGCACGATGCCATTTAACTTCCTGCGCTTCTCTTCGTCGGAAAAAATAACCGACGCCAGTTTTTCCGCGTCCAGCGCGCCATCCTGCGAAACGATGTCCTCTCCCGCAAATGCGGACCGGATCCTACGATAACAGTCCGTCCCCGGCTCCATCAGCGCATGCGCCAGCTGATCCGCATAAACGACGCGCGCCGGATATTCCCGTTCCATAAATTGGAGGAGTTCGGATTTCCCCGCGCCCACGCCGCCTGTAACTCCGATAAACTTCATACTGCCACCTTTATTTTGCCTCATACCAGTTCGCTCCGGTATGCATATCGATTTCCAGCTCCACGGACAGCTTTGCCGCGCCGCGCATTTCCTCTGCCAAAATCTGCTTCACCTGTTCCACTTCTTCTTTCCGCGCCTCAATCAGCAATTCGTCGTGCACCTGAAGAATCAGCTTCGACAAAAGCCCTTCCGCCGCCAGACGGTCATGCACGCGAATCATTGCAATTTTGATAATGTCTGCCGCCGACCCCTGAATCGGCGCGTTCATCGCCACGCGCTCGCCAAACGAACGCTGCATAAAATTGCCCGACGCAAGCTCCGGCAGCGGCCGCCTCCTGCCAAACATCGTCAGAGAATACCCCTTCTCCTTTGCATCCGCCACCAGCTTATCCAGATACGCTTTGATCTTTGGATACGTCTCAAAATAACGCTCGATATATTCCGCAGCCTCTTTCCTGCTGATGCTCAGATCCTGGCTCAGGCCAAACGAGCTGATGCCGTAGACGATTCCAAAGTTGACGGCCTTTGCGTTTCTGCGCTGCAAATCCGTCACCTCCGCAAACGGCACATGAAACACCTGAGAAGCCGTCATTCTGTGAATATCCTCCGCTTCCCGGTACGCCCCGATCAGCTGCTCGTCTCCCGACATATGCGCCAGCATGCGAAGCTCGATCTGGGAATAGTCCGCATCCACAAAAACGCTGCCCTCCGCCGGCAAAAACACTTTCCGGATCAGACGCCCAAGCTCCATGCGAATCGGAATATTTTGCAGATTCGGGTCTGCGCTGCTGATTCTTCCGGTCGCGGTAATCTTCTGATGAAACGTGCTGTGAATCCGGCCCGCGTCATCTATAAAATGCGCCAGCCCGTCCGCGTACGTTGACTTTAGCTTCGCTAACTGGCGATATTCTAAAACATCCGCCACCAGAGGATACTCCGGCGCAAGCTTATCCAGCACGTCCGCGGCTGTCGAATAGCCTGTCTTCGTCTTCTTGCCATAGGGCATGTTGAGCTTTTCAAACAGAATGACGCCAAGCTGCTTTGGCGAATTGATATTAAACTCCTCGCCCGCTTTCGCATAGATCTCCCTGGCAAGCTCCTGAATGCGCTCCGTCAGGCTTTCGCCATATGCGGCCAGCGCTTCCTTATCCGCCGCAATGCCCTCCGCTTCCATGTCGGCCAGCACAAAGGCAAGCGGAAGTTCGATCGTCTGATACAATGCGTCCATACCCGTCTCTTTCAGACGCTCCGTCAGAACGGGCTTTGCTGCAAACGCCGTATGCGCCATATGACAGACGCAGGCCAAAAACGCCTCCTGATCTGCCTTATCCCCCGCTGCAAGACCCTGTTTGCCAAGCAGGTCGCTTTCGGAAGGAATTGTCTGATGCAGACAGTCCTGTGCGATCGCTTCGTACGGATATTCGCTTTGCAGTGGATTTAAAAGATACGCCGCAACGCCGCAGTCAAACAGACGCTCCCGCAGCGATGCATCCGCAGTCGGAAGCGAAAACCGCCTGACCTGTTCCTTTACATCCAAAAGCGAGACCTGCGCATGCAGCAGAAAGCTGCGCACGCGATCCTTCAGATACGCCTCTGTCAGCAGTCCGAATACCGGAAGATATGCCGTCTCTTCTTCGCTCAGGCAGACGGCCGCGCCCAAAAGCCGCTCCTTTTCCCATACGATGGCCATTCCCACGCATTCCGCTTCTTCTGCTTTCGCCAGATATTCCTGCGCCTCTGCAAAATCCTCAATCCGCCGAAAGCGGGACGCTTCATTGTCCTTTGGCGCTTTCTTTTCAAAACGGCCCAGCATCTGCTTAAAATCCAGCTCCCTGCATAAAAGATACGCTTCCTCCGTAAACAGGCTCCCAAGTCTGGCTTCCTCCCAGTCGCACGCAAGCTCCACCTGCACGTTGATCGTCGCCAGCTCCTTCGACAGCTGCGCCAGATCGTAATGCGCCCGCAGGCTTTCTTTTGCGCGGGCCGGACGGATTTCTTCAATATGCGCATAGGCGTTTTCGATACTGCCGTAGGATGCGATCAGGCTCGTCGCCGTCTTTTCGCCAATTCCGGGAACGCCTGGAATATTGTCCGACGCATCTCCCATCAAGGCCTTTACATCGATAAACTCCTTTGGCGTCACCTGATAGTGCGCTTTAACGTCGGCGGCATAATAATCTTCGATTTCCGTGCCCGTCCGCTTTGTCTTTGGAATCCGTATTTTTACCTGTTCCGTTGCAAGCTGCAAAAGATCTCTGTCGCCGGATACGACGGAAACCAAAAGCCCGGCTTCTTCCGCGCGCCCTGCAAGCGTTCCCAGAATATCGTCCGCTTCATAGCCTTCTTTTTCCACGACGCGCACGCGCATCGCCTGAAGCATCCGCTTCATTAACGGCACCTGCTGCCGCAATTCCTCCGCCATCGGCTTTCGCGTCCCTTTGTAGTCTGCATACATCTTATGGCGAAACGTCGGCGCATGCACATCGAACGCCACCGTCAGATACTGCGGCTGTTCCTCATCGAGTATCTTAAACAGGATATTCAAAAAGCCGTATACCGCGTTTGTATGCAGCCCTTCCCGATTCGTCAGATCCGGAATGCCAAAAAACGCGCGGTTTAAAATACTGTGACCGTCAATCAATACTATTTTCTGTTTCATATTGCCCTCGTATATTCTTTCAACCAGCGATTTTCTTCCTCCGAAAGATGCGAAGATAAGACGTCGTATACCATCTGATGATACGCATTCAGCTGCGTCCGTTCCGCTTCCGTCATCGCCTCCGGCACGACCGCGTCCAGATCAATGGGCGCATACGTAATCGTCTCAAAGCATAAAAACTGCCCATATGCATTCTGTTCCGCCTTACGGCACAGCAGCTCGTTTTCTATGCGAATGCCATATTCGCCTTCGAGATAAACGCCTGGCTCATCCGTCGTAATCATGCCTTCCTCCAGAACTGCCGCATCGCTTCCATCGGCATTTTTCCGATAGCGGAACGCGTTCGGCCCTTCATGCACGCTTAGCACATGTCCAACGCCATGCCCTGTTCCGCACCGATAATCCAGCCCAAGGCTCCAAAGCGGCTCTCTTGCGAGAATATCCAGATTCCTTCCATCCACGCCATGCAGAAATTTTGCGGCGGAAAGACGCAGGTTTGCCCGCAGAACGGCCGTATAATGCAGCCGCATGACATCGTCCGTCCGCCCCATTGCAAGCGTCCTCGTCAGATCCGTCGTCCCTTCCAGATAATGCCCGCCGGAATCCACCAGAAGAAAGCCTTCCTTTCGTATTCTGGCGTCGCTCTCTTCCGTTGCCGCATAATGCATCATCGCTGCATTGGCGCCGTACGCGCAGATCGTTTCAAAGCTCGGCTCCAGAAAATTCGCCTGCTCCTTTCGCCGTTCCAGCAGAAAGGCCGCCGCCTGTCGTTCGGTCAGAGATTCCTGTTCCGCCTGCGTTTTGATCCAGCGCATAAATTTTACAAACGCCACGCCGTCTTTGATATGCGCCCGTTTCGTATTTTCGATTTCAACCGGATTTTTGACTGCCTTCAGAAGCTCCGAAGGATTTTTCGCGCAGATCTTTTTTGTATGCCCGTCAATCCTCTTTACCATGCTGTAATTGACCGCTGTCGGATCATACAGAACCGTCTCCGCCCGCATCTCCTGCAATGCATCATAAAAAACCGCGTACGGCCTGACGAGAATCTGGTTCTCCTGCAAACGCTCCCTCTGTTCTTTTGTCAGAACTTCTTCCTGCACAAACCAGATGCATTCCCGCAGACTGAGCACAAGATAAGAAAGCGCGACCGGAACATAGTCGATATCGCCGCCGCGCACATTTAACAGCCATGCGATATCGCACAGGGAAGAGAGAATGTGCACGTTTGCGCCCGCCCGTTCCATATCCGCGCGAACGTCTGCGACTTTTTCCGCAAACGTCCGGCCGCTGAAACGATCTTCCAGAAAAAAAACCGGTTCCTTTGCCATAGACGGCCTGTCCTTCCAGATCGCCCCGACCAGATCTTCCTCTGAAAAAATCCTCCCCTGCTTTTCCTCTGCAATCGCCTCGTACGCCATTCCCGCTTTTGCGCAGACGCACCTTCCGTCAAATCCGATGCAGCCGCCGCGGCGCAGCTTCTGCTTCAAAAACGCTTCCACAGAAGGCACGTTCGGCTCTCCCGCGCGCATCAGAGCAATCCCACTGCCAGACAGCTGCCGCCTGGCCTGAATGAAATATCTGCCGTCGGTAAACAGCCATGCCTCGTCCTTTGCGACAACAGCCGTTCCGGCAGAACCGGTAAAGCCGGTTATATATTCTCTTGCTTTAAAATAATCGCCCACGTATTCCGAACCGTGAAAATCCGAAGACGGAATCAAATATAGGTCGATGCCGCGCCGTTTCATTTCCTTTCGCAGCAAAAACAGCCGCTCTCTGACGGAATCAGACATCTTCCTTCTCCTCATAAAATTCAAAAAACCGGGTATCCAGCTCCGGATAAGAGCGTTTCAGGGAAATCGGCTTGCCGCTGCGGTTTAAAAAGCAATGCTCGCTCGTTGCAAGCGTTCTGAGCTCTCCCGTCTTCTTATCTGTCATGCGGTATTCCATTTTCATTTTGATTCCGTTGTATTCCGCGATCTTCGCCTCGATCACAACCGTATCGTCAAAATGCACCATGCTCTTATATTCGCACGTCACAGACAGCACCGGGCTGATAATCTCCATACGCTCCATCCCCTTATAGGATAACCCGATCTGCTCCATCAAATCCATCCTGGCCTCTTCCATCCAGCGGATGTAATTGGAATGATGAATGATTCCCATCTGATCCGTCTCATAATATTTTGCATGATGCTCATACGGCCTGATCCGAATCGGCTCTGCCTGTCCATAAAGCTGCAATTCCCGTTCTGCCACAGATATTCCCTCCTTCTGTCAGACGCATAAAACGCCGCCATGACATAATTCCATAGTATTATTATGTCACAGCGGTGTTTTAATTTCAATAGGGGGTTTTATACGTGGATGGAATTGTATGGATACCTGACAGCAAATCCGAAAAACAAAATTTTATTTTATGCATATCATTTATTATACGCTCTGAAACTCCAAATATGACATACATTTTCAATATGACTGAAAAATTTATGCCTTTTGCGCCATATGGCATATCCCATAATCGGATACATGCGCCATCACGCAACATCAACCAGAAACGAGGTGACTCCCAATTGAACAATCTGAATACGAACTGGCTGTTTCATCCGCCGAATTTGTTTGGCATGAGAAGAAATTTCAATAGAAATTGCAGCCAAAACACCGTTCCTCCCTCCTCCCGCTGCACCTCTGAGGCAAATGCGGCCGCATCCGATCTTTCGCAGCATACAGACGCCATAAAATCTGAAACGCATGATGTTTCCTGCTGCAACGATCCAACGCAGCAGCGCCATACAGACGACCGTTGCAACCCAACACAGCAATGCTGCCTGGATGACTGCTGCAATCCTACTCCGCAATGCCATCCGGACGACTGCTGCAACCCTATGCCGCCATGCCATCCAGACGACTGCTGCAACCCAACACAGCCATGCCATCCGGACGACTGCTGCAACCCAACACAGCCATGCCATCCGGACAATTGCTGCAACCCTATGCCGCCATGCCATCCAGACGACTGCTGCAACCCAACACAGCCATGCCATCCGGACGACTGCTGCAACCCAACACAGCCATGCCATCCGGACAATTGCTGCAACCCTATGCCGCCATGCCATCCGGACGACTGCTGTAATTCCATGCCGCAATGCTGTCCGGACTGCTGCAGGATACCGGGTCCGCCCGGACCAAGAGGCGAACCCGGACCACAGGGCCCAAGAGGAGCTCCCGGACCGCAGGGCTGTCCCGGCGAGCGCGGGGAGCCTGGTCCGCAGGGCGTTACGGGACCACAGGGCGCGCAGGGTGAAACAGGTCCGCAGGGTCCGGTTGGCGAACCCGGGCCACGCGGCCCGGCGGGACCTCCCGGCTATCCGCAAAACAGCTCCTTTGCATCGTTTTTGGGCCGTGAGATTATGCTGCCGGAAAGCGCCAGCCTTCCGCTTAAAGCAGATATCCCGGACACCACCCAAAACATTACTCTCTGCAATGACTATTCCGTATTTCTGACTCCCGGGTATTATGCCATCTGTTATTACATATCCACAGCAGTGAAAAGGCATGGCTTTATAAAGCTTACACCCATATTTAATGACTGCGAACAAACAGCCTATGCTACATGCGCAGAGGCCGCAAGGCGAAAAGAACAGCTTGTTCTGTCAAGATATTTTATAATCCAGCTCCCCCATGCGTCCACGCTGTTCTTTGCATGGGACTCTTCCGCAGGCGCTTCTAAAATCAATATGAACCTGAGTATAGAAAAACTTGGCAGACAATAAATCAAAAAGGAAGGAGCCAACATGCCAACCATCAGTCTTTGTATGATTGTCAAAAATGAAGAAATGCATATTGCGCGCTGCCTGGACAGCGTGGCAAAACTTGTAGATGAAATCATTATTGTAGATACCGGTTCCACGGATCAAACAATGGAAATCGCGTCCCATTACACACAAAAAATCTATTCACATCCGTGGAGCGATGATTTCTCAGACGCCAGAAACGCTTCTTTTTCCAGAGCGTCCATGGACTACTGCATGTGGCTGGATGCCGACGATATTCTGGAAGAAACGGAAAAAGATCATTTTCTACAGTTAAAACAGACTCTTTCACCAGATGTGGATATGGTTATGATGAAATATCACACGTCCTTTGATGAAGCCGGCCATCCCTCTTTTTCTTATTTCAGAGAACGATGGATTCGAAACCATTCCAAATACCGGTGGATCGGAGCCGTCCATGAAGTCATTCCTCCGGACGGCAACGTCATTTACTCGGATATTGCAATCTGCCACAAAAAAACAACTGTGGGAGATCCGGATCGGAATCTGAACATTTACAGAAAAGCGCTCGCAGAAGGAAAGTCTCTCGATCCACGCCAGCAGTATTATTACGGGCGTGAATTATACTATCACAAACAATATGAAGAAGCCGTTTCTGTTCTGGAGCAATTCCTTCCATCCGCGCAGGGATGGGTCGAAAACAAGATTGAGGCATGCTCTGTCTGCGCCAGCTGTTATTACCGGCTGGGCCAGGAACAGTCCGCATTAAACGCGCTCCTGCGCAGTATGAGTTTTGACTTGCCAAGAGCTGAATTATGCTGTGAAATCGGAAAACATTTTCTGGAGCGTGGAAATTATCATACTGCCGCCTACTGGTACGAAACTGCGCTGAGCAGACCCAAAAATGAACATTCCGGTGGATTTGTCCTGCCGGATTGCTATGATTATATCCCCCTTCTGCAGCTGTGTGTATGTTTCGACAAAATGGGAGACCATAAAAAAGCAAACGAATACAATGAACGGGCCGGAGCCTGCAAGCCTTACTCCAAAGCCTATCTTTATAACAAACAATATTTTGACAGCCTTCCACTTTCTTAGATAATTTTTTTACATATATTCTGCTTTTCTCAAAATTGTAACAAATATTTTGTATATCCATAAAATATTTGTAGAAAAAAATGCTTTTTAGTATTTTTTTCGACTATTTCAGAAAGGATGTGTTTTGTATGCATCAAAAAAATTCATGCGGCGACTGTCAGAATCCATGCCATCCTCCCTGCTGTGAACGTGGGCCAGCGGGACCCAAAGGCGATCAGGGTCCTATGGGACCGCAGGGTCTCAAAGGGGATGCCGGCTGTCCCGGCCCGAAAGGAGACAAAGGCGATCCTGGCCCTATGGGGCCACAGGGCATTCCCGGCGCTCCTGGCGCAAGAGGGCCAAGAGGAAACACCGGCCCGGTAGGACCTACCGGAAATACCGGACCAAGAGGTTATGCAGGGCCAAGAGGCTATGCGGGACCACAGGGTATCCAGGGTATTCAGGGCGTCCGCGGCGATATTGGTCCGAAAGGCGATCCCGGCTGTGAAGGTCCTAAGGGCGACGTCGGACCGCAGGGTCCGGTTGGACCAACCGGACCTACCGGACCGGTCGGACCACAGGGCGATATCGGTCTGCAGGGACCCAGAGGCATTCCGGGGCCTACCGGCTCTACCGGCGCGACCGGACCCATGGGCCCGCAAGGCGTAACCGGGCCGCAGGGCATCCAGGGCGTAACCGGACCAATCGGAATTCAGGGACCAAAAGGATGCCCGGGAGATGAAGGTCCAACGGGCGTGACCGGACCTACCGGGCCTATCGGCGCGACTGGACCGACCGGGCCTACTGGCGCTGATGGCGCTACTGGACCTACCGGCGCGACTGGACCGACTGGCGCTGATGGCGCTACCGGGCCTACTGGCGCTGATGGACCTACCGGCGCTGACGGCGCTACCGGACCGACTGGAGCTACTGGACCTACCGGCGCCACTGGACCGACTGGCGCTGACGGCGCTACCGGGCCTACCGGCGCCACTGGACCGACTGGCGCTGATGGACCGACCGGCGCTGACGGCGCTACCGGACCTACTGGCGCCACTGGGCCGACCGGCGCCACTGGACCGACCGGCGCTGATGGCGCTACCGGACCTACCGGCGCTGACGGACCTACCGGACCGACCGGCGCCACTGGACCGACCGGCGCTGACGGCGCTACCGGACCGACCGGCGCCACTGGACCTACCGGCGCTACCGGACCGACTGGCGCCACTGGACCAACTGGCGCTGACGGCGCCACTGGACCGACTGGCGCGACTGGCGCTGACGGGCCTACCGGCGCCACTGGACCGACCGGCGCTGACGGCGTGACCGGGCCTACCGGCGCTACTGGCGCGACTGGACCGACTGGCGCCACTGGACCTACCGGCGCCACTGGAATCGCCGGGACAGGAGCCATCATACCGTTTGCATCAGGGCTTCCGGTTTCCCTGACGACAATTGCCGGAGGACTTGCGGGAATCCCTGCTTTTATTGGCTTTGGAAGCAGCGCGCAGGGACTTACGGTTTTAGGAAGCACAATCGATATTACAAATGCCAGCGGAACGCTTTCCAACTTTGCATTCCAGGTTCCACGCGCCGGCATTCTTACTTCATTCAGTGCATTTTTCAGCACAACGGTGGCGCTCTCCCTGATAGGCTCCACGGTCACAATAAATGCGCAAATCTACCAGTCCGCAACGCCAAACAATGTATTTTCTCCAATTGCCGGAACACTGATCAGCCTGACGCCATCCCTTTCCGGAGTGGTATCCATCGGCACATTGTTAAACGGAGCGCTTACAGGGCTCAATATCCCGGTAACGGCTCAGACCCGCCTCATGCTGGTATTTTCAGCATCGGCAAGCGGATTATCTTTACTCAACACCGTCGCAGGATATGCAAGCGCCGGCTTAAGCATCAATTAACGACGCAGGATAAAAATATATCCCGAAGGCTGCAATTTACAGCCTTCGGGATATATTCCCACAAAAACCCGGTTTCCGGTACAATCGAAAAACACGACAAAAGCGCCCAATGCAAAAGCTTCCTACAAAGCATCTGAAAAACGGCGCATTTCTTCCCCCATCAGCGTATAATCCCGCTCAAACAGCTCATCGCTGATCTGTTTTTGCAGCGTTTCCCGCGGAACCCTCTCCAGTATCTTATGCTTTACAAATTCCCGGCTTCTGTTCCGAAAGGCAGGCATCCCGTTTTTCTTCTGTATGGACAGCAGCTCCTTTCTCCAAAGCAGCTCAAGCTTTTTACCAGGATTCATTCGCATATTTGGCTGCATATCCCGTATCACGTAAAAATCAAGCGTATCCGCCCAGCGTTCCACCGACACAATGCCCCATGTCTGCGGCACATGCTCACGGACATGCAGCGCATGCGTCGAACCGACGACAATCATATTTGCATCAAAATATTTCTCGTAATCGTTTACCTGCCGGCTCAGCCTTGCATACGTATCGGCGTCGCTTTTGATTTCTATGCCGATCAGAAGATCCGGCAGAACCATCACGGCGTCCGCCCGCGACCTGCCCATCGTCTTTTCTTCTATAATTCTGATTTTTCCGTAACGCTCCTCTAAAAAATCATAAAGCGGTTCCCGGATATCCTTATCTTTCAGCATTCCTTCCCTTCATTCATTTTCGCCAGCTTCTCCGCCTGATCTGCCGCCACGCACGCGTCTACGATTTCCTGAATCTCTCCGTTCATAATTTTATCCAGCTTATAAAGCGTCAGGCCAATCCTGTGATCCGTTACGCGCCCCTGCGGAAAATTGTAGGTGCGGATTTTCTCCGAACGGTCTCCCGTCCCAATCTGGCTCCTTCTGGCTTCCGCCTCTGCGTCGTGCGCCTTCTGGCATTCCATATCGTACAGCTTTGCGCGCAGCAGCGCAAACGCCTTCGCTTTGTTCTGAAGCTGTGATTTTTCCGTCTGGCTGTATACGACGATGCCCGTCGGATAATGCGTCAGACGAACGGCGGAATCCGTCGTATTGACGCACTGGCCGCCGTTGCCGGACGCGCGCATAACGTCGATGCGGATGTCTTTTTCATCGATCTCAACTTCCACCTCTTCCGCTTCCGGCATCACCGCCACGCTGATCGTAGACGTATGGATGCGCCCGCCCGATTCCGTTTCCGGCACGCGCTGTACGCGATGCACGCCGGATTCATATTTCAGCACAGAATACGCGCCCTGCCCCGTTACCATAAAGCTGATGTTCTTCATGCCGCCAATGCCAATTTCCTCGCACTCCATCATCTCCGCCTTCCAGCGTCTGCCCTCCGCATAATGCACGTACATGCGATAGATTTCCGCCGCAAACAAAGCCGCTTCGTCTCCTCCGGCTCCGGCGCGGATTTCCACGATCACGTTCTTATCATCGTTTGGATCTTTGGGCAGCAGCAGAATTTTCAGCTTCTCTTCCAGCGCTTCCACGTTTGCCCTGCATTCGTTTAATTCCTCTTTTGCCAGCTCCCGCATCTCCTCGTCGTTTTCTTCTTCCAGCAAAAGCAGGGAATCTTCTATGCTCTGCTTATTCTGCTTATACGCCTGATACGCCTCTACAATCGGCGTCAGATCGCTCTGCTCCTTCATCAGTCTGCGAAAACGATCCGCATCGGACGCTACGTCCGGCTCGCTTAACTGATTTAAAATTTCCTCCAGACGCAGCACAAGATCTTCTAATTTGTCAAACATAATTCCTTCCCTTTCCTGTCACGACCCGGTCAAGCCCCGCCAGGTCTTTGATTCCGTTTATCATATGGCAGCCCGCGTCTCTCATAAGCGCAAAAACCGCTTCCTTTTGATCTGCCCCGATTTCAAACAGCAGATCGCCGCCCGGCTTTAAATATGGCGCGCCTTCGCTTAAAATCCTGCGGTAAAACCAAAGCCCGTCCGCCCGTCCATCCAGCGCAAGCCGCGGCTCACGCTCTCTGACTTCCGGCGCAAGCCCCGCAATCTCTCCGGTAGGTATATACGGCGGATTGGATACGATCATATCAAAGCTTCCCGAAATCTCAGCGAACAGGTCGCTTTGCACAAATTCCACCGTTACGCCGTTTAATCGGGCGTTCTCCCTCGCCAGAGAGAGCGCGTGCGGCGACAGATCCGCAGCCACCCCGCATACGGACGGCGCATACTTTACAATACTTGTTATAATGCAGCCGGAGCCTGTGCACATGTCCAGAACGCGCATGCCAGGCTTTACGCGTTTTAACGCCTCCTCCACAAGGATTTCCGTATCCTGTCTTGGAATCAGCGCATGCTCGCTGACCAGAAAACGAAGCCCCATAAACTCCTGCTCCCCGGTAATATGCTGCAATGGAATCCGATTTGCCCGCCGCCTTAGCATCGCATCATAGGCCGTCTTTTTTTCCTGCGGCAGCTCTTTTTGCATTTGCATGTAATAGGCATTTCCGTCGATTTCAGCAGCAAAAAAAAGCAGCAGACGCGCATCCGTCTCCGCGTCCGAAATTCCGTTTTGCGCCAGCAGGCGCTCCCCGTACAAAAAAGCCTCCCGGTACGTCATGCGCCACCGTCCTTACCCGTATCGCTTCGCATCTCTCTCAGATATGCCCGCCAGTCAAACACGGCCTCCACCGACGCGATGCCGACTTCGATCATCGCATCCTCCGGCTCTTTCGTCGTAATGCGCTGCAACAGCAGTCCCGGCGCGCTGATCAGATTGACAAACCGGTTGTCGCTCCTTCCGGCAAGCCGTATAAACTCATATGAAACGCCTGCGATCACGGGAACGAAAAGCACGCGCAAAAACAGACGCAGCAGCGGAGAATCCGCCTGAATAAACAGAAAAAACAAAATGCTGACAAACATGACGACCAGCAAAAAGCTGGTGCCGCAACGTTTGTGCAGCCTTGAACTTTTCCGCACGTTTGCAACCGTTAAATCCATGCCGCTTTCAATGCAGTTGATGCACTTATGCTCCGCGCCATGATACATATACACTCTTCGAATATCGGACAGACGTGAAATCCCCGCCACATATCCGAGAAAAATCACAAGACGCAGCGCGCCCTCTAAGAGCGCCATCAGCCAGCGGGAAGCAATCATGTCGCGAAACAAAAGTGAAATTCCATAGGGAAGCAGCATAAAAACCCCAATGGCAAACGCCACCGAAACCGCCAGCGTAAGCTTCATCAGAAGATCTTCTTTTTTCGGATTGGCCGGCTCCTCCTCTTCTTCAAAGAAAGACGCAGAATACGACAGCGTCCGAAATCCCAGCGTAAGCGATTCCAGAAAACTGCATATGCCCCTTACAACGGGCAGTTTTTTGATTGTCTGATTTGAAATAACGCCGGAATATTCCGATGCCTCTACCGTTATTTCTCCGTTGGGTTTGCGGACCGCAACGGCATAGGCGTCGCCTTTTTTCATCATAACGCCCTCCA
Organism: uncultured Roseburia sp.; assembly: GCA_947647505.1. Classification (GTDB taxonomy): domain Bacteria; phylum Bacillota; class Clostridia; order Lachnospirales; family Lachnospiraceae; genus Roseburia_B. The sequence goes on along the minus strand of CANSKO010000009.1, from coordinate 62,935 downwards.
TAACCGCCTGTCCGCCAATACCGGAATAGTTCATTGCCTTCTCCATAAAAATCTTTTGACCATCTATGACAAAAAAGGTTGAGATTACAGGAATCTCAACCCAATGCTCCAATTTCAGGCATACTCTAATTCTGACTCATGCCATACTTCCTGTTAAACTTATCAATACGTCCGCGCGCCTGCGCCGTCTTCTGCTGTCCCGTATAGAACGGATGGCATTTGGAACAGATTTCAACGTGAATGTCCTTCTTCGTCGATCCCGTCACGAATGTATTGCCGCAGTTGCACGTTACCGTCGCCTGATGGTAATCTGGATGGATTCCTTCTCTCATACTTTTCACCTCTCACTCGATTTATCCTGAATAAACATTGCTTATTTACACTCTGCAAAACAGCTTATTCAGTATAACACAACTATTTTTAATATGCAAGCAAAATTTAAAAAATCTCACGACTGATTCTGCCGGTTGACTTTTTCCAGCTCTTCAAAAACAACTTCGTTTAATACTTTGATATACGTGCCCTTCATGCCGGAGGAACGGGATTCAATAACGCCCGCGCTCTCAAATTTGCGCAGCGCGTTTACAATAACAGAGCGCGTAATTCCAACCCGGTCTGCGATTTTGCTGGCAACGAGAATGCCTTCGCTGCCGTCCAGCTCTTCAAAAATATGCGTAATCGCTTCCAGCTCTGAAAAAGACAGCGTATGAATCGCCGATTTTACAATCTGGAGCTTTCGATTTTCTTCCGCGCTTTCTTCATTGACGGAACGCATCATTTCCAGCCCGACGACGGTCGTGCCGTATTCGCTGAGAATAATATCGTCAATGTCATACTGCGGGGAGCTGCGATATACAAACAACGTCCCAAGCCGCTCTCCTGCAATATCAATCGGCGTAATAATGGCGCAATATCGTTTTAGATCGGCTGTAAATCCAAGCGTTTCCAGATTTACATTTTCTTTTGTGGAAAGGATTCCAAGCAGCCTGTCATTCAAAAGCGGATCAATAAAATCCCCCACTTCATCGACAATCAGCTCATGAATTTCCGGAATTCCCCTGCTTATGCTGCTGCCAAGCACCTTCCCCTTTTTGCTGATTACCAGAATGTTGGATTTTAAAATGTCCGTCAGTACCACACAGATATCATTGAATACGACTTTGGAAGAATTATTGTTATGCAAAAGCTTATTAATTTTTCTTGTCTTATCCAACAACTGTACGCTCATAAGATACCCTCCTGTAAAGTATTCCGAATTTTTATAACTGAAACGTATCTTATCATATTTTTTCTGAATATTCAATAATATTCTAATTATTTTCTATTTTTCCTGTTTTGGCTCCGTTTTCTTTTCGCTGTAACCGCATTGTTCTTCCACACAGGCCAGCTTATTTCCCTTTTCCACCATATAGCCGCCGCAGTTCGGACAGGCTTTTTCCGACGGCTTCTGCCACGACATAAATTCACATTCCGGATTATTTTCACACCCGTAATATTTTCTGCCCTTCTTCGTCTTTTTAATGACGACCTCCTTCTGACACAGCGGACAGGATATGCCTGTCTTTTCCAGATAAGGCTTCGTATTCCGGCAGTCCGGAAATCCCGGGCAGGCTAAAAATTTACCATGCGGGCCATATTTGACGACCATGTTCCTGCCGCACTCTTCACAGATCACGTCGGTCACTTCATCTTCAATTTTTACTTTTTCCAGATCTTTTTCCGCACTCTCCACCGCTTCTTTCAGGTCCGGATAAAAATTGCTGACGACGGCTTTCCAGCTTACCGCCCCCTCCTCCACTTTATCCAGAAGCGATTCCATATTAGCGGTAAAATGTTCGTCTACGATAGTCGGAAACGATTCTTTCATAATGGAATTGACGACTTCGCCAAGCTCTGTAATGTACAGATTTTTATTCTCCTTTACCACGTATCTTCTTCCAAGCAGCGTCGTAATCGTTGGAGAATATGTACTTGGCCGTCCAATGCCAAGCTCCTCCAGCGCTTTTACCAGAGACGCTTCCGTATAGTGCGCCGGCGGCTGCGTAAAATGCTGTTTGTCGCCAAGCTCCTTTAGCGTAAGCTTCGTATCTTTGTCCAGCGATTTTAACAAAACGTTGTTTCCCGCTTTTTCTTCCTCCTCCGAAGCGTATACGGATAAAAAGCCGTCAAACGCCACTTTGGACGCCGATACGTGAAAACGGTAATCCGCCGCCTGAATCGTCACGGAAGTCGTCTCATAGACCGCCGGATGCATCCTGCTGGCCGTAAAACGCCTCCAGATCAGCTGATACAGGCGAAACTGGTCTCTGGAAAGGGATTCTTTCACCAGTACCGGCGTGCGCGCAATATCGGACGGACGAATCGCTTCATGCGCATCCTGTATTTTTGCCGTCCCCTGCTTTTTGCCGCTCTGTTCTCCCACATACCGCTCTCCGTATGCGTCTGCAATATAAGCTCTTGCCGTCTGATCCGCCTCATCCGAAATACGAATGGAATCCGTTCTCAGGTACGTAATCAATCCTACGGTGCCCTGTCCTTTGATATCGACGCCTTCGTATAACTGCTGCGCAAGCCGCATCGTCTTTTGTATGGAAAAATTCAGCGCCCTGGAAGCTTCCTGCTGCAACGTGCTTGTTGTAAACGGCAGCGGAGCTTTTTTCGTGCGTTCGCCTTTTTTCACTTCCAGAATCTGAAACTCCGCCGACGCAACCGCTTTCTTTATCTTTTCCATTTCTTCCCGGGAAGAAATTTCCATTTTCCCGGAAGCGTTTCCATGAAATCGGGCTGTCAGCGGACGCTTTTCCCCGGAGACGCCAAGCGTCGCATCCAGCGTCCAGTATTCTCTGGGAATAAAGGCATTGATCTCTTCCTCCCTGTCGCAGATCATGCGAAGCGCGACGGACTGCACCCTGCCGGCGCTCAGGCCCCGCTTTACCTTTGCCCACAGAAGCGGACTGATTTTATAGCCTACCATTCGATCAAGCATACGCCTTGCCTGCTGTGCGTTCACCAGGTCCATATCCACTTCCCGGGGAGCCTTAAGCGATGCTTTTACCGCATTTTTTGTGATCTCATTAAAACTGATGCGGTGTACGTTTTTGCCTTCCAGCTTCAGTGATTTCGCAAGATGCCATGAAATCGCCTCTCCTTCCCGGTCCGGATCCGTCGCAAGAAAGACTTTGTCCGCCTTCTTTACCTCTTTGCGAAGCCTTGCGAGGATGTCCCCCTTCCCCCGGATGGTAATGTATTTCGGTTCAAAATCATGTTCGACATCGATTCCGAGCTGGCTCTTCGGCAAATCACGCACATGTCCATTCGACGCAGTCACCTCATAATTTTTACCCAGAAATTTTTGAATTGTCTTTACCTTTGCAGGCGATTCCACGATTACCAGGTACTTTGCCATAACATAAGACTCCTTTATGCTTGTTTTACTTGATACGGTAATAATTTTTATAATATTCTTCCAGAAGGCCCTTTTTCTGCAGCCCGACTAAACAATCTGCAAGATCCGGCGCAGACAGGCCTGTCATATGCAGCAATTCCTCCATGCTGCGGGAATGTAAGCCAAAGCAACTATACACCATAGATTCTTCTTTTTCAAGTGATTTTTTTTCGTCTATATCCGGATGCGTGCTTTTTTCCGGCGAAATCCCAAGCTCTGCAAGCAGGTCGTCGGCAGATAAAACGATTCCGCCGCCCTGTGCGATCAACGCATTGCAGCCCGCGCTTAAAGCGTCGTCCATCCTGCCCGGCACGGCATAAATTTCCTTCCCCTGCTCCAGCGCGAAATCCGCCGTAATCAAAGAACCGCTCTTTTTCTTCGCCTCTACGACAATAATCACGTCGGAAAGCGCGCTGATGATGCGATTCCTTGCCGGGAACTGCCCTGCCGCCGGCTTTGTCTTTGGCGGATATTCTGAAAGGATCGCTCCTTCTTCCTGTATCTTTTCATATAGCTGCCTTCCGCTCTGCGGATAACAGACGTCGGGGCCGCATCCAAAGACGGCGTACGTCTTTCCTCCCGCGCGCAGCGCGCCCCAATGTCCGAAGGAATCAATGCCGTACGCCATGCCGCTGATGATGTTTACGCCGCATGCAGACAGCTTTTCTCCAAGCGCAAGTCCAACTGCCCTTCCATAAGAAGAGCACCCGCGCGCGCCGACGATCGCCGCCGATTTCTTCTGCTCTGCCGGAAGCGTTCCTTTATAAAACAGTGCGTATGGACAGTCCGAAAGCGCCAGCAGACGGCGGGGAAATGCCTCTTCCTCCAATGTCACCATAGAAACGCCTGTTTCTTCCAGTATGGCAGCCTCCCGGTCCAGATCAAATGCATTCCTGCTCTTTAAAATCGCGTCCGCTTCCCGCTCAAAAATCCCATCCGCTTCCAGAAGCTGCCGTCTGCTCAGGCCATACGCTTCTTTTGCGCTGCCACAATATTCTACTAACTTTCGTATCTTTTTATTCCCGATTCCGGGAACGGATTTTAACCAGTATCGATATTTTGTCTCTTCCTGCATGCGTCACTCCCAGTATTTCCTGTCCTGTACGCGGTAACAGATGGCTTCGTTCAGATGGCAGTCTTTGATTTCTTCCGAATCCTCCAGATCTGCAATCGTCCTTGCCGTCTTTAATATTTTGTAATAACCGCGCGCCGACAGTTCCATTTTCTGATACAGTTCCTTCATATGCGTTTTCTGACTGCCGCTTAACCTGCAAAACGTCTCCATGTCTTTTGATGCAATCTGACTGTTATACAGGACGCCCTTTTTTCCAAGCCTGTGCTCCTGCCGCTCTAAAGCCGCCATCACGCGCTCCCGTATCACAGACGACGATTCATTTTCGCCCGTCTGCGTCAGTTCTTCGTATTGCACGAGCGGCGCTTCGATGCAGATGTCAATCCGGTCCAGAAGCGGCTTGCTGACGCGCCCTAAATACCGCTCCACATCCGCTTCTTTGCAGCTGCATCGGGCGCGATCCGGATAATAGCCGCACTTGCAGGGGTTCATCGCCGCTACAAGCATAAAATCAGCCGGATAACGGTACGCGCCCGACTGCCGCACCAGCGTGATCTGTCCTTCTTCCATTGGCTGACGCAAAATTTCCAGCGTTGCCTTTTTATATTCCGGCAGCTCGTCCAAAAATAAAACGCCTTTGTGCGCAAGGCTGATCTCACCGGGCTTTGGCCGGCTGCCGCCGCCGGAAAGCCCGTTTGGGCTGATTGTATGATGCGGCATGCGAAACGGCCGCTTCTGCATCAGGCTTCCATTTTGCGGCAGCATGCCGCAGATACTGTATATGTTGGAAACTTCCAGACGCTCTTTCCCTGTCATCGGCGGCAGAATGCCGGGAATGCGTCTGGCAAGCATCGTCTTTCCGCTGCCCGGCGGACCAATCATCAGAAAATTATGCATGCCCGCCACGGCCACCTCACAGGCGCGCTTTACGGCGCGCTGTCCGTTGATTTCCGAAAAATCCGGTTCGGCTTCCAGTTCCATCCTCTCTTTTTTCGCTTCACCATTCTTCTCCTGATAGCGTCCGCCTTTAAAGCAGGCGACAAGCTCGTTTAAGCTGCGCAACGCCCAGATCTCTATGCCGGAGATCAGCTTTGCTTCTTCCTGATTCAAAAACGGAATCAGACAGCGTTTGACGCCATGCTCCTTTGCCCATGCCACAATCGGCAAAATGCCGCGTATCGGCTGTATGCTTCCGTTCAGGCCGATTTCACCCAATACAAGCGTATCTGAAAGCTGCTCCTGCGGCATTTCGCCAAGCGCAGCTAAAACCGCCACGGCAATCGGCAGGTCAAATCCGCAGCCGGATTTTTTTACGTCCGCAGGAGACAAATTGACGGTAATGCGTTTTGCCGGAAGGGAAAAGCCATTGCCGCGCAGCGCCGTGCGCACGCGCTCGCGCGCTTCCTTTACTTCAGAAGAAAGAAAGCCTACCATTTCAAATACGGGCATGCCGTCGCTGACGTCCGCCTCCACATGGATGCACACGCTTTCCAGACCGCGGGTAATCGCGGTCTTTACCATACTGTACACGTTTATCACTCCCTGTATGTAAATCTGTTATTGGGATTGTGCAGCAGAACTGCTCAGATAAAAAGATGAAATCAGTATAACACGGATTTCATCTTTTTCAAAGAGATTTTAAAAATTATTTTTCAGCGATGAAAAATCTTCTACGATATTCCATACATATACTTTTTAATCTCCAATGCTTTATATATCTCATCCATTGGAGTTTTTTGTGTCTTTTTGATAAATCCATTCAAAAAGCAAATACCATTATACTGCACAAACAACAATCGAAATATACGCCCTGCGCTAACACGAATCCTCAGTTCAAAAATATCTTCCTGAAGCTTGTCCCATAGATCCGTTTTTCTTCCATTTTCCAAATCCTCTATCAGCCTCGAAACGACATCTAAAAAATTTATCAAATCCGTCTCATTTAAGTTATTCTCACACAGCGCCTCATTTGCGTAGCATCTCCCATTGACCTCAGCGCACATTACGGACCTCTTGTATGGATATTTTTCTAAAATATATCGAACTTTTTCCTTTTCTTCCCGAAGATATTCTTTTAATATTTGTTCTACTACGGTAATATTTAAAATATCTATCTCTCTTTCATTTCTGGAACAGCCTATTTTTTCCTCTTTAAAGTCTGGATGATCAAAAGAAATCAGCCTTCCACATCTTTCAATTACTTCCGTAAAACAGTTTGGCTCTTTTCTATGTATCGGATACCCATATTGAACTTCTTCTTTTGTTGCCACATCAGTATCCCAGTATGGTTCACAATATCCAAGCCTCACAATATACTGTTTAAGCAGGGAAATTGCCGGTTCATTTGCCATCATCATAATGTCATGCAAAGATAGCTCTGCCGTTACTGCCGCTCCATAAAAATCAGATTTTTTAAGAAATACTATCTCATTCTCTATAATAATATCCAGTAAGGGCGCTAAAATATCCCGTATGTAATTGACAAAATCCTCCACTCCATCAAACTGTCCATCTAAAGAAAAATCATTTAATATCAGCTCCATTCTTCCTCCCCGGCAATCCAATCATCCTGTTTAAATCAATGTCGAACTGATCAAACAAATCCTTTTTCTGATTTTCTACTCTTCCCATCCTTCCAATTTTCACCCTCATCGTCTGTGACAAATGTTCCTCATTCAAACTGATAAACTGGATATTAATCGCATCAGCATTCATCTCCGAAGATGCAATACCCGCCCGAAACCCATTGAATACATGGTCACTGTGGGATTCAATAAAAAGCTGACGATCATTTTGTGACACAAAATATAAAAATTCGCATAGCTTGGCCTGTGCAGTCGGATGCAGATGAATCTCCGGATTTTCCAGAACAATTACAGATTCTTCTGGAGATGAGAGACATACAATCAAAACACTGATCAGATAACTAATGCCTGATCCTATATTCGTCGGCCTGATTCGAGCCACATCATACATTCTGTAATTTGCCTTTATTAAATCCGCCCCCAAAATCTCTTCCGTGCTTATCTCAGCATCTGCAATATAGGACAGCCACCAATTCACTTGTCCCAAAAGCGTATAATCTATATTGCCCTTGCAAAATTCCGGTTCGATCACATCCCCATAATGTTTGTTCAGATAAGCAATCGCATATTGACCATCTATTCCTACTACATCCTCCATTGTCATATTCTTTGCATATATATTCTGCGGACCTACTCTATGACAGGACAAATATTGAAAATTTCTTTCTTCCAGGCAAAATCCTTCCCCAAAAAATTTCACGGAATCTTCCGATCCTGTTTCCCTCTGTATCAAAAATGTTCCATCCTCTTTTGGCCCAAACATGATACGAATCCATTTTTCTTCATTCCAAACAGAAATTTTTATTTCTTTCTTTTCTTCATATATGCAGCGACTCTCCGCAAAAGTCCCCAAAGATACCAGTCTGCCATTTAACCCACAATCCTGCTCCATATTTTGGGCAACCAGCAAAAGTCCCTGAAAGACAGATGATTTTCCTGATGAATTTGTTCCAATCAGAAGATTCAGCTGCGAACATTCCATTTCCATATTTTTGATACTTTTTAAGTTCTCAATCTGTAATTTTTGTATCAGCATACTTCAAATGACCTCCCTATGCGTTCTGCCTGTTCCAGCCTCCACTTAAGCCGCAGCGCACTGTCCCGATGATTTCCAATATTCTCCCGAAATTCATTGGCGTCTATCAATTTGTGAACAGCATCTCTCACCCGCTCCTTAGATTCCTCTTGTTCTACAGGCAAATACAGCATCACGCTCATCACCGTTTCAAAAACATTCATATTTATTGGAGACCGCCTCTCTCCACCGCTTAATCGAAATCCATCTTCTCCCAAATAATAATATGATTTTTGCAGACACTCTAACACCATTGCCTCTATTTTAAAAATCTCTGACGAATCCATATAATTCAGGGTATCCATTCCAATTCCCAGAAATTCATCAATATCATCCCTATATACGTATGCAGCGCCGTTCTCACCTTTCAGCTTCTTCCTCTGATAAAGATAAAATGTAATAAATCTGGTTAATATATACTTGTCCTTCATCCTCTTCTCATGTGTAAACGCTTTTCCTGTGGCAACAGAAAACTCCTTACTTTCCGCCAGACGCTTGATTAATCGCGTTGCCTCTCCCTGGTATAATGCATTTCTCATCTCCTGTCTGTTAAGGCGCATTCCTCCACGATTCACTCTGTCGAAAATATCAAATTTAATCCGATCCGGCGTTGGCGGCATAATTACATGCGCCTGAATTTGAAAATCTTCTATCTGAGTCTTTTGTACCGGAGACAGCCCGGAAAACTTCTTATCATTCAGTCCGGGGAGTATTTTCAGATTATTTAGTCTATAATCATCGTCCATATAGGAGAACATTGCTGTTAAACGCTGACGTCCATCCACCACAATCAAATTTCCATATTTGTCCTGATTAAAATAAAAAATGGGTAATGGAAGCCCCATCAATACGCTCTCTACCAGTTCCGCTTTATTTTCTCTCCGCCATATGTCTTCCCTTTGAAAATCGCTGTCTAAAATGATTCTCTTTGGTTTCGCATCATATCGGCGTTTTAATTCAAACAATGAATAAAATCCCTTATCAACTTTGATTCCGCTCATGGGATAAACTTTCCCTTCTTCGTGCTCCTTTATATCCAGCTCATCACCATGCTCAACAAGATGGCTTCTCGTTTTTATCACTCTTCCCATAAAAGCAGTCTCCTATGCAAAATCGATTTGATCAAAATGATTATAATTGATTTTCTGTTTATTTACAATAAAAAAGGAAATGCGTCCATTCCGCTTTCCACTGCAAAATTGACTCCATCTCCCTTTTCAACAATCTTTCTTTTCTGCCGCCTATCCCTGCTCAAAATTCTCTCGCAGCTTCTCCAGCGCCTTTTTCTCAATGCGGGAGACGTAGGACCTGGAAATATGCAGCTTCTCCGCTATTTCCCGCTGCGTTACCGGATTTTGGTTGCGCAGTCCGTACCGCAGCTTTAAAATTTCCTTTTCCCTCTCGTCCAGTACGTCCGGTATCAGCTCATAGAGCCGCATAATCTGACGCTTCAGCTCCAGCTGCTCCACCACGTCTTTTTCGTCCACTTCGACGATGTCCATCAGCTGAATCTGATTTCCCTCCTTATCCGTGCCAATCGGCTCGTAAAGAGACACTTCCCTGGAACATTTCTTCTTCGCGCGAAAATACATCAGCAGTTCATTTTCGATGCATCTGGCCGCATACGTGGCAAGCTTGCTGCCGTGATTTTCCTGAAAAGTCGAAACTGCCTTAATCAGGCCGATCGTTCCAATGGAAATCAGATCTTCCATTTCTTCTTCCGTGTTCTGGTATTTTTTGGATATATGAGCCACCAGACGCATATTCCGCTCTACCAGCGCTTTTTTTGCCTCCGGGTCTCCCTCTTTCTGGCGTCTTAAATACTCCTTTTCTTCCGTTGCATTCAGAGGGGATAAAAAAGTTTTCAAGATGACACCTCAAAAACTTACTTGATATATCCTATGAATCGGTCATGTTGTTCGTGCCTTTCCAACTTTTTTCCCGCTTATTTTATTTTCTCAGACAACGATTTTAAAAACGGCGCTCCGTCAGTCCCACTTTCTTTTGCACTTTGCGCAGCGTCTTTCTTGCATAGCCCTCCGCCTTTTCATCATTTCTTTGAATCATGCCGTCCAGATACGCTTTATCCGCCATCAGCTCCTGATAACGCGCCTGCAAAGGAGCCAGTTCGTCTGCAACCGCTTCGCCTGTCGCAAGCTTGAATTCTCCATATCCCCTGCCTTCAAATTCTTTTTCAATCGCCGCGTAGTCCTTTCCGGTCACACAGCTGTAAATATCCATCAGATTGCGAATGCCCGGCTTATCCTCTCCATAGCGCACCACCGTATCCGAATCCGTTACGGCGCGCTTGAATTTCCGGATCACCGTATCCTTATCATCCAAAAGCAGAATCGTCGCATTGGCATTTTCATCGGATTTGGACATCTTCTTCTGCGGGTCCTGCAAACTCATAATCTTTGCGCCCGCTTTCGGTATACAGGCCTCCGGAATCGTAAAGACGTCGCCATAGACTGCATTAAACCGCTGCGCAATGTCCCTTGTAATTTCCAGATGCTGCTTCTGATCCACGCCGACCGGAACGACGTCCGCCTGATAGAGCAAAATATCCGCCGCCATCAGCACCGGATACGTATACAGCCCCGCATTGACGTTTTCCGCATGCCGCAGAGCCTTGTCTTTAAACTGCGTCATACGGTTCAATTCCCCCATATACGTAAAGCAACCCAGAATCCAGCTCAGCTCGGCGTGCCCCGATACATGAGACTGATAATAGATACAGTTCTTTTCCGGATCAAGCCCCGCCGCCACATACAGCGCATACAGCGACCTGGCATTCTTTCGAAACGCCGCCGGCTCCTGACGCACCGTCAGGGAATGCAGATCCATAACGCCATAGATGCATTCGTATTCTTCGTTCAGATTCACCCAGTTTTTCAGCGCGCCAAGATAATTGCCAAGCGTAAGCGTTCCCGTCGCCTGCATGCCGCTGTATAACACCTGTTTTCCGTTTAACATGTCTTACCCTTCTTTCTGCCCTTCCTTCGTTTGCAGCAGACGGTCCGACGCGTTCTCAAAAAACGTCTGCCGCGCCCCGGCATCCGTCTGCGAATATAACGGTATACATACTCTTCACCATGCTCTGCAAGCATGCGCAAAAGCTTCTCCAAAAGCGCCCTTGTCGCAGGATGCATGATGTAATGGTCTTTTCCCTTTTCATAATACTGTAACGGGCTGCTGTCCGTATAGGCCTCTTTCTGATAATTTTTCGAAGCCGAAATACGGTCGATAAACATTTCCACAACGTATTTCGTCGGCATGCGCATTCCCGTTATGCATCCTTTTCCATTTTCATCGTAATCAATCCAGTACTCCAGATGATGCTTGTTTCTGCCTTTATGATGCAGCCATGCCGAAGAATACCCCTTATCCTCCCGCTCCGCATTGTTGGGACTGATATTGCCCCGATAGTATTTACAGCCGATCAGAAATTCTGCGGGCGTATATTTTGACCAGTCATGCATAATGCCCTGCCGGTAAAGACCCACGCGAAAGCATCCCTGCCGCACCAGATTCTTATGATGCACAATCGTTTTTAAATGCTGCCAAGCTTTCATTTCCACTTCCTGCCTTTATTTTCCCAGTATAATACATACGCTCTGCGCTTCCAGCGTATAACAGAATTCCTGCAATTCTTCCGGCTCCGGCAAAAATGCGCCTTTTAAAGCCGTATCCATGACAAGATGCCATTTCTTTTTGTTTTTCTGCTTTGGAAGCGCAAGACTCTTATGTAAATCCGAAAAATTAAATCCCAGATAAACGTCTTCCTCTTCGCCCGCATATTTTCCGCAATAGAGCATGCCCAGCGCGCCGCGCTCATAAAATCCCGGCGCAAGCCATGCCGATTCCTCATGATACGACAAATCGGGACATCCGTAAGATTCCGTGTCCGCAAGGCGCATCGGCCGCTCCATGCGCAGAATGGCATGTTCTTTACGAAACGCAATCAGCGTGCGAATATATTTTAAAAATTCTTTCTTATGACGGCTTATGCCCCAGTCCTTCCAGCCAATGGGATTGTCCTGACAGTAGGCATTGTTGTTTCCCTTTTGCGTATTGCAGTCCTCATCTCCCGCCATAAGCATCGGCGCTCCCTGCGCCAGAAAAAGCATCGCAGCCGCATTTTTCATCCGCCGGTCACGGATTCTTTGCACATTGCGGCTCGTCGTCTCGCCCTCTACGCCGCAGTTGCTGCTGTAATTCCACACAGGCCCGTCCGCATTGGCTTCTCCGTTGGCCTCGTTGTGCTTCTGTCCATAGACAAACAGATCATACAGCGTAAAGCCATTGTGATCCGCAATATAATTGACATAGCCAAGCTTTGCATTCTGTTTTTTCATCTGATCTGCAAGCTCCCATATCGTTCCATGCATGCCGTTTGCCAGCTTGCGACACGGATAAAGAAATTCATCCGTATCCAGAAACGCCCGCGGAAACGCCGCTTCCGCGTCTGGAATCGCATGCTCCGTCATCTCTTTGTAAAACAGCTTCGTCCTTCCCAGATAGGCGTCCTCCAGTAAAAGCCCGATCGGTACGCGATCCCCCTGCAAATGAAAGCCGTCTACATGATACTCGCTGACCCAGTATCGGAGCGCGGCCAGAATCCACTCTCCCGGCATATCATCCGCAAAATCCATCTCCATGATGCATTCCATGCCCATTTTGTGCATTTTCAATATGCATTCTTTGAATTCCAGATCCGGATATTCACCGGCGGCGTACGACGCTTTTGGCGCAAAATACATGCCCTTCCCGTAGCCCCAGTAATTCATTTTGTATTCCGGCCTTTGAGCCGGCTTTCGAATTTTATCTTTTTTTCTGTAGGTCCACCTTTTATACTCTGGCGGCTCTCCTCCCTCTGTCGGTATCTTTTCTTCAAATTCATACACCGGCATCAGCTCAATCGACGTAATGCCAAGCGTTTTCAAATAAGAAAGCTTCCGCGCAAGCGCCCGAAACGTCCCTCTGTCCGGCACGCTTTCCGGCAGCCCCTTCGTAAACCCTCTGACATGAAGCTTGTAAAGCGTCATATCCCTTCTCGGAATCTCCACGCGGCGCTCCCCTTTCCAGGAAAAACGGTTCTCCTCATGCCGGCTGCGCAGCGTCTCCGTCGGATTCCGCTCAGGATCAGCCCATTTCTCTCTTCCTACGATCCTCCTTGCAAAGGGGTCCGTTACTTCCGTTCCATTGATCCGATAATTGTAATCATAGTCCGAAAGCTGCAGTCCCTCCACGCGCGCCGCGCGAAGATTGCCCTGTGAAAATGCATCCGAAACCGGAATTTCTTCCACACATTCTTTCTGATCTCTTTTATATAGCAAAATGCTGCATTCCGCTTCTTTTCTGCATACAATGCAAAAATTTGTCCATGTTTTTCCTTTCGTAACTCCCAGTCGAAAGAAATCGCCCCTTTTCACCTCAAACTCCATGTTTTTTATCACCTTTTCATCCTAAACTAAGCAAGTACGGTTTATTATAACATTTTTATACTCTGTGTACAAGGAAAACGTCGAACGGCAGGGCAGTTCTGCGGGTGGATTGGCAAATCCCGCTTGCCCCTGCTTTCAATTTGTTATATAATGCTAAAAACAACCAACAGGAGGATTTTTAGAATGGGCAGAAAGAAAAACAGTGCAATACCGGATGAGGAAGATATCTGCGTTACGCTTGATATGGAAGACGGCACGCAGGAAGAATGCGAGATTCTTACGATTTTTGAAGTGAATGGAAACGATTATATCGCGCTGCTCCCGGAAGAAGAGCTCGATGCGGAAGAAGCGACGGTATATCTTTACCGCTATCTGGAGGACGCGGACGGAAATCCTTCCCTGGAAAACATTTCGTCCGATGCGGAATACGACGCGGTTGCCGAACGGTTTGACGAGTGGCTGGAAGAAGCGGAGGCGACGGAGGATTAAATCGTCCCCGCTTCCATCCAGAATCTGGAAAGCGCCACGTTCTGATGGCGGATTTCTTTCGCAGCGTACAGATGCAGTTTTTTTGCCGCACGGGTAATCCCCACATAAAACATCCGCCGTTCTTCCTCCAGATCCGCAGGAAGGACGGCTTTTTTGTATGGAATGATTCCTTCATTGACGTCCGGAATATGCACTACGTCAAACTCCAGCCCCTTTGCGCTGTGAAACGTCGAAAGCGTTACGGCGTCCGCCTCTTGTTCCATCTGGCTGCGGGCGCGCTTCATTTCTTCTTTATAATCCCTGATATGATCCAGCCATTCCGCAAACGAAGCGAACGGCCGGCTTCCCTCCTGCAAAGCGTCCAGTATCTCAAGCAACCCTTCTGCGTCTATGTTCTTTTCCTTCGCATACGTCTGCAAAAATTCTTCATAGCCAACTGCTTTGCGGATATAATTGATGGCCGCAAACGGCCGCATGCCGCGCAGCGCAAGCGCATCTTCGCGCAGCGTTTCGATCCGCTCCTCCATCCACGGACAATCGGCATAAAACGCCTGCCATCGGTCAAAGGAAACCACGGACGCCTCCAGGCTTTCTCTGCTTATATACCGCTTCGGCCGGTTCATAATCATCAGAAAGTCGCTTCGACTGCGGCTTCCCTGCGCAATCCGAAGATACGCGCAAAGATCCCGCGCAATCCAGTGCTCATACGGGCCGGGCATAACGTCGCCCGACCGGAACGGAATATTGTATTCCATCAGGCGCTCCGTAAACATCCCCGCCTGCAAATTCGTACGAAACAAAACCGCCGTCTGCGCATAAGAGGCTTCCCGCGACAAGATCCGGTCAATGATCTTCTGCGTTTCCTCCCTCTGCGTCGCGCACAGCTCCATCGTAACGGCATGCGCTTCTTTCCTGACGGATAAAATTTCTTTTTCAAAACGCTCTTCATTGTGCGCGATGATATTTGCAGCCATGCGCACCACCTCCTCAGGACAGCGGTAATTGTGGGAAAGGCGCACGATCTTTGCCTGTGGGTAGTCCTTTGGCATATGCAGCATAATGCCCGGCTTTGCGCCGCGAAAGCGGTAAATCGACTGATCGTCGTCGCCCACGACAAACAGGTTTTTCTCCCGGTCTGCAAGCATACGCACAATATCATACTGTATTTGATTGACGTCCTGAAATTCATCGACCAGAATATAGCGGTATTTCTTCTGCCACGCCAGAAGAATGTCGCTTCGTTCGGAAAACAGCTCATATGTATAAACAAGCATATCGTCAAAATCAAGCTTCCGATGGCTTGTTAAAAACTGATGGTACGATTGAAAAAGCTGTTCAAACGCTTCCCTGCCGCAGCAGACCGGATAATAATGCGCAAGCGGTATCCGGCCGCTTTTTATCCTGCCAAACTCCGCCAGAAGATCTAAAGCAAGCGCCGCCTCATCTTCACATTCAAGCCGCATGGAACGAATTTTGCCACGCATAAACTGCATCCGCTCTTCTTCCCGTATGATACTGGAAGCGTCATAGTGATACGCATGTTTTAATATCATAAAAAAGACGGCGTGAAACGTGCCAAACGTCACGCGGCTTCCTTCCGATGGCATTTGCAGAAGAAACCGCTCTTTCATTTCCTTTGCCGCAGCTTTGGTGAAGGTAATGACGAGAATGTTCGATGGATCAATGTGCGCATGCCGGATTAAATATGCGATGCGCCTGGTAATGACGGTCGTCTTGCCGGACCCGGGTCCAGCAAGCGTCAGCATAGGGCCGTCTCTGTGCGAAACGGCCTGCATCTGGGCCTCACTCAGACGCATCTGCATGCATCCCGCCCTCCCGCAATTTTTCAATTCCCGTACGGATTCTCGCAAGCGATTCTTCTTTGCCGATAATTTCCATAATCTCCGTCGCGCCGCCCGGCGTCATCTGTTTCCCGGAAACAGCCGTACGCAGCGGCCAAAGCACATAGCCGTTTTTATAGCCTTTTTCTTTGATAAACGCGGAAATTGCAGCATACAGCGCATCGTTGCCATAATCCTCCTGCGCCATAAGCAGAGGAAGCATCTCTTCTAATACCGCAAGCGCCGTCTGCGGATTTGTCTTCATCTTCTTATGTGTATACATGGCGATATCGTATTCCGGCAATGCTTCAAAAAAGTCAATCTGCTCCATAAGATCCGGAAAAATTTCAATCCTGGTCTGAATCAGCTTTGCAATCTTTTTACAGTCGTACGCTTTTGTCACCACTTTGCGAATATAAGGCTCTGCCATAGCATAAAACGTTTCAAACTCCATCGCTTTCAGATATTCCCCGTTCATCCATTTCAGCTTCGTCAGATCAAACACGGCCGGCGATTTGCTCATGTGATGATAGTCAAACGCCTCCTCCAGCTCTTTTAAGCTGAAAATTTCACGGTTTTCCGACGGACTCCAGCCAAGCAGCGCCACAAAATTGACAATAGCCTCCGTCAGAAATCCCTGTTCCACGAGATCTTCATACGAAGAATGCCCGCTTCGCTTGCTCAGCTTCTGGTGCGCTTCATTTGTAATCAGAGGACAATGCACATAGACGGGAACTTCCCATCCAAACGCTTCGTAGAGACGGTTGTATTTCGGAGAAGACGACAGATACTCATTTCCCCTTACGATATGCGTAATGCCCATCAGATGGTCGTCTACGACATTGGCAAAATTATACGTCGGATACCCGTCGGATTTGATCAGAATCATATCGTCAAGCTCTGCGTTCTCCACTTCAATCCTGCCGTATATTTCATCTTCAAACACCGTCGTTCCGGTACGCGGATTGTTCTGACGGATCACATAAGGCACGCCGGCCGCAAGCTTTTCTTCGATCTCTTCTCTGCTTAAGCCAAGACAATGCTTGTCATAAATTGCAATTTCCTTGCCGGCCACCGTCTCCTTTAAGCCTTCCAGACGTTCTCTGTCACAGAAACAGTAGTAAGCTTCTCCCTTTTCGATCAGCCGCTTTGCATAATCCAGATAAATTCCCTGCTTCTGGCGCTCGCTCTGGATATACGGGCCGACGCCGCCGTCCTTATCCGGCCCTTCGTCATGAATCAGCCCTGTCGCCTGCATCGTCCGATAAATAACCGGCGTCGCCTCTTCCATATATCGTTCCTGATCCGTATCTTCAATCCGCAATATAAACTCGCCGCCCGCATGTCTGGCAATCAAATAGGCATACAGCGCCGTCCTTAAATTTCCGACATGCATACGCCCTGTCGGACTTGGCGCAAACCTTGTCCTGATTTTCCCCATATTCTTCCTCCGTTTCGTTCTGTTTACTGGCAATTGTGTAGATATTACCATAAAAAAAAGCGGGATGCAACTGTAAAAAAACGACCGGGCAGCTCCCCGCTGCCCGGCCAGATCATACTCTTTTCTATTTTATGGTCGCTTTTTTCGGAAGTCCCGCGCCCTTCAGCATCTTTTTATACTGCTTGCTCTTTTTCGCCGGAACGAGAACCTTCGCTTTTGCGCTGATCTTATCAAACGCCTTCTTTTCCATCTTTGCAATCTTTGCCGCTTTCTTCATATTTACAGAGGAAAGCTTTTTACATTGTGCAAACGCCTGTGCGCCAATCTTCGTAACATTGCTTCCGATGGTGACTTTTTTCAGCTTGCTGCATCCTTTAAATGCCGACGCCTTAATCTCCGTAACCGTATACGTCACATTCCCATACGATACCGTTGCCGGAATGACGACTGTTTTTGCTTTCTTTTTATTCTCCGGCCCGGCCACCGTCACCGTCTTTTGTCCCGCGTCAAGAACTTCATAAACGATGCCCTTCAACGTAAAGCCTGTAACCGGCTTTTCCTCCGTCTGTGCCGGCGGATTCGGCGTCTGTCCCGGTCCTGGTCCCGGCGTATCCGGCGTCTGATTTCCCGGATCAGACGGATCTTTTTTGTCTTCCTCCTGTAAAAACTGATCCAGCTCTTCTTTCTTTTCTTCCGCTTTCTTCCTGTAACCCTTCTGCTCCTCTAATTTGTCCAGAACATTCCGCTCTTCCTGACCTGCAACTTCCCTGTAGCCGGACGCTTCCGCCTCTTTTTGCGTTGCCTGGCCAAGCAGCGCGGCCCGATCGCTTTCTGATTCTGCCAGCGCAGCCTGCGCTCTTAATTTCCGCGCCTGAGCGTCTGCCACGGCGGCTTCGCACATCGCTTTTTCGGCTTTTAACTTCGCCGCTTCGGCTTCCGCGCCTGCCCATTCTGCCAGCAGCTGATTCATCTCGATTTCCGCGCGCAGTTTATCCGCGCCCGTTGATGCGTCAACTTTACCTTTTGCCGCATCCGCTTTCTGCTTCGCTTCTCCCGCCGCGCCGACTGCAATGCTCAGCCTGTCGTTTGCAGCCTGAAGATCTTTTTCCGTTTCCGCAATATTATCATCCAGAACGCTGCCCGGCTCCGACATGGAAATAATCTCATAAATCGTTGGAACAACGTCCTCCCATTCGATTTTAACGGCAACGATATCTGCATAATCTTTCGTATAAATCGCAGAATACGCCCTGTCAAGCGTTCCAACGCGCTCCCATACGTCGCTTCCCGCCGTACGCACCGATACTGCGGCGTTGCTGATTTCACTGCCGCTCTGTAAAATATTAAGCCTTCCAATTTCCTTTCCATCCGACAGATGATAAATCAGATAGCCGTTTTGGGTTCCATCCGGAACAAACGCCGTCGTCAGGTCGCCGTCCGTCAGATTGGACAGCTCGTATCCTCTCTGCTGCTGCGCATCCGTCTCATACGTCGGATCATTGACGGACGGAATAAACGCGCCGTTGTTGATTAAAATTTCATTCACCTCTACCCAGCGATGGCTGTACGGCGCTGTAAAATACAGCCGGATATATCTTGCCTTTACATCCGGAATCTCCGCATTTTCCTGATATGCATACGCCACGTCAACCGTATCGTGAATCCAGCCGCCATTTTCACTTTCCACCGGCTTTATATCTTTATCGTCCGCTCCATTTTCCACGCCGTCTCCGATCGTCAGAAGATCTGTCCAGTTCTGATTGTCCATCGAAGCCTGCAGCTTCGCATCGCGCGGATAATCAAGCCCCGTGTCCGTCACATATATCTTAATCGCCTGCAGCGTGATCTCCTGTCCCAGATCGTACGTAATATAATCTCCCTGACGCGGCGCGGCGCAGTACTTGGCCTGTGTGGAAAGGTTTCCGTCCATCCAGGCTTTCGTCGTTCCAAGCTTTCTTGGATCTTCATCGTTATTCGCGCCGCCCAGATTCGTTTCCAGAAGATCCATCGGCTTGTATTCTTCCGTCTCCACGGAAAGAGACGTCAAATGGAACGTGACTGCCGCGTTCGAGGCATTGTACAGGCGAACGTAACGCGCGCCGCCCGCTTCATCCTTTCCGCTCCACTCTTTTCCGTTCATGGATTTTTCTACCGTAAGCGCGTCCATTCCCGTGCCGCTTGCCGTAATATTCTTAATCGCATGAATGCGGTCCAGCTTCACGCCGACATATTCGCCCGGCTGCAATACGGCGTTTTCTTTTTCCAGAACAGAAGTTACGTCGCCCTCTGTTTCCACTTCCCATTCTCCGCCTTCCGTATTCGTGTAAACGCCATCCGCAGGCGGTGCGGAATAAACGGAAAACTCAGAAAACTTCACCCATTTTTTCACTTTTACATCATTCACAAGGCGAATGTACCGCGCGCTGCGGCCGTTTAAATGCTCCACATAAACATCCGCACCGGATGCTTCTCCCGTATGAGAGTCAAGCTCCGTCCACGTTTCGCCGTCTACCGAATACTGCAAATGATATGACGACCACTTATCGCCGCCTTCGGCGCCAACCAGAATGCGGACGCGGCCAACCGGCTTTGCCTCGCCAAGATCCATCTGAATGTAGTCGCCCACCAGAGAAGAATCCTTATCGCTTCCCTCTCCTTTTGTGTCATACCAGACAAACGTAGAATCATCTCCGTCCGTCAGGCTGCTTTCCGACGTTCCTCCCGTCGTCTGCCACCGCTGCGTACGGGAAATCGTTCCTTCATACTTCTGCGCGCTTTCCGTCTCCGCCACAATTTCCTTCACTTCATCCGACACATGCTTTAAGATGCGCTGCGTAAACGGCTCAATATATTTTCTGCCGGCTTTCGCATATAACGTCCCTGCCCGGTAATAGAAAAATCCATATGTCTTTGACCGCTCATACAGCTTCTGCGCCTCCATATAAGCGGCAATTTCAGCGTTTTTATCATTCTCCATGCTCGCTTTTAACGCATCCATCAGATATTGATCCGCCAGCGTCATATCGCGCAGACAGCTGAAAAACGGCGTCATCTGACTGGCCATCCGACGGTTTGTTCCACTTTCCAGATAATAATCCGCCGCGTCGCTGATCACTTTAAATTCGTCTTTTAACGCGTCTATCTCTTCTGCCGTCAGAGATCCGCCCGTTAATTTCGTCTGAAAGTCCGCCAGTTTCGGCTGCAATTCAACCGATTCTTCAAACGGCGTCTGCGGCTGCGTCGTCGCCTGTGCAATCTGATGCTTTGCCACTTCTTTTAATGCCAGAGACTCTTCCGTCTCAATCGGCGTCATATGATCGATGTATTTAAACGCATCGTCCCATGCCTGATCGCCTTCCGCTGCATCCTGCCAGATGTTCCATGTATAATCGGACGCCGTAAAGATGCCGACCTTTGACGACTCCGACTCCTGAATCGGATTTAAAACTACGCCTTCGTAGCTGCCCGGTTCAATGCCCGTATGCAGAATCGTGTTGTGTCCGCCCATAATCTGGCTGTTCTTCGTATTGTCATTACACGGCCAGTTCACCCACATATAAGGACGGCGGCCTTTCCCGTTTGTATTTAAGCCATTGAAGAAATTATCGGAAAATTCCTGCGACACATGTCCCCAGATCGCTCCGCCCGTCATAACCATATGAATTTCATCGCTTACGTTTTCACTGATATACGTCAGCTTGGCATTTGTCGTATTCATATAGCAGTTCGGACAGTACAGAATATCCGTCTTTAAATCCGGAATCTCTTTCTGCAATTCCTTCAGCCATTCGTTCATATCGTTCAGATAACGAACCATACGCTCCGCCGTCTCTCCTCCGGCGTCATCTTCAAGTATGGCGATCTGACGCACGCCGGCCTCCCGGATGACCTGTTCGAACTTGGCTTTTACGATAGCCACTTCCGCTTCATACTTCGCATCGGATAAATCCACCGGCCTGTTCATAAACGTATGCAGCGCATACACAAAAAAGCACTTGCTCTCATTGCCCACTCTGGCCAGCTCCGCAACTCTTTGAAGCCCTTCCTCATCGTAGAGCTCGCGCCACCGGCTGTTGTGCATCGGATCGTCTTTGGGCGCATAAATATACTGATTCATTTTGATCTCGCCGCCAAACTGCATCAAATCCAGACGATCCTCATGCGACCAGGGATTACCGTAATAGCCTTCGATAAATCCACGAAATTCCGTGTCCGCATAGTCCTTCACCGTCAGCTCACGAACGGATTTGCCGTCCAGCTGCTCAAAAATGCGCTTCAGCGTCGTCACGCCATAATACGCGGCATCCGCATTCTTCCCGAGAATGACAATGTCATTTCCCTGAATCCACAGCGTATAAGCGTCGTATTTTTCGTAAAGGCCCGCATCCACGCCATGTCCCTCACCATAAAGATCCGCCGCGTCCTTCGAACCATATACGCCTACGATCAGATTCGTCGCAGCGCCTGCCTGTTCGTTTAAATCCAGCACGGCCAGCGTATCGGCAACTCTTGTTTTCGTATAGTCGTCCACAGCATCCCCATATGTTACCTTTACGCCGCTCTGAAACGTCAGCGCGCCGTCGCCGTATTCAATGCTCTGCGGCGTAGGGTAAATTTCATATTCCCCGTCCACATCCTGCACGCCCGCGGCTGCCGGAACGCAGAACACCAGCGCCAGCACAAGTATGCTCAGAACATAAAATCCGGCTTTTTTTCTGCTTTTTGATGTTTTCATACTATTCCTCCTGTTTTTCATTTCATTGCCCGTTTTTGAAACAAAGCAAATCGGCCTGCGTCTTTCCTTCCCCCACGCATACAAAAACGGAATGCTTTCACTCCTGTTCCACGGACAAATCACACAAAATAATTATATCAATTTATTTTTCTTTCGTCAATATTGAACAAATTGTATTGAAAGGATTCCTGAAAAATTGCCATATACATGCGTCTGCTTTTTATGTTATAGTGCAAACAGGCCGGTTTGCCGTGGCATTCTTACCATTTTTACCAATCCAACCAGACGATCTGATTTGAAATGGGGGAATTCCATGTCAAAATTTAACAAATTCTTAGCGACGGCAGCCGCCGTCCTGCTCACATTATCCATGCTCTTTTCAACCGATTTTCACTCCGTAACGGCGCATGCCGCGGAAGGCTATGCATACATCCTGCTCGACAGCTATGCAAAAACGCTCAAAATCGGAGAGGAAGCCTTTCTGATCGCCATAACGTCCACCGGGAAAAAGCCCTCTTTTTCCTCCAGCGATTCTACCGTGGCTTCCGTAAATACCTATGGCAAAATCACAGCAAAAAAGGCCGGAACAGCAATGATTACGGCCAAAATCAAAAACGGCGAGGCAAGCTGCCGCGTCACGGTGCAAAAAACCATCATCAAGTTAAGCGCGGCAAAGCTCTCGCTGGAAAACGGAGAAAGCGCAAGACTGACCGCTTCTTCTTCCACCGGACATCCGGTCACGTTCAAATCGAGCAAATCTTCCGTCGCCTCCGTTGACGCAAACGGCGTCATTCTGGCAAAAAAGCCCGGAACGGCGACGATCACCGCAAGCGCGGACAAAACTTCTGCAGCCTGCATCGTAACCGTAAAGCAGCCTGTGATCAAATTAAGCAGAAGCGCTGTCTCACTTTTTCGAACGGAAACGGTCCGACTGGCCGTATCCTCCACATCAAAAAGCGCTCCCAAATGGAAAACGAACAAAAAAAGCGTCGCTATCGTCGACGCAAAGGGAACTGTGACCGCCGTTAAAAACGGACGCGCCATTATTACCGTCACAATCGACGGCGTCAGCCGGACCTGTGAAATTACGGTAAAAAAACCGGTGGTTGCATTTGCAAAGGAAAACGTCACGCTTTCTGTCGGGGAAACCCACGCGGCCAAAGCATACGTCTCTTCCAAAAACAAACCGGCGTATTCCAGCTCCAACAGCAAAGTCGCTGCCGTTGACCAAAACGGAACCATCCGCGCCAAAGCCGTCGGAAAAGCATACATCTATGCCAAAGAAGACGGCGCAAAAGGGCGCATGACCGTTCTTGTAACGGCAGACTGACGCAACATGGCGGGATGCACGGCAAATCCGGCCCATTTCAATGCCATCAAAACGCCATTTTCGCTGCCTGATAGACGAGAAACGCCATTATCCAGGCGATCACGCACTGTAAAACGACAACCGCCGCAGCTCCCCGTCTGCTTCCCATCTCCCGACGGATGGCCGCCACAGCAGCGACGCAGGGCGTATACAAAAGCGTAAAAACCAGAAAACTGACGGCGGACGCCCTCGTAAACAGACTGCCTAACGCGTCGGAAAGTCCCGCCGTATGCGTTCCAAGCAAAACGCCCATCGTGCTGACGACGGCTTCTTTCGCCGTAAAACCGGTAATCAGAGACGTCGATACCCGCCAGTCTCCAAACCCAAGCGGCGCAAACAAAGGCGATATCACGCGTCCAAGCATCGCCAGAAGGCTGTCCGCGCTATCGCTTACCACATTAAACCGCAGATCAAACGTCTGCAAAAACCAGATCAGAAGCGTCGCCAGAAAGATGATCGTAAACGCTCTCTGCAAAAAATCTTTTGCTTTCTCCCACATCAGAAGCAGCACGCTCTGAAACGACGGAAGCCTGTAATTCGGCAGTTCCATCACAAACGGAATCGAATTGCCTTTGAACGCGGTCCGATTCAGCAAAAGCGACGCCACAATCCCGACGCAGATGCCAAACGCATACAGCGCAATCATGACAAGCGCCGCATACTCTGGAAAAAACGCAGCCGAAAATACGGCATAAATCGGAATTTTAGCCGAACAGCTGATAAACGGCGTCAAAAGAATCGTCATTTTCCGATCCCGTTCCGACGAAAGCGTCCGACTGGCCATAACAGCCGGCACAGTGCAGCCAAAGCCAATCAGCATCGGCACAAAGCTTTTACCGGAGAGTCCGATTTTGCGCAGCGGCTTATCCATCACAAAGGCGATGCGCGCCATATAGCCGGAATCTTCCAGAATCGAAAGGAAAAAAAACAGCACGACGATAATCGGAAGAAAACTCAATACGCTGCCCACTCCGGCAAATATGCCGTCAATCACAAGGCTTCGCATCACCGGATTTACACTGTAATGGATCAACGCGCGTTCCACAAAGCCGGAAAGCGCGTCAATGCCGCTTCCAAGCCAGACGCTCAGCGCGTCTCCGATTACGTGAAACGTCAGATAAAAAATCAAAAGCAAAATGCCGACAAAAACCGGAATTGCCAGATATTTTCCGGTCAGCACACGGTCTATGCTTACGCTTCTTTTGTGCTCCCTGCTCTCCTTACAGCGCGTCACCGTCCGACTGCAGACTTTCTCAATAAACGCATAGCGCATATCGGCCAGCGCCGCATTGCGGTCCATTGCATGGTCCGCCTCCATCTCTTCGATGCTATGCTGCATCATATCGTATTCATTTTGGCTTAATGCAAGCCGTTCGATAATATCCGCGTCGCCTTCCACGATTTTCGTAGCGGCAAACCGCGGCGACATGCCAATATGAAGCGCATGATCCTCCACCTGATGCGAAACGGCGTGAATGCACCGGTGCACTGCGCCCTTTTCACAAAAATCCCGGACGTTCGGCCGGATTTTGCCCCGTGCGGTCTTTTGCATCACATCGATCAGGTCTTCGATCCCCTCATCTTTTGCCGCGCTGATGGGAACGACGGGTATGCCAAGCTCACGGGCCATCCCGCGCACGTCGATGGAACCGCCGTTTACCCGCACCTCATCCATCATGTTCAAAGCCAGAACCATCGGAATGTCCATTTCCAGAAGCTGCAGCGTCAGATACAGATTTCGTTCGATATTCGTCGCGTCCACGATATTGATGATGCCGTCCGGCTTTTCATTTAAAATAAAATCCCTTGTAACGATTTCTTCATTCGTGTAAGGGCGAAGCGAATAAATGCCCGGCAGATCCACTACCTGCGCATCCGCAGCCGTTCGAATCGGTCCCATTTTCTGATCCACCGTTACGCCCGGAAAATTTCCAACATGCTGACTGGAACCGGTCAGTTGATTAAATAACGTTGTTTTGCCGCAATTCTGATTGCCCGCCAATGCAAAAATCATACTGTCTCTGTTGCCTCCACTTCGATTTTCATCGCCTCTTCCTTACGGATCGTAAGCTCATATCCCCGAAGCCGGATTTCAATCGGGTCTCCCAAAGGAGCCGTCTTTCTCACTGTCACGCGGGTTTTGGGAATCAGTCCCATATCCAAAAGACGCAGACGCAGCGCCCCTTCGCCGCCGACTTCTGTAATTACTGCCTCCTGCCCGATGGGCAGCCGATCTAATGTCATGTTAAAGCTCTGCCTCTCTTTCTTCTTTTTGCATATATTGTTCCAAAATCTCCGCTGCAAGCCCTACCATCGCGGCGCAGGGTCTTTTTTTATAATACGCTTCTGTCCGCGCCTGCGGCGTTGGATTTGTGTCTGTTCCCAGGGCTCCAAGCAGCTCTCTGCATACAATGCTTCCCGTCTGCTCCTTAAATGCAGCCGCCAGAAGCTGAATCCTTTCATAATGCTCTTTTTTTGCCGCCGGATCTCCCGGCTCCCGGAAGCCATATAACGCGCCGGCCACAAGAAACATGCCGCTGACCGCGCCGCAGACTTCACGCATTCTGCCCATGCCCGCGCCAAACGAAGATGACAGCTTCACAACCGTGTCAAACGCCATCCCCATCTCCTCTGCAAACGCGCCTGCAACAGACTGCGCGCAGTTATACCCTTCCAAAAACAGATTCTGCGCTTTTTCCCGTTTCGTCATATCCGTTTACTCCTCCAGTTCCAGCCGGTCGATTGAGTCAATAATCTGACGGATTTCCGGCGAATCAATCTTTTCTTTTTTCAGGATTCGGTCGATCTCGCTTCTGCGCTCCCTGATGTTTTTTACGTGATATACAATTCTGGAACGCAGCTTTTGCCTTCGCACGATCAGATTGTGCTTTACCTCTACCATTTCTTTCTGATCCACAAGCGCGGACGACTGATTTCCCCACACGCTGGCATCGTATAAACGATATCGTTTTAACAGCCGGATCAGCTTTCCATTAAAATATTCCAGATCTTCATTGGCCTGGCGAAATTTCTCGCGTTCCTTTACCTCATTCAGATACTGCTCCCAGAGATAATTGAATTCATATGCATTCTGCACATGGTATTTTTCTCTGGCATAATCGACTGCGTTCGTAATGCTGACGTATTTCATCTTTACCCGGTTCAATAACGTAATGGCATAGTTCATATTGACTTCCGAACGCCTGATTTCCGTCTGGTTCCAGGAGAACTTTAAAAAGATGCCAAAACCGCCCAGAGCCGCCAGAAGAATCAGTCCAATCCATGCGTACGCCATATCCAGAGAAAATGCCGTCTGCGCAACAAACAGTCCCACGACGCCAAGCGCGACAAGCCCCGTCAGAATGTACGAAAGACGCTTCAGTATCTTCTGCTGACGTTTCAAATCAAATTTATTGTAATACCATTCGGTTTTTTCGCCTTCCAGATAATTCATATCCCGCTTTATGCTGTCCTGATACGCTTCATTGGCTTTCAGACGGTTGATCGCATCGGGAATCTGCTGTTCCTCCCGCTGCATCTGCACAAACTGAACGTCGGATATTTTTTTCTCCGCATTCTGATACTCCTGCCGCTTGCGATACAGGTTCTGTACCTGTTCCGCCGCGCTGCGAATCTCCCTCATGTCCTCTTCCGGTAAATTTTCAATCATCTGAATATCATTCAGATACTCTGTGACAATCCGGTACTCCGCCTGCTCTTCTTCCATCTCCCTGCCATCTTCCGCAATCTGTCCACAGCAGTTTAGAATATATTCCTGCAGCTTTTTCTTATCATATGCGGCGCCCTCTAAAAGCTCCTCTGCTCCAACAGCCGGATTTTCCTGACGAATGCGCTCCGTTTCCAGCCTTTTTTTTCTTCTTCTGAAAAATCCCATGTTTCACCTCTTTTTATTTACAACCCTTTATGTATGCCTCTTTCCATCGCCTCAATAACTCCTTCGGCGGCACGCCGTCGTCTTTTTGCTCTTTTTGATCTGGCAGCGTATCTTCGGCCAGCATAAGCGCCGACTGCTGCTGCTGCAATGACAGAGGATTCCGGTTCCGCTCATACGCTTTTCCATAACAGTCCGCAGCTTCCCAGAAACAAAACAGTCCCGCATACGCCGTCCCCAGATTGTGGTAGATATTCCCCGCCAGCGCCCCGCATACGCCGGGCACCTCCAGTAATTTTCGATACTCCAGAATGCTCGCTCCATACCGCTTCTTCTGCAGCAGCCGGTCCGCCCGGATTTTTCTGCACTCTGTCTCGCTTTTATTTTCATATTCCAGAAGAACCTTCTGCATGCTGGAAATCTCTTCTCCGCTGCAATAGTTGCAGCTTTCCGCCAGCGTCGTCACAAATGCCGAAAGCCGCATTCCATCTGACTTTAAATCGCGCAGCCGCCCGGCAAGCGCATGCATCTCTAACTCTGCGTCGATCCACTCAATCAGCTCATCCTCCATAAACGACGGTCCAAGCAGATCCATATTCTGCACCATATAACAGCACAGCTCTTCCAGAGAATATACGTTGAGCGCTATCGTTTCAATATAATACGGCACATAAGCCAGGCCGTGGCTGCACAGAAGCAATTCCCCCATCGCACTCTCTCCTTTGCATCGTTTCTATAAGGTAATCTCGTATTCCCAGACCTTTTCTGAGCTTCGGACGATTTCTCCAAATCCCATATCCAGAATGGAAAACCGGATTTTATCCGCCGAAAGCGGCTTTGCGGTAATCCGGAGGCGCGTCGTTTTCTCCTCCCGCCTGGGCAGATCGGTCAGGTTTAACGAACGCACGACGGCCTCACGGCTCTTCGGCGGCTGAAACCAGAAATCTACCGACGGCTCTCCTTTCAAAATCACTTCACATTCCTTCCCCGCCTCGTACCAGTTCTCTCCGGCCGTAATCAGGGATAAGAATTCCGACTTCCCATGATCTTCCACTTTCAGGCTCACATTCACCTTAAGCTCATTATTTCCCAGATATACATAATTCCAGACTGCCTGGCCGGATTTTACCGCGGCGCCATAACAGGCGCCTTTGCAAAACAGATTCTTCCCCATAAACGCCCGCCGTCCGCGACAGATAACAGCAAGCGCTTTTTCCATCCATCCTCCGTCGAACCCGTCTCCGATCAGATAAACGGACGAAATCATTTTCCCCGCAAACGATTGCTCCGCAATCTCCGCAAACGCCTTATCCCGGTCGTCAAAAATCGCTTCATAACGATTTTCTTCGATCGTTACAACCTGCGGCGTCGTCTTTTTGTCGCAGCTCAATCGAAAGCCGATCAGCTTTCCTACCGTGTAATAGAACATTGCCGCATCATAACGATGCATCTCCGCCGGCTGGCTCAATGCATAATAATAAAAGCACTCCCGGTAATCCAGCAAAATCAACCGTTTTGAGGGCAGTCCCACCCAGTCTGCAAACGATTGCAGCAGCTTTCTGTGCTCTGAACCCATATTCTCCGTAGCAATAGCCAGCTTATCCGGCAAAACGTCTCCCGCGCCCTGCGGCGGCAGACCAAGCAGCTTTTTCAGAAAACGAAACAACAGCTCCGACGCGGCATAGACGCTCCCGGAAAGCTCCGCCTTCTCCTGCGCCAGCGCCCGTTTCCACAGACCGTCCACACAGGGAACGCCTTCTTCGTTCGCGCGCCTTTTCGCCTCTTCGCCATACTGCCAGCGTCCGTCCTGCTCTAAAATGCACAACGGAATTTTATACACTTCGCTTCCCGTAACCGCGCTGAACGTGCCCGGCTCCGACATGCCCTTTGCATAATAGCTGACCATTGCATATTTTTCATTCAAATCAATCCCGATATAACGTTCTGCCATACCTCTTCTCCGCTCTTTTACGCGCTCTTTATGCGCACACTATGCAAGTGCTGTAAACATCTCGTCCACCAGGCCATCCAGCTGTCTGTATTCGTCCATTTTTACAGCAAGCTCTGACGCATTCCCCTCTGCCAGAAGCGCCGTCATCTCATTCAGCCTGTCATAACGGCCAAAGCCCTTCTTCCGAAAACTACAGTGGATTTCTCCGTGTCGGACAACCTCCTTTTTCCCGTCTGCTTCTTCTAAAATATCGTAAACGACTTCTTCTCCATAAAAAAGAATCATTTTCTTTACAAACATGCCCTCGCATGCTTCCGTCATCTCGCCGGTGACATACGACGCCTCTTCTTTCTTTTTATACCGCACCCAGACCGGACCGGGCTTTCTTGTCTGATATTCGATAAAATATTTGTCATACAGCTGATATCTGACCAGAAGATCCTGTCCGAAATTTCTGAAAAAAGAAAAACACATGCCCTGAAACAAATACGTCTGTATCAGTCCCTCCGCCTGCTTTTCTTCTTTTTCTTCCAGCGATGGCAGCAGGGCGTAATATTGCAGCAGCGCAAGCCCACAGATCGGATTCAACGCATTGCCGTCGGCCCGCCAGTTTTGCAGCGCTTTAAAAAAGCCGTCCGGCAGCGACGCGCCTTCCACAAGCCTGTAGCTGGAAAAGCAGGTCAGGTACGCCTGTTTGACCCTCCCGTCGATTTCCGCCTCGCAGCATCTGTAAATTTCCCCGATATCCTCGGAAAACTCCGCCGTATAAAGCATCTGCACCAGAATGCGCCCGGCAAGCTTTGCCGCGTCAACGCCCAGCTCCCTTGCTTTATGCAGCAAATCCTTCATCTGCCGGAGCGGGCCATGATAATGCCGGCAAAGATAGCGCAGCGTTTCATCGCTGTATACGCCGGCAAAAAAAGCTTCCGCACATAAGTGCAGCAAAACGCTCTCCTCTGCGCCATGCGTACGATGTATGCGATCCTCCAGAAGCGGCAGGCTCTCTTTTGGCGCAGGCTGTTTGCATCCATATGACGCAGCCATGCGATATGCCGCTTCCCAAAGCCTGTGTTCCAGACAAATCTTAAGCAATGCTCCCCGCTGCTCGCCGGACAACAGAGAAACATCCATCCGGGCCATCTCCCGTTCCAGCTCTTCCGTCCGTCCAAGCGCATGCAAAAGCGCGAGCAGTTTCATAAGCAGCTCCGCTTTGTATGCATCTCTCACCTCGTCCGCTTCCAGAACGGTTCGAAAATACCCCGCATCTTCTTCCGCAAAAACCGTCTGCTCTTTCCGGCTTGCAAAATAATACAGAAGATACGGCAGCTTTCCAGGAGAATATTTCCTGCACGCCCTGATATATCTGCCGGGCTGCATCAGCTTTTCCAGCTGATACTCTATGCCGGCGCAGATACGCCGCCCGCTGCGATCCTCGATGAAGATGCAATATGCATTGGAATACAGCGGAAAACAGGCCACATGATCGACAAACGCGGCGATCGTCGGACGCTGCATCTGTTCCTGATACACAATAACGCGCCATGCATGGGGATGCATACAGGTCAGTCTGTGCAAAAACAAAACATCGGAAAGCGCGTCCGATATCTGCGGCGAATAGATGCCGCGCGACAGAACTTCTTTGTAAATCACCGCCAGATTCTGATCCATGCGCCCCGCTTCCATCTGTTCAAATGCAAATTTTTCCATCGCCGGATAGCGTTGCGCAAATGTCCTGGGCTGCGCCTCTTTTGCAGCGATCACATTGACATACAGCGTCGCTTTCTGCTTTGCGCCCAGCTGATTATTGTATTTAAAATACATCTGAATGATCTGCGGCACTTCCTGTACGCCTTTTGCGTCCATCGACATCAGATACGCTTCATACAGACCCGTAATGCGAAGCTTTTCTTTTACGCCCAGCGCATACCAGTGAAAAAAACGCTCCCCATATTTCTGATTGCGAATCAAATATCCGCAGATTGCAGCCAGCACGCGTTTATCCTCCGACATCTTTTCGCCATAGATCAGCTCTCTGGCGCAGTCCATCAAATCGTAACAGTCCGCCAGAAGCGCAAACACCGTCTCCCGAAACGCAATGCGTTCCGGAAATACCGACACAATCTGCTCCACCAGCGCTTTCGTCAGCATTTTCTGTCTGCGCGCCCAGTTTAAAATCCGAAATTCAAACTCTCCAAGCTGGCACAAAAGATACGGCTCGCTGCAATACAGCCCATACGCCTCCGCATACAGAAGCGGGCTTTGCGTTCCATGCATAATCCGCCGCTCCAGAGCCTTTATTTTCAAATGGCCGCTCGTAACATATTCCTTTCGCAAAAACAAAAGACACCAGAAGAGCAGCCCATTTTCCTGATGTTCCAGATAGATCTGCTCGATTTCCTCCGTCAGGCGGTCAATGTAAAGCTCCTCATGCTCCTTTAATGTGCAGATATACATATAGTAGCCCCACTGCGGGCTTTTTCTGTCTCTGCACTTGCGTTTGAATTCATTCAACATCCATTCCGCATCCTGTTTTTGTCCGTTTGTCCACAGCGTCTGCGCATGAAACAGGCGGTACCAGTAATTCTGCGGCTCCAGCGCCGCAAGCTCTTCTAATATCCCGCAGGTAATGGAAGCCCATCTTCCGGTTACGATTTTCTTTAACCGATATTCCACATACGTTTTTAACAGCTCGCTTTGCAGCTTCTGTATGCTTCTTCTGCGAACGCTGCGGCCTTCCTCCGCTTCCGGCGCCTTTGCGCATACGGTCACGGCAATTTCCTGCGTTGCGTCCCCAAAGACAATGCGGCCAAAATTTTTGCCCGCGTGCATCGCTTCCGGGCAGACGTAAAACAGAAGCTTCGCCTCGCTCCCCAGAAAATCTTCCGACGTCATCCTGCTCTTTTCTATTTTTAAAAACGCCGCATCACAGGAAACGGCAAGATCGACGTATCCCCATGTGCTTTTCGAAAGCACGATATCCTGTCGTGTCCGCTCGCTCACCTGCGCAAACTGAAATTCCGTCTGGCTGACAGAAATGGAAACAGGCTCTTTTAAACCGCAGGCCAGAAGAAATTCCTCTACATTCCATTCCCCCCTGCTCCCGTCGAACAGTCCTGCATACAAAAGGCGCGTCTTCACATCACATTTTTTCAAAACATTCTGAAACGCCGGATCATAAAAAACGCGCACCGCTTCCTGCCAGTTTTTCTGCGCCAGAGCCGAAAAATCCGCGGGGCTTTTTACGCTTCCATACGCGGACGCAGGATATTTACGGAGAATGGACGCAGTAAAAGAGAGGGCATGCTCTCTCTGTCCGCACAAAATGAAAAAACTGCCCTGCCAGCGATCCCCCTCTGTCAGACCTGTGCTGTGAAACTGATAACGAATCCGAATCTTTTCCCCTTCAAATTCCTCCGTCAGACATGTAATCCGCGGGCTGGAAGACGAAACGGCTCCACGCAGTGGAATCTGGTTTTTGCCTGTAATGGTAAACTCTCCCCTGTAATCCTCTTCTTCCAGAACTTCAATTTCAATCCTGCTGACAGAAAATTCTATGACAGGCACGGCACATTCTACCCTGCCTTCTGCAAGTTCTTCTATACGCTTACGCACAATGCCTCCCGCTTCCTGTTGCTTTTTCCTGCAAAATGATTATAATTACAGATAATTATATACGATTTACGCTATAAATTCAACCGGAGGCACAGTAAATGATAAAACACAAAGATCATTTCCACGGCAGCGACCTGGAAAAAATAGAGCAGCATTACAACATTCCAAAAGAATCCATCGTCAGCTTTTCCGCCAATGTCAATCCGCTTGGCATTTCTCCACAGCTGCGGCAGACGCTTGCCGAAAGGCTGGACGTCATTACAGGCTATCCCGACAGAGAGTACGCCTCGCTTCGCCGCTGCATTGCAGAATATGTGCATTCCGATCCGGAAAACATTCTGGTTGGAAACGGTTCGACGGAGCTGATTTCCCTGTTTATTCAAATCGAGCATCCCAAAAAAGCCCTGATTTTAGGACCGACTTACTCCGAATACGAACGCGAGGTGTTTCTTGGCGGCGGCGCCACCCACTACTATCCGTTAAAGGAAGAAGATGACTTTCGCCTGAATCTATCCGACTTTACGTCGCATCTGAATGAAAGCATCGACCTCCTTGTCATCTGTAACCCAAACAACCCTACGTCTTCTTCTATTACAAGGGAAGAGATGCGCCAGATTCTGGATCTCTGCAAGCAATATGATATTTTCGTTATGACCGACGAAACTTATGTAGAATTTGCAGAAAATGTAGACGACATAACTTCCGTTCCGCTGACGCATTATTACAACAATATTATCATCCTGCGCTCGACGGCCAAATTTTTTGCCGCGCCAGGGCTGCGTCTTGGTTATGCCGTCACCGGAAACCGGGACCTGATCAAATCCATCAATACGCGTAAAAATCCGTGGACAATCAATTCTCTCGCCGTCATCGCGGGTGAGCTGATGTTTTCCGACGTATCCTACATGCAGGCGACAAGAACGCTGATTGCAAAAGAACGCGAAGCCGTTTATCATTTTTTGCAGGAACAGCCTGATTTTAAGCCGTATCCTCCCAGCGCAAATTTTATACTGGCAAAGATTCTGCGGCCCGATCTGACATCACAGGATCTGTTTGAACGCGCCATACGAAAGGGCATGATGATCCGGGACTGCTCGACGTTCCCGTTTCTGAACCAGAAATATATCCGGTTCTGTTTTATGCTGCCCGAAGACAACAGACGTCTGATGCAGTGCCTGACAGACTGTCATTCGACTGCGCCAAACTCCACCGAACCTCAAACGCCCGATTTTTTCGCCTGAAAGCACGGTAAATTCAGGCATATATCCGATACACAGGATACCGTAATGGACGAATCGCGCCCCTCATCGAACAGGAGGGCTGCGCAGTTCGTCTTTTTTCTTTTTTCGCTTGACAATTCCCGATTTTTATATTATTGTATTAGTAACTTAATACAGAAGTACAATGAAAGGGGTGATTCCATGGCATGGGACTTAACTGCCGACCGGCCCATCTTTCTGCAGCTGATCGAAATCATTCAGATTTCCATTATTTCCGGCAAGTATCCGCCCGGCGGCAAGCTTCCTTCTGTACGCGATCTGGCGCAGGAAGCCGCCGTCAACCCGAATACGATGCAGAAAGCGCTTTCCGAACTGGAACGGAAGGGCCTTTTATTTTCCCAGAGAACCAGTGGACGATTTATCACGGAGGATGTCAGCATGATTGAAGAATTAAAAACCACGCTCGCCAGAGAAAAAATGAAACAGTTTCTGGAAAGCATGCAGATGCTTGGCTTTCAAAAAGAAGAAACGCTTGCGCTGATGACAGAAATTTTGAAAGGAGAACCCGCATGAGCACAATTTTAGAATGCAAAAATCTGAGCAAGGCATATGGCAAAAAAACAGCTTTAAGCCATATCAACCTTACCGTATCCGGCGGCCACATCATCGGTCTGCTTGGACCAAACGGCAGCGGCAAAACCACGCTGATCAAACTCATCAACGGGCTTTTAACGCCCAGCGAGGGAACGCTTACCATAGACGCGCACCCCATTGGCATCGAAACGAAACAAATCGTTTCCTATCTCCCGGACCAGTCCTACCTGAACATGCATGCAAGGGTCCGTGAAATCATACGTTATTTCAAAGATTTTTATGCGGATTTCGACGAAAACCGGGCCTACGATATGCTTGCAAAGCTTGGCATAAAGCCGGACGACAAACTAAAAACGATGTCCAAAGGCACAAAGGAAAAGGTGCAGCTGATTTTAATTATGAGCCGGCGCGCAAAGCTCTACGTCCTGGACGAACCAATTGCCGGCGTAGACCCTGCTGCAAGAGACTATATTCTAAACACTATTTTAAGCAACTATGACGAGGACGCGACGATTCTGATTTCGACGCACCTGATTTCCGATATCGAAAACATACTCGACGAAGTGATTTTTATCAAAGAAGGACAGATCGTGCTGACCTCTTCCGTTGACAAAATCAGGGAGGAAAAAGGCAAATCCGTAGATTCTTTATTCCGGGAGGTATTCAAATGTTAGGCAAACTGTTAAAATACGAATATAAGGAAACTGCAAAGCTTTTCATTCCGCTGA
The DNA here is from genome assembly GCA_947647505.1 of uncultured Roseburia sp. Taxonomy (GTDB): domain Bacteria; phylum Bacillota; class Clostridia; order Lachnospirales; family Lachnospiraceae; genus Roseburia_B. The sequence goes on along the minus strand of CANSKO010000009.1, from coordinate 27,439 downwards.
ACGCCATCGTGCTTCTGATTACGCTGCTATGGACCGGTTATCTGAAAATCAGCCTGTATGACGCAAATGGCCAGGGCGTCCTGCAGGTATTCTTTATCCTGCTGTATGTCATCGGCATCCTTGCGCTTTTTATCATTACCGGCGTATACCTTGCCATCCGTTTTTATAAAACCATGTATGCGCAGCAGGGATATCTGACGCATACGCTGCCGGTATCCGTTTCCGCCACCTTAAACAGCAAAATTATAGCGGCCGTCTCCTGGCTTTTACTGGCAATTCTCGTATGCGCCGCTTCCATCCTGATCCTGGCGCTCGGCCTGTCGGGACTCCCTTCCTCCGCCGATATGCAGCGATTTCAGGAATATTTTTGCCTGATGTTCGGCATGGAGCTGCTGCCGTCGATTGGCATCGTCGCTTTAATGCTGATCGGCTTCTGCTTTGAACTGACGATGATGGTCTACGCCAGCCTTTCCGTTGGCCAGCTCTTTCATAATTACCGGATTCCGGCAGCCATCGGCGCAGGCGTCGTCTTCTACGTGATACAACAGATCGTTTCCGCGCTGTCGCTTTTTGCCGTTGGCATAGGTTATATGGGCTATCAGACCGTTACGTTTTCCACAACAGCGCCGCAGCTTCCGGAATCAGACCTTTACCGCCACATCTTTTTGACGACGCTGACGCTTGCGCTCCTGTTCAGCATCGCCTATTACGTGATCTGCCACATTCTTACAAAGAAAAAACTGAATCTGGAATAACAGATAAACCCCCGGAAGACGCCTTCCGGGGGTTTGCCGTATCTATTCTTTTATTTTCCGGACAAATATGCATGAATGCCTTTTGCAGCCGCTTTGCCCGCTCCCATTGCAAGAATCACCGTAGCGGCGCCCGTTACCGCGTCTCCGCCTGCGAATACGCCCGGCTTAGAGGTTTCGCCCGTTTCCTCCTGCGCGACAATGCACTTTCTGCGGTTTGTCTCAAGTCCCTTCGTCGTCGATGAAATCAGCGGATTCGGAGAAGTTCCAAGCGACATAATCACCGTATCCAGTTCGATCTCAAATTCAGAGCCTGCCACCTCCACAGGAGACCTTCTGCCGGAAGCGTCCGGCTCGCCAAGCTCCATGCGAATACAGGTCATGCCTTTCACCCAGCCATTTTCATCCACCAGTATTTCAACGGGATTTGTCAGAAGGTCAAAAATAACGCCCTCTTCTTTTGCGTGATGCACTTCTTCCACTCTGGCCGGAAGCTCCGCCTCACTTCTGCGGTACACAATATGTACGTTCGCGCCAAGCCGAAGCGCCGTCCTTGCGGCGTCCATCGCCACATTGCCGCCGCCGACAACGGCCACGTTCTTTCCCTTCATAATCGGCGTATCGTATTCTTCACGGAACGCCTTCATTAAATTGTTCCTCGTCAGAAATTCATTCGCGGAAAAAACGCCGTTCGCCTGTTCGCCCGGTATTCCCATAAACCGCGGCAGTCCTGCTCCCGAACCGATAAAAACGGCTTCAAATCCCTCTTCTTCCATCAGCTCATCAATCGTCGTAGACTGTCCAATCACGACGTTCGTCTCAATCTTAACGCCCAGCGCTTTGACGTTCTCCACTTCCTTTGCCACCACGTCCTGCTTGGGCAGACGAAATTCCGGTATGCCATAAATCAATACGCCGCCCGCTTCGTGCAGCGCTTCAAAAATCGTCACATCATATCCAAGCCGCGCCAGATCTCCCGCACAGGTCAGGCCGGCGGGACCGGAACCGACTACGGCTACCTTGCGGCCGTTCTTCTCCTGATCCGATTTTGGCACGATACCCTGCTCTCTTGCCCAGTCCGCCGTGAAGCGCTCCAGCTTGCCAATGGAAACGGGCTCTCCCTTGATGCCACGAATGCATTTCCCTTCGCACTGGCTCTCCTGCGGGCAGACGCGCCCGCAGACAGCCGGCAGCGCAGACGACGCGCTTAAAATCTCATAGGCTTTTTCAAAATTTTCGTTTTTGATTTCGGAAATAAAACCGGGAATATCAATGGCAACGGGACATCCCTTCACACACTGTGCATTCTTGCAGTTTAAACAGCGTTCGGACTCGCTTACGGCTTCCTTTGCATCATACCCCAGACAGACTTCTTCAAAATTCTGCGCACGAACCTGCGGTTCCTGCTCTTTTACCGGAACTTTCTTTAATACATCCATTATTTTTCACCTCCGCAATGTCCGCAGCCGCCGTGGTGCGTATCCCCCTCCGCAAGCCTTAGCATCGCTTTTCCTTCCTCTGTTTTATACAGCTGCTGCCGCTTCATCGCCTGATCGAAATCCACCAGATGCCCGTCAAATTCCGGTCCGTCCACACAGGCAAACTTCACCTCGCCGCCTACCGTAAGCCTGCATGCGCCGCACATTCCGGTTCCATCTACCATAATTGGATTCATTGACACAATCGTTGGGATTTCCAGCTTCTTCGTCAGAAGGCAGACAAATTTCATCATAATCATCGGTCCAATCGCAACGCAGTGATTGTATGTACGCCCCGCATCCACCAGAGCCTGAAGCTGATCTGTTCCCATGCCGCAAAATCCATAGCTTCCGTCATCCGTCGTCACATACAGATTCGTCGCAACCTTCTCCATCTGCTCTGTGAAAAACAAAAGCTCTTTCGTTCTGGATCCCATGATCACGTCGCAGTCTACGCCGTGCGCATGCAGCCATTTTACCTGCGGATACACAGGCGCCGTCCCAACGCCTCCGGCAATGAACACAATCTTCTTTTTCTTAAGCTCTTCTATATCCATAGTGACAAGCTCCGAAGCGCATCCCAAAGGCCCCACGAAATCCATAAATGCATCGCCTTCCTTCAAATACTGCATACGCTCTGTCGATGCGCCTACCGTCTGAAACACGATCGTAATCGTCCCCGCCGCTCTGTCATAGTCACAGATCGTAAGCGGAATGCGTTCCCCTTCCTCATCTATTTTTACAATTACAAACTGCCCCGGCTCGCAGGTCTTCGCCACTCTTGGCGCCCGAACGTCCATCAGAAAAATCCTGTCCGCCAGTTTTTCTTTTTTTACGATTGGATACATGCTTATCCTCCTCATTTTATCTTCCCTTACATGGTTTAAGACGGTACGCATACCGTCTTAAACATCATACAGGATTCTCTGTTAAAATTCAATCTATTTGTTGTCGAAAATCACAGAATCCGCCGCCATCCGCTACTGCAATGTATCCGTGTACAGCGCAAACTCATAGCCGGCTTCTCTGGCTTTGTCAATAAACTGCCCCAGAACATTTGTATTTGTCCAGGACTCCGCATGCAACAGATAAATGGCGCCCGGATGCAGCTTATTTAGCATCTTTTCGAGGGATTCCGCCTCATCCGGCTGGTTGTTGACATCGTAATCCAGATACGCAAAGCTCCAGAAGACGCTTCGATACCCGCAGTTGTTCAGCACGGCAAGCGACTGCTCGCTGAATTTTCCTGCCGGAAAACGAAACAGAAACATGTCATAATCGTACTTTTCCTTGATATAATCATGCAGTCCCATCACTTCCTGCTCCTGCGCCTCCAGTGAAAGGCTTGGCACGCCCGCAGAAGGATGCGTTACGGAATGATTGCCCAGAATATGTCCGTCATCTATAATCTGGCGCACCAGCTCCGGATCTTTTTCCGCATACGGCTTCGTCACGAAAAATACCGCCTTTACGTTTTTTTCCTTCAATGTGCTTAGGATCGTCGGCGTACAGCCGTATTCATACCCTTCATCCAGCGTCAGATAAATCTTTTTCTCCGTCGTCGGAATGATAAAATCCGCGCTGTAATCCTTGTATTTTTCCTGATACCCCACCGTGCCGGTCGGACGGTTCAGCTCATCTACGTTGCTGCCCTGTCCCCAGTCCAGAATCTCGCTGCTTAACGCGCTCACATTATCAATCACCGGATATGTCAGGCGCATGCCGTTCTTCAACGATTCCTCCTGCGCGCCTTCCTGCGGATTCTGCGTATCTTCCGGCAGGTCTTCCGCCTCGCCAAACGTATTGTACGTATTTTGTATCGCCGCCGTAATCGCTTTGGCATACCCTTCCAGATTGGCGTCAAACAGCCGATTGTCTTCCGCATCGTTGATAAATCCAAACTCGATCAGACAGGCCGGCATCGTCGTATTTCCAATTACATAATAATCAGACCCTTCGCCCGTTTCCGTTCCGGTCTTTATGCCGCGGTCCCTCTGCACTTCGGCGCTTACGATGGCATTATGTACATTGCCCGTCAGCGCTTCCGTCACTGCTCCGGCATTTGCCGTCATCCAGGTCTCAACGCCATAGCCGTCTCCCTTATTGCGATGCAGCGAAACAAAGTAATCCGCATCCGAAGCGTTTGCGATTGCAACCCTGTCTTTTAAAAATACTTTCGTATCATTATCTTCCCTTGTCATAACGACTTCCATTCCGGCCGCTTCCATCTCTTTTTTAAGGGCAAGCGCCAGCTTCCAGTTGTCATCCGCCTCGATTCTTCCTTCAAAATCGCAGCCGGGATCTATTCCTCCATGCCCCGGATCCAGACAGACGCGCAGCACGTCCGCCTCCTCTTCGTCCTCTGTCTCAGACGTCTCTAACAGTTCCGTATTCTGCACTTTATTTTCTTCCGAATCATCCGAGCCATGAATGATACGGTCTACAATCTTTCCGTCATTTAATTTTTTATCCAAAAACTGAAACAGCAAAATGGCCAGTAGGAGTATTCCGATGCAGAATGCCCATTTTAAAACAGCCTGTATCACATACGCCCGACTGTGTTTTCTCCGCTCCACAATTTCATGTTTTCCGTTTCGTTCCCTTATATACTTCATACTTTTTCCCCATCTGTCCCGACCTCAAAGCTGCTTTTACAGTATAACACATTCCATTTGAAAAAAACGTGTCAGATTTTGGAAGTTTTTATTAAGAAAAACAGAAGAATCTATTACGCAACCGCATTAAGAAAAATATACAAGCTCATCTTCCGGCTTCTGAGCGTCCGTAATGCGGACCGGATAGAGCACCGGACCTCTTCCCTTATATTCCTTTGCAAATTCCACGCGAATTTCAGCGATTATATGAATCCAGGATTTGTGCGGAATGCTTTTCGAATCAGGATACCTGCACTTAAGCCCCAGAAACGTCACGTCTTCAATGCAGCAGGTCATCGCAAACCTTCCCGGCGCCATCACGCCCTTTTTCATTTTGTCCGGATTGTAGACAAGCGCGGTAAACTCCACTTTCCTGCCATCGTATTTTTTATAGTTCTCCTGCACGTCCATATACCAGATGGCATAATCCGCATCCGTAATTTCAATGATATCCTGATTCAGATCGAACGGAAGCTCTTCTTCCGATTCGTCCAGCGTGCCGTCAGCGCGTTCGTACACAATCTGCGCAGGACGATTGACCGCTTTTACGGCACGACGAAATTTGCCTTTTGGCGTATCGTCGCCGCAGCGGTTAAAGATCACAACGTCCGACTGAAACAGCTGCTCCATAACCATTGGACGCATATTGTTCAGATACATCTCAAACGTAGAAGCGTCCGCCGTCGCCAGCGACTGCACAATCACCCATCCGCCGGGCAGCGTCATATCGAGCAGCGTACCCATGCCCCACGTCCCGTTGTATTCGATAAAAACCTGATCCGGCTGGTACTGGCGATGGATGTTTTTCAGCAGATCTTCCGTAAAATCCTCTTCCTTTTCCACCATAAGCATTTCAACGCCCGCCGCGCGCATCGCTTCCTCATCGTATTCGATTTCTCCATCCTCACAGACAAGCAGAAGCGTTTTTGCTCCGTCGCCAAAATGATCGGTAAGAAGCGTCTGGCAAATCAGCGTCGTCTTGCCGCTGTCCATAAATCCGGTAAACAAATATACTGGTATTTCCTCCATCCCGTCCTCCATTCCTATACGATGTAAAACAGCTCCTCCAGCTTCTCTTCTTTAAGATCTGTTCCTATGACGCAAAGCCGCCCGGTATAATCCGGCTCGCCATTCCGAATTTCATATTCGCCCGGCGTCATGTCAAAATACATCCAGCCGCCTTCCGCATTTTCCACAATGCCCTTGGCGCGCAGCACCGTTCCATATGCATCGCCTTCCGCAAACGCTTTGACGGCCCCTTCAATTTCAGCTCTCGTATATTTCCGCGGCGTTTCTTTTCCCCAGCTTGTAAACACTTCCTCCGCATGATGATGCGTATGGCCATGCTGATGCCCTTCGTGACAGCAGCCATGTTCCTGATGATGCGCAGAACCGCATGCATGGTCATGCGGATGCTCTTCCCCACAGCAGCCATGCCCGTGCTGTTCCTTATGCCCGCAATCATGCCCATGCTGCTCTGCGCCGCAGTCATGGTGATGCGCATGCGCCTCTTCTTCCCTGCGGCACGCCTCTTTTGCAAATGCCTTTTTCTCCAAACGGTCTTCGCCTTCCATAACCTGTAGCAAATGCCCGCCTGAGAGCTCTTCCCACGGCGTTGTAACGACCGCCGCTTCCGGATTTAATTCCTGCATCTGCTTCACGCAAAGCTGCAGCTGCTCAGACGGGATATGCTGCGTTCTGCTGAGTACGATTGTCGTCGCATACGTAATCTGGTTATTGAAAAACTCTCCAAACGCCTTCATCTGCTTTAACGCTTTTTTCGCATTTACAACTGTGACCAGCGCGTTTAATTTCACATCCTGCGCGTTCTCAATCTCGATTACGGACTTCATCACGTCCGAAAGCTTCCCTACGCCGGAAGGCTCAATTACAATACGGTCCGGATGATACGTCGTAATCACTTCGTGTAAATTCTTCCCAAAATCCCCCACCAGTGAACAGCAGATGCAGCCCGAATTCATCTCCGTAATATTTACGCCGGAATCCCGTAAAAATCCGCCGTCAATGCCAACCTCGCCAAACTCGTTCTCAATCAGCGCAATCTTTTCTCCGGCGTATGCCTCATCCAGAAGCTTTTGAATCAGAGTCGTCTTGCCCGCTCCTAAAAACCCGGAAATAATATCAATTTTTATCATGCCCATTGCCCTCTTTCTAAAATAATGTAATTAAAGAAAATATAGTCTTAACGCAGGAATTTGTCAAGTGCGGGGCTCGTCATGCATATGATATAACTTTGCGTAAACCCCGTTCTGCGCAAGCAGCTGCGCATGGCTTCCCTCTTCCTCTATCCCCTCTTCCGTCAGCACGAGAATCCTTGCGGCGTTTTGAATCGTCGTCAGCCTGTGCGCAATCACAAACGTCGTCCTGTTTTTCGCCAGCTTTTCCAAAGACTCCTGCACGACCTTTTCACTCTCATTATCCAGCGCCGACGTCGCCTCGTCAAAAATCAGAATCGGCGGATTTTTCAGGAATACGCGCGCGATTGAAAGCCTCTGCTTTTGTCCGCCGGAAAGCTTGACGCCGCGCTGTCCGATATCCGTATCGTAACCATCCGGCAAAGACAGAATAAAATCATGCGCATTGGCATTTTTTGCCGCCTCCATTACCTCTTCCCTCGTAGCGTCCGGCTTTCCATAACGAATATTTTCCAACACTGTTCCCGCAAACAGATAGACGTCCTGCTGCACAATTCCAATCTGGTTCCGCAGGCTTTTTTGCTTCAACGCGCGAACGTCGTGTCCATCAATTTTCACCGCTCCGCCCGTCACATCATAAAATCGGGGAATCAGACTGCAAAGCGTGCTCTTTCCCGCGCCGGAGGAGCCGACGAGCGCCACGTATTCTCCCGCGTCCACATGCAGACAGATATGGCTTAACACCTTCTCGCTGTTTTCTTCATAACGAAACGATACGTTTTCAAAGTCAATCGCGCCGTCTGCTCTGGCAAGCTCCTTCGCATCCTTCGTATCTGCAATGTCCGGCGCAATCGACAAAATCTCCACAAACCGTTCAAATCCCGTATAGCCGTTTTGAAACTGTTCCGTAAAATCAATTAACGTCTTAATCGGTTCCGTCAGCACGTTGATATACAGTAAAAACGTAATCAGATCCGTTACCGCAATCACATCCCATGAGATAAAAACAGCTCCCGCTACAAGGACGACTACCGTAATCAGAAGCGAAAAGGAACTCAGCCCGGCATGATAACCGCCCATGTACCGATAGCTGTTCTTCTTTGCCTCTAAAAAACCGCCGTTGCCCTTTTGAAACTTTTCGCGCTCGATCGCTTCATTTGCAAACGATTTTACGACGCGGATACCGGAAAGGTTATCCTCGATCTGACTGTTAATTTCCGCAATCTTTTCCCTGTTTTTTCGAAACGCCCGCTTCATTTTCCCATTGAAAAAATAAGCGTAGGCGAACATGACCGGAACAAGCGCAAACGCAGCCGCCGTCAAAGCAGGGCTGATAAAAAGCATGATCAAAAACGCGCCTGCTATTTTTATAACAGAAATTACAATGTTCTCCGGCCCATGATGCATCAGCTCCGTAATGTCAAACAAATCCGTCGTAATCCTGGACATCAGAGCGCCCACCTTCTGATTGTCATAAAACGCAAACGACAGCTTCTGAAAATGGTCAAATACCTCCGCGCGCATATCATACTCAATTCTTGCGCTCATCACATGGCCATAATTACTGATAAAATAATTGCAGTAGCAGGAAGCCCCCACCAAACCTGCCATCAGACATCCAAGCTGCAAGATCCGAAGCAGCGCTTCCTCCTGCTCCATGTAGATGACTGTCGATGTAATATATCTTGCAATCAGCGGCAGTATCAGCGCAATCGCAGACGCCGTCACAGCAAAAAACAGATCTGCCGCAAATGCCCTGCGGTATGGCTTATAGTAGGAAATCATTTTTTTCAGATTCTTATGCATGGTCCGCTTCCTTCTTTTCTCTTTAATTTAAGGTACGAAAACCCTTTTCGCCCATTTTGAAAGGAATTTCTTCCTCTTCAATGCCTTCAATTTGAATCGGCTTCGTCTGATCTAACGTCCAGACCAGCTTCCAGATGGCCTCCTCGCTTCCCTGCGCCTCCATCTCCACCGTGCCATTGCACTGATTTGACACAAACCCGCTCAGTCCAAGCTTTTTTGCCGCATAGCAGGCGCGATACCGAAAGCCAACCCCCTGCACCCTTCCGTAAAAAATAAAATGCTTTCTTATTTTCTTCTCCATTTCTTTGCTCCAACATCCTTCTGACAGAAATATGTCTCAAAAGCGACGCTTCTTTGCCGCTTTTGAGACATTGTGCCTTCTTCTGTCGTATATCGTTTACATTCGCTCCGGAGCGGAAAAGCCCAGAACGTCAATGCATGTTTCCAGAATATCCCTCGTCAGCATCAGCAGACGAATGTATCCGGCACGCACGCATGCATCCTCCTCCGTAAGAATTTTCGTCTCATGATAAAAATGATTCAGCGCATTCGCCAGCCCGTAAATGTAGGCGCAAAGTCTGTGCGGCGCCGTTTCCAGAAACGCCGTTTCCATCGCCGATGAAAACCGCGCAAGCGCAAGCATCAGATCTTTTTCACTGTCCGACTTTGCCGGAAGAATCTTCGCCTGCTCCGCCTCGCCTCCCATAGCCGCATATTTGGCAAGAATGGATTTGATGCGGACAATCGTATAGAGGATATACGGTCCCGTATTGCCCTCAAACGACGTAAAGCGCTCCAGATCAAAGATATAATCCTTTGACGCCTGATTGGACAAATCGCCGTATTTAATCGCAGAAAGCGCAACGACCTTCGCCGTTTCCCGCGCTTCCTTTTCATCGGTCAGGGATGCGTTTTCCATAATCTTGCGATACATCTCTTCATCGATTTCCGAAAGCAGATGTTCCAGACGCATGACGCCGCCTTCTCTGGTTTTAAACGGCTTTCCGTCTTTCCCGTTCATCGTGCCGAATCCATAAAATGTCAGCTGCGTATCCTCTCCAACAAGGCCCGTCTTTCTCGCACAGCGGAAGACCTGCGTAAAATACAGCTCCTGCCGCTTGTCAACGACATAGATCATCTGATCGGGATGGTAATCCTTCATACGCCAGACGATCGTCGCAAGATCCGTCGTATTGTAAAGGGATGCGCCGTCCGATTTTAAGATCATGCATGGCGGAACTTCCTTCGTATCCGTCTCTTCCTTTACATCCACGACGAGCGCGCCTTCGCTGACATACGCGTACCCGTCTTCTTTCATCTTCTCCACCATGTCGGGAATATAGGGCTGCGCATCCGACTCACCCTTCCACAGGTCAAAAGAGACATTTAAATTCTTATAATTTCGTTTTAAATCCGTCACCGATACGTTTAGTATGTGCGAAAGCAGCGCCTGATACCCGCGGCGGCCATGCTGCAACGCATACGTCGTCTGCATAGCCTCTTCCTTATAAGACGCATCCTCTTTGGATTTTGCGCTCGCCGTCGGATAGATTTCTTCCAGTTCTGAAATCGTAAACGGCGCTTCATCCGGATATTCCCCGGCATAGCCTTCCTCAAAGTAGACAAGCTCCGGCTTTCGCTTCGCAAGCTCCGTAATAATCAGCCCCATCTGAAGCCCCCAGTCGCCCAGGTGCACGTCGCCAATCATCTCATGCCCCATAAAACGCCCGATCCGCTTAATGCTTTCGCCAATAATTGCAGAACGCAGGTGTCCAATGTGCAGAGGCTTTGCCACATTTGGCCCGCCATAATCGATCAGAATCCGTTTTGGCTGCGCCGCTTTCTCGCAGCCAAAACGTTCGTTGTCCTCCTGCATCCGGTTCAGATAATCGGCCAGATAGCAGACCTCCAGTTTCAGATTCAAAAATCCGGGTTTTACGACGCTTACGTCAGAAAACGCCGCATGCCCCGCAAGCTTTGACGCAACCTCTTCCGCAATCAGAAACGGCGCCTTTTTGTACGCTTTTGCCGCCGCCAGGGCGCCGTTGCACTGATATTCACAAAGGTCAGGGCGATTGGATAATGTGACTTTCGCATAGCTTTTATCATATCCGCACTCCGTAAACGCCCCTTCCACTTCTTTTGTAATAAAATTCAGTATTTTCTCCATCTCTACTTCACAACCTTAACGCCAGACTTCTGCCCTTTCTTTTTGAAAATCTTACGATATGCCCCAAGCTTCTTTTTCGGCGCCTTGATTTTACACTTTGCATGAATGCCCTTCAGCGCTTTCTTTCCGACTTTTTTCAAAACCGTGGAACGAATTACAATGCTCTTAAGCTTCTTACATCCTGCAAACGCCGAAGCTCCGATTTCCCCTACATTGGCTCCAATCGTTACTTTTTTCAGCTTTTTATTGTTTTTAAACGCGCCTGCCCGGATCGCCGTCACCTGATATGCAATGCCTTTGTAGTCCACTTTATCTGGAATCGTAATCTTTGTATATGTCTTTTTCACCGGCTTCATAAATGTAACCGTACCGCCGCCGGCTTCTGATTTTGTAATCTCATACCACCCTGTTCCAAACGTAAACGTCTCTCCTGCCGCAGGAATTGACGGAAGAGTTGTATCGCCGCCCTGACCGGGCTGGTTATTATCCGGGTTTGTAATCGGAATCTGTGTGCCCGGATCTTCCGGCGTTGGATCTTCCGGCGTTGGATTTCCCGGTCCCGGCTTATCCGGGTCTGGTTCCTCTGGTCCTGGCTTATCCGGATCCGGTTCCTCCGGTCCTGGCTTATCCGGATCCGGTTCCTCCGGTCCTGGCTTATCCGGGTCCGGTTCTTCCGGTCCTGGCTTATCCGGGTCCGGTTCTTCCGGTCCTGGCTTATCCGGATCCGTTTCAGCATTGAGACCCCACGAACCGTCCTTTGCGCTTCTGGCCGTTACTTTCTCAATCAGCTCCTTCGGCAGCTTGCTGTAATTTAAAACTTCAAAATCCTGCACATTATTGTCCGTATCAATAAAGCCAATTCTGCGCACTGCCTTATTTTTGGATATAATCGTATCGCCCTCCGGGTCCGTCAACGCAAGATCGCCTTCTACCGGCTTTTCATTGACCGAAACGCCGTCCACATAGACGCCGTCATTCTCCAATACAATGCTGTACTGCTTATTATTGATCGTCCGGCTCTCCCACGACTGATCGAACTTGTCGATTGTAATGGCGTCCTTATTTGCAGTTGCCGCCGCGCAGCGAATCAAATATGAGGCTCTTGCCGGAACCGTTCCGCTTAACGTCAGTTTCTCCTGAACGGCCTCTGCTTCAGAAGTATCCCGATACACAATCGCATAACTGCTCAAATCCACTTCTTCCGCCGTTGGATTATACAATTCAATAAAGCTGTGAGAAATCGGAACGTCTTTCTTTCCTCCGTCGCCATATACCTGATGAACCAGCAGATGCTTCCGCTGCGCTTCCACAACGCTCACTTTGCCGGAAAGAGAAGCGGACAGGCTTCCGCCTTCTACGCTGCTTCTTACCGTTACGGATATTTCTTTTCCTGTATAATCCTCCGTAAGCTCCAGAAATTCTCCGATTGCTCCCGTAATCTTCTTCTGATCCGCCTGCCACTCGTAGGACAGGTCTCCGGTATTATTTGCAACATTTCCCGTATCGACATATAAAATTGCGCCCACGATTGCATTGCCCCGGATCGAAACCGTACCGGAAAGCTCCTCCGGCTCTGTCGGATTGCTCCACGCACCGTCCGCAAGCGTTCTTGGCCGGTTTAATTCCAATTTCTCCGGCGTCATTTTATCGGGCTTGTAATTCACCACATCAAAATCTGCCACGTTATTATCCGTATCGGCAAAATTCTTTCGGCGCACTGTTTTATTCTTTGACAAAATCTCGCCCTTTACCGGATCATCCGCAAGCGGCGCGCCCTCTGCCGGCGTTTCATTCACCGATACGCCGTCCACATACGTCTCACCATTATAAAGCACGACCTTATATCGCTTATTTGCAATCACCTGTATGACAGGCTCCGCGGATGCCATGGATGCCTCAGGCTCCGTTGGCTCTGTTGGCGTCGTTGGCTCAGGCTCCGTTGGCGTCGTTGGCTCAGGCTCTGTTGGCGTTGTCGGCTCAGGTTCCGTCATAGAAGAAACGGTCCATTCCTGATCGAATGCATCCACCTTCAGCGTAAAATCATACGGGTCCTGCGCCTCACAGCGAATCAGATACGAGTGCTGCGGCGGAATTTCCTTCATCTCATCCAGCTCAAGATACACTTCGTTTTCCGTATATCCAGGCGCGTCCTTTCTGCCGGAATAATACCCGATTTTATAGCCCTTCAGGGAAACTGCCGCATCCGTTGGATTGTACAGCTCGATAAAACTGTGACTGATGGAAGCGCCGTCATTCGCTCCTCCGCCAAACACCTGATGAATCAACAGATGATCGTTTTGCATTTCCTCCAGAATCGCCCCGGTAGCCGCGCTCTCTACTGTCCCTTCTTCGATGCTGCTGGACACTTCCACGGTAATCGTTTTGCCCTTTTCTTTTTCCGTCACAATATACGTCGCATACGTCGCGCCTGAAATCGCTTTGCCGTCTGCTTTCCACTGATAGGAAAGCTCGCCCGTATGATTGCTGTCCGTCACTTCCGCCGTCAGAACGGAGCCGACATGCGCCCGCACCGCTTCTTTGATCGTAACCGTACAGCTTAATTTTTCCACCGGCAGTTCCTTTTCAAATACCGCATAGCTGTTGACATTTGAAAGCAGATTGCCGGAAGCGTCCATCGCCCTGACCTGTACGACGTTTTTCGCTCCTTTTCTGCGCTCCAGATGGGCGTCCTGCGACACGAATACTGCTTTCTGATCCGCCACGTCCACGATGCCTTCCTGAATGCCGTTGACATAAAACGCAATCTTTACAGCGTTTTTATCCGCAACCTCGGCCGTATATGTCGTCGTCGTTTCTCCCTTGTCAAATCCGCCCGCCGTTACGGAAATCTGGCTCGATCCCTGATAGGCTCCAAGCGATTTCAGAAGCGTCGAAAGATCTTTAAACTGCGCATCCATCCAGCCAAGACGATTCACCAGAAACGTCTTCAGCCGATTTGTGGCGCTCTCAAAGTCCATATTGCAATCATACCGCAGAAAACCGTTGCTGTAATTTACATTCGCAGATTCTCTCAGGTATGCAACATTTTGGTCAATCAATCCATTCTCTTTTACAATATCCTCGAAATTTTGCCTGTTTTCCGTATAGCATTCCAGCATCTTCTGCACAAAATACGGATCCTTAATCAGCGAAAGATACCATGAATTTTTCTGAATATCGCTTCTGTCACTGGTCGATTTTATCATCCATACGCTGTAATCCGATGTTTCTGACTCGCTGACCATGCTGTTTGACGTCCAGTCCATATCCCATACCGGTCCGATAAACAGCTTCTTGCCACGGTCTTTGTACATATAGGAGCTTTTTTTCATCGTCTCCGTATTCCAGAAAAACTCATTTAAAATCAGATAGCGAACCAGAGAATCCAGATCGACAAGCTCCGTATAGTGCCTTCTGCCTTCATAATCCTCCGTAAAGCTGGCCGCATTCTTGTCTCCGCCCGTCTTTTGAACGTCTGCGTAAAAGTCATCCGCATGCACGCTGTCCTCCACTGCCTGCATATACTCTCTTGCATAGGCGTACAGCGCGTCGCATCGTTCTTTGCCCATATCCTCCTGATCCGTTCTTCCTATTGTAGGCCGGAGAAATTCCGGGCTTTTCACCATAATCGGCAATTCAGAATCCGTATAGAATTTGGACACTTCGTCAAAATATTCGTCCAGCTCGAACAGGAAGCCGCCTGAAACGTCCACTTTGCCGTCCGCTGTCTTTGGAATGCTCTTATAATAATCCGAAATCCGGTAATTCTTTCCGTTATATGCAACGCTGTCGCTGGTGATCCACTGCATATTTTCATTCAGATAGTCCTCCAGATCGCCCGCTTTTATTTTATTGCCGGACGCCGTCTCTTTGTCTGCGATCGCTTCCGCCACATCGCCTGCAAGCCCTTCCCAGTCATAAACGTTCACACGGTTTTTATCAACCCGGACATTGCCCAAAAGCTGATAATTCCCTGCATATCTGCCATTTAAAATCACATCCACATGCGCCGATGGCAGATACCGCATGCCCATCTCTCCTGACAGGTCATAAGAAAGCGTATTACGAAGCAGCGATTCGTCCATATAATTGGCCAGAAGCACCCAATGCTTGCTGCTGCCAAAGCCAAGCAGATTCGTCTTATCTTTCAGCTTAATCTTATATGGAAGCTTGCTGTAACTCAAATTCCAGGTACTGTTTCCCCGCCCTCTGATCTCAATCGCGCCATCGTAAAGATCGACGCCGTTTGCATTCAGACTGTCATCATTATACTTATCGTTGCCCTGAATGCGCATCGTCGCATCCTTGTAATTCTCCTTGTCGGTAATCTGGTTCCCGTCATCCGTATTGATATAAACGACCGGAAGCTTGCTGACATACATCTCTTTTGAGCCAATCTGCATTCCATTTGCCGTTGCCGTTACGATCATCATTTTTTCCAGATCTGTACTCTGCGGCGTATACGTATCCGTATCCGACACTCTTTTTCCGTCCACGGTCCAGACATAAGATATCTTAAGATCTTTTGGCGCATTGACAACGGACGCCACAATCGACTTGCCCGGCGTCGCATACTTCTGGTCCAGAGACAGCGCCATCTCAGAATCCGACACAACGGTAACAGTGATTATACGCTTCCGTCCGGACGCTGTTTCTGCCGTCAGCGTTACCTTTGTCGATACATAAACCGGAGATACGGTTGCAACGCCCGTCTTTCCGTCAATGGAAATCACCGATTCCTCACTGCTTTTCCACGTAATTGCTTCTTCTCCGTTTTCCGTCGTATAAGCCAGAGGAACTTTAAAGTTCTGCGTAACGGAAGAAGCGCTGTCCCCTTCCGCAAACTCCGGCAGAGGAATGGATGCCGCAAGAGCGCTTTCGCTGATTTTCAGGCATAAAGAGCCATTTTTTACCATCCACTGATCACCCAGAGCCTTTAAAACTTCCTGACTGGCAAGCTCCGCTTCCGTTTTGGATACAGACGTTGAATCTGCATAATCCATTCCGCTGCCTGCAAGGTAAAAACAGTTCGTAATATTTTTTGTATCCACCGCCTGATTCGGCTCATTTGAACTGCATCCGTTAATGGCATAGCCTTTGCTTCCTTTAAATGTGATTTTTCCTGTATTTACGCAGGAGGTTAAAGCGCCAATCTGAGAATTACCGCCATCTCCCGGGTGAATGCGCCCAATAATGCCGCCACAGCGCGTCGGATACGTGAAGGAGTCCTGCAATACCGTTACGTCCGCTGCATTATACAAAGATTTCAGCTGCACGTTTTCCGCATACATCCGCGTCTGTCCGATCAGTCCCCCGACGCCAATCAGATCGCCATTGCCGTCGCCGGCGTTCACTGTAATGCTTCCATCCAGAACCGCAACATTTTCTATTTTTGCATATCCGCTCACACCGCCCGTCAATGCTCCAATCGTATCGCCTTTGCCAAGCGTATGCGTAATCGATACGCCTGTGAAATTGATATTTTTTATTTCTGCATAATCGCCGGCCTTTTCACTTGCGACGATGGCAAACAGACCGGACGCATTAAATCCTCCTGAATTCACGCCATTGTACTGTATCGTCAGTCCGTCAATCGTATGTCCCTGTCCATCCAGCGTACCGGAAAATACGCGCGACCCGCTTGTTTCCTTATAGTCTCCAACCGCGCCTCCAATCGGCGTCCAGTTTTCCCCGCTCAGCTGAATATCCGCTCCCAGCACGTAATCTCCATCCATCGGATATTGCTCTGAGTTTCCGATCTTTTTCAGATCGTCTTCACTCAAAATGGAAATTGGCGTTTCCGCCGCTTTCACTTCCATGCTGTCCGCAGACGGCATCTGCATACCGGTAAAGCACACTGCAAACGCCAGCATTCCAGCGACTGCCTTTTTGCAAAGATACCATAATTCTCCCTTCATACGCTCCTCCTTATACTATAAAATTGTAGTAGTGTTTATAGACCCTCTCCAGAGTCTGAATCCTCACCTGTACATCCCTTCATCCCGCCCTCCTTTTGATGCAGGCATCCTGACATTTGCACAGAGTGGTTTTGTTCAGCCATAAACAGAGCTTCTGATTAAAAAATTTCTGTAAAAATTATAAACGAAAATCCTGAAAGAAAACTGAAAACAGCCTCAATGATGAAACAGGCGAATTCCGGTAAAACACATGACCATGCCATATTTATTGCAGGTGTCAATCACATGATCGTCCCGAATGGAGCCGCCTGGCTGCGCCACGTACTGCACGCCGCTTTTATGTGCGCGTTCAATATTATCGCCAAACGGGAAAAACGCATCTGAGCCAAGCGTCACGCCCGTCATGCGATCCAGCCACGCACGTTTTTCTTCTCTTGTAAACGCTTCCGGCTTTACTTTAAATATGGATTCCCATACGCCGTCCGCAAGCACATCCTCATCGTCTTCTCCGATATAAAGATCTATCGCATTGTCTCTGTCGGCCCGCCGAATGCCGTCTACAAACTGCAGTCCAAGCGCCTTCGGAGACTGACGCAAAAACCAGTTGTCTGCTTTTGCGCCCGCAAGACGCGTGCAGTGGATGCGGCTCTGCTGTCCCGCTCCAATGCCAATCGCCTGCCCGTCTTTGACATAGCAGACGGAATTGGACTGTGTATATTTCAATGTAATCATAGAAATCGCAAGATCAATTTTCGCCTGTTTCGTCAGCGTCCTGTTTGTTGTCACAATATTGTCAAAAAACGCTTCGTCAATGCGAAGTTCATTCCTTCCCTGTTCAAACGTTATGCCAAAAACCTGCTTTCGTTCCAGCGCCTCCGGTTCATAATCCGGATCAATCGCAATCACATTGTAATTGCCGTTTTTCTTTTCCTTTAACAGCGCAAGCGCTTCCGGTTCGTATCCCGGCGCAATGACGCCGTCGGAGACTTCCCTTTTAATCAACGTTGCCGTCGCCACATCACAAACGTCGGAAAGCGAAATAAAGTCTCCAAAAGAAGACATGCGATCCGCGCCGCGCGCTCTCGCATACGCATTCGCCAGAGGCGAAAATGTCAGATCCAGATCATCCGCCCAGTAAATTTTTCTTTCCACGTCAGACAGTGGAAGCCCAACTGCCGCTCCCGCCGGAGAGACGTGTTTAAACGATGCCGCTGCCGCCATTCCCGTCGCCGCCTTCAGCTCACGCACAAGCTGCCAGCCATTCAGCGCATCCAGAAAATTGATATATCCCGGCTTTCCACTCAATACCGTAATTGGCAGCTCTTTGTTTTCCACATAAATGCGGGATGGCTTCTGATTCGGGTTACATCCGTATTTTAATTCCAGCTCTTTCATCCTTTTCCTCCCTGTCACTGATGTTTATTGCATATTCTTGTCGTATAGGAGCCATCGGAAAGATCAATGTAACGCACAAAGAGCGACACTTTGTTCGCTTCGTTTAAACAACTCCAGATCCGATTGGAAAACGCATCGATATCGCCTTCGATTTTCACCCATTCCGGTTCTCCCTCAAACGAAGGCAGCGGGTTTCCGTCACCCATATACGTGTGAATATAACGCCCCTCTCCATTTTGCGGGTTTTCATATGCAAACGTATAACGGCAACAGGACGCCGGATCTCCATTATTGCTTTTTAAAATCGACATTGCATAATGATACGTCCCCTGCTCTATATGCAGAATGCCGGAAATTCTCGGCGTATAATTGGGCGCGTCCGGTTCAAATTCCCGGCTGCGCAGCGTCTGCTCAAACGTCTGCTGCTGATCCATCCCTACATAAATCGTATCCGTCTGATCGCCGTTTGTCACAATCGTTTTATTGCCCATAACGCGTACCGGCGCATAAATAATCAGGCTTGGATCGCTCAGCTTCGCCGGATCATACGCCTGTGTGCGAATGCCCTCTCCGTCTTCGACAAAAATACGGTTGCGGCTGTTTTCGCTTCTTCCCATGATAAAATAAGCCGTCACCGCATATCTGCCGTCACCGCTCTTACCAATGACAATTCCTCTTCCCGGATAGGGATTGCTGCAAAGCTGGTGTTCCAATGATAGTAATTTCATAGTTTTCTCTCCTGTTTTTGATTCTAAAAAAGGCCAACTGATCCAGACGCTGCGCCCGGACGGTCGGCATTTTATTCGATTCACCGCTATATTTCTTTCTGCGTAACCATCTTCATTTAATCATTCTTTTTCGGAAATGTCAAGCGTTTCCCCATGCTCTCCTTCCTCCTGAAGCTTTCTTTTTTCCGCAGCGTCCTGAAGCTCTTTCCCGTTTTTATAAAACAGGTACAGTCCAAAGACGATCATGGCTCCGCCGATCAGAAGAAAAGCTATGGCGCCAGCCATAATCGCCAGAAATTCTCCTCCGGAGCTTTCCGAACGGTTTGTAAAAATCTGATACGCCATGTAAATCAGATAAAAACCGGCCATAGGGTAAATTGCGCTTCGTCCCCTGTTTCTCATACTGTTATTCATAAGATACCTCTCTAAAAGCAGAATGACCATGGATCCCAAATGGGATCCATGGCATTTCAGATTCTAAATTATTTACGCACCAGATATTTTCTCATATCAATTGCACAGGCTACCAGGATAATCAGTCCCTTAATGACAAACTGCCAGTTCTGGTCAATCGACAAGAAGATCAATGCGCCAAAAATAATACGGAGTATAAATATGCCAAGCACTACGCCGCTGATCTTACCGGTACCGCCGACGAAAGATACGCCGCCGATTACGCAGGCCGCAATCGCGTCACACTCATAATTCAGACCCGTGCCGGCGCTGTTGGAGCCAATTCGCGCTGACTCAATAAATCCGGTAATTCCATACATCGCGCCAGCAAGCGTGTGTACAAGAATCGTTGTGCGCATAACATTTACGCCGGATACATTTGCCGCTTCCGGATTGGAACCAACGGCAAACATGTTTTTGCCGAACGTCGTCTTATTCCAGACAAACCACATAAGAATTACAATAATGACTGCATACCATACATAGTTCGGAATCGGAACGCCGCCAATGCCGACAAAGCTTCCTGTTACAAAGCTTTTAAACGAACTGTCCAGACCGGAAAGCGGCTGTCCATTGTTGCCGTTCGACATAATGTACATCATCAGAAGGCCGTATGTAATCAGCTGCGTCGCCAGCGTTACAATAAACGGATGCAGTCCGAATTTTGCCACGAAAAAACCGTTGACCAGACCGATCAATCCTCCGACTGCAATGACAATTAAGATAACAAGAGGAATCGGCAATACCGGCATATCGCCATACATTCTTGTCGCATAATCCATGGACTGTAAAAGGGATGCCGATATACAGGCGGTCAGACCTACCACACGCCCTGCGGAAAGGTCTGTGCCCGTCAGTACGATACATCCTGCAATACCGCAGGCAATCGGAAGATACGCCGCGGACAGGCTGATGATATTCATAATAGAGCCGATCGTCAGGAACTGGTTATTACGCGTATAGGTATAAATTACCGCAACGATAAGCAGGATGTATAATGCATTATTCAAAAGCGTCTCTTTCCAAAAAGTCTTTTTGTCTTTGCTATCCAGCTCCTGATACGCTGCATAGCGGTTTTTCATATTCTCAACAACTTTCATGTTACTCTGCCTCCCTTATACATATTTTGCTGCGTATGTCATGATCTCTTCCTGCGTCGTATTCGCCGCCTCGACTTCTCCTGCCAGCCTTCCGCCGGACATAACGAGAATGCGGTCGCAAATGCCAAGAAGCTCCGGCATCTCAGAAGATACGACAATAACGATTTTCCCTTTGTTTACCAAATCCAAAATCAGCTGATATATCTCATACTTTGCGCCGACGTCAATTCCACGCGTCGGTTCATCTAACAGCAGCACTTCCGGCTCTGTCAAAAGCCACCTGCCCAGAATAACCTTCTGCTGATTACCGCCGGAGAGCGAACGAATCTTCGTCTCCTGCGACGGCGTCTTCGTATGCATCGCGTCAATTGACCACTGCGTATCTTCCTTCATCGACTTATTGCTCAGATAGGCATGATGCTTCAAATGCTTCTTCAAACTGGAGATTACCGTATTTTCCCGGATATCCAGAACCCCGAAAATACCGGTTGCCCGCCGCTCCTCCGTCAGAAGCGCAAATCCATTTTTGATTGACTCCCTTGCATTGCGGTTTTTCACTACCTTACCGTGCAGCTTAATAACGCCGCCTTTTCTTGTCGCAACGCCAAAAATATTCTCCAGGCATTCCGTACGCCCGCTTCCATCAAGTCCGGCAAGTCCAACCACCTCACCCTGACGCACCTTAAAAGATACATCTTTTAACAGAGAGTACTGCGCCGTCAGTCCTTCCACTTCCAGAGCGACTTCCCCCGGCTTATTCGTCTTTGGCGGAAACTGGTTGCTCAGCTCGCGTCCAACCATCAAACGGATAATTTCATCCGTCGTCAGATCTTTCGCCGCCTTCGTCGCCACATACTGACCGTCTCGCATAACTGTAACTTCATCGGAAATCCGGAGAATTTCCGCCATCTTATGAGAAATATAAATGATTCCGCATCCCTGATCGCGAAGCATATTGATAATTTTAAATAAATGCTCTACCTCCTGCTCCGTCAGAGAAGAAGTCGGTTCATCAAATACAATTATTTTCGAATTAAAAGAAACTGCTTTTGCAATTTCCGCCATCTGTCTCTGGGACACCGGCATCGTGCTCATAATTCGCTTCGGATCTACGTCGATTTCGAGTTTTTTGAACAGCTCTATCGTATCGTCGTACATCTTTTTCTCATTTACCATAACGCCGGCAATTTTGGGATAACGTCCCAGCCAGATATTGTCCATAACATTTCGTTTTAATGCCTGATTCAATTCCTGATGCACCATGGCCACGCCATTTTCCAGCGCTTCTTTGGAATCTTTGAAATTTACCTCTTTCCCCTCCAGAAAAATCTGTCCGCTATTCTTGGAATACATACCAAACAGGCATTTCATCAGGGTAGATTTTCCCGCACCGTTTTCACCCATCAGTGCGTGTACCGTTCCCCTTTTTACAGTCAGGGAAACATGGTCCAATGCTTTTACGCCGGGAAATTCTTTACATATATTTGTCATCTGCAGCAGAACATCCTGTCCCATAATTTACCCTCCAATCTTTATTTTGCATTGTCCTTCATTTTCGTCGATTTTGACATATAAAGAGGGTCGCCACCCTTGGACGGCCCTCTTCTTGCTTTTTCAGTTTAACGATATTCCTTACAATTATTCTCCTGTATAAGCTGCATACGGGATATAGATCTTATTGGAAACGTTCGGAGCAATGTTGTATCCGTCCGTTCCGTCCATAAGCTCTTTGCCGCCCGATACATTTCCTGTCAGGAATGCGATACAATCAGCCATACCTTCTGCATCCTGCTTAATCGTACCAACCATTTTGCCGTCAGCGATCAGCTGTTTTGCAGCATCCGTTGCATCTACGCCGAATACCGGGATGAATTTGTCATCGCCTGTATTATAGCCTTTGTCATTCAAAGATGTGATAACGCCTTCCGCCATGCCGTCATTGTTGCAGATAACAAGCTCGATCATGTTATTGTTGCCTTCATTGAACTGCGAAAGGTTCGTATTCATGTATTCCGTAGCCGCCTGCGCGCTCCACTTGCCTTCTTTGTCTACCTGATATTTGTCAGGGCTTGCCGTATCAAAATATTCCAGTTCCGCTTTGCCGGCTTCTACCAGAACTTTGTTTGCATCCTCCACGCCAAACTGCGTACGGGCAATTGCTTCTGCGTTTCCAAGCTCACCCATCATCATAGCGTAAGAAATTTTGCCGTCGCCGTTTAAGTCAACCTTGTCAAAGTTCTCAACAAGATACTCGCCAATCATCTGTCCCTGCATATGGCCAGCTTCCGGAGCGTCTGTTCCTACAAACGCACAGTTCGCATAGCTTCCAAGCACCTGTCCTTCCGTATCCGCATCCTCTACTGCACGGTTGAAGAAGATAACCGGAACGCCCGCTGCATTCGCTTTGTCTACAATCGTCTGAGAAGCTTCTACAGAACCGGAAGTAACAATATTTACGATCAGAAGATTCGCGCCTGTCTGGATTGCCGTGTCGATCTGCTCATTCTGCGTCGTCTGGCTGTTGTTGGAATCGTAATCCTGATAGGTGATTCCCATTTCTTCCAGCTTCGCATCAAGCGCCGTACGTACGGAAGCAATGTATGTATCCGCAAACGTATAATAGAATACCGCCACATTTGCATCGCTGGTTTCGCCTTCCTGATTCGCATTGTCGTCTGCCGCTGTAGTGTCTGTTGTGCCGTTGCTGTCTGCAGCCGGCTCATCCTTCTTATCGCCGCAGCCTGCAAACATCGTCGCTGTCATTGCAACACATAAAAATGCTGCCAAAAACTTCTTTTTCATTTCTTTAAATCCTCCTTTTTGTTTCAGTCCGGATAGTTACCAGACTTATTTACAAAGGGATTATAGCATAGACAAACTTTTTTTACAAGAATAATTATAGTATATGACGAAAAATTTTTTGAAAAAAATGTCAATTTTGGGTATTTTAACAAGAATCGTTTCCTCTTAATTTGTTTTCCTGCTACGAATCAAATTGTCAACCTTTTTAAAAATATAGTTGACAATCTATATAAAATCTCCTAAAATCAAATCAGAATCCACAAAGACACGCCACAGCGCATTCTCTGCGGAACAATAAAAACAGGAGGATTTTCATTATGAACCAGAAAAACAACGCTTCCCCCGGCATTGCAAAAACCGGCCTTTCCATCTATCAGATTGCTGTTACGGCGCTGATGACGGCTCTCATGTGCATACTTGGACCGCTTTCTATCCCCATCGGTCCCGTGCCGATTTCTTTAACCAATTTTGTCATCTATATTACATTGTATCTGCTTGGCACAAAGCTTGGCACGATCAGCTACTGCATCTATCTTCTGCTTGGAACGGCAGGCCTGCCGGTATTTTCCGCCTATAGCGGAGGACTCGCAAAGCTGACGGGGCCTACTGGCGGATATCTCATCGGCTTTATCTTTATGGCAATCATTTCCGGCATTTTTATTCAGACCTATCATGGAAAAACGCTGTTTGCCATTCTTGGCATGACAATCGGCACGCTCGTCGCCTATCTGTTTGGCACAATCTGGTTTGTCTTTGAAGCAAACTGCACCATATGGTATGCGCTTACCGTTTGCGTCTTTCCATTTTTAATTGGAGACGCCATTAAAATTTTGCTTTCCTCCAAAATTGGCATACAATTGCACAATGCTCTGAACAAGGCAAATTTATTGGAAAAATTATAGGAGAAGCTTATGTCGTCCATCTATTTTTTTGAAGAAAAGCTCTATCAGGGACATCGTATTACAAAAGAAGAATCCAGCCGTCTGCTCACTTTCCCACTTGACGCGCTTTGTGCCGCCGCCAATCGTATCCGTACGCATTTCTGCGGCAGCCGTTTCGATCTGTGCACGATTATCAATGGCAAAAGCGGTCGCTGCCCGGAAAACTGCAAATACTGCGCACAATCTGCATACAATCACGCGGATATCCCGGAATATCCGCTCCTGGACGCCAGCGCTTTCGTAAAACAGGCTGTCTGCAACGAGGAGCGCGGCGTTCTGCGTTACTCCATTGTGACATCGGGACGCGCGTTAAGCGATGCGGAAATCGATTCTCTCTGCGCATCCATCCGCAAAATAAAAGAAGCCTGTTCCATTCGAATTTGTGTTTCGCCCGGGCTTTTAAACGAAGCTCAATACCGACTGCTGCTAAATGCCGGCGCCACCCGCGTACATAACAACCTGGAAGCCTCTGAACGCTTTTTTCCTCATATCTGCACTACGCATACGATAAAAGATAAAATAGCGGCAATCCAGGCGGCAAAAGCAGCCGGCATGCAGGTATGCAGCGGCGGCATTATCGGTCTTGGAGAAACGATGCAGGATCGCATTGACCTTGCGCTGAAGCTGCGGGAGCTTGGCATTTCCTCCGTTCCGCTGAACGTATTACACCCTGTTCCC
Organism: uncultured Roseburia sp.; assembly: GCA_947647505.1. Taxonomy (GTDB): domain Bacteria; phylum Bacillota; class Clostridia; order Lachnospirales; family Lachnospiraceae; genus Roseburia_B. The sequence goes on along the minus strand of CANSKO010000009.1, from coordinate 2,408 downwards.
GGCACGCCTCTGGAGCATCAGCCTATGCTGCAATACGATGAAATACGTCGAACCGTCGCCATGTTCCGCTTTCTTTTGCCGGACGCCGCAATACGGCTTGCAGGCGGCAGAGGCCTTATGCCCGACAAAGGAAAAGCCTGCTTTCTTTCCGGGGCCAACGCCGCCATTTCCGGCGATATGCTCACAACCTCCGGCATCACCATAGAAAATGATTTACAGATGATTGCAGAATGCGGCTATCTGCCGGGGCTGCTTCACTGATCCCATCTATTTCGCATATCGAAGCGCAGCTCCCTGCCCGATACGCGTCACAATGCGTACATTCTCAATTTCCCTTTTGCGCATCACAGCGATGCGCCTCTTCTGCAAAAGAACAAGGAATCCTGCAACGCAGGATTCTTTGTCTGCGACAGGTCACTTTTCGCGCCATATTTTATCTAAGATAAAAAGCGCTCATCCCTCGATGAGCGCTTCATAATCTTCCTGCTTCTTCGTATGAAAAACCATCATGGCCAGGCGCGCCGTTACCAGACACAGCATCGCCGTCAGAAAATAAACTCCCGTGGAATCCACCTGCCAGCTAAACCATGGCGTATGAAAACCGCTGTCCATGAAATCGGCCTCCACATAGAGCGACGAGAGCGACAGCGCAAAAAACACAGCGCTCAATACCGCAGAACAAAAAAGAATGATTTTTCTGATTTTCGTATTTTTCAATTTTCTTCACCAGCCTTACATAACGAACAGATCTTCATCTACTATGCGCGATGATCTGAAATCCAACGTTCAACATGCTCAAATTATAACAGAAATTTTTAAAATGTCATGCCTTTTCACAAAAAATTAAAGAATTCCTAAAAGATGCTATCTTTCTCATCCAAACAAATATTTTTGAAAAAGATTTATTTGTATAATTGCAGGATTGATGGTAAAATATAACTATCATGTAGGAGGATTTTTTATATGAATGAAAAAATTTATAAAACAATCGGCTTTTCCGGAGCCGCCAATCTTGTCATCGGCATCTGCATTCTTGTTTCCGGCCTTGCCTGCGGTACGCTGCTCGTTCTGACCGGAGCAAAGCTGTTAAAGGGCAGGAAAAAGATTCTTCTGTAGTGTAAAAATACACGTGAATACCAACTGTATCAGCAGTCGCATTCACGTGTATTTTTATTTTTTATCCTCTTCCGTTATATAAGAAAGCTCTTCTAATTTCTCATATACCCGCTCTCCGATCAGGCGATAAAACACTTCATTTCCATGCACCTCGTCTACGCGAAGCGAAGCGGGAATCTCCCCTCTGGCAACATTTTTCTTATCTTTTGCAGACGGCTCGATCCCTGCATCCTTCAAATCATATTCCAGCAAAAAGGAACGAATATCCAAAAAATGCTCTCCAAACGCCTCCTGCAGCGCCACGTTGATCTCTTCTACATCCGGAATCAGCTTCTTTGAAGTCAGCCCAATCACAATATAACGCTCGCTTCCCAGATATTCCAGCATCTGTTTTTCCCGTTCAATCAGCTCTCCCACCGTATGCCGATCCGGCGGAAGATTTGTGCCGGCAAAAAGCACGATAATATCAGATTCTTTTTTATTCCGCGAAGCATACGTTTCAACCTCGGTCCCCTCTCCCACCGATACAGCGTCACCCGCCTCAGTCCTGACAAAATAGTATGCGTTCTCTTCTGCCCGATAAGAAAGCGTTCCCTCAATCCCTCCTATATAACAGGGATTGATCGCACAGTCTCCCAGACGCATCATAATCGGGTCCTCTCCCGCCTGCCAGAGCGTAACCTGTACCGGCGTCGTCTCTGCCGGAACAGAGCATGCCCCAACAGACATTGGAAACGCACCCATCCGTATGCCTATCTGCCTGGCTGTCTCCCCCTGAATGCCATAATTTAAAACTTCCAGATTCAGCTTCTCCTCCAAAACGGAAGGATACGTTACGCCATTTCCTCCCTGCCCATACGTCAGACTGTCTCCCCAGCATAAAATTCTTTCTGCCTTTTCTTCCGAAGCCGTTACGCTGCTGACGCTTTCCGTTTCCATTTCTTCCTCCGTGCATGCCTCCTGCACCTGTTCGTTTGCATTTTCCGTCTTCTGTTCCGGTTCTTCTTTTTCTCCCGCAGCGCCTGCACAGCCCATCATGCATAAGAGCATGAGCAAAGGCAGCATTCTGTTTTTTTTCATTCTATTTTCCTTTCCAGTCCTGATATAAAAAGAACCCGATAAAATCTGTTAAAAAGATTTTATCGAGCTTTCAGCAGGGGCAGAAGGACTTGAACCCTCGACATTTGGTTTTGGAGACCAACGTTCTGCCAACTGAACTATACCCCTGTAACACATACCTTCAAAACTTCACACAGAACCATGCAGACTTCCTTCCCTCTCTCTTCCTCTGG